>CAZAEZ010000014.1:0-11706 GCA_964484205.1 uncultured Saprospiraceae bacterium | reverse complement strand
ATTTTTCAAATCCGAGGCCAGCGCGGATTCCAGCAAGTCCCGCGCTTTTTCGTACGAGCCCAAATCGGAGTAAACGGTGGCTAAGTTCGATTGGCTCACGGCCACGTTTGGATGGTCTTTTCCGAAATTTTTCAAATCCGAGGCCAGCGCGGATTCCAGCAAGTCCCGCGCTTTTTCGTACAAGCCCAAATTCCGGTAAACGGTGGCTAAGTTCGATTGGCTCACGGCAACGGTTGGATGGTCTTTTCCGAAACTTTTCTCTGCCGATGCCAGCGCGGATTCCAGCAAGTCCCGCGCTTTTTCGTACAAGCCCAAATTCCGGTAAACGGTGGCTAAGTTCGATTGGCTCACGGCAACGGTTGGATGGTCCGCTCCGAAATTTTTCAAATCCAAGGCCAGCGCCTTTTCCATGAGACGGGCTGCGCGGTCATAATGGCCGAGGTCTTGCGCAAACCTGCCGAGTCGATCGAGTATTTCTGCAAACGTTTCCGGTGACTTGTGTTCATACTCCAGCGTAAAAGCCTGTTTTAGCCAGTCGTTGGTTGTATTCAGTCCTTCCTGGTACAGGCCGGCGGTTTCGCAAAGCTCTAAAGCATGTCTGTACAGGCTGTCAAGCAGGCTGGCATTGGCAGCTTTGATTTCCGTTTTCAAAATACGGTCTTTCAGGCGCCGGATTTCGTCCAGGCGATTCTCCTGCCCCGTACCTGCAAGGGTGGATTGGTGAAAGTTCTCCTGAAATTGTGCTTGCGTTTCCGGTTTTTTTGGGGGGGGCTCCAATTCGGCCAGCAGCGTAAGTACCGACCACCAATCGGGTATGCGGGTGGCGCAATATTCCAGGTATTTTTCGCCGGGCGGGACAAAACAAATCATACTTAGCGCGAGGCGGGCCATTTTTCCCCGGCGTTGGTTAAACGGGACATAGAAGTCCGGATCGGCAAGCAAGGCTTCAAAATCATCAAGAAAAACCAGGCCGCTGCCCTGTGTGTAGATTTTATCCATCAGCGACTCATAATTTTCGTCCGCCACGTTTAAGGACAAGGCCGTGCGTTCGGGAAATTGCAGGCGGAGAAAATCTTTGGTCTGGCGCACCAAATCAAAGTGCTTCCATTGTACAACTACGAAATGAAAGGTATCGCCCTCAATGGCATTAGCGAGGTATTGCAGTTCTTCATTTAGTTGTTTTGACATATTGCTTGTACGCGTCCGATAGCTCCAGTATTGGGTTGGGGCGTTTGTAATTGCCGTCGTTATATTCCATCAGGATGAGCCGTTCGAGCAATTCCTGGATGGTCGTATCGAAGGGCGTTCCATTTTGTTTGGCGTTATTGTCCACGACTTCTTTGATTTTCGCCCATTGTTCCGGTCGAACGAATTGAGCCGTTTGGTTGGCCAGGCGCCGCAGGGCTTTGTCGAGCGCAGCTTTGTCGATAATGCCTTTGGTCCGGTTGGCGTAGATATTAGCCGTTTTCAGAATTTTAAGCAATTCACGCGGGCTGCCGCCGCTGTAACAAATGGCTTCCTCAACAAGCGTCTCGTTTTCAAACAAGCTTTTATCTAAACGTTTGAATACAAATTCTTTGAACGTTTCAATGGCAGCCGGCCGTTTTCTGCCGTTTTTTTCTACAATCTTGACAAAGGGAAAAGTTTCTACAAAAAAGTAATGCTGCAACAGTTGCCGCTCTTTCATCAATTCGATGGGCAGGGTAAACAAGGTGTACGCTTCAATCTGACGAATACGGTTGGTTTCATCCAAAATGATTTTCCGGCGGGTGTCAGAGGTCATGGTTTTCTCCAGACCATCTACGATGAAAAGAATTTCCTGTCCTAATTTTTTTTGCCGGATCGCGGCATTGGCCTCTTCCACATATAAATTGAACTGGCTTGCAAAATCATCGAATCGATTTTTCAACGTAGTGCGTACGCTGGTAGCCCGTTCATGGCTTCCCTTCATTCCTGCTTTGAGCGATCCGAAAATATTGAGGATGTTCCAAAACCCCGCCTTGGTTTCACCGCCAATCTCAATGCCCGCTTCACCGGTTATCGAACGGTTTACCTCCTTGACCGTTTCTGCAAACCATTTTTCCAGGCTTTTCATAGCGCCACTGTCAATGCGGATATTTTGCTTACGCATGGCGTCCGTCAGTTTTTCCAATTGAAAAACTAAAATATCCATGTACTCAAGATTATTCAGATCGAGTTCTTCGTCAATGTTGCATACGACGCAGAAAAAACAATCCGGGTGTGCGAGTTTCTTCGCGTATTTCTGCAATTCAGAGGTTTTTCCGCTGCCGCGCATTCCTCCAAGAAAAAAGGTCACTTTGTTTTGACCATTAATTTCGGGGTTGAATGTCAGCCGGTCCTCATCGATATCCACATTGAGGTTGGCATAAACGACCTGTTCCTCAAAATCTCCGCGGACATGAGAAAAATCTGTAAAAAATGAGTGGTCTGGACCTATCGGCTCATCAAAATTTACTGCCTGATTTATTTCGGCGAGTTTGAACGCTTTTTTACTCATAATAACAGGCTCCTGTTGTTCAAGCCCAAGCAAAAGTACATGAATATGGAATATATCGGTCACAGATAACGGATAGGATGCCCGGATGTTTGAATTTCTGGAAGGGCCTCATCCCCTAACCTGTCAGGTGGAATTTTTCAAAAAACAGCCCCGCCGCGGCGGGGCTGTTTTTTGAAAAATTCCACCTGACAGGTTTTGTCTCGCCAACTACCAGTTGGCGTTACAGCAAATCCGCAATCTTCCGGTCGTTCGCCAACCGCGGCACCTTGTTTTGCCCGCCCAGTTTGCCCTGGGTCTTCATGTAGTCCCGGAAGGCATTGCGGGCTAAGGAACGCAGCACCAGCGGGCGCAACACATTGCCGGTGATCAGGTCGTCGTAGTAGATATTTTGTTCGCGCATCGCCTGGTCGACGGCAGCGGCAAATTCCGGTAGGTCAGCCGGCGGGGTATCAAATTCGATAAACCACTCGTGGTAGGGCAGCCCGCCTTCGGGCGGATTGACCTGTGGCGCCACGGTGAACTCCACGATGCGAACCCCGACAGCATTGGCCACCGGCAACAGCGCTTCTTCCACTTCCTTCCCGATGACGTGTTCACCGAAGGCGGAAATAAAATGTTTGATCCGGCCGGAGACGACGATCCGGTACGGATTTTTGGAAACAAACTGCACCGTGTCGCCGATGTTGTAGCCCCAGAGGCCGGCGTTGGTGTGCAGGATGAGCGCGTAGTTGACGCCAAGTTCCACGTCGCGAAGCCAGATGCGGGTGGGATTTTCCTTAAAAATTTCGTCGGCGGGCACGAATTCGAAAAATATGCCCGCGCGGGTGTTGAGCAGCAGTCCCTCGGCCGGCCAGCAATCCTGAAACGCAATGAAGCCCTCGGAAGCCGGGTAGGTTTCCACGGTGTCGATGCGGGCGCCGACGAGTTCTTCCAGTTTGGCGCGGTAGGGCTCGAAATTGACGCCGCCGTAGACGAATACCGAGAAATTGGGGAACAGTTCGCGGATCGTTTTTTTGCCCGAGCGTGCCAGCAGGCGTTCGTAGTACATCTGCACCCAGGGCGGAATACCGGAGATCAGGCGCATATCGGCTCCGAGCGTTTCGTCGACGATGCGTTCGACTTTTTCCTCCCAGTCGTCGATGCAGTTGGTTGTCCAGCTGGGCATCTGATTCGTGCGCAGCCAGGCAGGTACCAGATGGTTGCTGATGCCGCTCAGGCGGCCGGTCGGGATGCCGTTGGTGTCTTCCACTTCGGGACTGCCGGAGAGGAAGATGAGTTTGCCGTCGAGCCAGCGGCCATTACCGGTGCGGGCAAAGTAATTGAAAAGCGCATCGCGGGCGGTGCCGAAGTGGAGGGGGGTACTTTCGCGACTCATGGGGATGTATTTGGCGCCGGAGGTGGTGCCGGAGGTTTTGGCGAAATAGGCGGGCAGGCCAGGCCAGAGTATGTCGCGCTCGCCGGTTTTTATGCGCTCGATGTAGGGTTTCAATTCCTCGTAATCGCGAATGGGAATCGCCTGGGTAAATTCCGCATAGGTTTTAATTTCTGAAAAACGGTGATCGCGGCCAAAGGCCGTTTGGCGGGCGCGAGCCAGGAGTTGGTGCATTATTTTTTCCTGGTCGGCCACGGCATTAGCGGCCATGCGGCGGATGCTGCGGCCAATATATTGGGCGAAGGGGTAGATGAGTGCAGAGCGGAATCCCATAGTTGACTGGTAATTGTTCCGGGGCAAAAGTCGGGTAAAATAGCGGCTTGAGGCCGGGTTTGTTGCGATACCTTCGAAAACCCGAAACAACCGACCTCATCGGGCCCTGAAAAGTACCATGTTTGCACGAATCAGGCCTGCCGGGCAGTTACAAGGGCTTTTACCTTTGCCTTACAAAATACTACTGCCATGCCCGGACGAATACTGCCGCCATTTTTTTTGTTTGCCCTGCTTTTTTGGCAAACCGCTTGTACGCAAAACACTGCATCAACAACTACACTTTCAGGTCAAATTGCCCTTCGCGAAGGCTGGCGCCCAATGCTGTACCTGGTGCAACCCAAGTATTACACCCAACTGATCGCGTCTTACGAGGGCGCCGTGGCAGACTCTGCAAAGCTGGCGCCTGACGGCTCATTTCAGTTTCGGGACCTGAGTTGGCTGCACGAGAAAGGAATTTACCTTTTGTTTATTCAGCCGGAGGGCAGTCATTACCGCAATGAAATTGCCGATCCGCTTCCGGCTGAAAACTATGTTTGTCTGGTGCTGGCGCCCGGCAGTACGACCCGGGTGCAGGGCAATGCCTGGGAATTGACTCGCAGCTACCAACTGGGCGAAGCCCACCCGGAAAGCCGGCAGCTGTTGCAACTACGCGATGCGCGGCTGCCGTTGTACCGGGAATTTGAGCGCAGGAAGTCACCTCCCGATTCGGAAACGGAATGGTCCGACCATGGAAACACGGAAGGCCAACAAAAAACCAACGCGGCATTATTTACATTCCTGGATACGGCGCAGGCGCCACTGCCCGTATTTGCAGCCCTGCGCCTGTGTGCGCCCATCAATGATTTTCGCGATCAGCCGGAGTTTTATCTCACCGTGTTGGACCGGTTGCGCAGCCGGGCGGCCGGGCATCCCTGGGTGGAGCAACTTGCCAGTTACCTCACCCCCTCGCGGTTGCCTGTCCTGAAGGGGGCGCTCATGCCCGACTTTGCCCTGCCGACGCCTGCCGGGGATACCCTGTCGCTGAAAGATTTGCGGTCGCAGTTGCTGCTTGTTGATTTTTGGGCCTCCTGGTGTGCACCCTGCCGCCGCGAAATGAAGGAAATTATACGCCCGCTGTACGACCAGTATCACGATCAGGGATTTAATGTATTGGGCGTATCAATCGATAGCAGCCGGGAGGCATGGGAAGCCGCCTTACGGAAAGACGGAGCCATTTGGCCGAATGTTTCTGATCTCCTGGGCGATCTTTCTCCGGTACGGCAATCGCTCAAGTTCGAATATATTCCGTCCAATTATCTCCTCGACGCGGAAGGGCGCCTTCTGGCCCGAAATGTACACGGCGCGGATTTACAGGAATTCGTGTCGACGTATATGCAGGAGCATTGAGCGCAACAGGCGGGCAACTCGTACAGCATACAAAAATGCTCTTGCCGTACGAATGGGCGAACAAAAAGCCCCGGAGCAGAACAGGCTTATTCTAAAATTTAGAAAAACCCGAAAACCTCAAAACTTTATAGTTTTAAATAAATTCATAATAAAAAAATTATTGGGACGAACCCCGAATTTATTTCGCAATAAAAATCACCAAAAACTAAAATGTCGCTAAAAATCAACCTAATTTTGTCCCAATTAGAAGAATTCGGTAGCCAAACAATCTAAAAGCTACATTTTGAAACCCGGCATTTCGCTAAAAGACATCAAAATCTACCAATTTTCGCTGAAACAGCGACCGGAACCCCGTCGGAATTATATTTCAAATCACTCCCTGTCAATTTTCACTGCCCAAATGACCATCAAACCGCCTGACCTGCTGCCATTCGGCCGGTCGGGAAGTTGCCTGTTTTGGACCTGACAATTCATCACTCATCATTCATCACTACGATATGTCCCTATCACGATTCAACGCACTGCAAACCATTGAAAACCGCCTGGAACCCTTGCCCGGTGAGTTCAGTGAAAACGGAAGTTCCAACATTGCCTCCTATTTCGGCGAAAATGTATTTGGCGAAGAGGCCATGAAAAAACATTTGCCGGAAAACGCTTACCTGGGGGTTAAAGCCGCTGTCCAAAACCACCAGAAACTCAGCCGTGAACTGGCCGACGTGATTGCCGCCGGTATGAAAGAGTGGGCACAAGAGAAAAACTGTACGCACTTTGCCCACTGGTTTCAACCGCTGACCGGCAAGACGGCAGAGAAACACGACTCGTTTTTCACCATGACGCACGATGGGCGTGTGATCGAGGAATTCACCGGCGGCGCTTTGGTGCAGCAAGAACCCGACGGCTCCTCCTTCCCTTCCGGCGGTATGCGCAGCACGTTTGAAGCGCGGGGGTACACCGTTTGGGATCCCAGCAGCCCGGCGTTCATCATGCAGGTCGGCGAAGGCAAAACGTTGTGCATCCCGACGATCTTCGTAACCTTCGACGGGCGCGCGCAAGACTACAAACTGCCCTTGCTCCGTTCGCAGAATTTCCTGGAAAATGCGGCCGTGCCGGTTTGTCAGCTGTTCGACCCCAAGGTGACCAAGGTAACCGCCACCCTTGGCTGGGAACAGGAATATTTTGTTGTGGATGATGCCCTGTTCAACGCCCGCCCCGACCTGGCACTCACCGGCCGTACCCTCCTGGGCCGCCCGGCAACTAAAAACCAACAACTCGAAGACCACTACTTCGGCTCTATTCCGGAACGGGTGTACCTGTTCATGCGCGACCTGGAGATCGAAAGCCACAAACTGGGCATTCCGGTACGCACCCGGCACAACGAAGTGGCACCCGGCCAGTACGAAGTGGCGCCGGTGTTTGAAGAGATCAACGTGGCCATTGACCACAACCAATTGCTCATGGACGTGATGGAGCGCGTGGCGCGCCGCCATAAACTGCGGGTGTTGTTTCACGAAAAACCTTTTGCCGGCATCAACGGCTCGGGCAAGCACAACAACTGGAGCATGGGCGCCAACACCGGCGTCAACCTGCTTTCCCCCGGCAATACGCCGAGCCGCAACCTGCGCTTTCTGACCTTTTTTGTAAACACCATCATGGCGGTGTACAAACACGCCGACATCCTGCGCGCCAGTATCGCACACGCGGGCAACGATCACCGTTTGGGCGCCAACGAAGCCCCCCCGGCCATCATTTCGGTGTTTATCGGCCAGGCACTGACCAAATTGCTCGGCCAGATTGCCAACGGCAAAAAAACCGACGACGCCGCCGTGCAACGCGCGATCGACCTGATCAGCAAATTGCCCAACCTGGAACTCGACAACACCGACCGCAACCGCACCTCGCCGTTTGCATTCACGGGCAATAAATTTGAAATTCGCGCCGTCGGCTCCTCGCAAAACTGCGCCGGCCCGATGACCGTCATGAACACGATGATGGGTCTGCAACTGACTGATTTCAAAAGTGACGTAGACAAACTGATGGCCAAAGGCACCGAAAAAGAGGAGGCCATCCTGATGGTGTTGAAAAACTACATCCGCAAAATGAAATCCATCCTTTTCGAAGGCAACAACTACTCCGATGAATGGCGGGAAGAAGCCGCCGAACGCGGCCTTTCGAACCACACCAACACCCCCGCCGCACTGGAAGTATTGCGCACGAAACATGCGCAGGACTTTTTCGGAAAATCCGGGGTACTGAACGAGCGGGAGCTGGATGCCTTCCTGAACGTTCAACTGCACGCGTATTGCACCAAACTGGACATTGAGGCGCAAACGCTGGAAGAACTGGTGAATTCCTCGGTGATGCCGGCCGTGATTCGCTACCAGACCGAACTGGCCGACAATATCGCTTCGCTGAAAGTTATTGGCCTGGACGATTCGGCCGGCTACCAGAAAGAGAAGCTGGAACGGATCAACGACAATGTAGCCGTCATTTCAAAAGGGCTTAACAAAATGCGCAAAGCACTGGAAAAAGCCCACGCGACCGACGATCTGCACGAAGAGGCCCACTTGCTCTGCGACGAGGTGAAACCGCAAATGGAGACCATCCGTGAAGCGGTGGATGCGCTCGAAGGCATCGTTGACGATCAGTACTGGCCTTTGGTGAAATACCGCGAGATTTTGTTTGTCCGGTAACGCGAACCTCCGGTTCGCGGCGGCGCGCAGCGGCGCTTTAAAAACGTAACCTGCCCCCGGTTTGCCTGCAAGCCGGGGGTTCGTTTTATATTCGCGAACCAGCGGTTCGCGTTACAGCGAGCCGGAATTTTTAACCCGCGCGAACCAGCGGTTCGCGTTACAATCGAACCCATTTCCCGGTAAATATCCCGCCGGAAAATTCTAGCCGTATGGTGTAAAAACCAGCAAGCAAACTTTCCAGATTAAGGTAGTTTTGGGCTGCAACTTGCATTTCCTTTTGAACTACGAGTTGTCCCTGAACATTGAACACTTGGAGTAGCCCTTCCCGCTGATCTTCAATTGGAAGCGCAAATTGGATAAAGTTATTGGTCGAAGGATTTGGCCAAACGGTTAGTGGCAAGTTGCCTGAAGGTTCATTGGTGGAAATGATCAGGCAAGAATCCTGCTGTTCGTAGGCGCCCAAATCTACACGGCCATACCGGATTCGGGGCAAACCATCCAAGTCGGTGTCAAGATTATTGTTGATAACAACTTGATTATTCCCCTTATTTACCGCAGGCGAGCAAGCCAGCA
This sequence comes from uncultured Saprospiraceae bacterium, assembly GCA_964484205.1. Classification (GTDB taxonomy): domain Bacteria; phylum Bacteroidota; class Bacteroidia; order Chitinophagales; family Saprospiraceae; genus M3007. Next base: position 2,834 of record CAZAEZ010000014.1, on the reverse strand, counting down.
AGCGGAAATCGCCAGCAAGCGAATCCTGAAAACCTGGGAAACTTCCCCAAATATTTCCCAATTGAAACGCCTGTTCGGCCCCCGGTACACTGACGCTATCCGTTAAGTTTAAAAGGGAATTATTGATACGGTATCCCGTCATGTTGATAGTAAGGGGTTTATTGTTATAGAACATTTTACGCAGGTCGGTATTAGGTTCCCAAATTATACAATTGTCTATAAAAAATCATTAAAATAACCATTGGGCTGATTGAATAACGTATCCCAGGTTTTGACAAAAATGTATTCGTTGTTATCAAAAAAAGTGCAATTGACAATTTGGGTAGTGCTATAATTTCTGGCGCCGGAGGTGGATGCCACACCGCCACCGTTTCCGTAGAAAAGACAATTGGTAATTTCAGTATTGACAATGTTATTGAGACCGCCACCGTGGTTGATGGCCATACATAATCGATCTGGGCCGTTTTTGTCTATGTTGTTAGCAAATATGCTGCGATTAACATAAAGATTGCTTTCAGCATTTTGCGAGACATCAATTAGCGTGGTTATGTCAAGTGCTAAATTTCCCTGAAAAAGACAGTTTTCAATTTCTATTGATAATAGACCTTCATTATGAAAAAGAATATAATACGCAGATCCATTTGTACTTCTCGCCAAATTCTCCTCAAACCGACAATTCCGAATCTGGCAATAAAATGAATTTCCAATACCCGGGTTACTAAATCCATCATAGAAAAGTCCGCCGCCTTCTAAGGCTACATTTCCCCGGAATACGCAGGAGTCCAGAACTAAACTGGCAATGCTCGAATCCGGGGGCGTACCTGCATACGCAATTCCGCCTCCGGCATCGCCAAAAGCAGAGTCGCGTTCAAATAAACAACGGCGCATAACTACATTGGAGCCCGCTGACGAATTAAAGTAAATGCCCCCTCCCTTACCGGAAAATGCCTTGTTATCGAGAAAAAGGCAATCCTCCAGAAGGAATGAATCAATACCGGAGGGCCCATTTTTGTAGAGCGCACCACCGAAGCGCGAAGCCAGATTTCGGCTAAATGTGCAATTTCTAATAACAGGATTCACAAGGTTCTGACCTTGGGCCGGGTTGCCGAAATCGCTCCATGTTATACATATAGCGCCACCTTCCTGCGCCTGGTTGTTCTCAAAAAAACAGTTATGAATATTAGGCCTGGAATCAAGTATTCCATCAGCCCCTTCTAATAACAGGCCGGCGCCATAGCGATCAAGTGGGATTGGCGTAAAATCGGTGTAAGAATATCCATTCCGAATATAGAATCCATCCAACAGCGTCTCTTCGCCTAATCCTTTTCCACGAACCACATGGTACACGTTGTCGGTACGCTCGCCAGGTGTGCCAATTTCACCGCTCAGGATCGTGTGGTTTAATTCAATATTGCGTTGTGTCAATTCAGTTTCCGTGCCGGCAAAGCCGCCATACAGTTTGACGCCGTCGACCAGCACGAACGATACCGTGCGGTCTGTAGTGGCTGTAGGCACATAAATCCCTGCCGCAACCCAGACTGTATCGCCGTAATTTACAACCGCAAGTGCTTGTTGGAGATCGGGAAAAGCGTCGGCCCAGGATGTGCCTGTTTGAGAACCGCCTCCGGCATTTTGATGGACATAGTAAAGTGATTGAGCCGGGGCTCCTGAAGAAGTCAGGAAAAGGCAGAGGAAAAGGATAATGCGCATGGGATATGTATTCAAATTCAAATATAGTTATTTAAATCCCTATTGCCAGGAGCCAGAATTGCAGACTTAACACAGCACCGCTTAATCTATTTTTTTCTATTCGAAGTTTGAACTGTAAATAGTTCCACTCCACAGTCAATCGCAAAACACCCCGGTTTGCTGAGCAAGCCGGGGGTTATTTTTATATTCGCGTACCGGATTGAATAACCCGCGCGAACCAGCGGTTTGCGTTGCAAAAAAAGCGAACCGGAGGTTCGCCCTACATGACATTCACCGAACAAGACTACCAAAACTTCCGGCGCAAAGTGGAACGCTACAAAGAAGTCGTCAGCAATGCCACACAATACCGCGCGCACTGGCACAAAAAATTAAAAAAAGATCTGGTCGATCTACTCCAAAAAGCAGTGGAGACCGCCGCCCTGCCCTGCACCGTCGAAGAACGCTCCGAAATTAAAAACCTGGAAGCCGTGGTGCTTACCCTGGGCAGCACAAAAAGCGGCCTGGGCGAACCCGTAGGCGAAGGCCTGCACCGTGACCTGATCAAACAAAACGGCTCGCTGGTGTACCAACAACTGTTCAACGGGAAAATCCTGGTGCTGATCAATTACCCGTACATCGAAAAATACGGGCAGCCGCAGCCACCCAAAACCCTCGCCATTTACCGACCGGAGGAAATAAAAGAACCCTACGTCATCCGCCATTTGGAAGGGTTTATTACCGAAGTCACCGAATGGGAAGACTACGACGACGACCGGCCCGACGAAAACCAGCGGATCGGGTTTAAACTCAATTTTGAGCAGGACGGGCAGTAGCCCAAGGCATTATCCTGCCATCTCTTTTCGCATAATATGAGGGCGTGTCATAAGTCCTCGCAACCATAGACGATTCCAAATTTTTACCACGGAAATACGGAGGCCACGGAGTTTGACTCTCCGTGGCCTCCGTATGTTTGACGGGCTGTGCAAGCACTCGCCCTACGGCTTTGAGCCTGCCCATTACACACAAATCCGTTGAGTTTAAATTTTTTGGCTTTCCGCGTATCAACCCCACCCCCATCCCCTCCCCCAGCGGCTCCCGATTACCCACAAGTCGGTTGAAAAGTTTTTAATAGGATCGAAATCGAC
>CAZAEZ010000013.1:0-123619 GCA_964484205.1 uncultured Saprospiraceae bacterium | reverse complement strand
GTAAAAAAAGCGGTCGACGCTACGGCTCCCCTCCCCCTTGGGGAGGGGTCGGGGGTGGGGTTGACCCGGCAGAGCGCAATTTGCGAAAAATGCCCCGTCGATTTCGATCCTTTTAAAAGCATTGCAACCAACTTGTGGGTAATCGTGAGCCCCCGAGGGGAGGGGAGTTCGCCCTCATTCCAATCTAAATTATGCGTGAGGGCATGCCCCCCTCCCCTCGGGGGGAGGGGTTGGGCGTGGGGCCGGGGTTGGCAAGTCTTACCGATATTCCTGCTCTTTCTGATAAACCTCCCACTCCACGCCCAATCTTCCGCGCACAGCGAACTCCGCCAGGGCGATAAATTATACGATCAGAAAAAATACCAGGAGGCCGAAAAAGCCTACCAGGAAGCTTCCGGCGATCCCATTGCGGCCTATAACGCCGGCAATGCCGCCTACCAGCAAGGCAACCTGGATGCCGCTATCCGGCATTACCAGGCCGCAGCGTTGAGCCGCAGCTCGGTACAAGTACGATCGGACGCTAACTTCAATCTTGGGAACGCATACCTGCAGCAGGGAAAATACCGCGAAGCGATCACCGCCTACCAACGTAGTCTCCGCCTGAAGCCCAACCGCGCCGACGGCAAAAAAAACCTGCAAATCGCCCGGAACAAACTGAATGAAAAACAGGACCCGCCCCCACCACCGCCACCGCCCCCGCCGCCACCGCCGCCCCGCAACTACTACGTAGACCGCGCCCAGGCGCCCCAAAAACGGGAAACCCCGTCCGGTACCATGACCGCAGAAGCAGCCCGCCAAAAACTGAACAACATCATCGGGGAAGAGGAACAGAAAAACGCCCGGCGTTACCGGGCCTTGCCGCCGAAAGCGCGGCCGGACCGGACGAAGAAGGATTGGTGAGGGGGGAGAGAAATATGCCCCTTACGCGCTTAATCAACGCTGTTTCCAAGTCTCCGGATCACGGCTTGTATGAAAAACAGCCAGAATAAAAATCACTTCCAGTCGGATTTCAAAAATCAGAATGAATGGAAAGCGCCTGAATAATGCGCTGTGCTTGTGCAGGGAAATTTCTGGAAATTGAAATGGATTCAACCGAATGGCGGCAACCACCCGTTCCAGTTCACGGGCAAAGGCCTTGCCTAAATCCGGCAGTTGTTCATCATACCAATCCACGGCTTCCCAAATTTCAATTTCCGCCAGTGGATGCAGCCGGACTTCATAAGCCATAGCGCTCCTTCAATTTGACCTGGATACTTTCCCAGGAAACAGTTGCGGTATTACCCGAAGCGATGGAGGCGGAACGCGCTTTTATCTCATTTAATTGATCATCAGTCAGCGAAGATTCCGATGCTTGCTCCGGATCGCTGGAAATTGTTTGGAGAATAGCTTGTACCAAAGCAATCCGCTCTGCAACAGTGAGCTTGGATATTTCTGCAATCAAATCAGTCATGATTCACCGAAATTTTTACAAAAATACATAATTCCCACAGTACGCTTCCACCCGCACCGGCTTCATCTCCGTGAAAAACCGCATCGCTCCCTAGCCGTCCGTGCTATCGCCGGCCGTTGAGCAGGTCGTAAAAATTGATCCATTGCGCTTGTATTGTATCCGCCAAAAAAAAACAGCTATCCGGATGGAGGGCCTGTGAAACCCTGTTCCTATCTTTAAATTGAAAATTAGCAAGCCCCCCATCCGTTCACCCACCAAAATCTTTCCTGATGAAAACAACCTTCCTTTTCCCTGTCTTTTTCCTGTTTTCTTTTTTTGCGACAGCACAAGATGCCGACTCGCTGGCGGTGGCGCGGGAGGTGGATAGCCTCATACGGGTCTCCCGTGCACTTACCGGCCAAAGAGATTTTGACAAAGCGCTGGAAGTCAATATTGCTGCTGAAAAACTTGCTTTGGAAAAATTGGGGCGGGAGACGGCTGCGTACGGGAGTTGTTGTTTTAACCGGGGGCGGGTTTATTATTTTAAAACCGAATACGCTGAAGCCGAAAAGTGGTATCTGGAATCGAAAGCCATCCGGGCAAAAGCCTTAGGCATGGAACATCCCGATTATGCCTGGAGCCTGAATAACCTAGCGATTCTTTATAAAGACATTGGCCAATACAAAAAGGCCGAGCCACTTTTCCTCGAATCCAAATCCATTCGGGAGAAAGCCCTAGGCAAGAAGCATCCTGATTATGCTTCAAGCCTGAATAACCTGGCGATTATGTATTCGGAGTTGAACCAATTCGAAAGAGCAGAGCTAATCTACATCGAATCCAAGGCTATTCGAGAAATAGTTCTGGGTAGGGAACATCCTAATTATGCGAGTACCTTGAATAACCTCGCAGTTCTCTATGAAAATTTGGGCCAATACGAAAAAGCCGAAGTGCTTTACCTTGAATCTAAATCCATTCGGGAAAAAGTCCTAGGCAGGAAGCATTCTCATTACGCCTTAAGTTTAAACAACTTGGGAACACTGTACCTGCATTTGAGCCAATACGAAAAAGCGGAACCACTTTACATCGAAGCGAAAGCCATTATAGAAGTAACTCTGGGCAAGGAACATTCTGAATATGCCTTAATCTTAAACAATCTGGCAACACTGTATTTTGAGATGAGTAAGTATGAAAAAGCCGAAGTACTTTACCTCGAAGCCATGACTATTCGGAAGAAAGTTCTCGGCATGGAACACCCTGATTACTCCTGGTCTCTGAACAACTTGGCAAATACATACCTTGAAATGGGCCAATACGACAAGGCTGAACAGCTCTACTTCGAAGCGCAATCTATTTGGGGAAAAAACCTTGGCAGGGGACATCCCAATTACGCCTCAAACCTTAACAATCTGGCAGCATTGTACTACGAAAAAGGCCAATATGAAAAAGTTGAATCACTCCATCTCGAATCCAAAGTCATTCGGGAAAAAACTCTGGGTAAGGAACACCCAGATTATACAAAAAGCCTGAGCAACTTGACGATTCTATATGTGAGAATAGGTCAATTTGATAAAGCCTTCCCCCATTTCCTCGAACTGTCCACTATCCACAAACGCCAAATCGAAAAAGCCCTCAGGCACCTTTCCGAAAGGGAGTTGAACATTTACCTAAACACGTTTTTGCAAAGCCAAAACCAAACCCTATCGTTCATCCAAGTGGCCGGCAACAACGACTTAGCCCCTGTCTGCTACGACAACACTATCTTTTACAAAGGCTTCCTGCTAAACGCCGCCAACCAGGTCAAACGACTGGCATATTTGGATTCGGTAACCACTGAGAAATTCAACCTGCTGAAATCCTATGGCCGCCGACTGGCAAAAGAATACAGCAAACCCATAGCAGAACGGGACAGCTCCAAGGTTGCCGAACTGGAAGAAATCGCCAATATGCTCGAAAAAGACCTCGCCCGCACGGTGGCCGGCTACGGCGAAGCCATGCGCCAGGTGAACTGGCAGGAAGTGCAGGCTGCCCTAAAACCGGGAGAAGCCGCCGTAGAATTTGTGCATTACCGCTATTTTGACAAAAAAGAAACCGACAGTACACTGTACGCAGCCCTGCTCCTACGCCCCCGGGAAATCGGGACAGGCTCCGGCGACGAACAACTGAAGTTCATTCCGCTTTTTGAAGAAAAACAACTGTCAGGGCTTTTTCAAAACATTTCCACAACCGACCAGGCATCCCTTGCCTCGCGGCTTTACGCCACACGGGGGGTCAAGCCCGTGCAGGTTCAACAGTTTGACAACCTGTATACGCTGATCTGGAAACCCCTGGAGGCACAATTGGGAGGGTGTCGGAAAATCTACTATTCTCCGTCCGGAATACTTAACCGGATTAACCTGGCGGCCATCCCGGTTGCCGGACAAATCCAAGCCCTGGCCGACCGTTATCAACTTATCGAACTCGGCAGCACCCGCCAACTCGTCGTCCCGACCACCATAAAACCCGCCGCCAACGATGCCGTACTTTTCGGCGGCATCGCGTACGACTCGGACAGCACCGCCATGTCCCAGGCAAACGCCGGGCTGGATTCCGTTTCGATTGCCTCCCGAGGTGAATTGAGCTTCGCCTACACCGACTCCACCCTGCGCACCGGCGCCTGGAACGCCCTGCCCTTCACCGACCGTGAGGTGTCCGGTGTGGAGAAAACGCTGAAAGCCGTCGGATTCCAGTCCGACACCCGGCGCGGGTTTGCTGCCACCGAGGAAGCGTTCAAAACCCTCGGTGCCGGCGGGAAAGCCTCACCGCGCGTGCTGCACCTCGCCACCCACGGCTTCTTTTTCCCCGATCCGAAATCAACGTCGGCGAGGTTTGAAACCTCGCCGACGTTCGGCGCCACCGAACCCGTCTTCAAAATCAGCGACCACCCCATGATCCGCTCCGGCCTCATCCTCGCCGGGGGCAACCACGCCTGGCAAACCGGCAAGCCCATCCGCGAAGGCCTGGAGGACGGCATCCTTACCGCCTACGAGATCAGCCAGATGAACCTCTCGAACACCGAACTCGTGGTGCTCTCGGCCTGCGAAACCGGCTTAGGCGACATCCAGGGCAACGAGGGCGTGTACGGCCTTCAACGAGCCTTCAAAATCGCGGGGGCGAAGTACCTCATCATGTCGCTGTGGCAGGTGCCCGACAAGCAGACCTCGCTGCTGATGACGACGTTTTATAAAAAATGGCTGGAGGAAAAGATGGAAATTCCGGAGGCGTTTCGGGCGGCGCAGAAGGAACTGCGGGAGGCGGGACTGGATCCGTATTATTGGGCGGGGTTTGTGCTGGTGGAGTGAGAGCCGGAGTGTTTTCTTGAAAAAAGCGTTATTTTTGCAACTTAACTTTAAAAATTCATACTAAAAACTTAAAGTTAGATGCAAAAATTTATCAAACGACACCTGGCCGCCCAGATGGAGCAGTGGCTTTACCGGGGTAAAATTCTGATACTGTACGGCGCCCGGCAGGTGGGAAAAACCACCTTGTCCAAAACTTTTTTGGCCCAACTGGGGGATGCAGGCTTATACCTGAACTGCGAAATCCAATCCGTGCAATCGGCCTTGTCCGTGCGCGAACCAGCGGTGCTCCAGCGATATATCGGGAATAAAAAACTCGTGGTGCTCGACGAAGCGCAGTACGTACCGGGGATTGGAGAAGTGCTGAAATTAATGGCCGACACCTTTCCGGAAATCCAGATCATCGCCACGGGGTCGTCCAGTTTTGAACTGGCCAAACGCTCCTCCGAAGCGCTAACCGGCCGCGCCCTGACCTTTGAACTTTTTCCCCTTTCCTACAGCGAACTCGGGCAGGTATTCAACCCCGTCGAGCGCCAGGCTCAACTCGATTTTTGGCTTCGTTTCGGACTGTATCCCGACATCGCCTTTGCCTCCGAGGCCGATGCCGGCATCCTGCTCGACAACCTGAGCAGCAGGTACCTGTACCAGGACGTGCTGGAATTCGAGAATCTCAAGCGGGCGGATGTGTTGGTGCAACTCCTTCAACTGCTCGCCCTTCAGATCGGTCAGTTGGTGTCGTACCACGAGTTGGCCACCAGCCTTAAAATCAGCAGCCAGACCGTAGAACGCTACATTGACCTATTGGAAAAAGCCTTCGTCATTTTTCGCCTGCCACCGTTCAGTCGAAACCTGCGCAATGAAATCGGCAAAAAGAACAAGATTTTTTTCTACGACATCGGTATCCGGAACAGCATCATTCAACAGTATCAGCCGGTTGATTTGCGCGTCGACAAGGGCGCGCTCTGGGAAAATTTTCTCGTTGTCGAGCGGCTCAAACACTTGCAGGCCCGGGGCTTGCGACCCAACCGCTACTTCTGGCGCACCCAACAGCAAGCCGAAATTGATTACCTGGAAGACCGTGACGGCCTGTTGGATGCCTTCGAATTCAAATGGCAGGATAAAAACGCCCGTGTTCCGGCAGCCTTTGCCGCCGCCTACCCGGATAGCACCTTCAGCGTTGTCAACCGGGATAATTTTGAAGCGTTTGTTGGCAGCAGATAACTTCCTCCTCACTCCGCCACCGTCACATTCTTCACCTCCGTAAAAAACCGCATGGCCTCCCAGCCGCCCTCGCGGCCTACGCCCGACTGTTTCACCCCGCCAAACGGCGTGCGCAGGTCGCGCAGCAGCCAGCAGTTGACCCAGAGGATACCGGCCTGTAATTCCCGGGCGAAGCGTTGAGTGCGCTTCAAATTGTTCGTCCACAAAGTAGCACTCAGTCCGTACGGAACACCGTTGGCCAGGGCCAGCGCTTCGTCGTCGGAGTCGAAAGGCTGGATGGTCACCACCGGGCCGAAAATTTCCTCCTGGTTGGTCCGGCATTCCAGGGATAAGCCCTCAAGGACCGTGGGCGCAATGTAAAAGCCGCCGGCCAACCGGCCGGGAAGCTGGACGGCATGCCCGCCGCACAGCACCGATCCGCCTTCCTGTTTGGCCAGTTCGATGTACGACAGCACTTTTTCAAAATGCATTTTCGAGACCACCGCACCCAACCGGCTTTTCGGGTCGGCAGGGTCACCCACGCGCATGGCGCGTACGTTTTCCACAAAATCTTTTTTGAACCGGGCATATATCGAGCGCTCGATATAAATCCGCGAGCCGCACAGGCAAATTTGCCCCTGGTTGTTGAACGACGATCCGAGGGTGGTTTCCAGCATGCGGTCGTAGTCGCAATCGGCGAAGATGAGGTTGGGGTTTTTGCCGCCCAGTTCGAGCGATAGCTTTTTAAACATCGGCGCGGCAATTCGGGCGATCTCGGCGCCGGCGCGTGTACTGCCGGTAAACGAAATGGCTTTCACATCCGGGTGCCGGACGATAGCCTCGCCCGCCCGGGGCCCCAGCCCGTGCACAATATTGAACACGCCGGGAGGCAGGCCGGCCTCGGTGCAGATTTCACCCAACAAAAAGGCCGTGTGCGGCGTAATCTCGGAAGGTTTGCCTACCACACAATTGCCCGCAGCCAATGCCGGCGCAATTTTCCAGGTAAACAAATACAAGGGCAGATTCCAGGGAGAAATACCGCCCACCACACCCAGGGGCTGGCGCAGGGTGTAACTGATGGCGCCCGGCATGGCGTGGCTTTCAGAGGCAAAATGCAACAAGGCGGTTGCAAAAAACTTGAAATTCAGGGCTGCACGCGGGATATCCACCAAGCGGGCGGCTGCGATGGTTTTGCCCGAATCCAGGCTTTCTGCTTCAGCCAGCACATCCAGCCGGGCAAGTATGCCGTCGCTGATGTTGCGCAGGATGTCGTGGCGCTGTTCGAGTGGCATCGCCGCCCATGCCGGGAAAGCGGCCCGGGCGGCCTCCACCGCCAGGTTCACGTCCGTTTGCCCCGAATCGGGGATTTTTCCGTACACCTCCCCGGTAGCCGGATTTACATTGTCGAGGTATTCACCCGTGGCCGGCGGATGGTTCAGGCCGTTGATATAATTGTGAATGGTCAACATGATCGTGAAATTGGATGCGGCGTCGTTTGGTTATTTGGTTAACCAACCCGGAATGGTGTAGGGGCGACCCTCGCGGTCGCCCCTACGCATGGCGGGTTGGGTTGCCCAAAAATCAAATCGGAAAGCGGGCCTTTCCCGCCCGTTTACCGAATTTTTCCTCAAAGAAAAATAGTTTTTCCGGGCTTTCGCCGATAAACGCTGCAATTACCGGGCAAAGCTTCCGAAATTGCCGCCCGGTTAAAGAAAAGAGCCTTCGCGTATGATACTTTCAATTCAAAATGTAACCAAGCGGTATGACAAACATGTCGCTGTTGACAATGTAACGTTTGACGTGCCCAAAGGCAGTGTATTCGGCTTGTTGGGCCCCAACGGCGCCGGAAAAACCTCCCTGATCCGGATGATCACCACCATCACCGGCCCCGATGAAGGGGAGATCCGGCTGGATGGTGAAAAGTTGAACGACCGCACACCCGAACATATCGGCTACATGCCCGAGGAGCGCGGTTTGTACAAAAAAATGAAGGTGGGCGAGCACCTGATGTACCTGGCACAACTGAAAGGACTGACGGAAAAAAAGGCCCGCCAGGAGATCGACATCTGGTTTGAAAAATTTGAAATCACCGACTGGTGGAACAAAAAAGTGGAGGAACTGTCGAAAGGTATGCAACAGAAAATCCAGTTTATCACCACGGTAGTGCACAAACCCAAACTCCTGATCCTCGACGAACCGTTCAGCGGCCTCGACCCGATCAATACCACCCTGATCAAGGACGAGATCCGGGCACTGAACGAAGCCGGCATCAGCATCATTTTCAGTACCCACCGCATGGAGCAGGTGGAGGAAATGTGCGAACACATCGTGCTGATCAACCGCGGCAAAAATGTGCTTTTTGGCGAGGTAAACACCATCAAAAACGAATTCAAGCAAAACCTCTACCGGATTGAAACGCCGGATGCTCTGCCGGCCGATTTTGGTGAAAAGTTCCAGGTCATGCCCGCCTCAAACGGGTATATCACCGTTCAACTGGAACATGAAAACCAAAGCGGCGACTTGTTGCGCTACCTCGTCCAGCAAAACATACACGTGACCCGTTTCCAGGAAATTTTACCCACATTCAACGAAATCTTCATTCGCCGCGTCGAAGAAACTCAAAACTAGCAGGTTTCTGGTTACTGGTTAAAGGGTTTCTGGTTTATACCATTCCGCAATGGTGAACAACCAGCAACCTTCAAACCAGTAACCAGAAACCTCCAAACCATATTTGAATCATGAGCAAATTAAAACTCATCATAAAGCGCGAATACCTGACCCGGGTGCGCAAAAAATCGTTCATCATCGGCACCCTGCTGGCGCCGGTTGGCTTGTTGGTGTATTTTCTGGTGATCGTCGGGCTGACGAAGTACGAGAGCGGCGGCGAGATCAACGTTGTCGTGCAGGATGAAGCCGGCGTGGTAGGCATCATCCCCGATGAAAAAGGCGTGCGGTACATTCCTTCGGGTGGGCGCACGCTGGAACAATTGAAAGAAGCCGTCGTCGAAGGGCAGTACGATGGCGTTTTGCGCATTCCGCAGCTCGCCAGTCTCAAGCAAAATGACCTGACAATTTTTTATTATTCCGATAAAAAAATGGCGCCCGAAAAGCGTGAGTTTATCGAACGCCGGGTCGCCAAAAAAGTGCGCGAATTTAAAATTGACTCCCTGCACCTCGACCGGGCCAGCCTGGAATACCTAGACACGGATGTATCCATCGACCCGGAAAAAATCACCGAAAAAGGCGAAGACGAAAGCAAATACACTATTGGCGTTGGTCTGGTGATCGGCGGCATCATGGCTTTCATCATGTTTTTCATGGTGATGATGTACGGCCAGATGGTCATGCGGTCGGTTATGGAGGAAAAAACCAACCGTATCGTGGAGGTGATGATGTCGAGCGTACGCCCATTTGATCTCATGCTGGGCAAAATAATCGGCGCCGGGGCGGTGGGCCTCACCCAGGTGGTGGCCTGGATCGTGTTGAGCGGCGCGGTGATGTTCGTGGTGCCCTTGTTGGTCGACGTCGATCCGCAAGCCATGCAGCCACCGGTAACCGCCGGCCAACCACAGATCGACCCGGAAATGGCGCAGGGCGAAGCATTCCGCGTATTTTCCGAACTGGGCAAGCAAAACTGGACGCTGCTGGTCGGCTCCTTCGTTATCTTCTTTTTGGGTGGCTATTTCATCTACTCGTCCATGTTTGCCGCGATCGGCTCGGCCATGGGCGACGACTACGGCGAAGGCCAGGCCCTGGTGCTTCCGGTGACCATCCCGATCATCCTGGCGTTTTACATCGTGGCGTTTGTCGGTATTCGAAACCCCGACAGCGGACTCATGGTTTTTGCGTCGATGTTCCCTTTGTTTTCACCTATCGTCATGCCCTTCCGGATGGCGTTTAGTCCGCCCATGTGGCAAATTATTTTGTCGCTGGTGCTGACCATAGGCGCCGCCTTCTTCTTCGTTTGGATGGCCGGCCGAATCTACCGGGTGGGTATTTTACTCTATGGAAAAAAGGTGTCGTTCAAGGAGATTGGGAAGTGGTTGTTTTACTAGTAACGCCGTCTGGCAGACGGCGTAAAATCTAAAAAAATATCGCGCCCAATCTGCCAGAAAACCACAACACATCAGCCTCGAAAACAAGCACTTAGCCACGTATTAAATTTCAATAAATTTAATATCCGTCTTGCTTGTCGGTAGTATTCCAGTTCTATTTGTCAAAAAATTTCTTCCAATGGCAAATGAACCGGAATACTACCGCCGACGCTTACCGCACTGGCAACCCGCTGATGGCGTCTTTCACCTTGTCCTGCGTTTGTATGGAAGTTTGCCTCGAAACACACTCGAGCAGATGAAACAATCCCACGAAAATCGCCTGCGTGAACTGGAACAGATGGAATACGAAGCCAGTACTCTAGTAAACTTGATTGAGCAGGAACGAACGGATTACTTCCTGCAATTTGACCAGTTGCTTGATCAATGCAAGACCGGGCCATTTTGGTTGAAAGACGAGCAAATCGCAACCATCGTGCTTTCCTGTTTTTTATACTGGCATGAACAAGAGCGGTTTAAGTTAGTTGCCCTGTGCGTGATGCCCAATCATGTGCATGTGATTTTGTACAAAATCCAATTGCCGCTTTTCCGGATTTTGCAGACGATAAAAACCTACACCGCCAAACAGGCTAATGCTGTGCTAAAAAGGCACGGTGAACATTTCTGGCAACGCGAAACCTACGACCACCTGATCCGAACCCGAAAAGAATTTGACAACCAGGTTTCTTATGTTCTGAACAACCCGGTGGCTGCGCGCTTGGCAGATCATTGGGAAGACTGGCCTTTCACCGTAACGCCGTCTGTTAGACGGCGTGGCAAAGAAGAATAATCAATTTTCCAAACGCCTTCTTGGTCAGGTGCTATTCAGATTTTAAGGTTTTTTACGCCGTCTGGCAGACGGCGTTACCTGGGCCCAGTCCGCCGCCATCCGGATTCTCAGGTTTTTTTACGCCGTCTGCCAGACGGCGTTACCTGGGCCCAGTCAGCCGGCCATCCGGATTCTCAGGTTTTTTTACGCCGTCTGCCAGACGGCGTTACCTGGGCCCAGTCAGCCGGCCATCCGGATTCTCAGGTTTTTTTACGCCGTCTGCCAGACGGCGTTACCTGGACCCAGTCCGCCGCCGTATCTACATCCCGCAATACAGGCAGCAGGGAAACCGTCTTCCTCGCTGCCTGTATTCTCGCCACAGTTGCCGAAAACACCGAGTCCGTACTCCAGACAATCCCATGGAACACCCAGGGTGAAAAAGCCCGCATGCCCAACAGATAATACCCGCCATCGACGCTGGGTCCCAACACAAAATCTGCATGTTCCAGCGCCTCAAAAGCCTGCCCGAGCAAGGCGCCACTGATTTCCGGGCAGTCGCTCCCGATGATTACCACCCGTGATGCCGCGGCGGCAAAGGCTTGCTGAAATGCCTGTTCCATGCGCATCCCGAGATCGTCGCCTTGCTGAACAAACTTGGTAAAGTCCGCACCTGCCCACGCATCGCCGTTTTCTATGAAATCCGAATAAAACAACCAGCGGTCGACCGAAGCATCCAGCGCAGCCAGGCGTGTTTTTTCCAGCAAAATATGATAGATGCGCAGCGCTTCGGCATCGCCGATGGTGCGCGCCAGCCGGGTTTTCACCTTGCCCAAACGCGGGTTTTTGATAAAGATTAGCAATACAAATGACATAAATCGGATATACCCGTTTGGTAAAGTATTCACCTTTGCGCCAGCATGATTCGCGTTTTTGTCCTGGCATTGTTATTTCTCATCAGTAGTCCGGTTTTGATCAAAACCGGACTACTGGGCTGGTATGTGTGGAATAAAGCGGAGATCATTGCCCGGGAATGCATTAACCGGAACAAACCGGAAAAACAGTGTAACGGCAAATGTTACCTGGCAAAGCAACTCAAAAAAATTGACAACCCTGCCCAAAACAACGGACCGGCACTCCCGGTAAAACTTTGGGAAAAAGCTGAAACGTCCGCGTTCCTCCTCCCGGATGGCGGTGCACCACTTATCGGGCTTGAGCACACGCGGCAACTGCATTGCGCAGTGTTTGGTGTGGCGTTGCCCCGCGATCAAATGGTTGTCCGTCAAATTTTTAAGCCGCCGGGTTGAACGGTTCATTCGTCCTACGGCTCGAAGCCGTAGGACAAATTTGATTTTCCCTGTTTTAAATTTAGTTCAAATCGCCCGGCAAAGAAAATGCCGCGACACACGACCATTTTTCAAAAAAACACATCATGAAAAAATACTTCTTTTTTTTGCTCCCAATACTTGCCCTTGCGGGCCTGATTTCCCTGAACGCCTGCAAAAAAGATGACGACCATCACGCCAATGAAGCGACGATCGAGATCAGCTCGCCGACCGAAGGGCAGATGGTCATGCCCGGCGCTACGCTGGCAATTCAAGCCACGCTGACCGGCAAGGAGTCGCTGCATGGCTGGAAACTCGAACTGCGCAACAAAGCAACCGGCACGGTATTGTTCAACGCCGATGCGCACGACCATGCGCTGGTGCTTACCATCGACGAAACCTGGACGAATAATGTAACCGAGCACACCAACCTGGAATTGGAAATTTGGGCACAACTCGACCACGATGGCGCGCTCACATCCAAAGTGGTGAATTTGCACGCGCACCCGATGTAATACGAGTGCGGAGTGCGGAGTGCAAAGTGCGGAGTGCGGAGTGCGGAGTGCAGACATAGATCATCCCGAATTTTTCTATTTTGAAAAATTCGGGATTTTTTATTACAAAAAACGTAGGCTCATATTCCCGTTTGGCTGAGCGGGGAGCCAAGTGAGGGGGTGACTGGCAGTCACCCCCTCACTATCAGCCCGTTGGGAATACGAGCCAAAACGTAACTATTTACCACATAGTGCACATAGCAGTTTTCACATAGAAAACATAGATTCTCTTACTGCCTTATTTCTATGTGGTCTATGTGAATTGACCTATGTGCCTGATGTGGTAAATAGTTACCAAAAAACATTTTTATGTACTGCAAACCAGCATTTTTCCCAAACGGTGCGTTTACTTTGGACCTTTCCATTTAACACCTGAACCTATGAAGCAATTTAACCTGATTGCCTGCCTGTTTTTTACGGCAACCTGCCTGTTTGCCCAACCTTCAAAAAGCCTGGAACTCCCATACCTGGACCGGAACCCCGAAATCGACGGCAGCCTGACCGACAGCTGCTGGCAACAACTGGCCCCACTGGCCGGATTCACCACTGCCTACCCGGTTTTTGGAAACAGTCCGCACGGCCAAACCGAGTGCCGCATTTTTTACACTGCCACCGACCTCTATTTCGCCGCCCGCTGCTTCGACCCCGACAGCGCAGGCATCCGGCACGAGGGCGGTATCCGCGACGGCGTAGCCACCGGCGACTGGCTGAAAATCAGCCTCGATACCTGGAACGACGACCAGTTGGCCTTCAACTTTACGGTGACCGCGGCTGGTGTTCAACTCGACGACCGGCAGGCAGGAACCACATGGGACGCCATCTGGAAAAGCGCCGTACGGCAATTTGCCGGAGGCTGGACGGTCGAAATCCGCATTCCGTTTACAGCCTTGCGCTTTCCCCGTAAAACAGAACACAACTGGGGCGCGCAAATCACCCGGTACGACCGCAGCACCGGCGAGCTGTCGACCTGGAGCCCGCAAAACCCGCTGGTGCAAGACCAGGTGCTGCAATTCGGCACGTTCACCGGTATCCGGGATATCCATCAACTCCGGCGGGCTTCGCTGGCGGTACATTCCGAGCAAACTGTTGACGCCACAACCAGTCCGTTCGATTTTACGTACGCCTACCAAACGATCGGCATCGATGGCAAGGTCGGGCTGAATTCGAGCACTACGCTGGACGTCACCCTGCTGCCACCCCAGACCTTTTATAAAAACCTTTGGGCCTGTTGCAATATACCATTTGAAAAAATCAGGCCGTTCCCATTACCCGAACCGCGCCAGTTTTTAGCCGAGGAGGTCGACCTGTTCAGCAACTATTCCAATGTGAATTATTACCCCTCATTGCATGCTAACAGTTTCCTTTGGCGCCGGCCATTGGAAACAGGCGAGTTCTTTGTCCAAAGCATCGACGGGAAAGTACTTCAGGCCTCAAAACTCAGCACCCGCACCCGGGGCAACTGGCGTTTTGGCGTTTATAATGCGTTGATCGGGCCTACAAAGGTGAAAATCAACGAACTCGGAGGGCCTGAACTGAAGACGGAAACCCTGCAATCTGTTTCTGATTATCTGTTTGTCACTTCCCAGTATTTGCTCCCCAACAACAGCTACGTCCAGCTCTCGAATGCCGCCTTGTTTGCCGGCCGGGATGCAACCGAAGCCCGGCCCGAACTCAAATTTCGCCTGCGCGACCGGTCCAACAGCCTGGAAGTAGCCGGCCACACCGCATTCTCCTACCGGCATTGGGGCGCTCAGAAAAGCCTTGATTACAACTGGAACCTTTCCATCGCCCGCATCAACCGGCACTGGGGCTGGGGTCTCAGCCACTCGGAAAACGACCGGCCAATTATCCGGGATGACTTCACCCTGCCAAACTACCGTTTTTCCGTTTCGAATGCCTACCTGCAATACCGGGAGTTCAGCCCTCGTGGCCCCTTCCAGAACCTGCGCGGGAGCGTCGGGATGTATGCGTATTGGCATGACTTTACTGTCGAAAAACATAGTTACCAGCTTTATGGAAACCTCAGTGCACTTGACCGGCATTTCCGGTCCTACCAGGTCAGCCTGGAGGTAATCCCCTATTGGCAGAAAATCCGCTATGCGCAAACCGGTGTGGAGCTTTTTCAAAAAATTTCGCCGAAAATCGGCGGCGGATTTGGTTTTCAAACGGACAACCGGAAACGGTTGCAACTCGGCGCCTGGGTGTACGGCAGCAGTGGGGTACAAGGTGAATTTCCCAGACTGGATGTCACGTTACAACCCGGGTGGGTTCTTGGCCGGAAACTTCAATTGAATTTGCGTTTGAAAAACGAGATGCGTTTCCAAACCCTGGAAGTGCTGTCCACGCAAGGCGGGCGCTGGTTTTTTGAACAATCGGACCAAATGAACACACAGGCCGAACTTGGGCTGAACTGGTTCCCTGCCGACCGCCTGCAGCTGGCGTTTAGCGCCGGCGTTGGCGAAATCAGCAAACTGCGCCGCAGGGCGGTTGAATTGTTGGATGGCGGTGCGTTGGCGCCTGCCAATGCAAACCTGACGAAGGAACACCGCGATTGGTCGCCGGTGGTGCAGTTGGGCGGCACCTATTTTTTTTCATCGATCAGTCAGGTTCGGCTTACGTTGGACTATGTTCAGAACGATCCGTTTTTACTGGTTCCGAGCCTGCCGTCCACCTTTGATCCGAGAACCAGGGCCAATTTGAGTTTTGTCTGGTTTATCGATGGCTCGAAATACCGGTAATTATGGTTTCGGCAAATGCGAATAAATCTGGGAAAGGCTGATTTTCCCATCGCCCAATGAAAATTCGGCCTCCGCATGGTCATAGTCGGTATTGATCCATTGATCGGTGTCGCGGATGCGCTCAAAAACAGTGACAAAGGTGCGCAGGCTGTCTACATACACGAGGTAGCGCAGGCTGGAGATCTTTTTATAACAGGGCAGTTTTTCCGTAAAATCGTATTCGTAGGTCGACTTTGAGAGTACCTCCACGACCACCAGGGGGTTGGTTTCGGCGTCCAGGCCGGTTTTGTACTGAAACAGGGCAGGCGGCTCCGGCGTGACACAACAATCGGGGTTAAACACGGCTTTACCACTGCCGCAATCAGGCAGGTACACCGGGCGGTTGCTGTCGTGAATGGCATATGCAGGGATTGGGTAAATTCCCGAAAGTAAAACGATCAATCGGGTAACAATTTTACTGTGGAGGTTAGATTCGTAACTCATTGCGATGATTTCATTTTGGAGAAAATCGGCCCGGTATTCGGCTTTTTCCACGACGGCCCAATACTCCGCAAAGCCGGCTGGGAAACGAACCAGCCCGGTGCTGACGGCTGCCAGATCCTGACGGGTAAGTGGAAATTTGGTTTCAACTGCCATGTCGTTCGAATTTTTGTGCAAGTTAAACCTTTTGCGCGTGGCGACCCGCCGCCATTGTTGAAAACTTCTTCCCGTTGCCGGCCCCATTCTCCGGCGAACAATCGTACTTTTGCAAGGCATGAGTCAATTCGTCGTTTCTGCCCGCAAGTACCGTCCCACGCGTTTTGAAGACGTGGTGGGGCAGCAGCATGTCGCCCAAACACTGAAGAACGCGCTGGCCACCGACCATGTCGCCCACGCGTTTTTGTTTTGCGGCCCCCGGGGCGTGGGCAAAACGACCTGTGCGCGTATTCTTGCTAAAATCCTCAACTGCGAAAACCGCACGAAAGACA
Source organism: uncultured Saprospiraceae bacterium (assembly GCA_964484205.1). GTDB lineage: Bacteria > Bacteroidota > Bacteroidia > Chitinophagales > Saprospiraceae > M3007. The sequence continues at coordinate 107,213 of CAZAEZ010000013.1, read as the reverse complement.
ACGAAGCCTGCAACGAATGCTCCTCCTGCAAGGCTTTTCAGGACGACGCCTCCTGGAATATTTTTGAACTGGATGCCGCGTCCAACAACAGCGTGGACGACATCCGCACCCTCGTCGAGCAGGTGCGCGTACCGCCGCAACGCGGCGCGTTCAAAGTGTACATCATCGACGAGGTGCACATGCTCTCGCAGTCGGCCTTCAACGCTTTTTTGAAAACGCTCGAAGAGCCGCCGCCCTATGCCGTTTTCATCCTGGCCACGACCGAAAAACACAAGATCATCCCCACCATTTTGTCGCGCTGCCAAACCTTCGATTTCCGGCGGATCAGCGTGGCCGACATGGTGCTGCACCTGAAATCCATTTGTGAAAAAGAGGGCATCAAGGCCGAGGAAGACGCACTGCACATCATTGCCCAAAAGGCCGACGGCGCCTTGCGCGACTCGTTGTCGATCTTTGACCGGATCACCAGTTTTTCCAATAAAGAAATCCGCTACGAGGATGTCATCGAAAACCTGAACATTCTCGACTACGATTACTACTTCCAACTGACCGACGCCCTCATGGCCGAGGACGCCCCGGCCATCCTGAACCTGTTCGACCAGATCCTGAGCAAGGGCTTCGAACCCGAGGTTTTTCTCCTTGGTCTGGCCGAACACCTGCGCAACATCCTGGTGTGTAAAGACGAGGCTACCCTGGCCTTGCTCGAAGTGGGCGACAGCCTCACCGAGCGCTACCGCCGGCAGGCGGCCCTGGCGCCGCCGGCTTTCCTGCTCACGGCGCTCAACCTGGCAAACGACTGCGATATCAACATGAAAATGGCGCGGCACAAACGCCTGCACGTCGAGATGGCTTTGTTGAAAATGTGCTACATCAACCGCGCCGTTTCCGCCGCCGCCGTCCCGGAAAAAAAAACGGCTGACCTGAGCAGTCCGGTACAAAAACCCGTTCAAACGAGCCCTTCCGGGCAAGCCGGCAACGCCAAACCGGTATCGGCTGTGCCCACCGGCTCCGCTGAAAAACCGGCCACCGCGCCGCCGCCCGAACCGCAGGTCGTCCATTCCAACGCGTCCGAGTTGACCGGCGAAGCCATGTCGAACCTGAAAACGGAGCTGCGCCTGGGCCTCAAACGCGCCGACAAAATTTCGCTGCGCCTGGAGGATTTTGAAGAAGCCGTCGCCGTGGAAGACGCCCGGCACGCCGCACTGGAAAGCCGCCTGAACCTGGAAAATGCCCGGGAAGCATGGGCGGCCTACGCCGAATCCAACTCCTCCCCTACCCTGCGCCAGGCCATGCTGGCAGCCAAATTGCACCTGGAAGAAAAAACACTGGTGGCTTTGCTCGGCCTGTCGATGCACCGGGGCCTGATCCAGGACGAACTGTCCCAACTGCTCGATACCCTGCGCAGCCGCCTGCACGAGCCCGGACTGAAAGTCCGCCTGAAAATAGACGAAGCCAAAGCGGCTGAAATCCAGGCCGGCAGCCAGGCCAACAAGCCGCTTACGGTTAAGGAGAAGTTGGACAAGATGCTGGAAGTGAACCCCCTGGTTTCGGATTTGTTAGAACGGTTTGATTTGAAACTCGACGAATAACAAACTTCCATGCAGGCACTCTGGCACCTCGAAAATATTGATGTGACGCATATCCTGTGCCCGAATAAACTCGGCAACCAGGATAACATGGCACAACACGTGCACCGCAGTTATGCCAAGGGTGATTCGTTTTTTGTGCCCGACGATTTTTCCGACCGCATCTTTTTTATCACCGAAGGCCGCGTAAAAATTTCCACGATGAACGAGGAAGGCAAAGAAATCACGAAAGCCATCCTTGGGAAAGGCGAAGTGTTCGGCGAACTGGCCCTTGTCGGGGAAGAACGCCGCCGCGATTCTGCCTATGCCCTGGAAAATACGACGGTGTGCGTCGTCACGCTGGATGAACTGCGCGGCCTGATGCGCGAGCGCAGCGACCTCAACCTGTTTTTTATGCGCATCTTCGGCAGCCGCCAACTGGAAATGGAACGCCGCCTGGAGTCGCTGGTATTTCGCGACAGCCGAAGCCGCATCATCGAATTTTTGGTGCAACTGACCCAAACCAACGGCGAGCGCGTAGGCTACGAATGGGTGGTGCGCAAGCCCGTCACCCACCAGGAAATTGCCAACCTCACCGCTACCAGCCGCCAAACGGTGACCACCACGCTCAACGACCTGCGCTACAAAAAACTGCTGACGTTCAACCGCTCGCGGCTGCTGGTGCGGGATTTGGACGGGTTGGCTGCGGAAATTCGACCCTGATTTTCACCACGGAGGCACGGAGGACACGGAGAAGCCTTACTCGTAGCAAGCAATTCCGGTTTTCTCAAAAACGCTTAATCCAACAAGCGTACTTTTGCCGCGAAACATCCATCAACAGTCTGCTTTCATGTATAAATTTTTCAAACCCCTCCTCTTCCTCCTCCCTGCCGAAACCGCGCACCGGATTACCGTTTTTTTACTTGATCTGGCCACTGCAATCCCACCGGTCCGCCGGCTGCTGAAAAGCTGGTATTGCCTGAAAAACCCACAGCTGGAGCGCAATTTCCACGGTTTGCATTTCCCGAATCCCGTTGGACTCGCCGCAGGATTTGACAAAAACGGCAGTCATATCCGCGGGCTGGCCAGCCTGGGCTTTGGGTTCATCGAGGTAGGCACCGTAACGCCCCAGCCCCAAGCCGGCAATCCGCGCCCGCGGCTGTTTCGCCTGCCTGCCGACCGGGCGCTGATCAACCGCATGGGCTTTAACAACGCGGGCCTGGACGCCCTCGTCGTGCGGTTGAAACAGCTGCGCCAACAAGGTATTCCCGAGGGCGTAATCATTGGCGGCAATATTGGAAAAAACAAAGTCACACCGAACGAGCAGGCTACCGGCGATTACCTGAAATGCTTCCGGGCATTGTTTGACTATGTCGACTATTTTGTGATCAATGTTAGTTCCCCCAACACCCCCGGCCTGCGCGAACTCCAGGAAAAAGAACCGCTCACCCAACTGCTGCAAACCCTGCAAACGGAGAACAACAAACAGGCTGCGCCAAAACCCCTGCTGCTCAAAATTGCGCCCGACCTGACCGACGCCCAACTCGACGACATTGCCGAAATTTTGAAAAAAACAGGGCTCAACGGGGTGATTGCAACCAACACCACCATCGCCCGAACCGGGTTGAAAACACCGGCTGCAGCCGTGGAGAACATCGGCGCCGGCGGGCTCAGCGGTGCACCGGTGCGTGAACGGGCCACGACGGTGATCCGGTATTTGCGCCAAAAACTCGGCCCGGATTTTCTGATCATCGGCGTCGGTGGAATCGACTCCGCAGAAGCAGCGCGGGAAAAACTGGAAGCCGGCGCCGACCTGGTGCAGCTGTATTCCGGGATGGTGTACGAAGGGCCGGGACTGGTGCGCGCTATTTTGGAACGATTGGCATGAACAGTTGCTCCTAACGTTGTGCAGGTATTTTGAAAACCGGGATTGTTTCCCAGGTAATTCGCCGGTATTTTTGGAAATCATTTTTTCAAAAAATATAACCTGCACATGAAATCTGCTTTTCTACCCTGCCTCTTGTTCGCCCTTATTTCCGTTAACGGAATTTCTCAAAACTGTACTTCTCCGATCGGCACCTTGAAAATCGACGCCGGCGGCGCATTTGAACATGCCGAAGATTTTTTGTGGACGTCCGACGGGAATCTGGTGCTGGCCGGATATACCTCCGGCCTTGGCGCCGGTGAAGATGGCCTGCTTCTGAAAGTAACTCCTGCCGGCGATGTGCTCTGGGCCCACCTCATCTATGAATCCGGGGATGAGCGTTTTAAAAAAATCAAACAGTGTTCGGATGGCGGCTTTATCCTGATTGGGACGACAACCAGCCTGGTTCCGGGCAAAAATTTATTGTTGGTTAAGACAACCAGCGATGGTGTCCTCTCCTGGGCGCGCACCTACAACTACCTTCCGACTTCGGAGGGCTATGACGTCATTGAAACCAGCGACGGCGGCTTTGCCTGCGTTGGCCGGATAAACGGCGTAGACCGGATGGGCGTGCTGCGCACCGATGCGAATGGCGTGCCGTTGTGGGGCAAGGTGTTAAATGGCTCCAGTAATGATTACCTGTACACGGTTGCAGAAACTGTCGACGGCAATATCCTCGTCGCAGGTACCGGAATTTCCTATTCCGTGGGCAAGCATGATTTCATCATGATCCTGTTTGACGGCTCCGGCAATGTTGTTTGGCAAAAGCTGATGGGCAGTCCGCAAAATGACGGATTATTCAACATGAAACGCACGCCGGACGGCGGGTTTATCGTGACCGGCGGTACCTGGGACTATTCCGGGGGTGCATATCTTGGCCTGCCCTTGCTCAAACTGGATGCGCAGGGCGAGATAATCTGGTCAAAACAATACGGTATCGAAGGCCGAAACCATGCGGCATTTGACATTCAACTATCGCCTTCGGGTGGCTACTTGCTGACTGCCAACGAAGACTACGGCGGCCTGAGTGATTTTCTGATGGAAGTTGATGAACAGGGCAATTTGCTTTGGGCTTTTGAATATGACAATCCGTATGAAGTCGAATTTTACGGGCTGAAAACCTCGGCTGACGGTTGCCTTGCAGCAGTGGGCAAATTTGGCAACGACCCTTTATCCAACGATTTGTTTTTGTGGGATACCGGTCCATCGTCTTGCCGGACTGTACCCGACGTTTTCGTCGATACACTTGTTTTACAAATAAAAAACACGTTCTATTCGGTAAGTGACTGGACAAATACAAATTTGTCAAACATCCTTTCCGGGCCACTTTCGCTGAAAAGTTCGCCGGTTATTTGCCCTTGCGCATCAACCCTTCAACTCGACCTCGGCCCCGACATCATCCTTTGCCAGGACAGCACCGTAATCCTCAATGCCGGGCCCGGCTTCGCCACTTACCTGTGGCAAGACGGCAGCAGTGCCCAAACCTTTGCCGCGTCGACCTTCGGCACCTTCTGGGTTGAAGTCACCGATACCTGCGGCACAGTTCAACGCGATTCCGTGCTGATTTCGCCCAGCCTGCTGGCCGATGTCAAACTGGCCGACACCACGCTTTGCGCCGGCGATTCCTACACGCTTTCCGTGCCCGGTTTCGACAGCTACGCCTGGGCGCCCACTACCGGCCTGAGTTGCACCGACTGCCCCACGGTGACCATTCAACCGCTTCAAACCACCAATTACACCTTGCTGGCTACTACCAATGACGGTTGCGTGCAGGAGGACACCTTTACCGTGACCGTGTTGCCGCTGCAGATCATTTCCGACACCCTCGAATTTTGCCCCGGCGAAAGCGTCACCATCGGCGGGCAAACGTATACCCAGCCGGGCATGGTCACCGACACCATTCCCGACCCCAACGGCTGCCCGCTGGTGTTCATCTACGTGCTGCGCTATGCCACCACGCCCAATTCCAGTGTTTCCATTGAATGCGTTGAGGATATCAACATTGCTACGATTGCCGGTACCGGCGCAGTTCCGGTCGATTACGACCTGCCCACTGCCGTCAGCGACTGCCCATGCCCCGGTGTGGCGCTCATGTTGACGGAGGGTTTGCCGCCGGGCAGTTTGTTCCCTGTGGCCAAAACCAAAGTCTGCTACGAAGCCCGCGACAGTTGCGGGAATGTGGACACCTGCTGCTTTCACGTCATCGTTCGCGAGGCACTGCCCTGCGATGTCAAGGAGATCGGTTGCATGCGCTGGGAATTGCTGCGCATCACGCAAAATGCCGCCAAGGAGCGGACCTACCGCATCCGGACGATCAACAAATGCGCTGAGCCGATGATCTACACGGCCTTTGAATTGCCGGACGGCACCAAGGCAGTCAAGCCTGCCGAAAACTCGGTGTACACCACCCCGGATGGCCGGGATTACCTGGTGCGCAATCCCAACTTTTCGCCGTTTTATTCCATTCGGTTCAAATCGCTGAGCGACAGCATCGCCAATGGCGAGTCCGATATTTTCGAATACACCCTGCCGCCGCAATCGGAGCCGGACTACATCCACGTGACGGCCCGCTTGGCGCCGCAGCAATTTTTTGAAGCTTATTTGAATACGTTTAATTGCCCGGTGGAGCAGGAATCCAAACCTGGATTTAAGGGAGACTTCTTCAATTCTGCCAAAAAATTTGTTGATGGAAAGGGCCTGCGGGTTTTCCCAAATCCGACTACCGGAGTGCTGTTCGTCGACTTGTCCGACTTCTCCGAACAGGCAGTACAACTCCGCATTTTTGATGCCACAGGCCAGTTGGTTCAAGCGCTGCAACTGACTGCCGACTCGGCGCCACAAGCAGTTCAACTCAAGTCGGATTTGCCCGAAGGGTTGTATGTGCTGGAGGTGCAAAACCGGGTAGACGGCAGGCAGGCGGTACGTTTTGTGTTGTTAAGGTGAGTTTTTTGCCTCCGAGGGCATTGCGTTCTGCGGTTAGAAGCCGGTACCTGCTTGGCGAAATCTCCCGCAGGTTTTGGGTTTGGCTCTCGGAAGTGTATTTCCGCCCAGAAAACCCTCGTAATGGGCAAATCACGCTAAACACATACTGAAAATGCCGCAGGACGGGTAATCACCGCAACTACGCCGCCTGCGACGCTTCTCCCGCCGCCGCGCGTTTCGCCTTTTTTTCGGCATAGGCCATCGCGGCTTCACGCACCCATGCGCCGTCTTCCCAGGCTTTCACACGGGCATCCAGGCGTTGTTTGTTGCAGGGGCCGTTGCCTTTGACGACGTTCCAAAACTCATCCCAGTCGATCGGGCCGAAGTCGTAGTGGCCGCGTTCCGCATTCCATTTGAGGTCGGGGTCGGGCACGGTGAGGCCGAGCACCTTGATCTGTTCGGCGATCATGTCGACGAAGCGCTGGCGCAGTTCGTCGTTGCTGAAGCGTTTGATTTTCCAGGCCATGCTTTGCGCCGAGTGGGTAGAGTCGGTGTCGGACGGGCCAAACATCATAACGGCCGGCCAGTACCAGCGGTTGATGGAGTCCTGCGCCATGGCGCGTTGGGCTTCCGAACCGCGGGAAAGGGTGAGCAGGATTTCAAAGCCCTGCCGCTGGTGAAAACTTTCTTCCTTGCAAATGCGCATCATCGCGCGGGCATAGGGGCCGTAGGAGCAGCGGCAGATCGGGATTTGGTTGAGAATGGCCGCCCCGTCGACCAGCCAGCCGATGGCGCCGATATCGGCCCAGCTGATGGTCGGGTAGTTAAAAATCGAGGAGTATTTGGCTTTCCCGCTGTGCAGTTCTTCGACCATGGTATCGCGGTCGACGCCGAGGGTTTCCGCCGCCGAGTAGAGGTAAAGTCCGTGGCCGGCTTCGTCCTGCACTTTGGCCAGGAGGATGGCTTTGCGTTTGAGCGACGGCGCGCGGGTGATCCAGTTTCCTTCGGGCAACATCCCGACGATTTCGCTGTGCGCATGCTGCCCGATCTGCCGGATCAGCGTTTTGCGGTAGGCTTCGGGCATCCAGTCTTTGGGCTCGATCCGGATGTCGGCATCAATTTTTTCCTGAAATTTTTCTTCCAGCGAATGCAGGGCGGTTTGTTGCGTGGTGGTGTCTGACATACCAATTCATTTTTTTATCCGTTAGGCCTGGGCAAAGTTCGGATTTTCCGGCGGTTTACACCGCACCTTTGCCGCTTCAAAAATAACAGCCGTACACTGTTTCGGTTTAGCAACGCCACGATTATTGCCCCTTCGTCGTTTTGGTAATGCTTTGCAAAAGAGGCGGCTATCTATTTTTTCAACACGAATTTTTCGAACAAAAAACATACCTTTGCGCGCTATGAAAAAAACGCACGTTTGGCTGCTGCTCGCCGGATTTATGTGGTTGTGCAGTTCTTGCAAAAGTGAATTTGAGAAGATACGGATCAGTGGGAACCAGGACCTGATTTTGAACAAGGCCTTCGAATACTACGAAAAGGGAGAATACCAACGCTCCCAAACCCTGTTCGACCTGGTACTCAACACCATCCGGGGTAGCGAAAAAGCAGAAAAAGCCTATTTTCAGTACGCTTACACGTATTACCATCTCAAACAGTACATGCTGTCGGCGTATTATTTCAAAAATTTTTCGAACACGTTCACCAACTCGAATTCCCGGGAGGAAGCGGCTTACATGTCGGCCTATTCCAACTACCTGTTGTCGCCGTCGTACCGGCTCGAACAGAGCAATACCAAACAGGCTATCGATGAATTTCAGCTGTTTGCCAACCTGTTCCCGCAAAGCCCGCGCGTACCCGAATGCAACAAACTGATTGATGAGTTGCGCCGCAAACTGGAGCAAAAAGCCTTTGCCGAAGGCGAATTGTATTTCGATCTCCGGCAGTACCAGTCGGCCGTTATTTCGTTTGACAACCTGCTGCGCGACTATCCGGAAAGCCCGGATGCGGAACGCGTGCGTTTTCTGATCGCCAAATCGGCGTATTTACTCAGCAAAAACAGTGTGATCGACAAAAAACTGGATCGCTATACCGAAGCAGTAAACCGCTGTAACGCTTTTCTGGAAAAATACCCGACGGGGAAATACAGCAAAGAGATCAAAGAAATTCGCAGCGATTCCGAAGCAGAGATCAAAGTGCTGCGCAAACGGCTGAAAGTAACTTGAACAAGGTTAGACGGTTACTGGTTAAAGGGTTGGAAGGTTTCTGGTTAGAAAGTTAGAAGGTTGTACACCTTTCCGAAAAGTTGAAAACCTTCTAACCAGTAACCCTAAACCAGAAACCTTAAATAAAATATTCACTTACGCATTATTATGAGCGATATCAAAAGTAAGGCCCAGGGCCTCGACCCCAATGTTCAACCGCGCGATGTAGGCGAATTGGTTGGCAAAACCGGCAACATTTACGAAAGCATTGCCATCATCGGCAAACGCGCCCGGCAAATTTCCAGCGACCTCAAATGGGAAATTCAACGCAAACTGGAGGAATTTGCCGTCAACACCGACACCATCGAAGAGGTGCAGGAGAACAAGGAGCAAATCGAGATTTCCAAATTCTACGAGCGCCTCCCCAACACCGCCATCATTGCCACGAATGAATTTATGAACGATGAAATTTTGTGGCGGGAGGTAGAAGACGACAAGGAAAAAGAGTAATTATTCGAATACGGAATACGGAGTGCGGAGTGCGGAATGGTTCACCATTTGGTTGAATGACAAATTCGATGCAAATTCAATGGGGACAAAGAAGTGCCCAATTTTAATTTATCGAAATGATGAACCACTCCGCACTCCGAATTCCGCACTCCGCACTCGAAAAGTGTTTGCAATGAAAAAAATCATCCTGGGTATCAGCGGTTCCATTGCAGCCTACAAATCGGCGATGCTGACACGGTTGCTGGTAAAAAAAGGAATCGACGTCCGGGTAATGATGACCGCATCGGCCACCGGTTTTATAAGCCCCCTCACCCTTTCCACACTTTCCAAACACCCGGTTCTGACGGAGATCAATTCCGAAGAAGCCTGGAACAACCACGTTGAACTCGGCCTCTGGGCAGATGCGTTGGTCATTGCGCCGGCTACCGCAAATACCCTGGCCAAACTTGCCAACGGCATTTGCGACAACCTGCTGACCGCGGTGTACCTCTCGGCACGCTGCCCGGTTTTTGTGGCGCCGGCAATGGACCTCGACATGTGGACGCACCCGGCTACCCGCGCCAACCTCGAGCGCCTGCTGGCACATGGCGTGCAGCTGATTCCGGTTGGATTTGGCGAGTTGGCGAGCGGCCTGGTTGGCGACGGACGCATGGCCGAACCGGAAGACATACTGGCGTATTTGGAGCAGTTTTTCCAACGCACACAACGTTTGAAAGGAAAAAAAGCGCTGATCACTGCCGGCCCTACCTTTGAACCCCTCGACCCGGTGCGGTACATCGGCAACCATTCGACCGGCAAAATGGGCATTGCGCTGGCCGAAAGCCTGGCGCGCGAGGGCGCCGACGTGACCCTGGTGCTGGGCCCCACGCATTTGCGGCCTGAAAACCCGGCGATAAACGTGATGCACACCACCACAGCCCGGGAAATGTACGAAGCCTGCGCGCCGCTGTTCCCCGATTCCGACATCACCATTTTGGCGGCAGCCGTAGCCGATTACCGCCCTGCAAACTACTCCGACGCCAAGATCAAAAAGAAAGACAGCCCGCTGGCCATCCAACTGGCCGAGACAATCGACATTGCCGCCACGCTCGGCAAACAAAAACGCCCGGGGCAATTCCTCATCGGCTTTGCCCTCGAAACCAATGATGAGGAAGCCAATGCCCTGGTCAAACTGAAAAAGAAAAACCTGGATTTCATCGTGCTCAACTCCCTGCGCGATACCGGCGCCGGCTTCGGGCACGACACCAACAAAATCGCGATCTTGCACCACAACGGGCAAAAAACAACCTTTGACCTAAAGGCCAAAACCGCTGTAGCCGACGATATTGTTGCTGAAATTGTCCGCCTGGCCAACCCAAAAGCCAAAACAAGCGTCAGGAAAAAGGCAACACGCTAGTTTTAAACTCAACAATTACTTGTGATGAATAAATTTTTGGGCATCCTATTTTTGCTCCTGCTCTCGACCGGAGCAATCGCACAGGGCGAATTGAATTGCACCGTGCGGATCAACACCCCGCAATTGCAGAACACCGACCGCAGTGTTTTTGATCAGCTGCAAGTCTCCATCGCCGATTTTTTAAACAACACCAAGTGGACGCAGGATGTGTTCGAACAGGAGGAACGGATCAAATGCAATTTTATCTTCACCATTAAAACGGAGCAGGAGAATAATACGTTTGAAGCGGAACTTGCCGTACAAGCCGTCCGGCCGGTATTCGGAAGCGGCTACGAAACGCCGCTGATCTCCCACCTCGACAAAGATGTGAGCTTCCGCTACGATCAGAACCAGCCTATCGAGTTTCTGCCCGACGCTACCGACAACCAGAATCTGCCCGCACTGCTGGCATTTTATGTTTACACGATTTTAGGGCTGGACTACGACTCGTACTCCCTGTACGGCGGCGATCCGCACTTGTTGACGGCGCAGCAAATCGTGACCAATATCCAAAACTCACAAACCAACCGCAGCGGTGGCTGGAAACCGGCCGACGGCGGAAAAAACCGCAACCGCTACTGGATCATCGAAAACCTGATGAACCCCCGGGTGCGCCCCTACCGCGCCGCCATGTACACCTACCACCGCAAAGGGCTCGACCTGTTCAGTACGGATATCGAAGCCGGCAAAACAGCTATTCTTCAGGCCCTGGAAGATGTAGACAAAGTGAATACCGCGTACTTCAACTCCATGATCACCCAGATGTTCGCCAACGCCAAAAAAGACGAGTTGGTCGAAATGTGGAAAGTCGGGGACAAACCGAAAAAGGACCGCGTGGTGCAAATTATGACCAAGATTGATCCGGCCAACAGCCAGCGATACCGGGAAATTCAGTAGGTCTGACATTAACGTCGGCAGAGTTTCGAACTCTGCCGACGTTTTAATTTCCGTAATTTCGCCCGAACTTTAAAAACGATACCTTGTTTCAACCATTTCACAAATAAACCAATAACCAACGGTTCCGCCTTCGCTACGACCTACACCCAGGCTTTGGCAGTTGATAAGGCATCGGCGGGCAAGCAACAGCCAACAGCAAGAAGAATGGATACCATCGTCACTGTCAGTCAGTTTTTATTGAGCCTATCCCTGCTCATTATTTTGCACGAAATGGGACACTTTTTCCCAGCCCGCTGGTTCAAGACCCGGGTGGAAAAATTTTACCTCTTTTTTGATTTTGCCCCCTTCAATTCGCTCTGGAAGATCAAACGCGGCGAAACCGAATACGGTATCGGCTGGCTGCCGTTGGGCGGCTATGTGAAAATTGCCGGCATGATCGACGAAAGCATGGACACCGAAGCCATGAAACAGGCCCCGCAGCCCTGGGAGTTTCGCTCCAAGCCGGCCTGGCAGCGGCTCATCATCATGGTGGGTGGCGTAACGGTCAACTTCCTGTTGGGTTTTGCCATCTTCGCTATGATGCTTTGGTATTTTGGCAAAGCCTATGTGCCCAACAGCGAACTTAAACACGGCCTGGCGTTTCACGAAGTGCTTCGGGAACAGGGCTTCCAACAAGGCGATGTGATCGTCAAACTCGGCAACAAATCCGTAGACCAGGTGGACGCAGCTGCCTATATCGAAGAAGTTGTGTTGAACGACGTACGCCAGGTCACCGTGCTCCGCGACGGCCGGCAGCAAACGATTCAACTTCCAGCCAATGCCGGTGAACAACTGACCAAACACAAGGTGGCCAAGGCCCAGCTTATGGCGCCGCGCATGCCGTTTTACGTCGCCGAACTGGCGCCCGGCAAGCCCGCTGCGGAAGCAGGCATCAAGGCTGGCGACCGGATCATTGCCTTCAACGGCCAGCCCACGCTGTATTACGACCAATTTACCCCCCTGGCGCAGGAAAACAAGGATAAAGCCGCGCAGATCACCCTGTTGCGGCAGGCTGATACCATGCAGGTCAACCTGAAACTTACCCCGGAAGGACTTATCGGCGTGCGCCCGCAAACAGACGGTTTTTTTGAAGTGCGCCGCGAGCATTACGGCCTGTTGCGCGCCCTGCCTGCCGGTGTGCAAATGGGGCAGGATTTTCTGAACACGCAGTTGAAAGCCTTCGGCAAAATGTTCAGCGGCGAAATTGCCGTAAAAGACAATCTGGGCAGCCTGATCAGTATCGGCAAAATGTACGGCACCACCTGGGACTGGGAACGGTTCTGGGGACTTACCGCTTCGCTCAGCATCCTGCTGGCCTTCATCAACCTGTTGCCCATTCCGGCACTCGACGGCGGATACGTGCTTTTCCTGCTTTGGGAAGTGATCACCCGGCGCAAAGTGAGCGACAAGTTTATGGAAAAAGCGGTCACGGTCGGTTTCTTCCTGTTGCTCGGCCTGATGGTGTATGCGCTGGGGCTTGATCTCTGGCGGCACTTTTTCCAGGGCCTATTTTAAAACCCGCTGTGCCCTCCATTCCTCTGTGAGCCTCCGTGACACTAAAAATTCCACAGAGGCTCACAGAGGAACGGAGGGCACAGCGGAGTTTGGTTTGGCCAATTATGACGTATTTCGAGTTTTACGATATTCCGGTTTCTTTTCAGGTGGATGAATCCAGCCTGCGCCGCATTTTTTATCAGAACAGTAAAAAATTCCACCCTGATTTTCATACGCTGTCCGACGCCGCACAACAAGCCGAGATGTTGGAAAAAGCCTCCCTGAACAACGAGGCTTACCAAACCTTGTCGGACCCCGACAAACGCATGCGGTACATTCTGCAGATCAGCGGCCTGCTGGAAGACGAGGGCAAACAACAGATTCCGCAGGCGTTTCTGATGGAAATGATGGAAATCAACGAAGGCCTGATGGAACTGGAACTGGATTTTGACGACAAGCAGTATAAAACCACCCTGGAAGCAGTGAACGCGCTGGAGAACAACCTCGATCAGGGTATTCAGCCAACCCTCAAATCCTACACACACGAGTCCGGAACAAAAGTCGATTTGGAGGCCGTGCTGGAATATTTTTTGAAAAAAAGGTATCTATTGCGCATTCGGGAAAATCTGTCTAAGTTTGCGGCCCGTTAATTGAGACATTGGGATATTTAGATATTAAACAGGCGTGAATTTTTAAAATATCCCAATATCCTAACATACCAGCGGGAGTGGCGGAATGGTAGACGCGCTGGTCTCAAACACCAGTAGCTGCAAGGCTGTGAGGGTTCGAGTCCCTCCTCCCGCACCAACAGCGTACCGGAATAACCCGGTGCGCTGTTTTTTTTTTAATAATCCGGATTGTAAAAAGGACGGCGCAGTTCCTGAAAATGGCACTAATCGTAATTCGCAAATCCAAAATCGTAAATTAACACCGGATCGGTTTACATTGGCTATCCACAACAAGCCCGACCGATCATGGCCATTTTCGTCACGCAAGACGGTTCCCATTCTGTTTTTTCCGAAAAGTATGGCGTCAGTTACCATTCCAAATACGGCGCGGTAACCGAGTCGGCACATGTATTTATCGACGCGGGTTTGCGGTTCAAAGCAGTAGTGCAACAGGAAATTGCCATCCTGGAAGTGGGGTTCGGTACGGGGCTGAACGCCTTCATGACCTGGCTGGAAGCCGAGCGCCGCAATTTGCACGTGCACTATGTCGGCATCGAGGCCTACCCTATCCCCGCCGACGATGCCGATACGCTCAATTATGCCGATCAACTGGATAAACCTAACCGCCTTGCCGACTTCAAGCGCCTGCACCATTGCGCCTGGGACCGGAGTGCCAGGCTGTCCGAACATTTCAGTTTGCATAAAAAACAGATTCGCCTCGAAGCCTTCCGCACCACCCAACGCTTTGACCTTGTCTACTTCGATGCCTTCGCTCCGCAGGCACAGCCGGAACTCTGGACGGAGCGTATCCTGGGGCTGATGTACAGGGTACTGAAACCCGAAGGCGCGCTGGTAACGTATTGCGCACAAGGCGCCTTCAAACGGACGCTGAAAAAAGTCGGATTTGAGGTGGAAGGCCTGGAAGGCCCGCCCGGAAAACGGGAGATGACGCGGGGGCTGAAATGACGCCCGGATTATTCCCCGAAAAACAGCAACGCCCCGGCTTTTTCCGCCATCTGCTCGTTGCTGTGTCCCGCACCGGCAACGGTCTGCAAGTCCCAGTTGAATGAGAAGTTTTTCGCTTCGGCCAGGCGTTGACAATAGTCAAAAAAACTGTGCCCGCGCTCAAAACGGTGCCGGCCCTGGCGCATGGCTTCCGGCGATTGCCGCAGGCTTGCACCGGTGGTTTTTGTATCTGCCTCACCCAGTAAAATAGTGACACGTTTGCCAAATGCCGCCCGCAGGTTCGCAGCATCCAGGGGCGTACCGGCCAGGCCATAGGGAAAGCGGATCTGATCGTCGGGCGTGGTGTACCAGCCGGCATTGGCGCAAACGGCTCGTTTTACCCGGTTTTTTTCTTTAAAAATTAAAAAACGGTGCAGGAACTGGCTGCCCGCCGAATGGCCATAGATGCAATATTCCCGGCTGCGATTTTCCGTTTTTTTGCGCACAACATCGAACAGCGGCTCCAGGAGAGAAAAGGACCAGTCGGGTTCGGGATTGGTGCCCAGGATTTGATCCATCGAATCCAATTGGAACACATTACCCAGATTAAATTGATCGCTGGTAAGGAAGCCGGCCTCCTTGTCAAAATACGGTACCACGAGCAGGGCGTTGTATTGTTCGGCTATCGGGCTCCACACTGCGTGATAACTTTCGGCGGCCCGGCTGGCTCCGTGGATCACAAATAAAATGGGCGAATCCCGGTTGTAATTTTTCGGGCGGTAGGTCAGCACGGTTAGGGGGCGACCGTAGTTGAGCTTTTTTTGCTGAAATACAAAACTACCGGCTCCGGCAGGGATGCTTTGCGGTTTTCGCAAACTTGCACAACCGGAGAGGCTGAGTACGAGGAGGAGGAGAATTGTGTGATAAACCGGGTAGGTAGGCATAGTTGGTCTGAACCGTAAAATGTAAATATCGCCAATGTACGTCGGCCTTTAAAAATGGCACGTATCGTTTGGTTTTCACATTGGAAAACGGCATTGTGGAACCATTTGCATGCCTGAGGAGTTAGAAAAGCAAACAACCTGAAACAAAAAAATGAAACACGAAAGCATCGAAAACTATTCCATCCTCCTGCGGCTCCGCCGTGTAACGTATGAAGACGCGTACGTCAGCGTACCCATTACCGAGGCAATTCTGGAACAGAAAGAAAACGGCACCTATGGCGTCAACGTTGAGGCCTTCTTTGCCGAAGGTATCCGCCTGAGCCAGCACCCCGATGTGGAATGGGTAATTGAAAACAGCACCACGGAAACCCATCCGGTGCAACAGCCAAAACCGGAGGGCCGAACCGGGTTCTAGGGGTAGGCTTGGAACGTGGTCTAATTAGGCTTAACCGTTCTTCGCTCTTTTTCGAAAGTTGCAGTCTTGGCTGACGATATTCGACGGGATGCGGAGTCGAAACCAGGCCGGCAAGTCTCGAGGTTTAGTCAGCATCCATTTTTATTACTAATGGAATTGCAAAACGTAGGTGGAGTACACAATGCAGATTAAAAAAGCCCCGTACCGATTACTCGATACGAGGCTTTTTAAGTTGTGGCGGAGGCAGGAAACATTCGCTGGAAGCCGGTGTGCGCTACCCCTCTGTTTCCCAATACCTTACGCATTTCTTGATCGCTGTTTTGGCGGCAGGTCTGCCGGGTTTTTGGGTATTTGGCGGAGTTGTTGGCAGGGTTAAGTTGTTAAGAATGTGATGGTTGTGTGTCATGGTTTCGCGAGGCCGCTTTAATATGCCCCAATATAAACTAAGGGTGCACGACAAATGTAAAAACCAATGTTGAACCCACCTTCAAGAAAAGGAATTAACCTACAACTCCGGGTTTCATAAATCACTACAGAAATGTCACCCGAAACCGCCGCTTTCCAGAAAGTTGGTACTCTCCCGCCTTTTTCCTCCTGATATGGCCCGCCATATCCAGTTTTTCAAGAAAGTCGATGAAGTCGAGTCGGTTGATCATTTTGCGGACGTCTTTGGGAAGTTTATCGTATAGTTCATCTGCACTGTGCAAGTGCTTCTTAACGCTATTTTTTACAAGTAGCTTGGCAAGGATGTATTCTTCTTTTGCTGAAAGTTCAACCCTGTTGATTTCGAACAAAAAAGGCAACAAAGTAGGTAGTACGGTTGATGCTATTTGAATACCCTGCATTTGCGAAAAAATACCGCATAAACTCGCACCTACCAATACAGTCTTGGCTAGTCCTGCCTTGAGATTAATCGTCCAGCCGCCCCTGAAAAACGCCAGTTTATCTTCCCGCTTACCATGGCCGGAATATTCCAAAAAAGCCTCCTGGAATACGCGTTCTCCAACCAAATCATCAACCACTGTGACGCCTTGCAAATGTTCTTTCCACCAGGTATGTAGGTCAGAGGATTGAATGGTAACGATATCATGGTCTCCAAGCCGATCAATTTCAAAAATAGAGTACGCCATCGCTTGAATAGTCGGGTTTAAATGATATTGAAATCAAAGATACGCTCCTCATTGAACAGGTGGCTCAGCACGATATTAATCAGCCAACTATTCGCCTGAACGAAGGACTCGTCAACGACAAACTGCCCGGTAGGACGCTCCCGCAACAAGTAATTATACACGACCCGGCAGGTAATCTCACTGGCCAGCAGCACAAACAGGGGGCTTAAATCATCCGGTTCTGCCCGCTCCGTACCTTGAAACACCAGGGCACAATGCCGGTATTGAGCGTCATTCATCCAAATCAGATTCAGACCCACACGACTGTAATTCGGCTCGAAAAAGGATTCGATTTGCTGATATGGCGGCAGGTCAAAAAGGATGGAGCATTGGGTATTCCCGGCAAGCAACAGATACCAGCCTTCCTCCCAACCCGGCAAAGCCAGGGTGTGCATGGAAATATTAGAGACATGCTTTTTGTCGTTGGTAGCCTCCAGAAAGCGGCGCCATTGGTCTTGCGATTCAATATGGTACAATTCCACTTCAAACCGCTCCGTCCGGGGATTAAAACCGCGCCGGCGCAGAAACAGCATCGGCTTGTCCCGGCGTTCTGCCAGCCAGGCTTGATCGTCGTCCGCCCATTCATATTGTATTTCAAGCCGGCGCCCCACGCGGGTCACCCAGAAAAAATGTTCGTTTTCTTCACCGGAGCTGCTCAGTTGTGGCCAATAAGAAGGATCTACCCGCGACATGGGCACAATGACTGCTTTCCAACGCTCCTCGCGAATGGTGTATTTTTCATTCATAAAATTCAACAGCACATTCTTGGGAATGTCCATCGGCTCGGTATTGAGCACCAATTTCATTTTATCCGGATCGGCGCCGGCCAGGGCATTGACCCGCTCGAAAACGACTTCCAGCAAGGGCAGGTTTTCCGGCAAACGAAACGTCGGCAATCCATTCTTGTCGAGGAAACCAGCAAGTGCATCCACCCAATACGCCAGCAAGCGGTTCTGAAAATCATCCGTCTCCGGCGCAATGGCCGCTTCATAGGCCGCCGGCCTTACCTCCGTCTGGCGCATAATGGCAACGATACGATCATCGGATTCGGATTGGCAAAACTGTTCGAAAGCATCTGCCAAAAATCCGGCCGGCAGGTTTTTAGCAAGAAAATCCATGCGTCGGTCTGGAAACTCCGCGCTCCGCACCATGCCCGGATAAAATGCGCTCAGATCGGCTATGGCGGCTTCGTAAATAGCCCTGCTCTGGAAACAGGCAATGACCAGGGCCGTAACGGCCAGTTCTTTCAGGTAGTTGCCCTGAAAATCCGAAGACAAGGCGACGCCAAGTTTGAAATACGTTTGATATTCCGGATAAGCCGCCAGAAAGTCCGGTGGCTCCAGTTTTTTTCTGTGGAAAGATTCGCTCAATACTGTGGTACTGACAAAGGTGGCATAAACCTCGTGCGGAACCCGGCAGCGCTCCACCAACTCGAGAAACTTATCCCGGTCGAAAGCGCCCTGGCCGGCCATGACCATAAAAGCGAAACCCTGTAGCAGAAAACCATACACCGTCAGGTTGTTCAGCTCGCTGTGAAACGATTCGTGCAGCGTGGTCAATTGCACCAGCGGATCGCCGCTTTGGTCGCCGGAAAAGGTCGCCCAGCCCAGGTGGTCGTAGGCGCCAGAAGGCTGCTGATCGCTACTGAGGAGCAGGCGGGTGAGGTCGTTTTCGTCGAAGGCGTTTGGCATATGTCGTGGTTCTAAAATTTGGCATAAGCGCCCCATATTGCAAATAGCAAGATATAAACTGTCTCCCTTTCATTTCCTATTTTTGTCCATCAACCTGCCTCGACTAATGCCAAACCTGAAGCCGTTCAATATATTCATCATCTATGCCCGTGAAGATGCAGATGCCCTGCGCGAACTGCGTGTTCAATTTATCCCGGTCGCACGAAGGGAAAATCTGAATATCTGGTACGATGGTGAGATATTGCCCGGACAGCATTGGGATGCTGAAATTAAAGGTCATTTACAAGGTGCAGACATCATCTTGCTATTTATCAGCAAGCACTTTTTTGCCTCCGATTACATTCAAACTGTAGAATTGCGCGAAGCGCTTGCACGACACCATGAAGGTAAGTCTGTGGTGATACCAGTGATTGTCCGTCACTGCTTGTGGCAAGACGCTTTTGACGTAAGTATTTTTCAGGCCCTACCAGAAGGGGCCCAACCAATTTATTCAAGCGCCTGGCGCGATCCGGATGAGGCTATGTTGACAGTGGTAGAAGGTGTAAAAAGAGTGATAGCGGGTATTCGCAACAATATGCCCCATCCAAAGGATTCAACAACCCGTACTTTAGAATTATTCACTGACAACGAACCGGGGGGGAATTGGGAGGAGCAACGTTGGAAGCAAATCCGGAAACTGGATATTAAAGAGGCCTATGAAGTCTATATCCGGGAAAATCCCAAAAGCATTTACGTTCCTGACGCAGCGAAACGAATTCGACAAAAGGAACGATTCATGTTTTTTTTCCTCCTCTTTTCTATGATTATCCTATCCAGTACTGCCTATTACATATGGAGGTTTACTAACCAAACAATCAACGCTCAAACAAACACTGACGATGTTTTACCGAGCTTATCAGATTCTTTGCTTCAAGCAAATTCGAAGGATACTGTCCTATTAACAAAAAGAACTAGTGCTGCCTCAAAGCAGACTCCTGGAAGAAAAAAGCAGGGCATTGACCGTAATCCTGATGTGCTTCACAGCGGCCTAGGCCAAGGCCGGAAAAGCGGATTTGAAATGGTTAAGGTACCTGGCGGGAGTTTTATAATGGGAGACGACAATTCAAAAAGCCCGGCTGAAAAACCAGCGCATCGTGTGCAAATTGCACCATTCTTCATTGGGCGACATGAAGTCACCCAAGCGGACTGGTTGGAGATCATGCAAACACCTGTTTCTCATTTCAAATGCGACCAATGCCCGGTTGAAAAAGTATCCTGGCTTGAGGTGCAAGAGTTCATCCAAAAATTGAATGAAAAGACTAAAAACAACTATCGCTTGCCTACCGAGGCGGAATGGGAGTTTGCCGCAAGAGGTGGAAAATCGAATGGATTTATATATGCCGGCAGCGATGAACTTGACCTGGTAGCCTGGCACGATGGCAATTCCAGTGGCAAAACGCACCCAGTCGGGAGTAAAAACCCAAACCGTCTCGGGCTTTATGACATGAGTGGAAATGTTTGTGAATGGTGCCAGGATAAATGGCACGATTCCTACTCCGGCGCTCCAACCGCCGGCTTTGCATGGACGCAAAGCCCGTCGATTGATGGCAGGGTATTCAGGGGTGGTTGCTGGAATAACCACTTCCTCGATTGCGGAATTACAGCCCGATATTGGGATTATGCACACTCCAAATTCAACAATGTGGGCTTCCGCCTTGCGCACGAATAGTTGTTTTAGGGCGCGCCAAAGCGTAGCGGGTTGTTTTACCACAAAGCACTTTTGACCAATAGGAGATTTTCTCTCAGGAGTCAAGCTTTTCAGGCCGGCTCCACCCGCACGATCATTTGGTTATACGGGTCCGCCGCCGACCCGTCGCTATTGCCCATAATTTCCGCTGGATGCGAATACGCGCCCGGCGCATCGGTATGCGCGGTCGCCCAGAAAGAAATCTCATGTACACCAGGGTTGACCAACAGATAACCGCTCAGCGGAATCACGATATAATGCTCGGTGCCGCTGGTAATATTCGGTCCCCACTTGGAGCCATTTATCCATCTATCAGAACCATTGCCTTCTTTGTGCGCAAGCCGGGCGCCGATGCCAATGGCATAATCTGTTTTGTCGGGGCCGTAATTCCTGGTATTTACAGACAAGGGTATTTTTCGGTGCTGGAAACCGACATGCCCCGATATAAAAACATGGCTTTTGACGCTTACCTGAAATTGGACCAGCAAATCGGGGATTTTCACGATGGTTTTGCCCAGATCATGAGAACCCGAATGATGCACTTTGAAAACCTGGATTGGCATGTGGTTTTTTTTAGTTAAAGGATGAACAGATTTTGACACGTTTATGCGGGGGCGATCAGGGTTCCATTTTTGTATGTTTTTGTCGCCAGTCACAGACTGGCTTACACGCCGTTTCGCATTACAAATGCTCACGAGCAGATTCGGATTATTATGAACACTTGTGGCCAGCAGGTCCCAGCAGGTCACGAGCAGATTCGATTTATTATGAACACTTGTGGCCAGCAGGAGACCCACACGCGCGCATGGCGTTTTATTTGAAATTCTGAACAGATGCGCCCAGCAGTAAACCCGCTAAATCTTATCTAAAAAGGCTACGACATCAGATTCTTTAATATTTTGTAGCCACCAGGTATTATGATTGAAGTTATTGGGAAAATTTTCTTTCATAAAAGAAACATTGGCAAGTTTCAATAATTCTGGTATGATGTAATTTTCCATGTAAGTCTTTATTTCATGAATTAACGCTGTGCATTGGTCAGGGTTTGCGTTTAAATCAATTATCCAATCTGAATCGATATTTCTGTTCTGCAATATTCTATCGTATCGTGAAACAAAATGCCACTCAGGGCTTTTAGGGGGAGTACGTGGAAGCTCCATGCCTAAATGGTAAAATACTCCAAAATTCATGTACGACCCATTAAATAGTTTAGAATATTGAAATTCACACAAAATAAAACCTAATGCAACTTTCTTGAAGAAAATTGAGCCAGCGTTTTCAAAGCCAGCCTTTTTTAAAAAATCAAATAGAGCATTTAATTCTTTACTTTTTTTGCTCATTTTCATTAACTTTTGTATCAAAATAAATATGACTTGGAGCAACATTTGTAGCGTCCGCAGGAGCAAAATTATAGTCAACCTTTGGAGTCTTGGTAATTGCAAAATCTATTAGGATCTCTTCGCCTGTTTTTATTTTATTAACGTCTGAAATATTATTTATAAGCGCAATGTTTTCTATCGTAGTGTTAAATTTTTCTGCAATTTTTGATAAATTATCTCCTTCCTGAACACTATAAAATAGTCCCGTTATTAAATTATTATTTTCATATAAATGAAGTTCTTGTATCCATTCTCCTACATCAGGATATTTTTGTTGAGCAGCCTGGAGATAGCGACTTAATTGTTGAATCCCTGCACTTCTACCCCATTCTGTATTTGGTTTTAACTCTCGCAACGTGCCCAATTTTTCGCCATTTGACAACCTTTCAATTTTTAATCCATCAGCTCGATTCCCCTTTCCTCCGAGTCGACCAAGCCATTTTTCCACCTCAAAGCCTTGTTTGGCCCAACGACCTAACTGTTCTTTGTGTACCCTACTTCCATAACGAAGTATATTCCACCATGGCCCACCGGTTGGTCTTGACACATTTGTTTCTACTGTGGCTTCAATAACGGGTCTAATTATTGGGGTTCTTCCAACAGTCCCTTCCATTATTACCACATCGGAAACGCCTAAAAGTGGGCTAGAAGTAGGTAAAATCATTGGTCCTAATTCTAAGCCTTCTAATTCAATACCACTCCCTAATTTGTTTTCAGCAAACGAATATGAGGAATTGTAAGGATATTTATTCCCTAATGGGTCTACCGATAAGAATCGACCTATTCGAGTGTCATATACCCTGAAGGTAAATGATAGAAAATTATTTTTTCCAAACAATTCATTATCCTTTTCCTGGCCCTGAAATCCAAATCTCCCCCCCCCACTAGCTCGCCCAGGCATCCCCATCCCAAAAGGATAATAATCAGAAACCCCACTCAAATCCCCCAAATAAAACCCCACCGCACTACCGTTGCTCACCGCCATCTTCCGGTCCGAAACCGTAACCAGCACATTCCCCAGATGGTTCGTAAGTTCATATTCCTTCAAACCGGCGATGCGCTCGTGAAAAATCCCGCAGTGGTCGGCCTGGTAGTACGAGTTGGCGGGGTCGGGAATGTAGGTGCCGTCGAGATTGGTGCCGAGGGCTGTCAGGTGGAAGGTTCCAAGCTGCTTTGGGCTTTTTTGCACGCCGAGACGGCTGGAGCCGTATATGTAGCGCTCTTCCAGGGCAAACTGATCGCGGTAGGCGTTGGGCGCGCCGGTCACTTCGTTCACCTTGCGCTTGTAGATAGCCAGCACATTGCCCTGGGCGTCGCGCACGTAATAGGTGTAGGTCCAGTCTTTTTGTGGGCTGAGCACACCGGCGGTCCGGGGCTTCACCAGTTTCATTAGGCGGTTTCCGGTGGCGTCATAGGCGAATTCGAGGTCGGGTTTGTCGTGGTTGTTTGATGTGCGCGCGATGCGTTTGATCTTGCCGTACACCGTCCAGTCGATGCGCTCGATCTGTTCGGCTTTGTCGCGCACGAGGTTGCCGGTTTCGTCGTAGCCGTAGTTCCAGTCGAAGGGGTGGGCGGGGTTGAAGGCGCCCTGGTCGTCGATGTCTTCCGTGCCGTTGGTGGCCTGGCTGTAGTTGGCTGCCGGCACGGCGTCGTTCACCTGGTACAGGCGGTTGTTGATCTTGTGGCCGCCGAACAAGGTGTAGCGGTAGGTCATATCGTCCATGGCCTGGGGATTGCCGCTTCCGCCGCCGTCGCGTTTGAGTTGTTCGAGATTGCCGTTGGCGTCGTATTGGTAGGCGGTGGCGTACTGGTTGCCGGCGCTTACGCCGCTGAAGGAGTTGGTGTTGGCGATGTTCGGGCCGGAATAGGCCGTCATGCCCCGCAGGCGGTTGAGTTGGTCGTAGTGGTAGGCGGTTCCCTGCACATCGAGTTGGTTGCCCTGCGGGTCGGTCAGGCCGGTCACCATGTGGCGGATGTTGCCGTTATACAGGCCGGGCGAGGCGTTGCCAAAGGGCGTGCCGTTCACCTGTGCTTTGAATTTGTTGGCCAGGCTGCCGCCGATGGCCTGGTAGTCGTCCTGGTAATAACCCAGGCTGAAGCCGTAGGCGTCGCGGCCGACGGGGCCGTTTGTGGTGTTGAACTGGCGGCCGTCTTTGCCGATGTCGCGATTGGGGTGCAGCGTGTTGGAGTTTACGCCGGCCATCCAGCCCTGTATGGTGTAGGCGTAGTCGACGCCCTGCACGCGGTTGTCGCCGATCTCCGTGCGGGCCAAGGGGCCGTGCTGGTAATATTCGTAGGCGGCGTCGCGGTCCCACTGCGTGCCGTCCACGCTGGTGAACACCGCGAGGATGCGGTTGTCGGCATCGTAGGTGTAGCGGTGAGCGAACTGGTCGCACTGGCCGGGTTGGTAGCGCACCTCGTTCACGTTGCCGCTCACTAAGTCGTAGTCGTATTCGATGCGTTTGAAACGCTGATCCAAATGCGGCAAATCGCGGTTTTCCTGGAGCAGGATGTTCACGTTGCCGTGGATGTCGTAGCTGTAGTGCGTGGCGTTGGTGTAGCCGTCGTCGCCGAAGCCGGTGTACACGTCGTAGTACATGGCGGAGGCCACGCGGCCGCGCAGGTTTTTCTGGATATTTTGTAAAAAATACACCGAAGGGATCACGAGCGGCTCGTCGTAGCGCGTACGGGTCACTTCGTAGCGGGTGGCGTTCCAGTTGCCGGGGTAATTGGCTGCGTTGAGGTGTGGCTCGGGCCCGGTTCCGGCCTGGTCTTCAATTTCGCCCACTTCAACGATGCGGCCCAGGGCGTCGTAGCGTGTGTAGCTGTAGCGCTGCGGGTTCCGGGCAAATTGCCTGGCATTCTGAGAAGACACCAGCCGACCCAGCCGGTCGTACCAGAAACGTGTGGAAAAACGGTCGGTGCCGTCTTCCAGCTTTGACAGCCAGGAGTTGTTGCCGCCCAGGAAGGCTGTGACGTTCGCGTCTTTCAGGTGCATCGTGTACAGGTTGCCGGGGCCGGTGGCGTCGCGCTGCGTCCAGCGCGTACCGCCGTCGATGGTTTTCAGGATGATATGGTTTTCGCCGACGGCGTAGCCCGTTTCGCGGTCGAGAAACTTGATGTCGTACAGGTCGTAGTGCTGGCCGGTATTGAAAATATCCCAGCGCTGGCCGTTGTCGGCCACCAGTTTGAACCAGTTAGTCAGGGGTGCATCGCAGTCTTCGGTTTTAAGCAGCGTTCCGTTTCGCCCGGAAATATAACCCACGCGGTCTTTCAGTTCGACAGCGTACAAGTCGCGGTTGCCGATGGCCGGCGGGGTTTGTTGCGTCCAGTTCTGCAGATCGGTACTGCGATAAATCGCGGCGTTTTCGCCTACGGCAAATCCCACATTGCCGCTGGTAGTGAAGGCCACGTCTTTGAAATTGGCCGTAGCGCCGCCGGTGATGGCGGCATACCAGTCTACGCCACCATTGAGGGTGTAAATAACGGTTCCATTTTTGCCAACGGCCACGCCTCGATTGATATCGAGAAAATGCACGCCGTGCAAATCCTCCGTAAAGCTGGTAGGCAAAGGCGTCCAGGTAAAGCCGCCGTCCTGGGTTTTGAGTACCATGCCGTCGATGCCCACGGCGTAACCCACCGGGCTGCCGGGAACCTGGTAAGCGGCTAAGAGTTTTTCGGGTTGCACCTGGGCGTTTTTCACAATCCAGGACGCGCCGCCGTCGGCGGTATACAGGATGGTTCCGGCATCGCCTGCGGCAAACAGTTTTTGATTGTCGCTGGTTTTGGAAATGGCATTCAGCGCTTGGGTCGTGCCGGAAGGTGAGGGCCCCCAGGCGCCGCCGCTTGCGCTTTGGCGCCGGATGTTACCCCCTGCGCCCACTAAGAAACCGTTTTGAAAATTGGTAAAACCGATGGCGTTCCAATCGGCGGTGGAGCCGGTGTTATCGGGGTTCCAACTCGCGCCGGCGGTAGTCGTTTTGTAGGTAAAACCGACTGTTCCGGCTGCATAACCGCTGGTATTGTTGTAAAAACCGACTGTTTTCAGGTCCTGTACGATGCCGGCCGGCAGAGTTTGCCAGGTTATACCGCCATTGGTAGTTTTCAACACCGTTCCGTCAAGTCCGGAGACGTAGGCGCTGTTAGAATTTTGGGCAAAAACGCCTTTCAGCGGTAGCGGGTGCATTTTTACGGACAGGCTGATCCAGCTAGTTCCGCCATTGGCGGTTTGAAAATATTCGCCCTTTTCGCCCCATACGCAGCCGGTGGCGCCATTGAGGAACCAGATTCCGGTTATGCTGTTGCCTGAAGCCGGCGTGACGGACGTCAGTTGCGACCAGTTTTGGCCTGCATCGACAGTTTTCCAAACCTGCCCGTTGGCACTAACTGCAAAACCGTTGGAGATATCGATAAAATGCATGTCCGTGAATAAAGCAGGGCCAGTGTTCGTCCAGGCTGTGTTGTTGTTTTTCCAGTACAAGGGCCCGCCTTGTAAAAGCGCTGCCGCGTTTTGCACCGAAAATGTACTCCCCATAGGCGTAGCTTGCACATGTACTGCTTTGATACTGCTTGGGACGTTAGGGGCAATATTGGTTGGAATCCAACTACTCCCAAGTTTCTTATAACCGATCACTGTACCCGTATTGTTGCCGAAAAACAGCATGATATCGCTGAGCGAGGTCTCGTCGGCCATGAGTGTGTTGGGATTAAATCCGGACGGTAGGCTAAGCGTATTTAGTAAGGTCCAGGCCGAGCCACCGGTTGTCGTCTGATAGACTTTTGGGTTGCTTGTACCCGCGAGGGCATAGCCCCGGCTACCAGTGGCAAAATACAAATCCTTTATATTGGATGGCGCCCCGGAAACCGGACTCAGCGTAGCCGCCAAACCGCTCAGTGCAGCTCCGTAAAGTGTTCCGTTTTGCCCCAACGCAATACCGCTTCCTGGCGATGGAAAATGCAAATCGACCAAGGGTTGTGCAAAATGCGTAGCAGCTTCAAACCAGCCCGTGAAGCCCGTTTTAAGCACCCACAAATTGCCATCCGCGCCGACGGCAACTCCTTCATCTTGGGAGAATAGCTGCACAGACCGGAAAGCAGTGGCACGGACATTTTGTTGCTGCGTCCAGGAGTTGCCGCCGTCCGTAGTTCGAAAAACGACGCCTTCCTCCAGGCCGCCGCCGAGGTCTTTTTTTCCTACGGCAAATCCGTTCAGGTCATCCGAAAAATGTACGTCCTCCAGTTCGGTCAAAGGAATACTTGCGCCTGGCGTCCAGTTCGTGCCGCCATCGTTGGTTTTAAACGAGTGGCCGAAGCGGTCGAACACCAGTCCTTCCGTTTGATTTGATTTAAAAAACAGGTCCACCAAGTCTTTAGTGGCGCCAGTAACGACGAGACACCAATTGTTTCCGCCGTCATCGGTTTTCAGCATCAGGGCATTGTCGCCTACGGCATAACCAAGGTTGACGTTCAGGAATTGGATGGCGTTGAAATCGCCGAGAATAATGTTGTTCGCCGAGGTGTGCGTCCAAGTGTCGCCGCCGTCGGTGGTGTTGTAAAAACGGCTTTTGGCCGGGTTTGCCGGGTCGGTGGCGATAAAATAGCCATCGTTGGCACTGCTGAAGTCGATGTCCAAAATTTCAAGGTTGGGATCGAGGGGTGTGATCAGCGTGTTTTTCCAGTTGTCGAAATCATCATGGTCGGGCATGTGCTGGGTTACCAGTTGGTTCAGGCTATTGTACTGGTAGCCGGTGCTCATGCGGTGTTTGGTGAACAGGTCGTGGGAATTGCCCGCGCGGTCGGTGGCTGCCTTGTCTACACAAGTTTGGTCGGTGAGTAGTTCCACGCCTTCGGGCGGTACAGTTTTGATCAGGTTACCGGCCTGGTCGTAGTAGTACAGGGTGTAATGGTATTCGTTGTCCTGAAATTTCATGGTAAAACGCTCCGCCGCCGACAGGCATTTGTCGATATAAGCGGCCCGGAATTCGGCCTTCACCTGCTCGATATAGGTTGTGTAGGCATTGGTCGCATTGGTAATGGCCGTATTTTCCAGCGCGGTGGTGCAGGGGTCGTCCTCCGGCGTTTCCGGCTCCGGGTCTTCGCAGAGGGTGATGGCGCCCTCGAAACATTCCACGATGGGGAAGCAGGTGGTGTAGCCTTTTAACGTAGTAGTTACTACGCTGCCACCGACGATCACCTTCGCGTCAATCAAAAAATGCCTGTTGACGCCGACGGTCAAATAGTCGGGGTCGGGCTGAATGTTCAAAAACGCGATGATGTTGTCAAAATTGAAACCCGGCTGGGTGAATTCCAGAGTAAGCGTACAGGCGTCGCCCACGTTGCTTTCGCTGTAGATAAAACCGGTTAGCGTATTGCCGCTGATGTTGTCGAACGTGTAGTAATGGTCGCAGGCGGTATAAGTCCAATTGAAAGCGGGGTCGATGTGGTCGACCAGGCTGTTGGTGTAAGGCGGGGTGTGTAAAAACTGGTAGTAGCTCGAGGCATTTTGCGGGGTTACGGGAAAATTCGGATCGGCGGGAAATGTACTGTACGGCGCCTGACAGAGGCAATCGAAGGTAACCAGGTGCGCCTGGCCGCCGTTGTGCTGGGTGGCCACAGGGTCGACCAGCAGGTCGAGCAGTTTTGCCAAATCCAGCGCCTCGGTGGTCAGGTCGCCACAGTAGAAGATCGCCGTATCGCAACGGACCAAAAATTCCTCATAATCTGCATGGGAAAAATTGAGGTTAAACAGGCCGTTCAAGTGTGTGGCGATCATCGCCTCGGCCAGGTAAAGGTCGGCAGCCGGAATGGGGCCGCCGGCGTAGTACTCGTTTTCAATTCCCTGTCTTTTAACAATATAATGCTTTCGAACCTCCTCGCAACCTGCGCAATGCGTGCAACCAATGCCGGCCGGCGCAAATTCGCCGCTGGCCAGCAGGTAGTCGAGCGCAGCCTGGGTCCAAACGCCGCCGGGCGACCAGGGGCTGCCGCCTTTTTCAAATGCCTTGCGGCAAATACATGCTTTGCCTTGCAGGTTTTCCACCTCTACGCCATATATGATCTGAAACAAGGCCATGAAATCGGGAATGGACGGGGGCAACCCGCCCCCGTTCAGGTAGCTTTGATACAATTGCTCCGCTTCCAGAATTTTATCGCAGCCACAGTCGTCGAGGTTGCCGCCGACGGTCATGCCGGGATAGTCGTGGCCATAGGGCAGGGGCATGTTGATCAGGTCGCCGTTACAGGTGATGGTTGCAGGACCGGCAATGCTTTCAATGGCGTCGTTGAAGTTCATATAATTTGGCTCGCCGCCGTACAAAGAAGGGATACCGGGGTGTCCGGGAGGCACCGAGCTGGCGCCCAGGGGGTTGTTGCCGTCGCAGCCCGCCTGGCATATTTGGATGAGTTTTTCCCGAAGAACCAGTAGATCGTTAGCTGTAGCATTAGCCAGGCAACCGCTCAACTTTTGCATCCACATATCGGCGTAGCTTTCACATTGCGACTGGCAGGCGTCCTCGATGGCAGTTCCAGTAAGGGCGGTGGCTTCGCCGGTCAGGACATTCGGGTCGCCGCCGTAGAGGCCCGGCAGGCCTGCGCCGGTCATCATAGTTGTAAAATCGGGGAAACGTTCCTCCTTGGTATTGGGCGGCGGCCCGCACAACTTGCTTGCATCGACAAACTCCATTTTTTTTCCGAGATACAAACCCCGGAATACTTCCCAGATACGGTCGTTCACGCAGGGATCGGTAGCACTAAAAGGCGCAAAGGTCACACTGCCGGCTAAAACGCCGTCGATGCAGGTTTCCTTCTGTTGCGGCGTTGTGATGTCCGGGTCGTTACAGACGACCGAGGCTGCGGCTAACTGCCAGAGATTGAAAGTTTTGGGATTGCCCGGATTATTCGGATCGTCCACGATGTAACTAAACATGTAGCTTGCCATCGCAGACAGGTAAGGCGCTCCGAAGGGGCTGGTAAAAAACGGATCCATTTGTCCGGGTTGGGGCACAGGCGCCCCTGCCTGGTTCAGCGGATTGAGCAAGCCCAGGGCCAGGGCTTCCTGGTACGTTGTTGTGGATTGCATCTGGTGGTCGAACA
This sequence comes from uncultured Saprospiraceae bacterium, assembly GCA_964484205.1. Lineage (GTDB taxonomy): Bacteria > Bacteroidota > Bacteroidia > Chitinophagales > Saprospiraceae > M3007. The sequence goes on along the minus strand of CAZAEZ010000013.1, from coordinate 77,195 downwards.
AATCGCTCGGCCGGTTGATCGAGGAGCACCAAACCCAGTCGCAGTACTCCGGATGGTAATTGGCCAACGCTTCCGCCCAGCTGGGCTGGAAATAGAGCACAAACTGGGTGACCGACAGGTTGTTCGGCATAACCACCGAGCCGTCGGGTAGCGTCACCATAGCCGCAGCGCCGGAGGCATCTTTATACTGGATGGCCGGGTCGTTGTAGCCCGTTATGCCATGCGCCGCGTAGTATGGTGAGCCGACTGTCAGGATGGAGAAATAATCCGATGCGGCGTATTCCGGCATCGTCGGCGGGCCTGTGGTGATATCGGTGAAAGTGGCATACTGCCCGCCGGGGTAAAAGTCGGCGACCATAGCCAGGCGGCCGGCTTCGCAGGGGTCGGCAAATTCGCAGTCCTGCTTGCAGGCTTCGATTTCGGCTGCCGTGGCGTCGGGGCCGAGTTGTATTTCGCAGATGCGCTGGCAGTCGTCGGCGGGGTCGCAGAGGGTAAAATCCGTGTGCGCGAATTCATCCTGGATAAAATGATCCAGCGGAATCACGCAGCTTTCGCGGGTCAGGTAATCGTCGAGGTAAAAATTCAAAGCGTCGAGGTTTACGCGCAGGGTTTTGGAAATGCTGTAATTGCCCACCTGCAAATACGCCGTAAAACCCTGGTCAAAGTCCACCGCCACACACTGGTCGTTTAGTTCCACGCTACCGCCCGTCATTGGGCCGATGGTGGCCCGAATCGGGTCGGTCGTTGTGGGGCCGCCGGGCAGGATGTTTTTTCCCACTTCAACGCCGCATTCGTCCTTGATGCTGATGATGAACTCGTACACACAATCGTAGCAAGCATCGACGAGGCATTCGGGTTTAAAATCGATATCGTCCAGGGCGTAAGCGAACTCATGGTCGCCCTTGGAAGTGGCTAAGTAAGTGTAGTTGGATTCGAGCGCGTCGCCGCCGGGCAGTAACGGGCGGTTGTCCAGCAGGTTGATCGTCATCGGGTCGGGGTTCTGTTCTTTGTTGCTGTCCAGAGGGATGAGGTTTTGCGGGCTGTCGCCGGCCAGGGCGGTAGCCACTGCCCTGCCCTGCTGGTCGAGGTAGGACACGCTGATTTGGCCGTTGGCGTCAATGACGGCATTTTTCTTGTAATGGCTGAAAAAACCGACCTCGTGGCCGAACAGGCGGTCGAGGTGTTCCTGCGAAGGTTTTCCGTAAAAATATTTCGTTTCATGGCCGGAGCCGAGCTGGTGGTCGACGCCCACGCCGCTCTGCCGCCGGATGCGGCCGGTATTGTCTGGCGTGTATTCGATTTGGGAAAAGGGAAATTTAAAAGCGTCCGGCACGTAGGCCTGCGCGCCGCTCTGGTCGGTGTTGGCCGGCGAATAGTAATTGGAAGCGCCCGACTGGGTACTCATCGGTTCGGCTTCGACGGCGCAGCTGATGCCGGGCAGGTCCAGGTCGAAATGCTGGTAATTGTACGGGATCGTCGGGGTGTTGTCGGGGCGGTTGTACAGGTCGTAGTATTTGATGACGGGGTCTTTGGTCGGCGTGGGCAGCACCTGCACCGCGCCGCGGCCCTGGGCGTCGTAGATCGTTTCGCCGGCAATGGCCTGCTGCTCGGTGTTGAGCTTGCTGACGGCCTGGCGGTTGCGCAGGCTACCATCATAATAGGTATTGGCCACCTTGTTTTTGCCGGCTTCGGCGTAGCTGGCGCTGTACTGCCAGTTCATCCGGTCGGACTCGTGTACGGGCGGGTCGTTCAGGTTCGGGCCGCCGATCCTGAAATGGCAAAAGAAAGCGGGGTTAGTCATCAGTCCGTCCGTAATCGTCCAGGCCCCGGCGATAGGCACATCGAACAGCGGACTGCCCCGCCCGATTCCGCGCAGGCGGAACAGGACATAGCCTTGCTCGAAGATTGCCGGGATGCGGTAGCTTGTTTCCGTGGTTTGGATGCGGGTGCTGTTGTATTTAAAATTGAATTGAAGCGCATTCGGCGGCAAGGCGCCGCCTGTAGTGCCGTCGTAATTATTGACAAACAACCACTCCAGGTCGTATTCCTCGGCGCCGGGCATAGCGTTCCATTCCACCACCATCTCATTCGTTGCCGCGTCGTAGCGGCAACCCTGTGTAAGCGGGGCATTGGGCGGAGGGCAGCCGATGAAACTGCCGGTGGCATTGGGATTGAAGTCAAAATAGCGCTCGATCTCGATGGTATTTTCCAAAAGCAAATTGGCCGGCGTGCCGCTGCAACCGCCGGAGGCGTAGGTCACGTTTACACTCAAAACGGTGAGATCCACCCGGTGTGCGCCGGTGAATTTATGGTACACCAAATCCGGATGGGTAACGCCCCGGTCGTTGTTGTATTCGACGGTGAGTTGAGTATTGGCAATGTTAGTCGGGTTGCCGTCTTTGTCGTACCAGGTTATCTGGTATTGCACGACGGCGGTGTAGTTGCAAGCGATATAAACCTGGTTATCCGGGTCGAAGCGTAAGACGATGGTGTTCTGCACCTTTTGAAGCGGAATATTAGCGTACCAGGTATTGTTGGCCTGGTACTGCGCGTCTTGGACGTTCAGTACAGCCCCTGGCGTGATTGCGCTGCCGATCAGCGGCGTGGCCGTATAGGTTTCAATTTTTGCCTTCAGCATTGCCGGCAGGAAAACCAGCAGCAAGGCGAACCAGACCGGAAGTCCTGTGCCGTATTTGCGATATGCCGTTGTATATTTCATAGTCTGCTCTGGTTTGCAGGTGCGTTAATGGACGCGCCACAGGTGGTTGATGATGGTATACCCCTTGTACGCGGGTTTCAGTTCGATTTTTTTATCGGGAATGACCGTAGCATAATTTTTTTCGGAAAATAGCTGGGCGTCGACGGTCGGGTTCAGGTCGAAACGGGTGTACACCATTTCCAGCCGGGGTTTGTCGGGGTGCTGCTCGTCGATGGGCTGCGGGTCGCGGAAATACTGCACGACCTTTTCCAACTGGTATTTGTTGCGGTCAAAATAGATGACCTGTTTCTCCAGCTCGCCGTAGTTGTAGTAGGTTGTGTAATAAGCCGTTCGATTGTTTTGAACCGTGTATTCGATGCGGTCGACCAGGGGCTTGGCCGTTTCAAACAGGGTGGCCAGCGAATCGGGCAGCACCCAGGTTTCCAGTTGAACGGCTGCGGCATCGAAGCGGTCGATCATAAAGGTTTGGCTTTCGTGATCCAGCACGACGACGTATTTGTCATTCACAACGGCCTCCAGGTCGAAGAAGCGGTAAAAAAACTGGCTGCCTTTGCGGATCAGTTTGGCGTTGCCACGTTCGAACACCGCCATGCTCGTATGGCTTTTGTACAGCCGGTATTCCAGCTCCAGGTGGCAGGCTTCGGCGTTTTTATAGGCTTCACCGATTTTAGCCATGTCGAGTTCGAAGTTTTGCGCAGCGGCAAAAAAACAAGCGCTGGACAGCAGCAAGCCTAAAGTGGTACGTTTCAGCATGATCAATTCTTTTTGGCGGCGTTGCGCGATTCCTGAATGGTCATAACGCCACGCTCGGTTTCTTTTTTTACCCGAATGAGTTTTCCTTCTTCGTCGTATTCGTAAAACGTGGCATAGTTGTTTTCATCGAGCTCCGCCATCAACCGTAGCGTTTGCGGGTCGTAAACGAAGCTTTTCATAGAAGCATCGAAGGGGAAGAACCGGATATCGTCGAAGTATACATCATTGCCGCCGTTGTTGCCGAGCACGATCTTGATGCGTTGCGACCCCACCGGTACGGTGAATGCCTCTTCGATGCGCTGCCAGCCGTCGATGATCTGCCCTTTTCCCTTGAACGGGCCGAGTGTGATGTTTACCGGTGCAAACTGGAGCAGGATTTCCGGGCCGGCAAAGGTCAGCGCCCCTGGCAGCGATTCCTGTACCCAGGCGCTTAGCACGTATCGTTTTCCCGGTTCGGGGGCAAAGGAAATCGGGCAGTCGCGACAGGGTTTGTCCTCCACGGTTATACAGTAGGCCTGGATGGTCACGCCATTGTACGGAGGTGGAGTCCCCGGCCGTTCGCAGGCATTGTCTTCGGCTTTTACGGTGAAACAGTGGGTGCCGATATCGGCAGCGGTGGGCGTCCAGCAAAATTCGCCCTTGGGTGTGACGTGATAGCCTGGCGGGGTTAAGGTGAACGATGCAGCGGGAATGGTCGTAGCCACGTCCGAGCTGAGCATAACCATATTGGCCGGATCGGGATCGCTGCCGTAAATATTAAAACAAAGCTGCGCACCCACATAGGCAGTAGTAGCATAGCTGGTGCCGCCGTTGATACCGGAAATCTTCGGCACCTGGTTGGAGTCGACGGTCACATTGATCTGGATATCGCGCACTACCGAGCCGATGACCGTACCGTTGCGCATTTCCACGACTTTTACGGCCATGACGGTGTTCATTTGTAGCAGCGGTTTTGCACTGAGGTTTCCGGTACCAGGGTTGATCTGGAAATTGGAACCGCTCCCAAATGGATTCGAGGATGAATACCCGCTTTGGTAGACGACCACGCTGGAGGCACTGCTTTTCGGATGGGTCGTGCTGTACGATAGCGCGTCACCGTCAGGGTCGTAGGCGCCGTGGTTATACTGCATTTGGTGGTTTACAAAGGGCTGAATAACCGGAATGTTGGAAAACCGGGGCGAGCTGTTTGTGGGCGCTGCCACGTTGTTCAGGGTGGACTCCACGTACATGCTGTTTGAGCCAGGGTTAACCACCGTCGTAATAGCGTGGTTGCGGCAGCAAATTTGGGCACTGAACACCCAATCGGTGCAGGCCGGTATTTCAATTATTTTTTCATAAATGTATTCCTCAATGCCGTAATGCGGCCCGCCGGCGCAAGTTGATTTCCCGGGTGGACACACTTCCGTGATTTCACGTACCGAAACTTTAGGCAGGGACACCTGCATCGTAGTTGCAATACATGAAGAATGCAAACGCAGCGGCATCGCACCCGGCGCGCTGACGCCCCTACAGTCACGGTAATACGATACCCGGAACAGATAGCGGTAGGTGTTCTGGGGTGTATTGCCGACATACGTGTAGGTAATTTCCATACCTACGCTATGTGTGGCCCGGGCGGTATAAGCCGCTACCAGGAGAAAAATTATGCTTAGTGCTTTTACTATGGTTTTCATGCCGTTTTTTAAATAAATGGGTCAGTCAGGCGGCTACTGCAAGCTATCGCCCCGCATTTCGCAGTTTACCAGGATTTTGGTTATCGAAACCTGCTCGCCCGGCCCCAGTCGGATACTATGCCGGCCGGTGTGGGCTGCCCGTGTTGTGATATGCGCTGCGGGCGTGCTTTTGCTGAAACTGAAATGGTCGTCGGTGCAGGTCTTGCAGCCGTAATCTTCAAAGCCGTCGAAACCGATCTCGCTGTATTTGCTGTTAGAAGCCACCGCCGTGGGCAGGGTGTTGTCGTGCCCGTACAAGGCGGCCGAATGACGACCGAGGGCGTCCCTGTTTTCCAATTCAAAACCGAAGGGGCTGTAGAGCGTGACCTCGCTGCTAAACGTCCAGGTGTCGTGCAGAGCGCCGGTACTGGTGGTTGGCCCCCAGCGGCCCAGGCCGAGGTATTCCCAGAAGGGTTGGAACTTCGAATAATTGCCGTCGCGGCGGATATAGGTATTGCGGTTCAGGCTCGCCTGGTCGCGGTTGGTGAGGTATACCCAGTTGCGTTTGGTACGCCAGTTGCCCTGTGTGCCGGCGAGGAATGGGTTGAACTTACCATCGCGCGGCTTGAGGTCGATGCCGCATTCGCAGAAGGTGCCCCAGCGGTCGGAAAATTCGACCGCCTCGGCGCTAATGATCTGCGTTTGTTCGGAGAGATTTGCGATACCGCCGGCGCGCGGGTCTGTCTTCGAAACGACCGAGCCTACCGGCGTGCTGGCCATATTGCGCCGGCCGGAGCGGATAATTTTTACTGTTCCGCTAGCAAGCGAGGGCTTGCCGCCCTGCGCATCCACGATCTGGATATTGCCGGTATTTACCTGGGTCACCCAATATTTATTGGCGCCGGCGGCGAGTTCGTCGCCTTCCGCAAAAAAGGATTTGGCATCGGTGATGGCGGAGGAAACGCCGTTGGCAAAGGACACGCCGCCGAATACGGCGCCGATATTTAGATACGCTTGTCCCATGCCGTCATAAGCCCAGTGGGCCGGGTAGGTGAAGGAATACACGGGGTCGTTGAATCCGTTGGTGGTTTTGGTCAGCAGGGTTTCGCCGGTTTCGGCGTCGAAGGCGATGTTTTCCGTGGCTACGCGGGAGCCGAGGTCGTGGGCCACGGTTTTTTCCAAAATACCGTAGGAGGTATGCACTTTGGTCGTGGTGATGGATCGAAAGCGGGTTTCCTCCTTGGTGAAACTGGGCCAGAGCGAAGGAATGGGAAGCGGTATCGGAGGGAAGGGGAAGGTGGACAGGTCGAGGTTGCCGGCGAAGGTGAAGCCCATCGTGCGCGTTTTGTGTTCGCGCATATCGTTGACGGCATCCACTTCTACACCTACGGTATTGGTTACGATAGCGCCGTTTGAATAGATTACCGAAACCCGGTTGTTCAGGCGTTTGGCATTGGCGGGGTCGGTGCGGTAATAATATTCCACTCCGGAAATGGGCTTGATCTCGTCTTTCTTCGTACCGGCGGGGTATTCGGGATACACCCACTGGGCTTTGGGTTTGCCGTGCATATCGTTCAGGCAAATTATAAAGCCCTGGCTGGCGGTCATGTAGTCTTTCACATCGACTTTCAGGATGCGTTTCAGCCAGGAAGGTTTTTGGGGCAGGCGCTCCAGTCGGGTTTGCCGGGTGTACACCGGATAATCTCTGGCGGTATAGAAGAAATGTTGGACAAAACCTGTGGCATGGCGTTTTATGTCGGTTCGTTCGAGGTTTCGTACCCGCACTTCGCTGTAGCCGACGTTGGCTTCCGGGAAAAAGGATTCGCCGAAGGGCGTTTCCTGGTAGAAATGGTCGTCGGGCGCCAGACGGTGCTCGTCGGAATAGGCGAGCGGCTGGCGCCAGGGATTTTCTTCATTCCCGATCATGGGTTCGTATTCGGCCACACCACTGCTGATTTCGATCCCGTCGGGGTTTTGGGCGGTGATAGAACCCTCCTTGATCGTCGTGTATTCATACTGCTGGCCGTATTCGAAATCCTGACCCGAATTGGTCATAGTCGACCAGTTGTCGCTGATTGTCAGGCGTTTGACCCGCGTGCCGCCGCCAAATTTCTGCCAGGTAGGATTGTACAGGCGTACCATACATTTTCCCTGAGCCATTTTTCTTCCGAAATCCCAACCGCGCAGGGTTTTGTTAAACCCGTTGAACATGGTTTTCAGATCAGTAGCAAAACCCAACAGGGAACGGATGGCAGACTCGCCGGTTCCGGTCGGGTCGGAACCGGGATAAACCAGTTTGCTCAAGTACAGGCGGGCGAATTGCCAGGCGGTTTTGGCTATGGGATTCACTTGGGCACTCCCCTTTCGGTCGCCCAGGCTGACTGTTTTTAACTTGATCCAGGCATCAGTTCCATTGACATCATACTCATCGCTGTCAATTTCAGCGTATCCGCTGACAAACTCGTAGGCATCCGGGTCGCTACCGCTGCCTCCTTGCCGGCCGATGACATCGATTAAAAAGCGGAAATAAAGCGTTGACTGAAACGTCCCGTTTTCGTCTTCCAGGTATTTTTTTCGAAATTCGGCTTTGTTGGCTACCGCTTCCGGCAAATCCAGGCGCAAATATGGGTGCGGGGTATTCCCATTGAACAAATCGGTGCTGAGGCCCCAAGGCGTTGCACTCATGCCTTTTACCAGGCACATTTGCATGGCGCGTTTGTCTTGTACGTAGGCATAGTCGTCTGACTCGTATTCAATGTTAATACGTCCGCCTGAAGGCAGGTCGATGGCCACCAGGCTCCAGGCGCCGGCGTTAAGGTCGGCCTGCGTTTTATCTTGTACAGCATAAGGGAAATCGGAATTAGAAAGCGGGGATGAGAAGGGGTCGCAGCTCGTAGCTGGGTTTGGTTTGTAATAGCCCCAGCGGTCGTAGGCTTTTGTCTGGTAGCCCGGGTTGAAATTATTATAGGTAAATCTGTAGGCGCTTAATTTTCCTTTCAATGAATTGCCGTAGGTGAAGAAAACTTCCCGGAGCGTCAATTTGCCCCTGTCCGCGCCGGTATTGTTCGTATTGTGCACGTTCTGACAAAGGGAATAGTCGTAGCGAAAGTGAACGGCTTTAAGCAGCACGGCTTGTTTGGTCGAATCCCGCCGGTCGCATTTGGCAAACAGCTTGATACTGTCCAGTTTAAAGCTGGGGCTGCTCAGGTCTATACCGCCATTTTCACCCGCAACGCCAAAACCATCAAGCCTGGGCGAGGTATAAAATTCGGCCCGGTGGGTTTTGGTTTCGATGGTGTGCAGGTGCCAGATTTCTTTTTCGCCATACACGTAGCTGCCCTTGTCGTCTTGCTGGTCGGCTTTGAGGCCTTCATTAAAATTGGCCTGGTTCAACTGGAAAGGCGTCCGCCAGCGGTAGGGTTTGTTTTTATCGTATTTCCGTTCGTAGTTGAACTGGGTGTAGGTTCCGAAATCGTCGTCGGAAGCGCCATTGCCGGTGCGGTCTACATAGTCTGTACTGAGCACGGTCGTAAGCAGGTAGGAGTGGGCGTAGGGCGGCAATTCGGTGGCGCTGAAGAAATTGTCGACGCCGTTTTGATTGCCCGTACTGTTTGACCCGGCCGTGTAAGTAAGCGTTCCATCCGGGCAGCTGACCGACTGGCCAACGGCATTGAAGGTCACTTCGCGTTGCATGATATTATACGCCGGTATGCCGTAGATGTAGCGGGAACCTTCGGGTTTCAGGACGGAGACTTCGGAAATATGGTGGCCTGGTGCCAAATCGTCCCGTTCGGATAAGTCAACCGTTTCGGCGCCAGTGACCGGATCGGTAAAACGATAGCTTTTGATCTTTTTTTCCAGGGCAAAGTTTTTTGCCTCGCTGGCCGCAAGTACGGAAACGGTCTGGTTGCGCTTTTCGCGGTTGGTTTTGTAGTTGCCTGGAAGTGGGAGCGGGTCTTCCGGGCCGCCGGAGGGGTACGTATTGCCGCTGATGTCTTTCGGCGTGTACAATTGGGCCTGGGTTTCACCTTCTTTTGTAATGCCCACCCGGACGGGTTTTTTTCCGCCGTAGTCGTTGTGAAAATTTTGATCGGAAACGACCAGTTCGCCGGCTTGTTTAAAATAAAAAGGCTCGTACAGCTTGTTGGTTTGTTGGACTGCAGCCGGCGATTTAAAGGAGGTGCCGGGTTGGGATGAAGAATACCCTTCGCTCCAATACCCGGAGCTCGATACGTTGAAATTGAATCCCAGGTTTAAACCAAACTTGGCAATGTCGCCAGCGCCGCCGTCGCCGCCAATTTGTTTCCCGGTGCTGAAACTAAAAGTCTGGTTGTCGAAAACCGTACCCACGCTTGCTTGGTACGCCCGGTACATGCCGCCGACGCCCTGGCCCGAAACATTGAGAATATCGTAAGTCTGGCTGGTCAGGGGGAGTGTCGGGGTGTTTTTGGTAAACATGCCGTCTTTTTCCCGGTTAAAATCCAACAGCCCGGCACGCACGTTTTGCCCCCGGTCGGCGTAGAGGTAGCCGAAAGCCGGCAGGATTTGTTTTTTAAACATCAGGTCCTGTTCGTTGTAGTAGCCGCTCAGGCGGGCTTTGGCGTTGATCCATTTGCCTTCGAAGCCTACACCCACGTGGAAAGTCGTGGATTTATTGACCATCGGCATATTGATTTGCGGGACGTAGGTTTGGAGGTTGGTGGGTATTGTGGCGCCACCGTTCAGGGGCACGGTGTAGCCGGAGGAAGATTTACCCTCTGTGCCGCGTGTCATATGCGTCATATTGGCGGAAGCGCCGAACGTCAGAGCTTTCAGGCCGGAGCGAGAGTTGTACGAGGCGCCCACTTTCGCACTGAACACCGTGCTGCCGAATTGATTGCCCTCCAGTTTTGAGGTTTTGGTCGACAGGCCTATTGTCGGTTCCACATCGATACCCTGCTGGGAGTTCATGGACAGGCCGAGGCCGATATTCAGCGGCATTTTTTGTTTGTCGCCGATGGCGATATCCGGGTTTATACCGAATTCATACCCGACGCCGCGGTAGTTGTTGTAAAAAATGCCGAAATCGAGGCTGAGGGGAATTGTCGGGCCGCCAACGATCTCGATATCGCCGATGCCCAGGCTGCCGCCCCAGGTTTTATTGGCTTTGACGTTCATTTCTTTTTTAACCGGGTCGCCCAAAAAATCGTCGGGCATGCCCCGCATGCCGCGGTTAATCACGCCGGGGTTCAGGTTCCAGCCCAAGCCGACCCAGCTGGCCTCCTGGTCCATAGTAATGCCGGAGTGGTAACTCAGGTTAATGGGATAGCCACCCACGTCCAGCAGGGGCAAGTTATAGTTAAAATCGCCGGTGATCAGGTCAACCATTTCAGAAGTGCCAATGGGTTCGAAACTTTGCACTTCGGGCTGGCTGGGGCCGCCCGTGAGACCTAAAACCTTCACCGGCAGGAGCAGTTGCGGTAGGATCGCAATGATAAGCAGGCGAATGAAGATTCGGAATCCTTGACTTTGGCGCAGACGGATAATCATTTCAGTATGTTTTAATTGGAGGAATAGAATGCAATGCGGCGGCTTTTATGGTTAAGGAGACCGGTTCGAGGCCGAACAACTTGTCGGTGTACCGCAAGTGCAGGTCTTGTTCCGGATCGGCAGGTTTTTGAAACCCGAGCAAAAAAGTGCTGTAGGGGGCGATGTCGTACGTTCGTTCAAAGTGAAAAAGCAGGCAGGGGAGCGTGTCGGTTCCGACGGCCAGGCTGAAATCCTGTTGCATGGCCGAGGCGCAGTAAGCGATGCGTTGTTCGAATTCGCCGGGTTCCTGAATCCTGTATTTGAGCAGGGAACCACCCTGGCCGTTCGCCAGCGCAATTCGAAACATGAAATACAGCAGGCCCTCGCGCTCGCGGGTCTCCTGTTCGAGCAGCGCTTTGGAAAGGGTGGGTTGCCTTTCCTCCCGCGCGACGTTGTAGGCAATGGGCTGGTATTGCAGCGTAAACACGAAGTCATCCGCGGCGGTACTTACCCGCAAGCCGTTTTCGGGGTTTTCCACCCAGTTGACGTATTGAACCGGCGTCAGCTGCGGGTCAGCTGCGCACTGCGCCAGCCCAAAAGCGGAGCAGGCGAGTATCGCTATCCCGAATGTAATTTTTAAAAAAATCATTTGTCTTTGCGCGGTTTAATTTCCGGCTCCTTACAATCGGGAGGCGGTTCAATCGGGGTGCAGATCGTGAAGGGGCCGCAGTGGTTTTTTACGGTGAGGCACACGATATAATTTACATTGGGTATGGAAAAAGTGTGGCTCACCGTTTGGCCGCTGGCCGTATTATTCGGGTACGAAGCCTGGTCGCCAAAATCCCATTGGTAACTCGAAAGGCCGCCGGGCGTGGCCGTGAAGGAATAAGTCGTGCCGGAAACCGGTGTAATGGTGAAATTCGCGGTCAGGAAATTGTCGATAAATACCGTGACATCGTCTTCGGCCTTGCAATTGCCGTTTACGACTTCCACATGGTAAGTAACCTGTTGCGTCACCGAAACATTGGGCGAAGGGCAATTCCAGCAATCCAGGCCGCCGTGCGGGAACCAGTAGTAGTTGCCGGCAGCCGGGTTGGGGTTGAGTTGAGCGGACTGCCCGGGGCAGACCGTGATATCCGGTATGTCGAAGTAAAAGTCTTTTAAAATGGTAATTGTAACCTGGTCGGTAGTGATGCAGCCATTAAAGTCGGTTCGTTGAACAGTGTAGGTCGTGGTGGCCGCAGGACTCGCCAGAGGGTTCGGGCAGGTCGTACAGTTAAGCCCGGCGGCTGGGCTCCACAGGTACGAACCGGCGGGACTTGCCGAGAGTTGTACGGTATCGCCTATACACAGCAGTTGATCGGCGCCGGCATCTACCGGGGGAAAAGCAGGCTGGATTTGCATAACGCCGTTGAGCGCAGCCGTACAGCCGTTAGCATCGGCAACAACTACGGAATAGGGGCCGGCAGGCAGGTTTGTAAAAACACCGCTGGCCTGCGCCGGGCCGCTGTTCAAAGCGTAGGTATAGGGCAGCGCGCCATTATTTCCGGAGGCTACGATGCTGCCGCCCACACCGTTTGCGCAGGGCAGGTTTGTTTGGGAAAGTAAAACCGCCTGTAAAATATATTGCGGTTCGAGCTCGACCGGAATACCCACGATGCAGCCATTGGCGTCCTGGACCGCAGCCACGTAACTGTCGGACGCTAGTCCGTTGAAAATATTGCCCGACTGAAAAATGCCATTGAGGCCATACTGATAGGGCGGCGTGCCACCGGCTACAACGATCATCAAACTTCCGGACTGGTCGCCAGCGCAATACGGTTTTTGAAGAACCTGCACAGTTCCGGACAAGGGCGTATTTGCTTGTTGCAGTGTAACTGTAAACGAGTAGGTACAGCCTGCCGCATCCATAATTGTAATCGTATAGACGCCGGCAGCAAGATGATCAAATTCTTCGCTTGTCTGAAAATTCACACCGTCGATGGAATAGACATACGGAGCGGTTCCGCCATGCCCTTCCGCCTCAATGCTTCCGGTGGCCTGCCCCGTGCAGGGGTTGCTCAGGTGGTGCACATGGCCCGACAAGTCATGGCAACCTCCCGGGCAGCCGGTTACTTGAATTTCTTTACAGATCATTTTCCGGCATTCCAGGCCGTTAGCCAGTACGCCCAGGATCGAAAGGCAAACCTTGTACGTCCCGTTCGAACTATATGTATGCACCGGGTTGGGTAAATTGCTGACGGGGCTGCCGTCGCCAAAATCCCAAATCCACTTGACCGGTACCACGCAGATCGTGTCGGCGAGCGTTTGATCGAAAAACTGTAGTACCGCGCAACTATCTGAATTAAAGGAAAACGCTGGCGTTATGGCGCAGTCGCAGCCCGTGCAGCCCTCAATCACAACCTGTTTGCAGATGCACCAGGATTCCGGACATCGCGAATTGAAATATTTGTTATAACCTTCCACTGTGAGGCAAACCGTATAGGTACCATCATGTTGGTACGGATGCACAGGGTTTTGCCCGGTAACAGGCGGCGAGCCGTCGCCAAAATCCCACACCCAACCACTTGGCGTTGTGCAGGCATTGCCTGCGCTTTGGTCGAAAAATGTTACCTGGCAGGTGTCTGTGGTGAGCTGGAAGGATGGTGTTATTTCGCAGGGACATTGCGCTATAACCTGCTGGCTGCCGGAGCAGATCAGAATGAGCGACAGGCTTTTTAAAGCCGAGGTTAAGTTTTCAATTAGCCACTGGAATTGTGCAACCAAATTAAATCTGGAATTGCCGTGCAGTTTTTCTCTTGGATTTCTGTTCATATGGGTTTCGCGTTTATGCTGAATTGGACTAAGTACTACACCCAATTCGGATTCAGAACGACTAGTAAAACGCCAGGCACAGAAAGATCCAGCTTGCCTGGTGTTCAATTGGCGAATACCAACGTTCGACTGTAGAGCCTTGGAGGCCACAGTTTTGTATTACCCTTACCAGAATATGAAAAGTCCCTTGGGGGGAAAAGCCTTTGGGTTTCCGGTTTGGTTTTTAATTGACGGACGTTTTCTATATAGCGCCGACTTTACCTAGGGGGCTGAGCGCTTTTGTTATTCTGCTGATTGCATTATTGGCAAAACAAAAGATTTAAATCAAAGACACCTTAGTACAAAAGTATGAAAATTGGTTACCCTTCAAAATGTTTGCCAATATTTTTTTGAGATTGGGCTGTTCTCATTCTAGAAGTACGCTAATAGCGATTTTTCAACTATCGAACTACATGGCTTTTTATACTTATCTACTCCCCCTTCAACCGCCGAACCTCCTCCTCCAAAGCCTCAACCCGTGCCTGTAACGCTTCAATGCGCGCAGTTAACCCATTCAAAGGATCCAAACCTATCTTTTTCCTGTTGTCAGAAATTGAATAACCTGGTAAATCTGGCACCCATGCTTTGGGCTTAGGCCGCGGCACCCCTTCTAAAAACATCTCCTCAGCGCCTTTCAGAATATAGTCCGGGTTAACGTGCGGGAGTTTCTGGCACAGCTTCAACACCACGTTTTCCGTCACCCGGCGGTTCCCGCTGAGCATTTGGTTAATGTAACCAAGTTTGCGTTCGACCAGGTCTGCAAACTGTTGTCTGTCAAGGCCATGAACCTTGAGAATGCCCTTCAACCGGCGACGGGCGATCGCCTCTTCCCGAAATGGGTGTAATGCCATCTGTACCTTTTGGTAAATATTTTATATCATTTGATAAATTTTATTTGCTTTAAATTGATCAAATGATATACTTTTGTGCACGTTTAATGCACAAACTTAGAAAAAATATGATCGAGATCGCTCCTCCCCTACCCAAAAAAGCGCGGTACCGAATCGCCGAATTCGTGGGAAACATCCCGGTTTCCAGGCTAAAATCCGAAAAGTTGGCTTTATCGGCCCAACTCGGAGTCAGCATTGCGCAACTCAACCGGATTATCCGGGGGGATTCTGACCCATCCGGTACCCAGCTCCGCGTGATAGCCGACTTTTTTGGCGTAGCCGTGGATGAATTATATGCTGATCAGGATTTACCAGATACCACATTGCCATAAGTCCCCGAACAAAAGTCTGTTCACCAATACTGGTGCAAATGAGCACCTAAAAATTAGGTTGTAAAGTAAAAAACCACCGGCGTTGGAGCGCCAGTGGTTTAGTTCATAACCAAGCCGGATTTCGGAGTTTTTTCCTTGGCTGGAACCTCCGAATCCGGCTCTAAACTGTCACAAAAGTATGCAATTCGTACCTTTTTTACAACAAAACGGCACCTTGCCCCAAAACTCAACCACCATGTGGAGCACCCCGATAACCGAACAACAACAGCGCTATTTTTCCAAGCACGCACCAAAACGCCGGGTTTACGGCCTGATCCAATCGACCTTACAGGTGCTGCACGCCTTTCTCGCCTTCTCTGCCTGGTTCGCCTTGTTTACCTGGGCATTTGAAAAAGTACCCATTTTTCAACCCGCTGCGCCCTGGCTCGCCGGCATCTTACTCCTCGCCTTTCACGCTCTTTTTCGCGTCACCTGGGATACCTACTGGTACGACCGGCTCGACAAGGACGACCGCACCGACAGCAGTATTTTTATCCCCCTGGCTATCATGGCCGTATTGCTGTTCACCGAAGCGCATGGCGCCCGCATTTTCCTAGAACAGCAGGTAAAACCAGCCGACATCCAAACCACACAACCCGTTGCCGATGCACACGACCAGCAAATCGGCAAGCTAGACAAACAGTATCGCCAACAAGTAGCCGACATTGAAGCCTTGTACAAAGAAAAAAAACGGGCAACAGCCCTTCTCTACCAAAACCGCATAGCGGCCTTGCGAAAACGCAAAATTGATGACGACACCGAACGCCGCAGCATCTACAATCAAATTGCAGAACAGGAGCGCCAGCGCGATGCCGCCCTCGCCCCTCTAGCGGCTGCTAAAGCGGCGGAACTGGAAAAAGCATTGGTGAACTACCAGGCTGCCGCCGACCAGGTCAAAAAACTGGCAGAAACCGAAACCACCCGTATTACCAATCGAAATGCGGCCGAACAAGCCCGCTTCGATATGGATATGAGCCAAGCAGGCGCCATCGGCTGGTTTATCAGCTGCATACTTCTAGCCCTGATCGCTGCGCTTGGCTACGCCCGCGTTCGGATTAACGTATATAGCGGCATTCTACCCAAACGCAACTTCACGGTGCTCGACGCCCACGGTTCCGTGATGGAGCGGATCGCGACAGCATTTGGTGATGCCTTCAACCGGCGCAGCCTGCAATTTGCCGTTTGGACGCACCGGCTACTCTCCCCCAACCAGGAACTTCAATCTTTTGACGGCACTGTGGTCGCCCGGCCCGGCCGCTACAATTCGCCGGCTGTAAGTTCAGCTCAACCTGAAACGCCCTCGACAACGCAAGCAGAATTACTCAATGATGCCTACAAAAAGGTATGGGCCAAAGTATTAGCCCTGCAAAAGAACTATGCCGGCTATGTTCCCGATGATCAGGTGTTGGAAAAAGAATTGAACAAAGCCCTGCAAATGAACGGCACCTACGCAACTGCGCCCTGGGAGGACGCCAGCTTGGGAAAGCCCTGACCCCACTGGCAAACGAAAACAATGCTGGTGGGGACATAAACACCCATACAAACCAAAAGCCGGAAATCCCGGCTGTAGACCTCAAAGCACTACCGGATGGAGCCACATTGACCGATCAGGGCGAAGTGCTGTTTAAACAAACAAGAGAGTTGTTTAAACAAATCCACGACCACAACGGCAAAGTGATCGGCTTGATGTACAAAGGGCCGCGTATGCAAAACTTCACCACGCTCTCCGAAGCCCAGGTGCGAAGCCGCTTCAACATCTACCGGAACCGGGCCGACAAGGAGGAGGTGAGTGAAGCCGTAGCGACCGGCTTAAACATCTGGCAATGGGCACTTGGCCTATACGGAAAAGCAGATAGGGTAGCAATTGAAAACCTTGAAACCATACACGAACCGGAGGAGGCGGTGACGCCATGACAACAAAGCAACACCTGCTCCTGATCCTTTGCTTTATCATCGGCACAATCCTTTGGGTTGGAACAATTGGGCCGGCCATGCTATACTTCTTTGCAGTCGTAAACGGGGGCATAGCCTGGAAACGAGAACCGCAGGAATAATCCTATTTACGCTCCGCAGTTCGAGCTGTCCACTGATCACCGGACAAACAATTACTATAAACATGCAGGACTCTCCCGCCGCTTTCCACACGGAAAGGGGTGGGAGAGAAATGTCAACTGAAAAACCTAAAAAAACACCAGTCCATTCATGATTCAGGAAATCTTATACCTCGACCGGGATACCCGCAACCGCATTGATGAAGCCGCAGCCGACACGGCCGATGTCGCCCAGCGACTGGGCATGACCCAGTTCAAACACCGTGGCAATTCGATGGTCGGCGATTGCCCCGGTTGCGGCGCCCGCAATGGCCTGGAAATCGTATCCGGCGGCTCAAAAAAGGGCATTTTCAAATGTTTTCACTGCGATGTGGTTCGTGGTAAAGGCGGGGCAGCGCTCCTGCAGCGGGCGTACCAGATGGAATGGCGGGAAGCTTATTTGAGGCTGGCCGACATGTTTCGCATTGAAATCCCGGAACCGGGCGAAAAAGCCTTCAACAACCAGTTTCAGCGCAATGGCACATCGGTATCGTTCCGCGACCTGCAGCTAAAACATTCCGGCATTCCAGATGAGGCGCAGAAGTACATGCTAAAGGTTGCCGAAGGTAAATGGCTTGAATCGGACCGGTACACGACCGGCACGATTAGTGCCGATGGAAAATACCTCGCCACAGGCGACGACCTGGTGCTGCACTACCTCGGACTGGATGAACAACCCATTCTGTTCCGGCCGGAAAAGGGCGCGCGCCCGATTCCCCTGCTCCGCGTCCGCTACCAGCACCCCGATTTACACACGGACAAGGATGGAAATCCGATCAAATACCGCAGTCCAAAGAATTCCGGCTCGCACCTTTGGCTCCCGCAGTTTATCCTGGAAGCCTGGAAAAAGGGCCGACCCATCGATACGCTGTACATCACCGAAGGGGAAAAGAAAAGCGATAAAATGTGTCTGCACGGCCTGCCCGCTGTCAGCATCATGGGCATCCACAACCTGGCGCTGGAAGGCGGCATGCCACGCGATTTCGAAATGTTGATCACCAAATGCCATGTCAAAAATGTGGTCTTCGTCCTGGACAGCGACTGGCAGGACATTTCCACCAAACCCGGCAAGGCTGCTGACACACGACCCTACACCTTCTACAAAGCCGTGCTCAAATTCCGCGACTACTTCTACGGATTCCGGAACAGCGGCATCGACCTTGGAATTTTCCTATGTGCCGGCACAAATGCCAAGTTCAAGGGTATGGACGACTTACTCGGCCATCTGGAAAGCACGAATTTGGAACAAATCGGGGCGCCTGGCGCACTCGCACAGGATATGCAGGAGGCGATCATCAGCGCGAGAGGGGAGGGGACTTATGTTATTGTCTATAAAATTCACCCCTTGCGGATGTCCGAGTACCAGGTCAAACAAATCTGGGGGCTGGAGTCGCCGCACGAATTTATTCGCCGGCACGCCGCAGCGCTCCGCGAACTTGGTGAATTCCGGATTGGCAAGCTGCTCTATTTCTACGATCAGGAAGCCGTTGTAGAGGACGATTTGGAGCGTTTTAAACTGGCCCAGCAGATTCTACCAGAAGAACAATTCTGGGAAGATTGCTCCTACACCACCAACTCCGGCCGCCGGATAACGGACTACCGATTCGACTACGATAAAATCCGCGCATTTCTGTTCAACCGGGGTATCGGACTTTACGAGTTCACCGGTGGCCAATACCGCACCGTTCGAAAGGATGGGAAATTCATCGAGGAGGTTAGCCACACCTGGATCCAGCGTTTTGTGGCCGACTTTTGCGATACGCTTAAAGACCGGGAGATCGTAAAAATGATATTGCGGGGAAATACCCAATACCTGGGGCCAAACAACCTCAGTTACTTGTACCTCCATCATCCGGACTGGATCGAACCCAAACCAGACGAACAGATCATGATCTTCCGGAATTGTTTTTGGCGCATTACTCCCGATGGCATTGAACAACGCCCTTTGACGGAACTGCCGGGTTCCGCCTGGCAAAATCAGGTAATTCCTTTCGACGCCGAATACCTGGGCGAGCCGATGGTACAGGTCAAAAAAGACGAAAAAGGCTGGATGGTCAAAGAAAGCAAACACGCAAGCAAATGCGAGTTGTACGAGTATTTGTCGGCCACGTCCCAGTTTTGCTGGGAAAAGTTGTGGGAACTCCAGCGCGGCCGCGACGGCATGGAGTGGGTGCCCAAACACCTGACGGATTCGGAAAGGGAAAAAGCGCTCACAGCAGAGGATTTGCGTATATGGAAAATGCACCTGGTCAGTAAACTAATCGCCTGGGGCTACAAAATGCGGGACTACCGCGACCGGGCCAATATGCGCGCCATCGTATGTATGGACGGACTGGAAAGTCAGGTAGGACGCTCCCAGGGCGGGTCGGGGAAAAGCATTTTCGCACAGGCCACCCGGCATTGCCAGCCCTTGTTTCTGGTAGACGGCAAAACTGCTGACCTCAAGAACGATCGCTTCCTGTACCACGGCGTCGACGAGCGTACGCGAGAAATCGTTTTTGACGACGTACGCGTTAATTTCGATTTCGAGTTGCTCTTTTCCCAGATTACGGAGTTTATCCGCGTGAAACCATTTCAAGGAGCCCCAATCACCATTCCCTCACCGGTATTCACCATCACGACCAACCACACCATTCGCGGCGACGACACCAGTTTCCGTCGGCGCCAGTACCTGGTCGGATTCAGCAACTTCTTCAACGAATACCGCAACCCGCGTCACTACTTCGGCCACAGCCTGTTCGAAGATTGGGACAAAGCCCAGTGGAACCTGTACTACAACCTCATGGCCACCGCCATTCAGGTGTTTATGCAGTTTCCGGACCTGGGTCGCTATGGCATCGAAAGTGGCGACCTCCAGCGCCGCAAACTGCGTCAACAAATCGGGGAGGACTTTCTGGAATTTGCCGATCTGTATTTCACCCCCGGCTATATGCTCAACCGGGTTATCGTCAAGGAGCGCATTTTGGATGACTACCTGGCGCAATTTCCGAACGATCGCAAATTCATGGATGTGCGGCGCATCAAGGAGAAATGCGAGCAGTTTTCCAAGTATGCCGGATTGGGTTTTAACATTCCCGCCGGCAGCGACGGCCGCATCAAGTCCAACGGCTTCGAGTTTATATGCCTGAGCGACGAGGATCTCAATGCCCAGGCTGCGCTTGCCGACAAGGTCTTTACCGGAACACCCGTACAGAAAGAATCCTGATTGTCCCGATTGACTGCAAACCGGCCTGGGACACACTATATTATTTATCCTTTTTTTATCTATTTAAACCACCCCTGTCTTAAAAAGTATGAAGCGCCTGGACTTTTGGACTTTTCGATACAAGTTTCTGAAAAACAAGGCAATGCAAAGTCCAAATGCAGTCCGGGAAAGTCCAGGAGTCCAGCAGTCCAAAACCGGCCGCTCGCAAGTCCGGAATAGTCCAAACGGAACTGGACTTATAAGACGCTGAAAATCAATTTTAAAACGGCATTCAATCCAAAAGTCCAGGTCAAGTCGCAATTTTTAACCTGGTCGTTTGGGAATGGAAACCGAACCAGCAAAAACAAGGAACCTATGAAGAACCACCCGGAAAAACCGCTTAGTTGGCTGGAGGCCACGATCATATTGCTTGCTCTAACAATTCTGTGCCGGCACCGAGGCGTACGCATAGACCTTCGTACGCCCTTGCAGAAAAACCTGCTAATTCACACCTACGGCGTCGATCCGAAAACTTTTGCCAAATGGGTCGCCTTGTTTTGTCCGGATTTGCTGACCCCGGAGCAATATGCCAGCCGCCGCAAATTGCCGCCGCATTTGGCTTTGGCTATTTTGCTGCGCCTCGGATTTCCGGACAGGAAAACGCCGGTACTCAGCAAACGCCAAATTATTGACACCGCCCGTGGCTCCTACCGCTCGCTGCGGGAAAGCATCCGGCAATACCCGCACCGGTTCGGGATAAATGCGGCGGTTTTCAAAACACTCCACGCATTTCCGCCGGAAATCGCCCGTCAAATCCGGGAACAATACGACTAAACCAGCCCTATTGCGGAAAATTTGACCATACCCACAAATGCGGGAATAGCTTTGTGTAAGCGTAAACGTTCACGTAAACCCTACGCAAATCCGAAAATGTACACGGAATACACACCCAAAACTACCGTCGCCTGCCGCCTCTCCGCCGAACTCCGCGAGCAACTGGAAGTTGAAGCCCGGCAGCACCGCCAAACGCTTTCTGCCTATATCGAAACCCTGCTAATGCGGCGGGATAACGTACACGTTGACGTTTACGCGCTCAAAATGCGGGTATATCAGCTCGAAGCGGAAAACCAGGCTTTGCGTGCTTCCGTATCTTCAAATGCGTCGAATAACGAAGCAAATGCGGCCCCCTCTTCCGAATCCGACACCCTTATCCGCACGCTCAAACTACAAAAACAGGAATTGCAAGCCGAACTCCGTCGCCTGGCCGCCGAACGTGATACCATCCTGCGCCTGCAAACTGACCACCGCCCAGGCTGGCTCAGCGCCGCCGGCTACGACAAGATGCTGGACTATCTTTCTAAAATCCGGGAGCGGTATCCGGCTGCTTCGCCAGAGCAGGCTTTGCTTTCTGCGTTGGGGGTTACCTGGCGGAATGAGCGGGCTTTGTTTTTCGTGCTTACGCTGGGGGATTATTTTGAGCGGTTTCCATTGAATTCTGAAAAATCGAATGGCTTATGAGACCGGTGTTTTTTTATCGCATTTTGTTGCTTGTGTTGGTTGGGGCTGGGGTGGTTTGGCACAGGTGGGTGAGGCGAAAAGCTCATAAGGGCTAGTAAAAATCACAGCACTTGCATACTGATTTGGTGGCTTTTTTCAAATGAGGTGTTGGTACGTTAAAAAACGCAATGCAAATAGGGAGTAAAATTAACCGTAAGTGGTCCCTAGCCGCGCCGTCAACATTGCGCGCAAGGATTCAGGCTCCAACACCTTCAAATCACCTCCAAATCGTATCAATTCATTAACCAACTCCGGATTTAGGATGAGCCGCAAGGCAAATACATAGCGGTCGTTAGTTTGGCTAACGAGGCGTTGCGAAGGATGGATTGGCCGGGTTTCCAAATATCTGGCATTGAGGTAAGTAGTTATAAAACGTATATTGACTGGCTTTGCCCCATCGGGTTTAGTCACGCCTACTATATCGGCAAACCAAGTGTCCGGATTAAACAGATCATTTGGCATGTAGGAGATGTTCGGTTCAATAGCAATCGCTTGGATACGGTCCAGCGCAAGGTTCCAGAGTTGATCTGCAGCATTGCGGCCAAATATGTACCAGCGATTGCGCCATTCTTTCAAGAGATAGGGGTGCAACACAATATCCAATGGTGGGCCAGTGAACGGGTGGTAGTGAATCAACAAAACCTGTTGGTCGACAATAGCCTGATACAATGTACCAAGCCATTCCAGCCCTTGAACCGCTGGATTAGTTTCAAATTGGATAAAGGCAGGGGAAAGATTAGTCAAGTAACTTTTCCCTCCAATTCGATTGAGCAATGTTTCCAGAGCCGGCAGTTGAGGCATCCCTGGGAACTGCGCCAATAGACCCACAGTTTCGCGCAGCAAATCCAGTTCCTGTCGGCCCAAGGGTATTTTTTCAATGTTGAAATTTGGGTCATTGTAGAAATATTGGCCTTGTCGGCATACGATAGGCGCAGAGAAACCCCGAGGTCGCGGGCTGCGCATTATGTTGATATCACCTTGAATACTGCGTTTACTGATGCTTGTGGCAGCCCCGAATTCTTCTCTCAGGCAGTTGGAAACTTCCTGCACCAGTTCTTCAAGGGTCCATTTTCGGCGGCCACCATTGGCCAAGCACTGGTTGATAACCCGGTAACGGAAAGAAGCGTGTTTGTTGGTCGGCATATGGGTTTAGCGAATATTTTTTTGTGAAATGCAAATAGGCTGCATTTTAAATGCGCTCCTTTGCAATGTTAACAATTACTACCATAAAAATGGCATAGGAATTGCAAAACATGATTTGTTAATAAACCATAAACAGTAAAACCGGCAATACAACAGCAGCAGTACCCGAAAAACTACCCTCCAAATTTTAGCCGTTTCTGGAAAACCTGACATACTTGTCCCTGCGACAAGCCAGATGTTGTTTGCCCCAAATCAGAAACCATGCAATACATCGATCCCGCTCTAGCAACTCAATTGTACGAGAGCATCGAGCATGTGCTTAAGCAGGAAGGCCTTACCGAAAAGGAACGTATTCCCAAATACCGGGCAGTCCTGGAAGAACTATTCCGCCAACTGACCGCTGATGAACAACGACAGTTGGATGGCCTTTATGCCCGTATTGTATTTGTTACTACTGAATTTTCCGTCCCTGCCGGCATCAAAGACCTGGCACACCACCTAAGGATTTTTGCCAATAACGTTGTACACAAGATTGAATTTTCAGCCGGGCCAGCAGACGATGCTCGCTGTCTCTATGCCCTGGCTACGGTGATCGCGCATTTTTCACGTTCCGGTATTCCGGAAGAGATCCGCAACGCTTATTCACCTTATGAGGAAACGTTTTCTGAAGTCCTGCGCCGGCCAAGACAAAAAGTACCCACTCAGCAATTCCGGGCCATTGTACGCGAAGTTTTTCCACCCAAACCCGGTTTCCCCAAAAAAAACTGCGCCATCGCATGCGACACTGACGAACTAGGTACCATAACCATTCGGTTCTGGGATAACCGCGACGAAGAAGGTTTCGGCTCAGACCTCAGTGAGGTGTACACTTTCCTGTACCCTTATGCCAATATTTACATCACAGAAGTACAGCCCAACTCCAACCGTCCAGGCGAATACCGGGCCACCGACCGCACTTTGCTCGTGCTCGAACCGGACTATCTCTTAGAAGCCAAGGAACTCGCCGAATGTTGCCAGATCAAAGGCGACAATCCCTTGTTGCACCTGCTTAACCGGTTTACCAAAGGTGAAATCACAGACAAGATGATGTTAGGGAATATCTCCGGACAAATACTTGATGATCTTTCCACCGAACCGAAATTTAACTACCGCGACAGTTTTGAAACAGTCATGCGCAGCAATTCCTTTGGCATGCTCTGCATGGCCCACCAGGATGGACTATACCGTCGCGATGCCATCAAATCCATTTATGAAAATGGCGCCCAGTTGGAACCTAATATCCGTTATGCACTACGAGCATTTGAAGGTAAACAACGTATTATTGAACCGACCTTCATTTCAGCCATCTACGGCCTCCAGGGTCGCCTCGACCTCCTGCTCGAAGACCCACAAAATCCCGACCGAAAGGATATCGTGGAAATGAAGTCGGGTAGTTTTCACAACACCAGTCTCTTCCCCAACCATGAGGCCCAAGCATTGGCCTACAGCCTGCTCCTGGAGTCCACCTTTCCAAAACGCCACGGCCTGAGCGCTATCCTATATGCCAAAGCTACCCCTGCTGAAAAACCTTTGCGTGCTGTGCGCGACGACAGCTACCTGCGCAAACAGGCCATTCTGCTCCTGCGCAACCAGATCGTCGCCAATGAACTACGCCTCGCAGCAGGCGACACGAGCATCTATGCAGCGATACACCCCGAACGGATTGGCCCCGTCCCACCCTTCAAGGAAGCGGATGCCCAGGCCTTTCACAGTGCTCTGGAAAATGCCAGCCCGCTCCTGAAAGCCTGGTTCCTGGGTTATGCCCGTTTTGTATTCCGCGAAATGCAGACCGGCAAAACCGGAAATCCGCAAAACCCCGACGACCCCGGCGGTTTCTCCGCCCTTTGGCGGGCCTCCAAAGGTGAAAAGGTTGAGAGTTATAATGCCCTCACATATTTACGCCTGAAAAAGAATAGCGTGACCGACGACTTCCACATCACGTTGGAAATCAACACAGACTTATTTTCCACCAGCGTTACTAATTTCCGTGATGGCGAAGTAGTTATCCTATACCCGACCCCCGACCCCGAAAACCCTAATCCCCTGGGTCAACAAATCCTCAAGTGCACTATCCTCAGCCTGAGCCCCAAAAAAGTAGTTGTCAGCCTGGCCAACAAACAACTCGACAAATCCCATTTCAAGCCCGAAACCTACTGGGCTATCGAGCGCGACTTCCGCGAGTCCAGCTACCGTACCATGCTTCACCAGATTTATCGCTTTTTGCTAGCCAGTCCTGCCAGCCAGGTGCGGATACTGGGCTTGAAAAAACCGGAGTTTGACGCCATCCGTGCCAACAGCAATGGCACACCGGAACATCAAGGCCCCGGACCAGCGCTGAACGCCAACCAACAGGAACTGGTGGCCCGCGCAATGGCAGCACGCGACTACTTCCTGATCCAAGGCCCACCCGGCACTGGCAAAACCAGTACCGTACTCCGGGAACTGGTGCGCCGCATGGCTACCGAAAGGCTCAACATCATGGTGATCGCTTTTACCAACCAGGCCGTGCGAGTCATCTGTGAAAAACTCACGGAACTAGGCGTGCCCTTCATCCGGCTGGGCCGTGGGGAAGAAGCATATTGTTGGCAACAACTATCCGGCAAACTCGATCTGGATAAACTCTACGAACACGTCGCCAATACCAATATTTTCGTCTCTACCCAAGCCACCTTTGCTAACAGCCTCGACCTGTTGCATTTTAAAAAATTCCACACCCTGATAATTGATGAAGCCAGTCAGTTGCTCGAACCCCAATTGGCCGGTATACTGCCGCAATTCGAACGCTTCATCATGATCGGCGACGACAATCAACTACCCGCCGTGGTGCTGCAGGATGCGGAAACCTCCCGCACCACAGCGCCGGAACTGACTGAAATTGGTCTGTACAACTTTCGCGAATCACTCTTCACCCGCCTACTACAAAATGCCAAACGCCGCGACTGGCACGACTGCTATGGCATGCTCGAATATCACTACCGCATGCACGCCGATATTGCGGATTTCCCCAACCAGCATTACTACGGAGGCTTGCTCAAAACTGGTCTGCCCGAACAATCTGCCCCCTTGACTTGGCCTGATAACGATCACCCGCTGCACAACCTCTTTACCCGGCGTGTGGCTTTTGTACCCACCCGGCGGGATATCCGGCCCAAGGTTAATGAAGAAGAAGCCGATCTGGTAGTGCAATTGATCGCCTACGTCCATCAGCTCTACGGCGACCACTTCGATCCGGAAAAAACAGTTGGTGTTATCACCCCTTTCCGCGCGCAGATTGCAACCATCCGTCAGAAACTACCCGAAGCCTACCAGACCGTCACCATCGATACCGTCGAACGTTTTCAAGGCTCAGAGCGGAATGTGATCATTGTGTCCTTTGCGGTGAAAAGTCCCTTGCAGTTACGGGCTATTCAGTCGATAAACACGGAAGGGGTGGACCGGAAGTTGAATGTAATGATGACGCGGGCGAAGGAACATTTGGTCATATTAGGTAATGAAGCGGTACTTGGAGGAAGTCCAATTTTCATTCAGTTACTTGATCCAATTGCAAGAATGCAACCCCAAACTCAATTGCCCTCAGAACTTAAAATATTACTTTAAACAAAATGATAAACTACTATGGAAAACCTAATTACGCGATTAACAACGTTTATTGATATTGAATACGATTCCGAGAACGAAGCAACTGAACAGATTTGGAAATTACCTCTAGAAGAACGTATTGCAAAAGGAGAAGCAATAGGCAACCTGAAGGCATATTTTAGGGGAGCTGAGGGCCCTTCCTGGATGACGGCTTTTAGTGTTAGCTTTGATTGCCCGGACAATCTTTCCAAGTTTAGACCAGGTACTCCTGTCCAAGTATCCGGCCATGGCATCAGTTTTACAGGTGAAATTAGTAATGAATTGAGGAATAATATTTCTGTGCTTATAAATCGATGGGATGGATTCCCGTCGATTCCGAATAATTTGATTGAAAGTACGGATTGGGTGATAGACCGAACTAAGACAGATATTCGACACATCCTGAAAACACCCATTTTAGGGTTGAAACAAAACCCCAATAAGATTCACTTAATCGATGGGATTCTTTCTGGAAAAATATTGTCTGAACAAGATGAAACGCAACGGGCAAACAGAACTCAATCAGCTACAACACTACAGCTTGACAAGTCTCAGCAGACCGCATTTGTGGAAGCCTTGATTGTAAAAAATTATTACCTAATTCAAGGACCGCCAGGAACTGGGAAAACATGGGTACTTGCCCACCTTGCGACAGAACTTGCAAAAGAAGGTAAAAATGTGCTTGTTACGGCATTTACGCATACTGGGATCAATAATGCTCTCCAGAAGATCAATAAAGTTACTCAATACCCACATACCATAAAGTTGGGGAAGCCCCACCAGTTAGATGGCTTGGACTATGACGATGCAAGTGTTAAAACTACAGATGGTGCAATTGGTGCAGCAGGATATGGTATTAATTCTCGAGGAATTATTGTCGGCGCAACTGTTTTTGCGCTACACACCAAACGACTACGCAACTTCCATTTTGACGTATTAATATTTGATGAAGCTTCCCAAATGACGGTACCAATGGCTGTGGCCGCTATGGCAGTTGGCAAAAAATTTATTTTCATAGGTGATCATCAGCAACTTCCACCAATCATTGATGAAACCCAAACGGATAAAGAACTTGCCCGGTCTATTTTCGAGCATTTACATCAGTTTGCACCAGGTACGATGTTGCAAACGACCTATCGCATGCATGAAGGCATTAATGCTTTTTCCAGCGAGCATTTTTATGATGGGATGCTCCAATCTGCTCCCTCAGCAGCAGGACGTTTATTGATATATTCCCACCCCCCCAAAAAATATGTAGACATTTTGCGTGCTGATCTGCCCGAAGTATTTGTGGATATGGCTCATTCTGATCAGGGAATGCGAAACATGTTAGAAGCGAATCTAATTGCTGATCTCACTGAGCAATTACTTCTGTCTGGGGTGAAACCTAAAGATATTGGCATTCTTGCTCCATTCCGGGCACAAGTGCGTGCGATCAAATCTGCACTCGAAGGACGGATCACGGACGATAAAGTCCTGAAAAAAATATTCGTTGATACTGTGGAGCGAATTCAGGGACAGGAACGAGATGTAGTACTTATCTCACTTACAACCAGTGACCTAAAGCTGGCTACGGAAAAAGCCAATTTCTTTTTTATGCCGCAACGCTTGAATGTGGCGATCACAAGGGCGAAAATGAAGCGGATTACTGTAGGAAGTTCAAACCTTTTTAAGGCTACTTCAGACGATCCGGAAATACAAAAAAGTATCAATTTGTTTCGGGAATTTTATGAAGCATCGACGGTGGTTGTACACGATATAACAGCGGAAATTGGCTTGTTTTAATTTCAAAATATTGCAAAGCGCCTATATCATCAAAACTGCTCCCCATTATTATTAACTAGATAAACTTCAAACCATGTACCTTTTTTTCGATACCGAAACCACAGGGTTGCCTTTAAATTGGAAAGCCCCTGTGACAAATACTTCCAACTGGCCAAGAATGGTGCAGTTGGCATGGCTTCAGTATGATGCCGAAGGCAGACTATTGGCATCTGGAAATCATGTTATACGCCCTGAAGGTTTTTCAATTTCTTTAGAGGCAAGCAGGATACACGGCATTACAACAGAAAAAGCGCTTGCCATAGGAGAGCCGCTTACTAGAGTTTTGGATGGTTTTCAAAGTGTTTTACGTAGTTCAACTGTGCTAGTAGCACATAATATGAGTTTCGATGAAAAAATAGTCGGCGCAGAGTTTCTACGGAACAATAGAGCCAATCATTTAGATGGTAAACGTAAAATTTGTACGATGGAAAGTGCGACTGACTATTGTGCTTTGCCGGGTCCCTACGGTTATAAATGGCCAAAACTTCCGGAATTACACTATAAATTATTTAGAACTGATTTTGCTGACGCCCATAATGCTGCCGTTGATATCGAGATCACCGCTAAATGTTTTTGGGAATTGAAGAAACGGGGGATTTTATGAGGATGGTAATCCCATTCCTGGCCAATGCTTTACTTTGAAAAACAGTACTATTGTTACTTTGAAACAATAACACTATGCACGTCTTCGCCCTCCAAAACAAAATCATTGCCCAATACGAATCCTTCCTTTCCAGCTTCATCCGGATCAAGAACAAAAACATCCGGGAGCAAGTAGAGAAAGCACTCAAGGAAGGGAAACTACTGCCAGAACCACTGGTACAGTTCAATCCTGCCTATCAGGATGGCGGTTCTGTAGAGGAACTCTGCCAACAAGGCACCCTCGAAATTCGGATGGCAGATATCTTCTCCGGATACAAACTCTATCAACACCAGGTAGAAGCAATTCAACTCGGTGCGAGCGGAAAAGATTTTGTTGTGACCTCAGGCACCGGATCCGGCAAATCGCTCACATACATCGCCACCATTTTTAACCATATACTTAAAAACCCACAAGATGTAAAGGGGGTGCGGGCAATCATAGTGTATCCGATGAACGCCCTCATCAATTCGCAGCAGGAAGAATTCAACAAATACCGCGATCGATTTGAGGAAAAACACGGTAGCGACTCCTTCCCAATTCGTTATGCCCGGTACACTGGCCAGGAGACCGAAGAGGAAAAGCAGAGGATCAAATCTAATCCACCGGATATTCTGCTGACCAACTACATGATGCTAGAGCTCATCATGACCCGATCTGGTGAATCCTATCTGCGGGAAAACATGCAGGAACACCTTGAATTCCTGTCTTTTGACGAACTGCATACCTATCGCGGACGGCAGGGCAGCGATATCGCTATGTTGATTCGCAGGATTAAAGCCAAGGCCAAACGAACACTCCGATTCATGGGCACCTCCGCAACCCTGGTTTCGGGAGATAACCTGCAAGAGCAAAAAGAAAAAGTTGCCGAATTAGCCGGCCTCATCTTTGGCAAAGCTTTCCAAGCAGAACAAGTAATCAATGAATCGCTGAAGGTCCAGACTCCCTTTTCAGGCCAGCTACCCGACCAATTTTCACTGCAAGAAGCCTTGAATACACGCATCAATTTGGACGGGACAGAAGATGCACTGCGATCTAACCCGCTGGCGACCTGGTTAGAAAACCGCGTGGTACTCGAACGCAAAGGTGATTGGATTCGACGCGGCAAACCGCTCTCCCTCAAGTCCATTGCCGCATTATTAGCAGAAGACAGCCGGGAACCCGCAATTAAATGTGAAGAGCAACTATTACAATTGCTCAATTGGTCAGAGGCGCTCAGTGCATCCAAACAAGCACGCAGTATTTTCCCATTCAAACTTCACCAGTTTATTTCCCAAACGGGTAGCGTGTATGTTTCACTTGATCCCTTGGATAAACGCATCATCTCGATGGAGCCGGGATATTATATCAACACAGGCGGAGACAGTCAAAAACCAATATTCCCTGTTGTTTTTAGCCGGGTATCAGGGCATGAATTTGTTTGCCTGCGCAAAAACAAGGAACAAGGCCGCCTGGAACCCCGGGCATTCCATGACACTCTCATTGAAGAATTAGAAGCAGAAAATCTGGAAGCCGGCTACCTCATTATTCCGCATGGAGACGAAAGTATTTGGAACGATTCTGATATCGAGTTCCTGCCCGATGCCTGGACACAATTTTCAAAAAAACGGCAGGCTCTGGAAGCCAAACCTTATTACCGCAACCGATTACCACAGAAAATATATTTCGATGACACTGGCAAATTTTCAGAGCAAGAGCCTTTGGAAAGCTGGGGTTGGTACATGCCCGCTAAGTTGCTTTTTGACCCTACCAGTGGTACATTTTATGACCCTAAAACCAAGGAAAATACCAAGCTGATGACCTTGGGGAATGAAGGTCGTAGCTCGGCAACTACCGTTCTATCCTATGCCATCGTAAATGAACTACATCATGGCGGCGTTCCCAGTACCGACCAAAAAGTGCTGAGTTTTACCGATAACCGTCAGGATGCTGCACTACAGGCTGGGCACTTTAACGATTTCCTGCAAGTTGTTCGGGTACGTTCAGCCATTTATCATGCCTTGCGACAAGCGCAGGCCGCTACCCTGGACTATACCACCATAGCCGATAGCGTTTTTACTTCGCTAAACCTCCCTCAGGAAGAATATGCCCAAAACCCCGCTTTGGCGCCAGGCGCCCGGCGCGATAATGAAGATGCCCTTAAAGAGTATTTGATGACGCGCGTTTTGTTAGACTTAAAACGTGGATGGCGGGTGATCATGCCAAATCTTGAACAATGTGGGCTTTTAACACTGTCCTACAAGTATCTCCATGAAGACGCCAGCGATGCCGATTTTTGGTCGGACCTGGATGGCGTAAGCCAAATGCCAGCCGAAGACCGGAAAAGATTTTTGGAAAACATTCTCGATTTTTTCCGCACCTCCTACGCTATCTATTTTCACAAACTGAACAATCCCCGGCAACTTCAGGATACTTTTTTCCAAAAGTTAAAACAGCCTTGGTCACTCGATTCTGATGAAGATCTGGATATCCCTCCTTTCCTCCGTTTGGGGATCCTACCAGAAAACCAACGAAGAGGCGTTTTTTCCAATAGCGTAGGTTCAAACAGTGCCCTGGGAAAATATATCAAATACGCCCTGAAAGCCTACCACTTAGACCTAAAAGGAAAGGATTACCTGGAGTTTACTGGAAAATTACTAGCGAAACTGGCTGACTGTGGCTACCTCAAACGTGCTGATAATTCAGACGAGAGCCAGGGTTACTCCTTATGGCAACTCGATGTTTCAAAAATACTCTGGACCCTCGGCGACGGCCAGTCGGTCAAACGCGATGCCGTCCGGATGATTTCTTATAGGGAAGATTTTGAACCTGTACCCAATGCCTATTTTAAACAACTGTATCTCCAGGATTTCGGCCAAATGAAAGCCCTGGAAGGCAGGGAGCACACCGGCCAATTGGGCTATGAAGACCGGATTGACCGGGAAGGCAAATTTAGCAATGGAGAAATCAGTGCCCTGTTCTGTTCGCCAACCATGGAACTGGGCATTGATATTAAAAACCTGAACGTGGTACACATGCGCAACGTGCCGCCCAGCCCCGCCAACTACGCCCAACGCAGTGGCCGCGCTGGTCGAAGCGGACAAGGCGCCCTGGTATTTACCTATTGCTCGTCCTTCGCTCCACATGACCGCCACTACTTCAAAAACAAGGAAGATATGATTGCTGGGGTGGTAGCGCCACCGCGCATGGACTTGCTTAACCGCGAACTGCTGCTCTCCCACGTCAATGCTATTTACTTGGCGGCCTTAGGGCTCGAAGGCATTGAGCGTTCCATTGCCACCGTCATTGACCTCGAAAATTACCCAGTGCTTCCGCTTCATGCCGAAGTACAGGAAAAAATCAGGGACGGCCATGAGGAGCGTTGCAAAAAGGTTTTGGCATCCAGCCAGGCTGTTTTGGGCGATATTCTAGTTCAACTCTCGCAAACCAATTGGTTTACGGAAGAGCTCCTGCTCAGCCATATCCACAACTTTCCTCAGGTATTTGACACCGCACTCAACCGCTGGCGGGAATTGTACCGCAGTGCCCGCGAACAAGTTGTACGTGCGCAAGGCATTTTGAACAATCCGATATACGGCCCTAAAACCGAGGAGCGTACGAATGCCTGGAAATTGGAAAAACAGGCCGTGCGTCAACTCGATCTCCTGCGCAATGAATCGGGCAATCGCGGCAATGACCTTTCGGAATTTTACCCTTACCGCTACCTGGCCTCCGAAGGCTTCCTGCCGGGTTACAATTTTACTCGTTTGCCTTTGCGCGCCTTCTTGTCGGGCGGCAAACAAGATGGCGAATACATCAGCCGGGCAAGGTTCATGGCACTCAAAGAATTCGGGCCCCGGAATATCGTGTACCACAACGGCGCCAAATACAATATCGGCCGGATGAATATGATGGATCCCGGTTCCCAACTGACCAAAGCCAAGACCTCCAAGCACTCCGGCTACTTTTTTATCGACGATGACTACACCGCCAACCTCTGCCCCGTAACGGCAACTCCGCTGGACAACGATGCGCATCGCGATCTGCTGATGGACCTTATGCCGATGGCGGAAACGACCGGCGAAGTTCAGGAACGCATTTCCTGCGAAGAGGAAGAACGCACCTCCACCGGCTTCCATATCACAACCTATTTTTCCGTTACCGGCGGGTTTGAACAGACCAAGCCCGTGGAAGTGTACCACGGCAACGACCTGCTGCTGCGGATGTACTTCATCCCTACCGCCAATATCATCCAGGTGAATACCCGCTGGCGGCGCTCTCAAAAACGCGGTTTCCCGATGGGGCTGCGCACAGGATTTTGGAAACGGGAAAAAGAAATGGAAACGCCTGGCCCCAATGCCGAGGAAATCCGCCGGGTAATTCCCTACACCACCGGAAACGCTGATTCGCTTTACATCCAGCCCCTGGCCAACTTAAACCTGGACACCAATGCGACCACCAGCCTGCTCTATGCCCTGAAACGCGCCGTGGAAAACCTCTACCAGGTGGAAGCCAACGAAATTGGCGCCTACCGGATGGGGGAAACAGAACGCCCAAATATCCTGCTGTTTGAGGCAGCTGAAGGTAGCTTGGGCATTTTGTCACAAATAGCCCGCGACCCCGATGCCTTTCTGAACCTTGTTAAAGAAGCCTATAAAGTTTGCTGGTTCGACAATGGCGCCGATGTACATCCACAAGCCCCCGAAGCCCCTGTAGCCTCCTACGATGACCTGCTCTCCTACTACAACCAGCGCGATCACGATAGGATCAACCGGTTTCAGATCAAAGAAGCGCTGGAACTGCTCTTGGCTTGCCGAATTGTGCTGCCGCCAAAAGCAACCTACAAAAACCTCGAAGACCAAAAAGAAAGGCTCGTGCAGGAAAGCGACAAAAGTTCCACCCTGGAGCAGAAGTTCGTTCAATACCTGCACCAAAACGGACTCCGCATGCCCGACCAAACCCAGGTGATGATGTCTAATGTGAACGGCCTGTACATACAACCCGATTTTGTGTACGAACCCAACGTCGCCATTTTCGTAGACGGCAGCGTGCACGATAAACCAGAAGTAAAGGTCGATGACGAAAACAAACGCAAAGCCCTCCGCAATGCCGGCTGGCAAGTGCTGGTATGGCGCTACGACGAGCCCATCGAAACCTTCGTTCAGAAACGCCCCGATATTTTCCACAAAGTAAAATCATGAACCCTATGCATTTCAACCCAGGCTCTCTTGTCCGGCTCCGCCAGCGCGACTGGATCGTGATGCCCACTGCTGATACCGACCTACTACTCTTAAAACCTCTGGGCGGCACGGAAGACGAACTTACAGGTGTGTATCTACCCTTACAGGCTGGAGACGAACAACCGGAGCCCGCCACCTTCCCCTTGCCGGGAAAGGCTGACCTGGGCGATTTTGCATCAGCCAAGCTGCTGTTCAATGCCTCCCGGCTGTCGTTCCGCAACGCGGCCGGCCCATTCCGCTCCATTGGCAAATTCTCTTTCCGGCCCCGCGCTTACCAGATGGTACCGCTCATCATGGCCCTGCGCCAGGAAAATCCCGTGCGCCTGCTGATCGCCGACGACGTGGGTATCGGCAAAACCATCGAAGCCCTGATGATCGTGCGGGAAATGCTCGACCGCGGTGTGATCAAACGTTTTGCCGTAGTATGCTTACCCCACCTCTGCGAACAATGGAAACAAGAGTTACTGGACAAATTCGGTATCGAAGCCGAAATCATCCGATCCAGCACCGCGGCACAACTGGACCGCAAAATGTACGGCGACGCCAACATTTACCATTATTTCCCCTTTCAGGTCATTTCGATTGACTACATCAAATCGGACTACCGCCGGCAGGAGTTTGTGCATGAATGTCCCGAACTGGTCATCGTGGATGAAGCACACACCTGCGCACACCCGCAAGGCGCCCACGAGAGCCAGCACCAACGCCATAACCTGCTCAAAAAAATAGCCGAGAAACCCAACCAACACCTCATCCTGCTCACCGCCACACCGCACAGCGGCAAGCAAGGCGAGTTTCAATCGCTGCTGGGCCTGTTAAAGCCGGAATTTGAAGCGCTGAACCTGTCAAACGCCGAGGAAAAAACCCGCCGCACCATCGCCAGCCATTTCGTGCAGCGCCGCCGTGCCGATATCGAACGCTGGATGGACGAGGAAAACCCCTTCCCAAAACGCATTCCGGCTGAAATACCCTACCAACTCAGCGCTGCTTACAAAGAGGCCTACTGGGACATCTTTAACTTCGTGCAGGACATGATCAAAGGCATCGGCCAGCCGGTAAACCGCTCCCAGCGCATCCAGTACTGGACGGCCCTGGCCCTCCTGCGTGGCATTATATCTTCGCCGGCCGCCGGAGCGCTGATGTTGCAAAACCGCGCCGGAAAAACCGAAGCGGAAAGCGACGTAGAAAACGAGGCCCAGTCCAACCCCGTCAGCGACTCGGATTTTGGCGAAGAAGGCGATAGCGAACCGACACAATTGTTGGATAAAAACACCTGGACCGACAGCCAGGCCAGGCGCTTTCAGGAGTTGGCCGCTCAAATGGATCAACTGCGCGGTACCGAAACCGACCACAAAGCCGCCGAAGCCCTGAAAGCCGTCCGCGCCTGGCTGGCGGAAGGCTACAATCCCATTCTATATTGCCGCTACATTGAAACAGCCAAATACCTGGGCGATATTCTGCGCAGCGCTTTGCCCAAAAGTGTTGTCGTGGAAAGCGTCACCTCCGAGCTCGACGACGAGGCGCGCCGCGAGCGCGTGGAAGCCCTGAAAGAACACAAACAACGCGTGTTGGTGGCCACCGACTGCCTGTCTGAAGGCATCAACCTGCAGCACCTTTTTACTGCCGTGCTGCACTACGACCTGCCCTGGAACCCCAACCGGCTCGAACAACGCGAGGGCCGGGTAGACCGCTTCGGCCAAGCTGCCCCGGAAGTCCGTATCGGGCTGCTCTACGGCGAAGACAACCCTATGGACGGCATTGTACTGAAAGTGCTGCTCCAAAAAGCCCGCGAAATCCGCGAACAACTGGGCATCTCTGTACCCTTCCCCGAAAACAGCCAGACCATTATTGACGCGGTGCTGAACGCCACCCTGCTCAACCCCAAAAGCGCACAGGACTACAGCCAGGGCACCCTCTTTGATACCAAAGAATTCACGGTGTATACTGACAGCAAGGCAAAGGTATCGGCCGCGTACGACCTGGCTGCCGAACAGCAAAAAGCCATCCGCAGCATTTTTGCCCAGCACGCCATCAAAGCCCAGGATATTGAGCTTGACCTGAAGGAGGTGGACGCCGTGATTGGCGACGTAGCCACCGTGGAGGATTTTGTTTGCCAGGCACTGGCTTACCTGGGCGCCCAGATTGAACCCTGGAAAAAAGGCTACCGACTGTACACCGACAACCTGCCCGGTGGGCTGATCGATATTTTTGAAAGCAAAAAAGAAGCGCTGCTCAGCTTTCAGTCGCCTACCCCCGAGGGCTACCGCTACATCGGCCGCAACCACCCGCTGGTAGAGCGGCTCAGCCAGATGGTGCTGGCTAATGCCCTGTACCCGGAAGGCAACCGCTTCCATGTGGGCCGCAGCAGTGTGCTGCGCAGCCGGGAAGTAACGGAATTGACCGTACTGGCCGAGTTCCGAGTGCGCAATGTGATCGCCACCCTGCGCGGTCGGCAGGAGATCG
Source organism: uncultured Saprospiraceae bacterium (assembly GCA_964484205.1). GTDB lineage: Bacteria > Bacteroidota > Bacteroidia > Chitinophagales > Saprospiraceae > M3007. The sequence continues at coordinate 40,672 of CAZAEZ010000013.1, read as the reverse complement.
TGGCAGAAGAAATGCTGCTCTGGGGCTGGCAGGGCGATGCCGCTGATACCTCCAAACACCTGACAGCCGAACAGGCCAAAGAACTGCTCAACCGGGCCAAACCCTCCGCCAACATGCCCCCGGCCGAACAGGCCTACTGGCTGGAGGAAGCCTCAACTACCCTCCAAGGCCTCAGCCCAGTATTTGAAGCCCTGGCCCGTGAACGCGCCGCACACCTGATCGAGGCCCACGAACGCTTCCGCGAGGCGCTCGACAAAGGCCACCGCTACCAGGTAGTAGAACCCATACTGCCGATGGACCTCCTGGGCTTATACGTACTCGTACCCGACACCGCCACTCAAAACTAAATCCCAAACGACGCCACCGAACATGCAATTCCACGCTATACAGCTCCAGGGCAACATCCTCTCGGCCGAACTGCTGACCCAAATCCAGAACGACCCGCAAGGCGCCGGACAGGCGCCCAAAGACTTCTGGCTTGAGCCCAACGCCAAGGTGCGCGACGAGATCCAACGCGCCTGGGCCGACGTGAAAGACCAGTACCAGATTTTTAACCGCCGCCTGGAAAAACTCAAACCCGGCGATACCGGCCGCAAGGAAACCATCAAATACTGGATGGCAGATTTCCTGGATTACCTGGGCTACAAACTGGAGCCCTCCGCCGAAATCGCCCTCAACGGCAAAACCTACCGCATCAGCCACGGCGCTGCCAATCTCGATGGCCTGCCCGTGCATATCGCTGGCATCCGCGAAAGCCTGGATAAAAAACCCGACGGCCGCAGCAGCATGAGCCCCCATGCCCTGGTGCAGGAATACCTCAACCTTACCGAACATGTATACGGACTGGTGACCAACGGCGCCCAACTGCGCCTGCTGCGCGACAGCTCGCGTCTCACCCGCCTCTCCTACCTCGAATTTGACCTGACCAAAATACTCGAGGAAGACCGCTACGCCGACTTTGCCCTGCTGTACCGCCTGCTGCACGCCAGCCGCATGCCCCGCACCGCCACCGATGCGCCCGGCTCGCTCATTGAGCGCTACCATACCGACTCCCTGGCCGCCGGCTCCCGCATCCGCGAAAAACTGGCCGGCAGCGTGGAATACGCCATCCTGACCTTTGCCAACGGATTCTTGAAACACCCCGACAATGGTGCCCTGCGCGCGGCCCTGGCCAGCAAGCAAATCAGCCCTAACCAATATTACGACGAACTGCTGCGCCTCATCTATCGCCTGCTTTTCCTAATGGTAACCGAAGAGCGCAACCTCATCTACCCCGAGCCGGAAGCCGGGCAAGTCCTCGAGCCCCAGGATACCGCCCGCCGCCAAATCTACTACCGTTACTACGCCGTACAGCGCCTGCGCCTGCTGGCCGAAAAACGCCTGTACGACCAGCAGCGCTACAGCGACCTCTGGGACGGTCTACTGCAAACCTTCCGGCTGTTCCAGGCTGGCGACCATGGGAAAGCGCTCGGTATCGCGCCCCTGGCCGGCGATCTGTTCTCCAGCCATGCCCTTACCCACCTTGGCCAGTGCCGGCTTGACAACGAAAGCCTGCTGCGCGCGCTGTTCCACCTCTCGGCCTTCGAGAATGAGCAGCGGCAGATTATCCGGGTGAACTACGCCGGGCTGGATGTGGAGGAGTTTGGCTCGGTGTACGAAGGCCTGCTGGAGTACCAGCCCGCCGTGCATACCCAACCCTGGGAATTTCGCTTCGAAAAAGGTACAGAGCGCAGCAGCTCCGGCTCGCACTACACCCCGGATGAACTGGTGCACCCGCTGATAAAACACTCGCTGGACTACCTCATTGAAGACAGGCTGAAGCAAGACCACTCGGGCGAAAGCCTGCTGACCCTGAAGGTAGCCGACGTGGCCTGCGGCTCAGGGCATATTCTGCTGGCAGCCGCGCGCCGCATCGCGCTGCAACTTGCCCGGGCCCGCACCCAGGAAGACCAGCCCGCGCCCGCGCCCTACCGCCGCGCCCTGCGCGAGGTGGTGCAGCACTGCATCTATGGGGTGGACAAAAACCCGCTGGCCGTGGAGCTCTGCAAGGTGGCCCTCTGGCTCGAAGCCCACAATCCCGGCCAGCCGCTCAACTTCCTCGACCACCGCATCCGCTGCGGCGACGCCATCGTGGGCGTAGGCCGGGCCGAAGACCTGGACCGGGGCATCCCCGACGAAGCGTTCAAAACCCTGCCCGGCGACGACAAGGAGGTAGCCTCACGCCTGCGCAAGGCCAACAAAGAAGCCCGCAAAGGCATGGAAGCCATCCGCAAAGCCAACCAGGCCGAACTGCTGCAACGCCTCTCCGCCCTCGGCGCCGACTGGATAAGCTTGGATACCCTGGAAGAAAACACCGTGCAAGCCGTGGAAGCCAAACGCCGGCACTACGAAAAACTGCGTACCGGCGCCCAGTGGTGGCGCCTGAGACAATTAGCCGACCTCGCCACTGCTCAGTTCTTTATCCCCAAAACGCCGGAAAATGAGCTGTACCTCAGCACCGAAAAGGACTTCCGGGACTACAGCAGCGGCCGCAAAGCCCTGCAAACGCAGGCGGCTGCAAAGGCCGTAGGAGTGGGTGCGGAGCGACGGTTTTTTCATTGGTTTTTGGAGTTCCCGGAGGTGTTCTCCTCCCCTGTTGGGGGAGGCCGGGAGGGGGCCGGTGGATTTGATTGTGTGGTGGGAAATCCGCCATACCTTGGTGGAACACGAATATCAACATTCCACGGAAATAGTTTGCTAAATTATATACATACAAACTACCCAAATGCTAAGGATAGATGTGACCTAGTTGCTTACTTTTTGAGAAGATCTTTCAATATTATTAAAGGTATAGTTTCAATCATAACAACTGATACAATTTCAGAGGGTGACACCAGAATAGGAGGACTTGAGATGCTTTTAAAAGATGGTGGAGATATCCACTTTGTAAATAAATCTATAAAATGGCCAGGAAAAGCTAAAACACAGGTGACGCTTTTGAGCGTAAGTAAGTCGAATTATATTCCAAAATTTCTCAATGGGAAAACTGTTAAAAATATTTCTTCTTTCCTGGATGACAATATGGAGTCAACCCCTAGCAAGCCATTAAAACAGAATGACGGAAATGTATTCACCGGTACAAAAGTTTATGGAGAAGGATTTGTCTTGAGTGAATCTGAAATGCATTCAATTATCCAGACAGATGAAAAATATCGAAAAGTGATTTATCGATATTTAACTGGCGATGATATTGTAAACAATATTTACCAAGAATCAAATAGGTGGGTAATTAATTTTTTTGACTGGAGTAAAGAAGAGTCTCAAAATTATCCTCTCTGTTTTCAAAGAATTAAGGAACTTGTAAAACCAGTACGTGATAACTTAACTACGGATAGTTTTGCTCAAGAAAATTGGTGGCTTTTTCAAAGGCCCCGTGAAGAACTTTATAAATCTATAGAAAAACATGAAAAAGTTCTTGTTATGGCACAAACTGGAAAGTATGTAATACCTGTATTTGTCAAGAACGATTTCATTTTTTCTGTAAAGTGCATAGTGTTCAAATTTGGCTCTTTTTATGATTTTACAATCCTACAGTCAAGCTTTCATGTTGAATGGGCCTGGAAGAATAAAACTTCTATGGGTGGGACGACAATTCAATATTCAACAGGAAATTGTTTTGACAATTTTTGTTTTCCTCAAAAAATCAATGAAAGTAACCGAATTTTAATTGAAGAAGTAGGCAGGCAATTACACAGTTTTCGAAGAGCGTTATTATTGGGCATTCAACTCGCTTTAACTGACACCTACAACCTCTTCCATGCCCAGAAACTCCCAGAGTCCGAGCAGGCAGGCTCACTAGCTGCCCTCCCGCCCAAGGCCATCGAAAAGCAATACGGCAAAGACGTAGCCAAGCTGGTCCGCCACCTGGAGAGCAGCGAGGAAGCTACCTACAGCCTGGAGCAGGCGCTGGCAGGCATCCATCGCTTGCGGGCGCTGCATGTGGAAATGGATCAGGCGGTGCTGGAGGCTTATGGCTGGACTGATATCGACCTGCGGCACGATTTCTATGCGGTGGATTATCTGCCGGAGAATGACCGGGTGCGCTTTACGATACACCCGGAGGCCCGGCGGGAGGTGCTTAAGCGGCTCTTGGAGCTCAACCATCAGATCTATGGGGAGGAAGTGGCACGGGGGTTGCATGGGAAGGGGAAGAAAAAATCTGCTAGTGGCAAAAAGGCTGGAGGGAGTTCGGACGGGGAGCAGGGGGAGCTGTTTTAGGGACAAGACACACAAATAGAGCATTTTACAAAAACCAACATGTAATGCAAGATAAACCTACGACATTAGAAGAACTTATAACCCATGTTCGCCAATCGAACAAAGCATTCACTACTACACCTAAAGACATGCTCAGGTTGTTTGGAGTCAAAAGACGTGGGTGGAGAGTCATTGAGACAGTCAATGCGTTGCTTGACAAGCATGAGGTCTTTACCGAACCATCCTTTGAGAGTGCATGGATTTATGGCGAAATAAAGCTCCGCCCGAAGCCTAAAGTGCATGCTAAAAATAATAAGTCGCAGGGTACCGACGATAACGACCCGACTCCTCGGATAAGTATGTTACGAGCAGCTAATCTTACCCAAGTTCAGGAAAATGAAAAGGGGTTGGGGTTAATTTCGGTTACGCGCGACACGAAGCTGAGTACAGCCATTCACCTAATGATGAGTCATGATTTTTCCCAGTTGCCTATTCTTTCAGGTCAGCGCAATGTTGAAGGGTTGATTAGTTGGCGTTCTATTGGACGTGCCTTGGCACTTGGCAAAAATTGTGATACAGTGATGGACTGTAAAGAGGATGTCCTCACCTTGGAAGACACTACGCCTTTGTTTGACGCAGTAAAACATATTTTGGAAAAAGAGGTCGTGCTTGTGAAGTCAAAAACTAAAGAAAACTCGATTACCGGGATTATCACAGTAACTGATTTAGGGGAACAGTTTATCACTCTAGCAGAGCCATTTCTTATCATCGAACAAATTGAGAATCACTTAAGGAAGTTACTTTCTGGCAAGTTCACTAAAGAACAGATTAGTAAAGCCATAGACCCCAATGATGCAGACAAAGATGTAAATGATCTTGATGATTTGAATTTTGGCGCCTACATCAGAATAATTGAGAATGAGAATAATTTTTTGAAACTAGGTATGAATATCGATCGGAAGATGTTCATCAATCAGCTCAATGAGATACGACAAATACGGAATGAGGTTATGCATTTTGCGCCAGATGGAATAGATGAAAAAGATTTGGAGTTGTTGCGTCAGACAGTAAAATTTCTGGCTTCAATAAATTCAATTCTCAAATAGATAGATTAAGCTACTGACCAAAAAATAGCCAACCCTATGGAAAAAACGCTCCCCACCAAACACCTCTCCGCTCGCGTGCCCTGGCACGATAACCGCTGGAACGGGCGCACCTGCTGCAATGTGCTGGACAATTCTTTTTGCCGCATTTTGCCACTGATCGACCAGCGCAAAGAACCGGATAAGGAGCCTGCTGACCGGCCGATCGGCGAAGACAACATGCCGCCTTGCGTGAGCGAGAAGGGCTTGTTTATGTCGCCGGCAGATTTCACCCGGCCACTCAAGCATGCCTGGACGGATATTAATCTGATGTTCCACGACTACCTGCCCGGCACCTACCACCACCGGCCGTACTCCTTCAATGCGGTGCCGTTCTTGTGGATGATGAAGGAAAAGGCCAAAAATCCGTATCCACATTTCTCAGAAAAAGCATTTACTTATGAATTGGACTACAAACCAGAACTGGAAGAGGAAATAGATCAGCAGCTCGGCTTTGAAGGCAATATCTGGGTACAGCACCCGCATAACCAGCAAATACTGTTGGATGCATTTTTTGGCTGCCTGAAGCCTCGGGAGTCGCTCATCTTTTTTTACAGCAAGCATACCCCGCTTTCTGAGCCTAACGAGCGGGTGCTCGTCGGGATCGCCAAAGTGCGCAAGCCGATTGGTCCGATTCTGCATTACGAATTTCCGGCAGGTTACAATGGCCACCGGGGGCATCCTTGGGACCGCTGTGTACAACACACCCTCACCCCAGATGAAAACGAAGGCTTGCTGTTACCTTATCACGATATTTTGGAGTATGTGGAACAAACCGGCTCTGAAGTGGATTTGCGTGACTATGCCGTATTTGCCCCGGACTTTGCCCAGTTCTCCTACGCTTCCGAGTTAGTGGAGCACGACACAGCTATCGATGCCTTGCTGCTGGTTGCCGAATCAATACGCAAATCAGCCGCCTTGCTTGGGCGTTCGTTCGAGCAGGAATTAGCTTGGGTGGACGCCGAAATATCCCGCATTTGGGATATGCGAGGCGCCTTCCCTGGCATGGGGCCTGTGCTCAGCGCCATGAAGATTGAAAACGGCAATTCTCTTGCCTGGGAAATTGAGAAATATCTGCTGGACAAAGACGGTGATCTGCTGCAAACTGATCCCTGGGATATTTTTGAACAGGCGCTCGATCAGCCGGAGACCTACTTCAGTTCACCCCGTGCTATATATTTGTTTAATGCAACTACCAAACGTATCTGGAAAAGCACACCGGCAAAGAAGAAAGCATATTATACATTATTAAGCCGTTGCCAGTTAAATAATTTTCAGGCGGAATATTTACTGGGAAAAGCACTGGAACTATTTGAGTCCCTGGATAGTGTACTGGAAAACTTTTACCTGATCTATGAGAAAACACGGCTCACAGAGGCTGGTATCACCTTCCGGCAAGTGGACAAAGCCTTGCTGCCTCCGGAGGAATTTGCTGAAAAATTTCCGCCACCGCCGTCGACGCGACTTACCGATAAGTTGGATGAGCGTCGATCTCGGGCTCTTTGTATTTGGATACTAGAGGAAGCCTCCATGGAAGGGCATACACTACTACCGTTTAGTGACATACTGCAACGGATCAACGAAAAAAGCCTGGAGAATTCGGCGGCATTCCCTATAAACGAAGATATTTTACAGAGTTATGCAGAACTGGATTTTTTCAAAGAGGAGCTGAATTGGATAGCACCAGATAAAACTAATAAGACTCCGTTCCTGAAACTATTCCGACTTCAGGAGGTTCGGAACGTTATTTGTAAAAAACTGAATTTTGATCGCATCCGAAATCAGCCATATCCAATTGAACGAGACTGGCTGAAAACGATCAATGAAAGCGCTGAGTTCAAGGACAAGCCCTTAGACACGAATGCAGCGGATTATGGTACCGAACTGCTCGCCCGGCGCGAGAAAGCAGAGGCGTTGCGGGTCATGACACAATATCGTTTTTCCGTACTCATCGGTCCTGCGGGCTCCGGAAAAACCACTCTTCTGAAAATCCTGGAATCGCTTCCCGAGTTCAAAGGCAACTTGCTGAAACTGGCGCCAACTGGTAAAGCCAGAGTTAAACTGGGTAGCGATGGAAAAACTGTAGCGCAGTTTTTGTATCCGCATCGGTACCATGGCCTAACCGGCCGGTATTTCCTAAATGATGAGGCGCCCCGTTCTTCTGCAGCGCGCAATATCATTATCGATGAAGCATCCATGCTGACAGAAGAACAACTGGCGGCGATTTTTGACAACTTGGGCGCCATGGATCGCATCATCTTAGTTGGCGATTACCGGCAATTACCACCTATTGGTACCGGACGACCGTTTGGGGACATTATTCAGGTCTTGAAACCGGATGCATTTGAGGATCCAGAGATACGTTTTGGGCCAGGCTTTGCAGAATTAAAACAAATCCGACGCCAGGTATCCTCTCCGGATGATCAACGTTGGGACGTCGCTTTGAGTCAGTGTTTTTCTGACGAGCCGGCTGAAGATAGTTTTGAAACATTCCGGCAGCTGGCAGCCGGGCTGGTAAAAAGTGATCATATCCGGTTGGAGAAATGGTACGCTAGTCAGGACTTTCAGGAGTTATTTAAACGTATTTTAAAGGAAGAACTTGGTATAGAAGGGGATGATGAACTAAAAGCCTTTAACCGGACTCTTGGCGCTGTCGATTCGGGCGATTATCAGTACTTTAATTATGGATACTCCGAGAAAAAGATTGAGGATTGGCAGATTTTATCGCCAGTCAATGGCATGGGCTATGGCGTGAAGGAGATCAACAAATATGTTCAAAATACTTACCGGAAAAATTATATTGAATTAGCCCTAAATGCAAAAAGAGAGGGCGCAGAGTGGCATAACGCGCGAAAAATTGCTAAGCCAAAAGGAAACGACGGAATTGTTTACGGGGATAAAGTTATCAATTTGCGCAACATGAATTGGGGTGAAAGGAATCATATAAATCCATATGTAAAAAAGAAGGAAGCGCTTAATTATATAGCAAACGGCGAAATAGGGGTGGTAAGCGGGCATTGGCGTAAAAAGGGTGAAAAGTCAAATGGCGAGCCGAATGTACAAATTGCTTTTTCCACACAGCCCGGGTACGAATATGTCTTCTGGCCAGATAATTTTGAAAGCGATCGAAGGAATAGCTATTCAATTGAATTAGCCTATGCTATTACGGTGCATAAAGCTCAGGGCAGCGGTTTTAAGAAAGTATTTTTTGTGCTGCCCGCACGTGGAAGAATACTAAGCCGGGAATTGCTCTACACGGCACTGACGCGCCAGGAAGACAAAATCATCATCCTGCACCAAGGTGAATTCCGCGATTTCCTACGCCTTGCCTCCACTGAAAATTCTGCTACCGCAGAGCGCTATACCAATCTGTTTTCGCTCCCGGAATTGCGACAATACAAGAATCGCTGGTATGATGTAAACTACGTCAACATCAGCGAGCGCGGCGAGCCAATGATCAGTAAGAGCGAGGTCATCATTGCAAATTGCCTGAATAAGTACAAACGGCAACTCACCTATTCATACGAAGACAAATTGCGGTTAGAAGCGGAGGAACGGACGATTAAGCCTGACTTCACTATTGAAGACTTGGATACCGGGCGTATTTTTTACTGGGAGCATTTGGGTATGATGACCCGTAAAGACTATCGCAAGAAATGGCTGAAAAAGTTAGAGGGATACCACAAAGATGGCTTTGTCTTGCATACGGAAGCTACATCAACGGACGACAAAGTGTTGATCATTACGGAGGACAATCCTAGTGGGGGGATTGACTCCAGTTATATTGATGGGTTGGTGCGGGATATGATATTAGACGGATAATAGACTATTGAACTAGTTCTATCATATTATGAGAAAACAAACTAATCGCCATGAAGCGGTCTTTGAAAATATTCAGGGCCGTATTCAGGCAGAAATCCGGTCTGCCCGTACCAGTATTTTTGCGGCTGTTGCCTGGTTTACTGAACCAGACTTGATTCGAGAACTTACCCGGGCTGTAAATCGCGGTTGTTCTGTGCGCTTGATTATTTCTGCACATGAATACAATCAGGCTGAGCGGTTTCGGAATCTTGTAGCCTCTGGTGGCGAGCTTTACATATATGGCTCTGAGGATATTATGGGGCGGCATTTTATGCACAATAAATTTTGTGTAATCGATTACCAAAAGGTAATTACGGGCTCCTTTAATTATACCGGGAATGCTTCTACCAATGCCGAAAATGTAGTGATACTACAAGATGCAGCTGTAGCGTATCAATATGTAGAAGAATGCCTTGAACTAATAAAGGGTGCCCATCGTGAAAACTTTGATGACCCTGCAGATATTTCTATTTCCTTCCTTCCGGCATCTACACTGGTAGAAAAAGGTGAATCCGTCAAATTTGTATGGAAGGTTGAGAACGCTACATCTGTTTTCAGTCCGACTTTTGGTAATAAACTCCCTTTCTCTGGTGAACACTCATTATCAATCCACCAAGATCAAGTTTTGCAGCTGTTCGCCGAAAACCCAAAGCAGGAAAAGGTCGTAACAGTACAGATCAGATTGGTACGGCATCCAAAGATCAGTTACTTCAAGGTAAGTGAGCAAGTCATCATACGAAGCCAGAAAACAGTTTTACGCTGGAAAGTAGAAGACTCTAATGAGGTTGAATTAAAACATAATGGTCAAACCCTTTCGGTTGCCGAGGAAGGTGAACTTGAGGTCACACCAACCTTCGATACAGAATATGTGCTTTCCGCAATTGGGGATAAAAAAACGGAACGTCAGGTCGTCCGTATTTTGGTATATCCTTTGCCTACTTTTAAAGCAATACCAGTGCCTGTGCCAACTGAAATATCATTGGAAGCGGATTTGAGTCTATTTCAAAATAAAATCTTTACTGGATTGTCTTTTGAACATACTCAAATTCCTATTGTACAGCGGGTGCCAAAAATTGACAGATTATTATTCAAGGAACTATTGAGACGGCCTAAAATTCAGGAAATAGCGGATGCTTACGGAAAAAAGATGCATGAAATGCAAATCCCGATTGACGAGAAGCCGGATCGATTTATACCCAACGGAAAGTGGTTTGCGAAAAAAACACTATAGTCCGACAATATGAAAGTTGAGCGTCAGGAGAGACTCCAGCGCTTGTTTATGTTCTTTGATATTTTTGAAAAAGCCGAGAATGGCTTGCCGGAATTCGGCAAAGTGCTCATAGAAATTATATGAGGTCACCTGCTTTCGTAAAAACTTCCATAATCGCTCAATCAGATTCAGATTGGGGGCGTATGGCGGCAGATAGATCACGTTGCACCAGGGGTTTTTAAGCAGCCATTCTTTGAGGTAATTGGAGTGGTAATACGGGGCGTTATCGCAGATATTGATGATGGTTTTTCCCGGATGCCTTCGGCGTTGTTTTTTCCATAATTTGATGCAGGACTGGGCATTGACGCGATCGCATTCCACCACCAGAACATCCGTCACGTTGTGTGCGTTTAGGGCTCCATTGATATTGACCCGCTTACGACCCGGGTTGGCTGGTATTTCAAAATCTTCTCCCTTGTAAATCCAACCATAATCCGGGCGGGTATTGTGCTGGGGATGAACACCATCGTTGAAGTATATCACCTGTTCGACATCCTCTTGGGCCAATAATTCCTGTAATCGTACGACAAATTGCTCTTGAACTTCACGATCTGCTTTTACCCCCACACCCTTGGTTTTTTTGTAGGAAAAACCCAAACGATGCAGCAACTTGACCACTGCTGATAACGAATATTGAACCCCAAACTTCTCCTCAATATAGGCCGCGACCTGCTTACTGTTGATGTATAAACGTTGTCGAAGTTCTCCAAGCAGTTGCTGCTCTTCCTCCTTCGTCAATTGCCCTGAATAGGCCACGAAAAATGTCTTCAAGTAATCCTGTAAACCTAACTCCTCAAAACCTTGACGATAGCGATACACTGTGGCGTCATCAATACCAAGGCTTTCGGCAATAAATTGCGGGGTGCAATCCTGATGAAGCATCAACAATACCGTCACCTTGATATAAACGCGCTTGTCTTTGTGCTTGCGTTGCAGCACCCGAAGGCGTTTGAGCGTTTCTGTATCAAGATGAATCATCCTACAAAATTAAACTTTGCTTACTTTTCGCAAACCACTTTCCGTTGGGTATAAGAGCATAAAATCCTCTATTTTAAATAAGGTCGCTTTTTTATTCCGGAATGATCCAAAAGCATCAAAAATCATATCCCAAATCAAAGAAACGTATGATCTTAAATAGCATTAAAAGATTCTTCCTGATTTGTTCAGGTGCAGATCTGGCAATATTGTCCAGAAAAGACTGTAAGTGTGAGCATAATAAATATGCCGGCATTGGTTCTGCTGTATTTTTTACTGCGCTTTTTGCTGCAATTTCCGGTGGCTTTGCCCTATTCAAAGTATTTGAAAACTGTTGGATCTCTTTAGCTTTTGGGGGTATTTGGGGTTGCTTTATTTTTAGCCTTGATCGCTTCATAGTCTCTACATTGAAAAAAGAATCTGGGATATACTTCCAAAAAAGTGCATTTTTGAATGGTGTATTTTTGAAGTCTATAGAGTTGTTCAAAGCATCACCCAGGATATTTCTGGCAATCATCCTAGCGTTGGTTATTTCCAAACCACTTGAGTTGAAAATTTTCGAGCGCGAAATCAATGCTAAGGTGGTAGTATTAGAGGAGCAGACGAAGCAGGAAAAAGAACAGGCTGTAAGAGACCGGTTTGAGGAATCCCTCAAAAGGAAGAATGCCCAGCTTAATTTATATGAACAAGAGGTGCGTATGAAGGAAACTGAAAAGTCGCGACTTCAGGATGAAGCTACAAAAGAATCAGATGGTACAGGAGGGTCGAAAATAAGAAATATGGGTCCTATTTATAGGCAAAAAAAAGATTTGGCTGATAGAGCTAATGTTGAATACATAAAGGTTAGAAATAAAAATCAACCCGTAATTGACCAAACAAGAAAAGAGATACAAGATATCGAGAGTCGGGTAGAAACAGAAATTGGTAAATTGGAGCACGAACCCTACAATGGATTGTTGGCCAGTATTGCTGCATTAAATATATTGACCCAGGAAAACCAGGGAATGTATTGGGCTGATCTGGCAATATTTCTGTTATTTATTTGCATAGAACTTGCACCACTTATATTTAAAATACTTACAGATAAAGGTATTTATGATACTATCCTAGCGGGAAAAGAGGAGGTGGTTCACAGCAAAGAGACAGAACGGATATCAGAAATCAATGATGATATCAACCGCAGGATAAAACTTAAGATCGGTGAAACTCAAAATGTGGTAAGCCAGGAGCTGACTTCAAATAGGCAACTCCTCGAAAAAATATCAAATGCGCAACTGGAATTAGCTGATGAGATTATTCAAATGTGGAAGAAAAAGGAGTTAGAAAAGATTCGAAACAATCCACCAGAGTACCTTTTTGATCTTCGCAAGGCTGAGGCTGCTGAAGAAAATGGCATACCATCTTAAGTCAATTTAACTAATCCCCCCATGCGCCAAGACCACTGGAATAAACGCGCCCTCGACTTTCTCCGACCGCACTTCAATCAGGCTGAACGCCTGGTGCAGATCGCTACCGGATTTTTTACGATACAGGGTTATGATTTGGTGCGCGAGGTTTTGGCGGGTAAATTGGTGCAGTTGTTAGTGGGATTTGACGAGCAATCGAAAGAGCGGCTCCGGCAGAAGTTGATTGAGGATATTTTGGCTCATTTGAGTCACTGGAGCGAAGAAGACCGCCGGGCTGCTGTGCTGGATCTGGTGGAGCGCATACAAGCCGGGAGGTTTATCCTGACCGAGCGGCGGGAACGCGACGAGCGCGTCGATGCTCGTACCCGTAGCCGCGACCATGCCAAAGTATTTATACTGGACGAGCGCATGGTAATCGTCGGGTCTATAAACCTGACCGCCGGCGGCCTGCTGTACAATGCGGAGGGCTGCACCGTTCAGGACGATCCCGAACGGGTTCGTTTTTTCGTCGACAGTTTTCAGGAATACTGGAACGATAAAAACACCTTTGATCTGACGGAGGCACTATTACAGGCACTACTCGATTGGCTGCGCCTCCGTCCCCCGTTTGAAGTGTACCTGAAGGCTATTCAGGCGCTCATTAAAGACGAGGAGGTAGAAGCGCCAAGAGAAAGTTATAAAATGCCGGTAGAGTATCAGCAGGTGATCATTGCCCGTGTACTCCGGCAGCTCAAACAATACCGCGGCGCTATGTTAGTCGCCTCCACCGGATTGGGCAAAACTGTGATGGCTACCCATGTGGCTTTGCGCCTGGCCCAGGAACGAAAAACGATCAACTACCTGGTTTTTGCACCAAAACAAGTTCATCCCGATTGGAAACGCGCCCTGAAAAGTGCTGGCCTGAGCTGCGATATTTTTACCCGGGAACTGCTCGACCGGGCCGAGGGCGCCAAAGGCAGAAAAACACTGGAACTGCATGATGCCTTGGACCAACTGGACGAGAAGTATCTGATCATCATTGATGAGAGTCAGTATTTCCGCAACCAACTGCGGGCTGTCGATGGGCGCAAACGGCACTCCTTCAATCGTCTGATGGATAATACCGGGAAGAAGAAACCCTATGTGCTGCTGCTGACCGCCACGCCCTATTCCAAACAAATCGCCGATCTGAACAGTCAACTGTTGCTCCTGCCGCATACCGCAGAAAAAAAATACATCAACAACAAAGGCCAATTTGTTTTTCCGGGCATGGTAGACGATCTGATATCACCGGAGGCTTGGAAAGTACAGGAAAACGAACAACAGTACTTCGAGCAATTTCTGGATCTGCCGGTATCTACAGTGATGAGCACCTCGCAGGTAGCGAAGGATTTTGCCACAAAAACAGACAAAGGCGAATACCTGGTTTTCGGCACTGAAAAACGCTGGATACCGCAAATAGGGATTACGAAAGTAACAGTGCCGCTATTGCTTGAAGCCGAGATTATTGAAGCCCTGAATCAACGCTGCTTCGAGCACCACCGGATGCGCTTTAAGCACCGGGATACCTGGCGCATTTCAACTACCACCATTCAAAAGGAAGCGGAAATTGCCTGGACCAGTTCGCCGGCTGCCTTGCGCAGTGTTGTCCAGCAAACGATCGACGATAGCTACAAAGTCCAGTTTAAACTTTCAGCAGAGCGGCGACGCGAGATACTCCAACCGGTGTTAGACCGCTTGTCCGGCATGTCAATTCAGGAAGATGCCAAACTGATGCAACTGGTTTCCTTTCTCCAGAAGTTCAAACAAGCCGGACGGAAAGTGATCTTATTCTCAGAACGCCTGTCCACAGCGATTTACCTGGAAGAAGCTTTACAAGCCGAAGCGCCAGACATTTTGGTTGCCAATACGGTTGTGCAAACTCCAGACGGGCCCGCGCTGAAGGACTTTGAATCGGATGTGTTACAAATGATCAAGGGTTTTGCCCCGGTGGCAAATGCTGACAAGATTGGCCAGCGGGAAAAACTGATCGCCTACGATTTGTTCATCAGCACAGACGCCTACAGTACGGGCGTCAACCTTCAGGATGCCAGCGTGGTGATCAATTACGACCTGGCCTGGACGCCGGATGTGATTATTCAACGGGCTGGTCGTATCCTCCGATTCTGGCCTGATCCACGCCGGGTGGATTTCATTGTTTTCCTGGGTGATTTTACAAGGGACCAATCCAAGGCTAAACAAACTCTAATCGTTGAAAACCGTCTCCACAAATTGATCGGCAGAAGCAGCCAGGCTGAAAGATTCAGCGAGTTACCGCTGCTCCCTGAGGAGGATCAGGTGGATTTTGCTTCGCTCAGCGCTTTGTCTTCCATAAAAATTGAATACCTGGGGCTTGCCGATCCCGGCCAGATTGAAGAGTTTTCCGGAGTATCGCCATTCCTCCGCCACGTTGCGGTACTGCAGGAATACAAACAGTTGGCCGAATCATTACCCAATGACATTTCCAGTGCGATGACTTATCCCGGTGATAGCCAACTGATTTTTCTGTTGCTGGACTTTCAAGGGCAAGCAGAAATTGTGCTTTACGACATATCGAACAATCAGCTGCTTGCAAAGAAGGAAGATGAAATTTTGAATCTGATTGCCTGCACACAGAAAACGCCGCTCGCAGCGGTCGATCCCGGTCAACTGGAACGTTGGGCCCAACGCGCAAAAAAACTTTGGATGGCTAACCGCCAGATTTCCTTAGAAGTAAAGATTCCGAGGATTTGTGCGTTATATCTTATCCCCAAGGGGAAGGAGCCTGGGTTGGAACGGGTATTGGTGAAGAAGTCTGGTTAATGGCCTAAGTCTTGTCGAACGGGAGAATTTTTCGAAAGTTAGCCGGCAATCGAAATGATGCTCAACCTACTGAACAAACGTTGCTTGGCTCATACAAACTTCACCTCTAAAAAATGAACGTATGCCTCGCAAGAAGAAAAAAATTGTACTCCCGCCCCATGTCCCTTCCACCAATGACATGATGTACGATATTGTGCAAATGCCTTCCCGTGCCAAAAAGTTGCTGGGAAGAAATGCTCGATATGAGCGGTTACTTCAATACCTGATCAATTTGAATTATCCTGAGACTGAAGAATGCCATGTGCCTTCATTAAAAGTGATCGCAACAGATTTGGATATAAAATACGATCATGTACGAAAGGAAATCGCTATGATCTATCACGATCTCAATTTGAACTTCGAACAACCATCCATACCTTTCGAGTTCAATCAAATAGTATATGAGTTCACGTTGAAAGGATACAGAAATGTTATTGGTATTCAAGTAACAAATTTGCCCGTTCTTCCAAGAGTTGGTGAAAATATTGAGTTCCCCTTTTTCAAAGCCTACCTTGATACCAGAAGTTTTTATGTTGAATCCATCCATCATGAATTCAGAGACAACAAACAAATTATTTGCATTGGGCTTAAGGACGGTTATTACAATTTATACTGGCATTTTCGAAAGGACAAGGCGTGGGAAGAAAACGAAATTCCATTCCATGAGATGATTCATATGGACGACTGGGAATTGAAACGGCGATTAAAGGTGGGGAGCCACTTATATTAGATTTAATAGATTACCCACAGGCTACTTTACTACTGAATGTGGACTATTCCCCCAAAATCGCGTATTTTTGTACAAATTATAAACAATGGTCTTAATTGAAGATAGCATCCTGGAAGCGGCCAACATGAGCGAACAGGAACTGAAAGTGGAACTGGCAGTGCTGTTATACGCTCAGAACCGCCTTTCTTTTGGTCAGGCCCGCAAATTGGCGGGTATGAGCTATTTTGATTTTGAAAAACTGTTGTTCGACCGTGAAATCCCGGCGCATTACGATGTGGATGAATTCAAAGAAGATTTGAAAACTATCGAAAAAATGCGCCGTGGTAGTCGTCAGTGATACCTCACCTGTTAGTGGGCTCTACCGGATCGATCATTTATTTATACTTGAGCAACTGTTCGGTAAAGTCATCCTGCCCAATGCTGTATTCCAGGAAATCCTTCAGCTTCGGTCATTTGGATATGACTTGAAGGAGGTCTTATCTGCTGATTGGATCGAAGTAAAATCTGCAACTAACGTGGCGGAGGTAAACAGCCTGCTCCAACACTTGGATGTTGGCGAAGCGGAAGCCATTGTATTGGCAAAAGAGCTACACGCAGATCTACTGGTCATGGACGAATCGAAAGGACGTTCAGTCGCTAAACAGGAAGGCATAGCGATCATTGGCTTGGCCGGTATCTTGGTTCAGGCTAAGCAAGCGGGACTAATTGACTCGGTTAAAGTGCTTTTGGACCGCCTGATCCATGAGGTCAACTTCCGGGTAAGCCAGCAACTCTACGATCTGGTGCTCAGTCAGGTTGACGAAATCACTTAATGCGGTTCATTGTGGCAGATCAATTTTTAATTCCCGAATCTGCTCATTAACCACCCCCAACCGCTTAACATACCGCTGGAACATCTCCAAACTAGTATGCCGGAAGTGCCGCATGGCGCTTTCCACGTCCACGCCGTTTTCCAGAAGGTAGAGGGCCAACGTGTCTTTGAGCGAGTACAGCGACAACCCCTTGATGTGCTGCAAGGCGCCTTCCCGGTGCAGGCGGAGAAGCACCTGCCGGAACCGGTTCGACAAGGTGTTTACGCCCACCCGTTCCGGCCCGGGTAGGAAGTCCCGGTTGTGCCGGCCTTTGGCCCGGCCGAAAACGTAATAGTTCTCCGGGTACTGATCCAGGTTGAAGGCTGCCAGGTGTGGGATAATTTGTTTTGGGATAGTCACCACCGAGTTCCGCCGGTTTTTGGACTGATCCCCGGAAAAGACCACGATGCCTTTTTTCAGGTCAATATTCCGGATGTGCAAATCCCGAATCTCGCCGGGCCGGATTGCCAGGTAACCAAGCAAAAGGTACACCAGCCAAAGCGGCCGGTCATTTTCCATCAGATACTTAGCCAACACCTGCTGCTCTTTCTGACTGAAGGGCCGGCGCAACGGATCGGCTACCGGCCGGTCTTGAATGCGTTTCACAAAATTTTCTTCGAGGTAACCCCGCTGCACCAGTTCGGAAAAGAGCGAGCGCAGGTTGTTCTTCCGGGTGTTGTGCGTGCTGTTGCGGATTTTCAGTTTAACGATCGTGTAGTCGAAATAGGCCTGGATGTGTTCGAATTCGAGTTGTCCGCAGCGCAGGTTCTGCCAGCCGCGGGATTCGAAATACTCGCCTAGCCACCGGGCAGTTTCCGCAAACGTTTTATTGGTTTTGGCTTTGTTGCTGTGCTTGAGTTCCACCGCCAACTGCAAGGCTTCCAGGAACCGGATCTGTGCCGGACTGCTTACAGGCGGACACAGGTTGACGTAAATTTCCTTGACCATCCGCTTGGCCACTAGCTCCCGTTCCGCTAAATCCGTGATGGTGTTGAGGTCGATGCCATCGCTGGTGCGGCTGCGGCGTACGCGCTTGCGAGCGCCCTTCACATCGATGTAATACTCGATGTACCAGGCCATTCCCTTCTTAATAACTGGCTGAAACAGATCTTTCTTGGTAGGCATTTTTTTTCTTCCGACGCAAACAGGTCTGCCAAATGATTTGGCAGACCTGCGAGCCGAAAGAAATGTAACTGTTTGAAATACAGTTACTAAGATCTGAAATTTGTGGCGGAGGCAGGACTTGAACCTGCGACCTTCGGGTTATGAGCCCGACGAGCTACCAACTGCTCCACTCCGCGATTTAGCGGCTGCAAAGGTACAACAATTCATCCCGAAAAACCCAGGCAGGTCCAATTATATTTTAAAAAAAACAGACCTTTGCCGCCCTATGCAAACCTGGCTCTCCTTCCACATCCACCCGCTTGAAACCCTGGATGTTTTTCTCGCACGCGGTGTCCGTCCGTTTTTAGCCCGGCACATCTGGCCCGTCCAACAAGCCCGCGCCTTTTTTATCCGCTACGAAGATGAACACGGCCCGCACATCCGCTTGCGCCTCCGGGGCGACGAAGCCCTGCTCCGGCCGGCTCTTCAGGACTGGTTCGACGAACGCGGTACCCTGGAGGAATTCCCCTACCAGCCCGAAGCCGACCGCTTTGGCAGCGCGGAAGCCCTGAACTGGGCTGAAGAATATTTCCACCTTTCCACCCGGGTCGTGCTCGACCGGCTCAACCGTCCCTACACCTACGGCGACGCTATGTTTGATGCTCTGCGCATGCACGTGATCACTGCATTCTCGGCCGGTTGGAACCGCGAAAAAAGTTCCTGGTATTTCGAAAATCTTTGCCGCCAGTGGATCGATCTGTTTTTCCAGGCAGCCAGCGAAACGGCAACCGGCAAATCCAACTGGCAGGACACGCTACTCCAGGATTTTGAGGAAAGTTTCACCCCCCAACGCGAAGAACTCCGCCTGGCGGTAATCGAACTCTGGACGGCACTCGAAAAAGGAAAATTCGACGAGGAGCAACCCGAGTGGCTGCGCTGGCTACGCGGCAACCAGTTGATCCTGCCGGAATTCGGCGACGCAGCGCTGGAGAAAAGCCTGCCCAGCCTGCTGCACCTTACCAATAACCGCCTGGGGATCAATAACCAGGACGAGGTGTACCTGAATTTTTTACTTTGGAAAACCCTGTAACGCGAACTGGCAGTTCGCGTAAAAAAAGCAAACGGCAGTTTGCGCAGATTAAAAGCTGCGCGAACTGGCAGTTCGCGTAAAAAAAGCAAACGGCAGTTTGCGCAAATTAAAAGCTGCGCGAACTGCCGTTTGCTTGTGGACATTGTTCCTATTTTCCGCGAACTACCAGTTCGCGTCACTCAAACCGGCGCTTGTAAAACCAGGAATTGTCATTAAACGTGTACCCGAGCGTAATCCGGTAATACGTTTCCTGAATTGGCGAATCGGCGCCCAGCCGGCCAATTTCCAGCGCAACATTAATAAACGAAGTCTGCTGGCGCGGCATGATCACCGGAAAACCCAGGCCTACGGTAAGACCCAGATCGTCCAGCCCGATGCCCTCGACCATCCGCGGATCCTGGCGGTAATACGCGCCCGCCCGCAGGCGAATCCGTTTTGCATAATTGTTGTACGACGAGTAGTCCGGTATAAATTCCACGCCCGCAGAGAAAGCCGATGTATTCCGGTATTCGGCATCATTCGGGCGGGCCTCATTTTTGAAAGAAGACCAACCTTCATAATTGTACTGCGCGCCCAAGCGGAGTTTGTTGGCCACAACATATTGAACGCCTAGCCCAAAACCGGCCGGAAGTGTGATCTTCCGATCCACACCGGACTCAAACAACAAGGTATCGGCGCTTTCGTACTGGCCGTTGGCCAGGCGCCCGCGACTGCGCAGGAAAATCCGGTCGGCCGTGCTGTTGATGTTGTGGCTGCCTTCGCCCGTCAGGCCGATAGTTACCCAGCGAACAGGCAGCGTTTTGTCGTTTTCGCTGTATTTCAGCACGATGTCGTGCTGCACGCCAAGGTTCCAGACAAAACCGTTCATGCGAATATCGTCGCGGCTGGTATTGGCAAAAGTGGGGAGCGAGTCGATAAAAAAGGTGGAACTTTCGTAGGTGTTCTTGCCAAACAGCCAGCCGATATTCAGGCCCACCGCCGTATTTTTATATTTCGCAGCATTGCTCCAGGTAAATTGGTACGTGCCGCCGTTCCCCTCAAAAACACTTTGCACATCACCGACCGGCCCCTGTGGCGTATCCAGAATGGTATCGCGGGAAACGACGTTGTAACCGACCAGCGTTCTGGGCGTAAGTGCCATCCCCATGCCAAACTGCCAGGGCGATTTGCGTTTATCCAACACCTCGTTGATCGGGCTCCGCAACGGGAATCCCAATGCCAGGTAGGACAGGTTCCCGCTCCAGTTGTTCCGCGACTCATCGTCTGATTTGTAGGAACTGTTTTTAGCGTACATGCCGCCTTCCAGCGTGGTAGCGCGCAGAAATGCATACGACGCCGGGTTTACCAGGCTCAGGTGAAAAGGATCGTGAAAGGCAATCGCCTGCCCCCCAAAGCCGGCTTGTGCGGCAAAAAACTGGTTGAGCGGGTCGCCGATGCCATACCGGGAATACGGTGAATTCTGTTTGGGTTGGGCGATCAAGGCCGCAGCAAAAAGAAGAAAAAAGAGACTCAGTTTTAGCTTCATCGAAGAGTGCGTTATCCGGAATTCAGGGAATAAGATTTTGGTTATCATTGTATTGTAAAATGTGGTTCAGTCCGTGTAGTAATAAATGTGGTTCAACAAGCATCGCAGGTATTGGTAAGTGGGGAGCAAAAAAACCGGCGTCGCCACCGGTCAGGATTACTTGCAGGGATTCGAACGATGCGCCAAATGCCTGCACAAAGCCCAAAATTTCAAACACCGCACCACGCAACGCCCCGTTTTGCAGGGCCGTTTCGGTGCTGTAGCCTACCGTTTCCGCCGGCATTTCAACCGGCACCTGCGGCAAACGCGCCGTAAAGGTATGCATCGCCTGAATGCGCATGGCTGCCCCGGGGGCAATATTCCCGCCGGCGTAGGTATCGCCTCCGGAGAGCAGATCGTATTTAATGCAGGTACCGCAGTCGATCACCATGCAATTTTGCCCGGGAAACAAGGCTTGCGCCCCGGCCACGGCGGCTATCCGGTCGCGCCCCAGGGTTTCCGGGGTTCGGTAGGCATTCCGGAAGGGCAGGGGCGTTTCATGGGTCAATTCCAGCACTACCGGAAAAATGTCGGCCAGTTTGCGCCGGGTTTCCGGGTCGGGCAAAGCCACCGATGCCAGAATGACGCGATCCACCCCGGCCTGGTTGCCATACGACACCAGTTCCTCTAACGTCCAAGCCGCCCAAATCGCTTGCTCGACCAAACGATTGCCGTCAAAAAGACCCAGTTTGGTGCGGGTGTTGCCGATGTCTAGTGCCAGATTCAATGGACGATTTGTTAGCCGAAAATGTTTCGCACCGGAGGTGCGTGTTACAAATCCGCGAAGGTACACCAGTACAGACGAAAATTAGTCTTTCGAACAAAATCCACTGGCACGCCTGCCTGCTTCCCCCAAAAAAATAGAGCCATCCGAAAACCGGATGACTCCATACCATATCTCATGAAATGATTTTCCTGAACTTAACTACCCCGGATCAACCCAAATACGACTTCAGTGCATTCCGGTTGTAGGCTTTGCGCAAGCGGCGAATGGCGCGCTCTTTAATTTGACGCACGCGCTCGCGGGTGAGGCCGTACAATTCGCCGATTTCTTCCAACGTAAGCGGCTTATAACCGTTCAGCCCGTAATAGGACGCGATTACTTCCACCTCGCGGGGCGATAAAATCGACAAGCCCTGTGCAACCTCTTCGCGCAACGATTCGGCCATCAACTCCAGATCAGGCTCCTGCGAATCCTCCGGCATGAACACATCGAGCATCGTGGCTTCGCCCTCCTCCGTGTTGGAAAGCGGCGCATCGAACGACACGTGCCGCATCGTGCTGCGCATCATGGTTTGCACCTCCCGCGGCGTCATATCGAGCAATTCGGCCAGTTCGTCATTCGTCGGTTCACGCTCAAACTCCTGGACAAAGGAGATGTAAGCCTCATTCACCTTGTTGTACGAACCCACCTTGTTCAGCGGCATACGCACGATCCGGCTGTTTTCAACGATCGCCTGCAAAATACTCTGCCGAATCCACCAAACGGCGTAAGAGATAAACTTAAATCCTTTCGTTTCGTCAAAACGCTTGGCTGCTTTCATCAGGCCGACGTTGCCTTCATTGATCAGGTCGGAAAGCGAAAGTCCCTGGTTTTGATACTGCTTGGCCACCGAAACAACAAAGCGCAGGTTTGAACGGGTCATTTTGTCCAAAGCCTCCTGGTCGCCCTCCCGGATCCGACGGGCCAACTCGGCCTCCTCGTCTCCCACCAACATCGGAATTTTACCAATATCCGTAAGGTATTTATCCAGCGCAAGACTCTCGCGCGTGGTAATTTTGTGGGTGATTTTTAACTGACGCATGGACAAGGCATTGTTAGTGTATGACTATTAAAACGAAATTATAACGAAAGGTTCTCATTTTTCTGCAAAATTTTTGTGAAAAAAATTGACTTTTTACAAAAAAGCCGGTATAGCCTTCCGTTTCGTTAATGCAGGTACAATTTTACTGCCAAAAAAGTTCGCCCGAGCAAAAAATTAACACCCGGAAGTTGGCGCCTCCAGCAGTTACTCCTGCCTGAGGCGCCAACAAAAATCCAGAACAACGCATGCCACCTTGGAATTTTCGTACCGTTTCTCAACAGGTTCAACACACCGCTTCGGCATACGCCGGGGCCGCCTGGGACCGGTTGCGCTACTGGTTTGCCTGCTATCCAAAGACGAGCCTGACAACGGTTGCGCTGCTCGCCACCTGGTTCTTTTGCCTGCCCCGGCCATTATTTGACAAACCGGTTTCCATTGTCCTCGAAGACCAGCACGGTGAATTGCTTGGCGCCCGCATTGCTGCCGACGGCCAGTGGCGCTTCCCTGCACAAGCACGGGTGCCCGACAACTATGCCCGATGCGTCGTAGCCTTTGAAGACAAGCGCTTTTGGTGGCACCCCGGTGTCGACCCGATCAGCATCGTGCGCGCAGGCTGGCTCAATTTGAAAAAACGGGAGGTAGCCAGCGGTGGAAGCACCCTGACCATGCAGGTTATCCGAATGGCACGCGACAACCCGCCCCGCACCATTTGGGAAAAAATAGTGGAAGCCTTCATGGCAACCCGCCTCGAACTGCGCTGTTCCAAAACCGAAATCCTGGCGCTTTACGCCGCCAATGCCCCTTTCGGAGGCAATGTCGTGGGCCTTGAGGCCGCTTCCTGGCGCTATTTTGGCAAAAACCCCACCCTGCTCAGCTGGGCCGAAGCAGCCACTCTGGCCGTTTTGCCCAACAGCCCCGCACTCATTCACCCGGGCCGTAACCGCGCAACGCTGCTCCACAAACGCAACCAACTGCTCGACCGCCTGGCTCGCCGCGGCACCATCCCTACCTCCACCTGTGCCCTGGCCAAATCGGAGCCGCTCCCGGAAGCGCCGCTCCCTCTGCCCCAGTTGGCGCCCCACTTGCTCGACCGCCTGGCAACCGGCCGCAAACTGCCCTCGGAGTCGCGCTTCGCCACGGCCATCGACCGGGAACTCCAGCAACGGGTGACCGGCATCCTCCAACGCCGCCAGGAGCGCTATCGTGGCAACGGGGTGTACAACCTCGCCGCCGTAGTGCTCGAAGTGTCCTCCGGAAACACAATTTGCTATGTGGGCAATGTGGTGGGCGCCGGCGCGGAGCACGGTGAGCAGGTCGATGTGATCGTGGCCCCGCGCAGCACCGGCAGTATTCTCAAGCCGTTTTTGTACGCCCTCGCACTCGAAAACGGGACCATCTTGCCCAACAGCCTGCTCCACGACGTACCCACCCAACTCGGCCAGTACAAACCCGAAAACTACTACGAAACCTACGACGGCGCCGTGCCGGCCCGGCGCGCCCTGGTGCGCTCGCTCAATATTCCCTTTGTGTTGCTTTTACAGGAATACGGCCTGGAAAAATTTCACTTCGAACTCCGACAACTGGGGCTGACCACCCTGCACCGCCCGCCCGCACATTACGGCCTCACCCTCATCCTCGGCGGCGCCGAAGCCTGCCTGCTCGACATTACTTCGATCTACGCCCAAATGGCCAAAAAACTAAACCAGGCAACCCAATACCCCCCCGAAAAAAATGCCGCCGACCTCCTGAAACAACTCAGCCCCTCGGCGATCTGGTTCACCTTCGAAGCCATGCAACAGGTCGAACGCCCAACCAGCCTGGGCGAATGGGAATTGTTCGAAACCAGCCGCCGCATTGCCTGGAAAACAGGCACCAGTTTTGGCTTTCGCGACGCCTGGGCTGCGGGTGTCACACCGCAATACGCCGTCGGGGTATGGGTGGGAAATGCCGACGGTGAAGGGCGGCCGGGTTTGCTCGGCGTGGAACTCGCAGCACCGGTTTTGTTTGAAATTTTTGATCAACTGCCCAACGATGGCGCTTGGTTTGAACCGCCCTACGACAACATGAAGCAGGTGCCGGTTTGCCGGCAAAGCGGCTTTCGGGCTGGCCCCGATTGCGAAGCGGATACCAGTTGGATACCCAAAGCCGGACTCAAAGCGGGGCGTTGCACCTACCACCAACTGCTTCACCTCGACAGCAGCGCACAATGGCAGGTGAGCAGCGCCTGTGAAGCGCCCTTCCGAATGATCCACCGCCCCTGGTTTGTGCTGTCGCCGCTGGAAGAATTTTACTACATGCGCAAAAACCCGACCTACCGGCCTCCCCCACCCTTCCGGCCCGATTGCGTGGCCGCGCAAACGGCCCCGGAACAGCTGCCCATGCAACTGATCTACCCGAACAACCCCACCCGGATTTACGTACCCATCGACCTCGACGGCAAACGCAGCAGCACGGTTTTTCAGGTGGCACACCGCATTCCGGAAACGGAAATATTCTGGCACCTCGACGGCGTATTCCTGGGCAGCACCAAAATGTTTCACCAAATGGCCCTGCAACCCGCCGTCGGCAAACACCGGCTCACCCTCGTGGATGCGCAGGGCAACCGGGTGGAACAAAATTTTGAGATCATCGGCAAAGGTGGTTAATACACCACCATCTTCTGCACAGCCCGCTCCGTATCCGTTTTCAATTCATAATACAACAGCCCCGGGCTTGCGCCCAGCACGCTGTTTTCCAGTTCAATCGTTTGCGTACCTGCCGGATAAGCCGCCGTTTGCGTCAGCAGCAAACGCCCCTGCGCATCCCACACCCGCAGCGTGGCCGTTTTTGCCTCCGGCAAATAAAAACCAATCGAGGTGGCGCCGTTGAACGGGTTGGGCCGGTTTTGATACAATTCAAATCCCGCCCGGGTCACTTCGGCGTCGCCAAAACGCAGGGCAACAGGCCGGATCTCAAGCGTCTCCGAATAGGCTTCGCTGCGCGCAATGCGGTTGGAAAGTTGGAGCCGTTCGCGCAACCGCCCCGCTTCGAACACCCGGAAGTGCAGGGTAAATTCCGGCCGGCCCGCGCCGTTCCAGCTGGCGGTCAGCGTGTTTTCCCGGTTAAAAACGGCAAAGTTTTCAGCAGCCAGCCCGGCGCCCGGTTCCAGGTCGACAAGTTCCAATCCCGGGTAGTTCAGCGTAAACTGAAACCCGGAAATGGCTTCCGCCGCCCGCAGGCGCACCGCCACCACGGCGCCCGGCGTTAGCAGCTGATCTTCGGAATCAAAAAACAAGCTTGGGCCGGTCCGGTCCTCAATGACAACATTGGCCAGATCGGTGGCGGCATTGCCGTTGACATCGCCGACTTTCATCGCGATAAAATCGTGCATCGGGAGGTTGTTTTGTTGCAGGTTGACCTGGGTTTGGAATTCCGGAAAACCACCCATGAACGGATTGTTCGGATCGGAAAATGTATGTCCGACCGGCACGAAGCGCCAGGCGCCGTTGCTCGGAAGTTGCAGGTAAAGCCCGAGTATGAGTTTGCGCAGCTCGACAATGTCGAACGTGGTCACGCTGTTGGATTTGTTGGCGTCGGCAGCAATTAGTTTGTACGGCGAACCCAGCGCCGCCAGTCCCAGCACGTGTTTGTTGATCAGCAACAGGTCAAATGTCGACACGCCGTTGAGCGGGCTGTCGTCGCGGAATGGCGTGACCGTGTACGACGAACCGGTAGGCACGCTCAGGCTGAACGTCCCCTGCGGGTCGGTCAGGGCAAACAGGTTAAACGTGGATAAGCTTGGGTGTGTCCCTTCGAGTTGAATCGCAGTATTGGCAACCGGTTCGCCGTCTTCCGTTTCGATGACGCCGCCGATGAACACCTCGGCCGGCGTACAGGTGCCGTCGGGGTCTTCCACCCGGAAATTTAATACACATTCATTTTCATTGCCGCAACCGTCGTAAATCGTCCAACGGATCGAATGGTTGCCCAATGGCAATTGGGGCAAGGTGTAGGCCGCCGGTGCGGCAGCGGAGTGCCAGGCCAGCCGAACCGTGCGGTACCGGCCGCTGATCGAAACGGTTTGCAGCGCAAACTGGTATTTTTCATTCGGCACCACCGGCCGGTGATCGTACTGCCTGGAAAGGCCGATCGGGAAGGCCGGGTTGTTGATGTTGTCAAACTGCACGCTCCCGGCGGTCGGCAAATCATTGCTGCGCACCTCGGTTTCCTGAATATCATCCCCGTCGATATCCAGGCTCAACACGTAGTCCACCCCCAGGTTCGAGCCGAAGCAGGCGTCGGTTATGGTCACGCGCAGGTCCACGGCGCCTTCGCACAAGTCCTGGTTCGGGTTGTCGGGCACGGTCGTGTAATTGGCATTCCAAAGGAAAAAATCATTGATAGTGGAGTCTACAAAAACCGAGGTTGCAGCCGGGCAGGCCACAAATTGTGGTTGTTCGATATCCACAACTTTAATCACCTGCTTGTACTGGTAACCGTTGACATCGGCAGCCCAAAATATGCTGTAGTCCGTAGAATCCGGATTAGACGCATTGATCTTTATACGTGTCGGCGCCCATGTTCCCGCCGTTCCCGCCTCCGAAACCACCGGCCCCGGCAGGTTGTCCGGGTGCACCGACAAGCTATTGGGCTCGGGATTGGGCACCAGCACCAGGGCCTGGCTGGTGTCGTAGTGGCAGTTGTTTTTTATAATCCAGGTCCGTTCTATTTTGAAACAGGCATCGGACACTGCGGTAAACACACTGTCGGTATGCTTCACCTCCATTTTTTCACAATCAATCCCAAAAAACGCCGGCTCGCCGTAGTACCCCGTCGTGTCGCACATGGTGACAAATAAATCGTCGGGGAAACGAATAAAATAATGCTGCTGGTTCGACACCGTGACCGTTTGGGTGCACTGGCTACTTTGCCCGCCGGCATCAAATACCTGAAAGGTGCGCGTGACCACTCCTTGTTTGCAATACGTGTCAAACTGATCAATATCCACGTCCAAACCATAGGAATCAACCCGGCAGGAAAATACCGGCGCACCGAAATCCAATTGGTTGATGTCAAAGTTTTCACACAAAACGACGGTATCGGGTGGCGCCTGACACTGTGGCGGCATGGAATCCAACACCACAACCGGCAGCACGCAATCGCTGAACTGTCCCGCAGCCAGGTTGTCCGAAACAGGGCCGGCCGGCACCGGCACGTCGTATACCCGCAGGATCACCTGCACGGAATCGTCCAGGTCGGGACAACAAAAGTTCAACCCATCGTCAAAGGCATTGCCCAAACTGTCGCAAGCACCCGCCTCCAGCCGTTTTATTTTGAAAAACACGTCGCCGGAACAAGCATCTGCCGATCCGTTGTCAACGTCCGGCGCCGCAATGCCGGCATGCCCGAGCGCATCCAAAAACACATGCTGCATGGAATCGCAAACGGCAGCAGGCGGAAGGCTGTCCCACACGATCAACTGCATTTCACAGGAAGACGTGTTCCCGCAGGCATCCGTGGCTACAAATTGGATCGCCGTACTTCCAACCGGAAAACCGGGCGCCAGACCGAAAAACGCCAGTTGCAGCGAGCCGCCTGAAATATTGCCCAGGGTAGCCTGGAGGGTATCCGCCAGGCCGTCGACTGCCCAGGTCGCCTCCACCGACAGCACGTAGGAGCAGGCATCCGAAACGATCAGATCGGGCAGGTCAATTGTGTCCAGACAGGCGTCAAACAGGTACTGCACCACCGTATCGGCCGGACAATGCACGGTAGGCTGCTGGTCGTCGCGAACCTCAATCAGCTGCATACCCGTGACGGCATTTTGCATCGAATCGGGCAAGCACCCGTCGCGCACCGACCATTTGCGAAACAAGCGCCGGCTGCCGCCACACAGCATTTCGACGGAGTCGGTATACGTTGCCGCTATTTCACAAAACGGCGCGGAGAGCAGGTTGTATTGGTAATTGCCCAGTTGGACGTAAGGCTCCCCCGTGGTGGCCGGAAGGGTATCCAAGGCACAGGAAATGATGGTATCGGCGGGAAACAAGGCATCGTCGATCGAGCGCACGCGGTTGATCCGCTGCACACAGGTGCCTACGTTATTGGAGGCATCCAAAACGGTCCAGAAGCGGGTAATCACATTGGTCACATTGCCGGGCGAATCGCAAGGCACATCCATGTTCACATCCACATGCCCGAACGAAATTGCGCCCATGCAATTTTCAACAAGCACCGGTTTACCGGCCGCAATTCCCAGGCTGTCGGTCAAAAATTCCGGCGTCAGATGCGCCGTAGGCACCGCACAGGGAATGTTTATTTCCGGGCATTCCAGCGCAGGCGGCACGGTGTCCAGGATTTTTACAAAACCAAAACAGCCCATGCCGGAAACCGCATCGGTCACCCGGAATCCCTGGATCGTGCCGCGCTGACCATCGCCGAAAACTGCCGGCGCCCAGGGACCGTTGCCAACGGGCGCCTGGGTATCAAATTCCAAAATATAGTCCTGCACGCAAGCGTAAGGCGTATCCAGCGCCGTAGCCACATCGAGGGCAACCATGCAATCGGCGCCCAGGTACAGCGTAAACGTGTCGGTACGGCAACTCAGCGCCGAGGGCGCAGGCTGCACCACCACCGAAAAAGAACAGATCGCCGTATTCCCGACGGAATCCGCAACCAGAAAATTGTTGACGGTCGTGCCGATCGGGAAAGCCTCCCCCGATGCCAGACCCGAGAGCTGGGTCGGCGTCAATTCCATCAGGCTGTCAAAAGCGGTAACCGTATAGGTGTACACCGAGTCGCAAAGCCCCGAAGCCAGCTGAAACGTATCGCTGGGCGGGCAGGTGATCACCGGCGGAATGCTGTCGGATAAAAAACCGGCAGGGGTATCGGGAAAACACACCGGGTTGGCGCAGGCAGGTTCCGGGTCGGACACAGCGCAAACCAGGGCACTCCAAAACAACAGGAGTGTAAAAAATCGGCTCATGATATAGGCGGGTTGATTCGCCGGTATACCTGCTAAAATTGAACCAATTTTTTCAGCGTCACCGCACAACCGTCAAATCGCCTTTCAGCTGCAAAACACGCCCCCCGGCAAACGCCACTTCGGCGTACCAGACAAACACCCCGGGCAATACATCCGCCGACCGGAAACGGCCATCCCATCCCTGAACGTGATCATTGGGCAAAAACCCGGACCGCTCAAACACCAGCGTGCCCCAACGGTCGAAAATCCGCAACACCCGAATTTCCCGGACCGCCCCTTCACGGGCATACAAGGTGAAAAAACGATTTTCGTCTCGCAAAGCGCCTTCGTAAATGACATTCGGCGCGTACACGCTGTCCTGCACAATTTGCACCACCACCCGGCTCTCCGACAAACAACCCGACCCCGTACTGAACTGCACCGTGTAGGCCGCCGTTTGTTCGGGACGGACCCACAGGGAAGCGCAGGTATCGCAAGCCGACAAGGGCGCTATGGGGTTCAGCCACACATGCTGAATGGCGCCGGCCGGAAAACCCTGCGGCAATACCACCCGCAGCCAGGCACTGTCGCCAATATGCATCACCGTGTCGGCCAGGGCTTCGCCCAAATATTCCGGGTACGCGGGCATGTCAAACGCAAATTCAAACCGGCAACCCAGCGAATCTTCCACCTGAAGCAACTGCATGCCGCCACCCACACCGTCAAAAACCGAGATGTCCTGAAACGGCGGGCGATTGAGGCCAAAGCGCGTACCGTCAGGAAAACCGGCCACCGACAGGCTGCCGTTGGCACGGTCGAAGCAAGGCAAGTCCAGCACGGTAAACACCGGTTCATAAGGCGCAGGCTGCCCAACAAAAGCCGAGTCGATCAACACACAACCGCCGGCATCGGTGAGTGTCGCAACATACCGACCTGAAGGCACGGAGTCGAGTACCTGCCCCGGCACACCGGTACTCCACACCACCGCGTAGGCCGGTGTGCCGCCATTCGGTTGCGCAGCAACCTGTCCGGTCGTGCTTTCAAAACAACGGGCATCGGTCACTGCCAGGTTCATCGCCAGTGGCGGCGGTTCATCCAGCGGCACATCCAGCGCCGCCGTACAGCCGTTCCCATCAACAACGGAAAAAAGGTACAGCCCGGCCGGCAGGCCGTTCAGCACCGGCCCGACCGGCAGGCCGTTTTGCAAAAAAGTGTACGGCAAAACGCCGCCCGAAGCGCTCAGGGAAATCTGACCGGTACTGTCGCCAAAACAGCCAACGGGCTCCACGCCGGCCACAGGCAGCAGCAAAGCGGGCTCCTCAATGACGGCTTCCAGCACATACGTACAACCCAGCGCGTCGGTAATCGTGCAGGCGTACATGCCCGCCGGGCCGTTGAAGGCCGCGCTCGTATTTCCGGACGACCAATTGAAACCAAACGGCGGATACCCCATACCCGCAATTTCGGCGTAGCCGTCGGCGGCGCCAAAACAAGTCACCGAATCGGTGCTGACCGTAAACGTGGAAAACAGCGTCGCCAAACTGGTGTCGGCCACCGCTACGCACCCGTTGGCATCGGTCACTTCCACCGTGTAGGGGCCCGCAGCCAGCATGCTCAGATCAAACGAAGCGCTCACCGGCAACCCGGCGGAGGTGTACGGCGCCACCCCACCCTGCACCTGCACGGCGATAGCGCCGTTGGCTGCATCCAGGCAAATTTCATCGGTCACCGAAAGTGCCAGATGCAGCGTGTCCGGCTCCAGAAGCTGCGCTTCCGCAACCAGAAAACAACCGTTGGCGTCGGTCAGCGTCAAGGTGTACGTACCCGCCGGCAAAGCGGTCAACTCCGGCCCGGTTCCGCCCGGCGACCAGGCAAACTGGTAGCCGCCGGAGCCACCCGAAGGCACTGCCGTCAAACTGCCGTCGGAAGCGCCCGCACAGGAAATGTCGTACCCGTTAAAATCAGTGGTGTTCAGATCTACATTCAGCGCCGGCGGCTCGGTTACCACAACGGCGGCCGTATCCGTGCAGCCGTAAAAATCCGACACGGTCAGGGCGTAGTTGCCGGCGGGCAGGGAGTCCAGCAGCGCAGTTTGGCCGCCGTCCGTACTCCAGACAAACTGCACCGTATCGGCAGCGCCTTGAACAGCAGCCAGCACCGAACCCGTCGAATCGCCGTGGCAAAGCACAGGCGTCGGAAAAAGTTCAAGTTCGACTTTTCGCGTGGTCACCTGGATCGTATCGAAAGAAACACAACCCTGCGATCGCGTGGTTTTCAACACCAAAGTTTCCGCAAACTGAAGGCTGGCGCCAAACGCGCCGGTGTATTGGTAAACCGGGTCGGGAACCGTGGCGCTACTCAAATACGGCGACGCCGGAATCCAGTCGTACAGCGCATTATCCAGCCCCGGGAAGCCCAGGGCTACCGCAGCACCGGCACAAATAATTTGATCGGCGCCGGCATTTCCCAAGCGAACAAACGGGATAAACATACTATCGCGCGTGCAGGAGCACAGCGTATCCACCAGGGCCACCCAAATACCCGAACAACCGCTGGTGGTCAAAACATCGACATTGAGTCCGACCGGCAAACTGCCCCCGGATTGCAGGCCTTCCACATTTACGTCCAGAGTTTGCAACAGCGGGTCGGCTGCATCCAGCTGGGCATTTTGATTTTCATCCAGGCGAACCTCCACCTGCAGGGAGCCGCCGCCGGCGATGCCGGAACTATTTTCCAGTTGAAAATCCAGTTGCCAGCTTTCCAGTCCGGCATCCAGGGGCAAGCTCAACCCGGTGAGGCCCGACAGGGTAAACGACGGTTTTTGCAACACTGTGGAAAATGTTTCTTCCAGCAACACAAAATCAATGGCGCAACTTGCATTTGCACAGGCGATGTTTGCCGTTTGCGTCATTTGAACGCCAAATTCGAAATCCAGTTGGCAGGCCGCCGTTGCCGTGTTGTTTACAATTTTAAAGGAAAAAACAACCGAATCGCCCGCAACAATCCCGGCCGGCAAACCAACCGACAGGAAGGTAACATCGCCAAACGGCAGGAGTACGGGCGGCCCGACCGGGGCGTTGTGCATGCCCGTCAGCGAGCCGGGAACATAGGAAAACGACGCGGGCAACACGAAGCGCACCTGCTCATTTGCCGCCGTCGGCCCCAGATCGCCGGGGTTGACAATGCGCACCCGAACGGTATTTTCGGCACAAAAAGACGCCGGGTTGTCCACTGCCACATCAATTTGATAGGTATTCGTGGTGGTCGGAGCGCCCTTGATGAGCAGGGGTGGCGCCACGAACAGGCTGGTGTTTTTCGGTCCGCCGCAAGCATCGCGCCAGCTGCAGCTGTACAAAAACCGCGTGCCGTCGATGTAGTCGCAATTTGTTTCCAGTTGAAAATGGATTTCCAGCGTATTCGACTGCACAAACAACACGCCGGGCAAGGCCTCGATCCCGAAGGGCAGTTGCGCCAGGTTCAGGACCCAGGTCAGTCCGTTCGGTCCCGGCGCCGGATCGGGCAGGGGCACTTGCTGGCCGTTGTACTCGATACTGGCGCTGCCCGGCACCAGCGTTTGGCCGGCAGGTGGCAGTTGCAAAGCAACTTCGAGATCGTACATCAGGCCGTCGCCCACATTCACGATCCGGAGCGCGTAGTCGATGGGCGCACACAAATCGACCGCGGTGTCCGGGCTGCTGCTGACATTGATTTGCGCCAGCGAAATTTTCGGTGAAAAAAGCAACTCCAGCGGGGCGCCATACAGGCAGCGCGGCTGTGTCGAGTCGCATTGAATGCCGGGCTGAACCAGCACAACCCCGGTTACACAATCCAGAATTGCCGTTTTCAACTCGATGGTCCGGCAGGCATTCTGCCCCAAAAACAAACCTTCCACGGCGACATGCGCGCTATCCACTGCCGTGAACGGCAACGGTTGGGGCGCTGCGGGATCGGTAATATCCACCGCCGTGAGCAGTTGGAGGCCCGGGGGCATTTCCACCCAGAGCAGGGGTGTTTCTATGGAAAACGAGGGGCCGGGATTGCAGTATTCCACCAGCCAGGTCGGCTCCCGGCTGCTCGACAAGCTCGAAAATGTGGTGACGATCAGTTCATTAAAATCCGGGCTGCCGACACTCAACGGCATGATCTGCACATTCACCGAATCCAGGGTGGCCAACAGGCGGTGGCCGGCAATGATCACCGGCAACTTGGTCGTGTCCGGCGGGCAAAGCGCCTGCGCCGCAAAACGCAAAGCAGCCTGCGCCCGCCCGGTGTAGTAATCGGTAACCGGCAATTGTGCCGGCCGCAGGAACAACAGCGCGGGCTCTCCGCCGGGCAACACTACTGCGGCCGGGTCGGCCAGGGGCAGCTGCATCGGCGCCGGCACGGCATTGGCGCCATCGCCGGCCTCGTATGCCCAGACCGCGCTGCCCGGTTGATAGGCATAGCCGGGTTGCAGCAACACCCAAAGCGAATCGTAGACATACAGCGGGCGTATTTCGTTGGGGAAAAGGTCCGTGTCGATCCGGCCCGAGCGCCCTTGCACAAAATCGATCCGCACCTGCAAATTTTGGCAAACCGTATCGGGAAAACTCAGGTCGATCGCATAATCGAAGTCCGGGTTGATTCCCTCGAAAAAGCCGTTTTTTGTTGCACACATCAAGGAATCACCGTGGTAGATGTACGGAAAACGCACACGCAGGTCCTTGACCTCCTCGACTTCCCGAAAGGGCCAGTCTTCGGTCAGCCGGGCGAACACATCGAGCTGAAGACGATCGCCGGGCGTAAACCGGATGCCGCTCGCTGCCAGGCAGCCGCCGGGCTGAAAAAATGTTTGCAAATCGGTCTGCCAAATGTGGTAGCCGTTCAGAAAAACGTAGTCCAGCACAATGTCCGGGCAAACAATTGCAGCCCCGGTTTCGGCATCCTCCACGGTCAATGCTGCGGAAAGCGGCAGGAAATAGGGCAGCACCCCGTTCCAGTAGTACAGCTGGATCTGCGTGGAATCGAAAATATCACCGGCCATACCCTCAAAACGGGCTTCGGCGTGTATCAGCACCGTGTCGTACGGTATCCCGATATCACGCTGCAACCCGGCAGTGGCGGGATCAACCTGCGCCGACAGCGCATTGTCGACGTAGCCCAGGGAAAGCCGCTCCACCCAAATGGTATCGGCAAACACGCCGTGCTGCTGGGTGGTGTCGTCCGGGCGCGGGCAGTCGATCGTGAATTGTAGTCCCGACAGGCATACCAATTGAAATTCTTTTTCACAGCCATTGCCGCACACCCAGTACAGGTCGGCCGGCAAGGCATAGGTGCGCGGTTCGTAAGGCGGGCTGCACACCGCCGAATCGTCGATGTCCGGCGGGCAAAGGGGCACAACCGGCAGATCGATCACACCCAGCACTTCCGGTAGCAACAAATACACCAGGCTGTCATTTTCCACCCAAAACGGCACGGGCAGGCTGTCGAAGGTCGGTTGAAAACCCGCAGGGAGTTCCAGCACTTCAGGGAGGGTAAATTTCAAAATAATGCTGTCGTTCGGACATACATTGCGCAGGCCCGTAAACGAGGCGTCCAGCTCATAATGAAAATCGTAGGTCGTGCCGGCATCCAGGATGAACGGATGCTCTTCATCAAAAATATTTTGAATAAAACTAAGCTCCAGCGGAACGTTTGGCGCCAGGTTGGCCGTCAGCGCCGCGCCGCAGGCACTGGAATACTGTAACTGCGAGGCCAGGAACAGCATATCCTGCAAGCCGTTGCAGGGTTTGCAATCGGGGTCCAGTTCCACCAGGCATTGCAGCAAGGTGCTGCTGCCGGGGGCCAGGTCGTCAAACTGCCCGTCACCATCTTCGTCCGACAAGCCGCCCGGCCCGTCCGGGTCGCTCAGGATGCCCGCCAGGCTGAGGCGGTACGGCAGGCCGGTATTTCCACCCGATAAATCGGCCAGCGGGATTCCCGCCACGCGGAAATTGTACACGGGGAAACAATCAAATTTTATGCTGCCGTCGGCTGTGCTTGCCGCATCGAGCAGGAGCCCTTGCAGCCAGTCAATACTGAGTGCCGCGGCGTTGCCGGTATTTTCCACCCGGATTTCCAAAAGTTCAAATTCGCAGGGTCTGGGCGTTTGGAAGGCATTGTTCACGGTGGCGACCAGCACGGGCGTTGGGCTGTTTGCCCCGGAAATCTGGTACTGTTCGAAGCGCGGCAAAACGCACACCGTACTGTCGGGGCAGGCCCAGCCGTAGCTGACGATCATGGTCTGGCTGTTGCAATCCGTTATGCGAAACGTTTGCGTGACCACCACGGAATCCAGGTAACCTAGAAAGCCCTTCGGACCGAAGTCGCCGCTATCCAGCACCAGGGTATCTCCGTGAAAAAGCCCGGTCGTTTGCACCAGTTCGAGCCCGGCTGTTTGAAAAGAATCGATCAGGAACAAATAAAAGACTGCGCCGAAACCTTCGTTGCGCAACACAAAAGTGCGGGTAAACTGTTCGCCGATGGCGCCGGCGTAATTCCAGTTTTGCCCGGGCAGCAGGGTGATGACCGGCACGCGGATGTTGTAAGCGCTGCTCAGCAGGAGCGGTTGCGGTACGCCGCCGCTGACGATGCGGAGCGTGTCGCGCAGGTCGCCGCGGTCGGTATCGGCGCAGCCTGCCCGGACGCGCAGTTGAAACGCAATGCTTGCATTGGCGGCAAGCGCAGGCAGGGTGAATACCGGGCAGCGGGGATCGGACAAATCCGAGGGATTCAAGCCGGTGATGCCCGCATAACTCAGGCCCTCCGGCAAACAATATTGCAGGGTTCCGGCGGCTTGGGCTGTGGGCCCCGCATTGGTCAGGGTAATGGCAAATACCGTATCCTGGCAGGCAGAAATATCGGTGGGAATCGTTGTTGATACCGTGTAATTGGCAGCGGCTTGCAGGGAAAATGCGACAATAATTGCCGCAACTGCCGCTGCCTGCTGGAACAAACAGGCAGGTTTTAACACCATGTGACGGAATTTAGGATGGATTATACATTTCTGAGAGCAAAGCAGTGGAGCACAAAAGCAAGGCCACAGCGCCCGATTTGTCCGCCACTTAGCGAATCCAAGCCAACACAATTATCCGTCTTGTCAAAATGCGACTAATTAACGTGATTTAACAAGTAATAAATCAGATGTCTCCCTCTGGTCGACATGACAACGTACGGTTCTACAAACTTTTTTATCAGGTTTTTCGCTATGCTCAAAACTTCCTCTAGCGGTGTGGGCGATTTGAGCGTAGCGAAAAACCTGATAAACTCCTTAAATATCAGCGATTTGTCATGTCGACCGGAGGGAGACATCTGTTGAACCCTAAAAAGGCGCCTAATTTATTTCATCCGTTTGGTCATTTTTTTGGGAAACAGGCCGGACTTGCTGCCTTTCGATTTTTTGATTTCCCCGTTTTTGCCAACCGGTGCGCGCAGGCTTTCATTGGCCGGGCAACCCGATTTTCGGCTGCAAGCAGGCGCAAGCAGGCCAAAGGCAAAAAGGCAAGTACTGAACAGGATTAGAAAGCGGAACTTTTTCATGTATTCAAATTTTATTTTAACTCGATCCAACGGCCTCCGGAGGGAAAAATCACGGCTGTGTTGGGCCGTTTTTCCTTGAGTTCAACCTCCATGTGCCATTCTTTTTTTCTAAAAACGTAGCGTTCGTTTGAATAGTCTGTCGCGCCAACGCCGTTTCGCCACCACCAGCTGCCGTCTTGTTGAAACGCCGTGTTGTATTGCAAGCCGCCACTGTCGCGCTCGACCCGGATGCCATACGCCGGATCAATGATGTTAAACTGCGCAACCTCCCACATATTGCCCCTGAAAGGCCGCATGCGCCGCAATTCGAGCGCTTCGTTGAAGCCGTTGATCTGGCCAATGATCCGGAACATAAACACGCCGCGATAATCGTCGGGCGAAGCCAGAATGATCACTTCATCGCGATCGTACCAGCGAAAATCATACACCAGGCTGTCGCAAATCCGTTCAGACTCGGCCCAAAAGCGGTTCATCTGAAGCAGGAGGCACAAAGAAACACCCAGAAAACCCAGCGCCAGCAGCCGGGATGCGATTTTTGGCAAAAATGACAACAATAGCGCCAGGCCAAGCCAGCCGAACCCGGTGGCGAAATAGCCGTAGCGGTCGTTTTCGGAAAACTGCAAATAGTAAAAATACAGGTTGGCGACCGGCAGCAACGCCACAAAAAACCAGGCAAATGCCGCGCCGGCCCATTGCAAGCGCACCGGTATCCGGCGAAAAAAAATCAACCAGGCGGCAGCACCCAGCACAAACACCGCGCTCCCCAGCCACAGCGGCCAGCCATCGGCCAGCCCGTCGAACACCTGCACCTGAATACGGCCTTCCCAGTGCCGCATAAAGCTGAATTGCTTGACGGTGTAACGCAGCACATTTGTCATGATGTCGGCAGGGGCCACGTTCAGGTGGGTATCGGCGCCGTAGTGCCCTACCCAATCGCCGAGGCGAATTTTGTTTAACAAAAAATAGAACGCCCACAGGCCAATCTGCGGAACAAACACACGCCCCAGCAAGGGAAATAGTCCGGCTGTTTTTTGCTGCGAAACCTGGTGTACCACCACCAAAAGCAACAGCAAAACCGGAATCACCAGCGACCACTCGAAGGTGAACAGCGCCACCAACACACAAGCGTGCATGATCCACCAGGAGCGTTTGCGGCCTTCGTTCAGGTAATCCAGCGCGGCATGCATGGCCAGCAAAGCGAACAACAAAGCCAGCAAATAGTGCAAACAAACCCGCCAGACCACCACCTCCGCCGCATAGGGCGAAAACAAAAACAGGAGGGCCGCGCTCAGGCCGACAAAAAAACGCTCGCCAACCGGCATGGACAAGGGCAGGCGCAAAGCCAGGCGACAGAGCAGCCAGGCGTTCAGCCCGTGCAACACCGCAAACACCCCATACCAAACCGGCGAGTTGGCGCCCAATAGCCAGTACAGGCTGTAATTGCCCAAATGCAGCACCGGATGCAAACCCGGATAACCAAAACTGGTGGGAATGCCGGCCCAGCCCCCGCGATCGTATGCGTATTGCCAACCCAGCCAGTCCATGACAAAACCGGCATCCCGGGTGGGCCAGTACACCACCAGGCTAACCAGGATAAATAAACCCGGAAGCAGGCGAAAACGGGAAGGAAGGGCAGGTTCCATTGGCTGCGTATTTTTTTACCTATTGACTTTACTTTTTCACGACATCCTCCACTTGCGGGTCATTCAACACCTCCACGACTCCGGCCACGCCATTTTCTTCCTGCACAAAAATCCCCTGCCAGGTTTTTCCGCAGGCATTGTGCAAACGGCAGCCGTCGAGCACCAACCGGCCACCCGGCTGCACGGTGATGCGGCTGTTCGGCGGCATGGATACCCGGCACGACAAGCGCAAAACGCCGCCCGGGGCGATGGTCAGATGCCCTTCGAGGTCGCGGGCGCCCGCCCAGGAAACGGAGTCGGCGATTACCAGCGTGCGATCTTCATGCAAGGTACACCAGGTCGGCACAAGGCAACGGCGTACGGCGCTGCGTTCGTCGGCGAAGGTAGCTTGCGCCTTACCAACCTGGCAGGGCGTGAGTGCGATCTGGTAGGCGTTGTAGTCCATCATATTGTTGGAGGCCGTATTCCGGCAGGGCGGATCGGGCGACCATTCCCAGCAATTGTTAGGGTGGTTGTTGGTATCGGGGCAGCCGTCTTCCGCCCAGGCGTGGTAGAGGCCGAGAATATGCCCGACCTCGTGGTTCAGCAGGCCGTCGAAACTTTTCGGGCCTTCGCGGCTTTCGAGCACGCCGGCGATTTTGAGCGCCGTGCCCAGTGCGATACCCTGGCCGTTGGCGCGGTAGGTTTTGGACTTCATGCTGTCGGGGTGGTGCACCAGGACAAAAATATTGAGGATGGAGTCGGCGCCGATACTGTATTTGCGTACCACATCGCGGGAATAATTATTCCGGTTTTTTCCCTGGGAGACGAAGTAGTACAGCGAATCGTCGTAGTGGAAATAGATGCCGTCATCGTCCGCTTGATTGGGCTGCGGCGTCAGTACGTAGCGGTAGCGTTTGGGAAGTGCCGGCGTGCCTTCAGGCGACCGCCAGTGCCAGACATTGGTGTCCAGTTCGGCGTTGGAATAGCGGAGCAACTCGTTCATAAACACCCGCACCGAATCTTTTGGCCGGTGGGCGGTGCCGAGGCTGTTTTCCATCACGTGCACGTTTACCCGGAGGTAGCGCATGGGCAGAAATTCCGGCTGTTTGGGATCGGGCAGGTATGCGCTCCAATCGCGACAGGCCGGTGCAGCCAGGGTGCGTCTCAGGGCGGCATCGGTCGTTGGCGGCGCCAGGTTGAATGCGCGGGTGCGCAAAGCCGGCGTGCAGGCCAGCCACTGAACGCAAATTATCGCGAGGCAAAATCCGGTGAATAGTGCAGTACGACCAATCATCAAGGCTTGCTTTCGCCGAAAGCATCCTTCCAGGCGAGGACGCCGCCGGTCAGGTTACGCACATTGGCAAAGCCTTGTGCCTGCATGAGCGCCTGTGCCATACCCGAGCGGTTGCCCGAGCGGCAATAGACGACAACTTCGTCGTTTTTGTGGGCATCCAGTTCCCAGAGTTGGTTCATCAGGTTGCCCAGCGGGATGAGCTGTCCGCCAATGTTGAATTCTTCGTTTTCCCAGGGTTCACGTACGTCAACCAGGGTGACTGTTTCGCCGGCCTCGAGTTTTTGCTTGAGTTCTTGTACGGTAATGTTCATTGAGTGATTGAGTGATTGAGTGATTGAGTGATTGAGTGATTGAGTGATT
>CAZAEZ010000012.1:0-124927 GCA_964484205.1 uncultured Saprospiraceae bacterium | reverse complement strand
TCATCGGTACACAAATTTAAGAGAGTTTTGTGTCCGGCAAAACCGCACCACCTCAAACTTGCCGAACGAAAGCGGGTTGAAGTGCAAGTCCATTTAAGCGAGGACTGCGACATCTCGAATGATTTTTCCAGGAATTTTTTCAGTTGAAGTGCAAGTCCATTTAAGCGAGGACTGCGACAGTCGATGCTGTAAAGGTACTTAGCATACCCTTGCGGGTTGAAGTGCAAGTCCATTTAAGCGAGGACTGCGACAGGTACGCGGCCCGGAAAAGGATTTTATCCGGGTTGAAGTGCAAGTCCATTTAAGCGAGGACTGCGACTTCTGTGTTGCTCGGTTAATCTGATCCAGCACCCAGTTGAAGTGCAAGTCCATTTAAGCGAGGACTGCGACAAATGCGACATACGGACCACGGTCAACCCGCTGGTTGAAGTGCAAGTCCATTTAAGCGAGGACTGCGACGAAAATTTTCTTTGCCATAATCGGCGTGTTCCCGCTGTTGAAGTGCAAGTCCATTTAAGCGAGGACTGCGACATAGACGCGGGTCGGGTGTTGATACCGGTTTGTTGGTTGAAGTGCAAGTCCATTTAAGCGAGGACTGCGACGTCGAACCGCGGTCCGTTGACGAAGACACCGACGTTGAAGTGCAAGTCCATTTAAGCGAGGACTGCGACATCTGGAGGCATTGAAATTACTGCCCAATACTGGTTGAAGTGCAAGTCCATTTAAGCGAGGACTGCGACTTGGCAAAAACAACTATACGGCAGTCCTCATCCTTGTTGAAGTGCAAGTCCATTTAAGCGAGGACTGCGACAGAAACTCCGCCTCGATTGTGTACTTGCCTCCAAGTTGAAGTGCAAGTCCATTTAAGCGAGGACTGCGACAGTCCCGCCAAAAGCGAATAGTTCAACAACCCCAGTTGAAGTGCAAGTCCATTTAAGCGAGGACTGCGACATTTGCCCCGTCGCCATTTGACCTATAGCATCGTTGAAGTGCAAGTCCATTTAAGCGAGGACTGCGACATTGTCAGCATTTCAGCCGGCATAGGTTTTGTGTTGAAGTGCAAGTCCATTTAAGCGAGGACTGCGACAATGATGCGGTACAAGGAGGTTGCACAAGATAGCTGTTGAAGTGCAAGTCCATTTAAGCGAGGACTGCGACATGTAGTTCGTAATGTTCATATCGTCACACCCAAAGGTTGAAGTGCAAGTCCATTTAAGCGAGGACTGCGACATCCAGGAACTTTCCAGAATCGTGCCGAGGTTGTTGAAGTGCAAGTCCATTTAAGCGAGGACTGCGACAACTGGGCTTCCGCGAGTTCGTCAACAATCTGTTGTTGAAGTGCAAGTCCATTTAAGCGAGGACTGCGACACCTCAACCCCATGATGCAATACTGTGTCATTTTCGGTTGAAGTGCACGTCCATTTAAGCGAGGACTGCGACATAGCTTCTGCGAGATCAGCTGTGTCAATCAATTGGCTGCACCGTATGTTTGAGAAATAAGTTCAACATAGCAGGCTATAAGCGAAGATTTTCAGATGTCTCTCTTCGTTCGACATGACAAAAACGCAAGTTGGTGGATTTCCCATCAGATTTCTCGCTACGCTCGAAATTCCCACAGTTCGTGCTGAAATTTCGAGCGTAGCGAGAAATCTGTTTAACCATTTAGGTCTCAGAACATTGTCATGTCGAACGAAGAGAGACATCTGGGCTGTTTTAAAAAAAATCTATTCGAATCTCACGTTATCTCCAGGCGGCTGATTTTAGTTGGGCATCAGATTTCCCTAAACCGCCGCCCGGCTGCTGGCGGCCGGTTGCATCCGGCTGCAAAAATCCGTTTTCGCCGGCGAACTGGCCGGCGCCCTGTTCAAGGAAACAGAAAAATGGCTGCAAAAACATATCGATCCGGGCAAATACCCCGACGATAAAGTGCTACTTTTGAACCTCGGGCCCGATCAGCTAAAAAACATGCAGTGGATCGGTTCACCCCCACCCGACTGGCTGTTTTTGACCGACCCGCCCGACGTGTTGTTTTTATAAAAACAAAGCCCGAAATGTTAAAATTGAATACTTTACGCTTTTTTTCATGCGAAACCGGCTCATTGCCATGCCGTTCCAAAGCATAGGGTTGAAGTGCACGTCCATTTAAGCGAGGACTGCGACAGAACCTGGCTGTTCTCTTTCCAATTGCGGGCATGTTGAAGTGCACGTCCATTTAAGCGAGGACTGCGACATGGGTGATAAATTTCGGTGTGCATGTGCCGATCTCGCGTTGAAGTGCACGTCCATTTAAGCGAGGACTGCGACAATTATACTTGTCTGACACCCATACTGAGTAGAAAGTTGAAGTGCACGTCCATTTAAGCGAGGACTGCGACAAAAACTGAATGATCTACCGGTGTTCATAATCCTGTTGAAGTGCACGTCCATTTAAGCGAGGACTGCGACATTTACAAACTACTAAAAGATCCACAGTGGTGGTTGAAGTGCACGTCCATTTAAGCGAGGACTGCGACACTGTTGTCGAAATTCCCTGCAACCCAGTGTCGTTGAAGTGCACGTCCATTTAAGCGAGGACTGCGACGTATTTGGGTCACAATTGTGGGAATTAGTAAAAAGTTGAAGTGCACGTCCATTTAAGCGAGGACTGCGACAACCTTACGTTGCCTTGCGGCGAGAAGCTTTGTTGAAGTGCACGTCCATTTAAGCGAGGACTGCGACAAAAGGCTATTACCTTGTCGGCCAGTACCGG
This sequence comes from uncultured Saprospiraceae bacterium, assembly GCA_964484205.1. GTDB lineage: Bacteria > Bacteroidota > Bacteroidia > Chitinophagales > Saprospiraceae > M3007. The sequence goes on along the minus strand of CAZAEZ010000012.1, from coordinate 122,178 downwards.
CGTTGAAGTGCACGTCCATTTAAGCGAGGACTGCGACATAGTGGTCAAGTTTTCTGCCACCAAAGGTATCGGTTGAAGTGCACGTCCATTTAAGCGAGGACTGCGACTGTTCTCCCGGCAGTAAATAACTACCAGGAATAAGTTGAAGTGCACGTCCATTTAAGCGAGGACTGCGACACTTACTCCCTCATGTGCGGGCGCCAAAAACATTGTTGAAGTGCACGTCCATTTAAGCGAGGACTGCGACAACTTCTTGAATACCAAAGAAAATAGGGGGTCGATGTTGAAGTGCACGTCCATTTAAGCGAGGACTGCGACAAGTCGGGAGCAGAATAAACACGATCTTTTTCATGTTGAAGTGCACGTCCATTTAAGCGAGGACTGCGACAAAATGTAATACTTGCCGGCCTTAACAGGAACTTGTTGAAGTGCACGTCCATTTAAGCGAGGACTGCGACGGTCTGTGTTGAGGTTGGGGCAGCAACCCAGCAGTTGAAGTGCAAGTCCATTTAAGCGAGGACTGCGACAGTCGGCGATACGTGAAGGCGTAGAGGTTTGCGTCGGGGTCACGTCCATTTAAGCGAGGACTGCCCAACTCGTCCTACGACTTCGAGTCGTAGGACGAGTACCCACGCCATCGAATACCCTCCCATCCAACCACAATCCCGATATTTGCCCCCAAGCAACCCACCGCACCCACACCATGCACAACGCCATTCGCACCCTCGCCCACCAATTCCACCCCGACGTAATCGGCCACCGCCGCCACCTGCACATGCACCCCGAGCTCTCCTTCCAGGAAGTGGAAACGGGGAAATACATCGCCGCCCGGCTAGCCGAATGGGGCATCGAGCACCAACGCGGCATGGCCGGCACCGGCGTGGTGGCGCTCATCCGGGGCAAAAAAACCGGCAAGCGCACGGTGGCACTGCGCGCCGACATGGATGCCCTGCCCATCCTCGAAGCCAATGCCGTGCCCTACAAATCGCAAAACGAGGGCGTCATGCATGCCTGCGGCCACGATGTGCACACGGCTTCGCTTTTGGGCGCAGCCCGCATTCTGCACAGCCTGCGCGACCGGTTTTCCGGTACGGTGAAATGTATTTTTCAGCCCGGCGAGGAACGCCTGCCCGGCGGCGCCAGCCTGATGATCCGCGAAGGCGTGCTGCGCAATCCCAAACCGGCGGGCATTTTCGGACAACACGTACACCCGCCCCTGGCCGCCGGCATGGTTGGTTTCCGGGCAGGCATGTACATGGCCTCCGCCGACGAATTGTACGTAACGGTGGGTGGCAAAGGCGGGCATGCAGCCATGCCGCAACATTGCATCGATCCGGTGGCGATTGCCGCGCAAATTCTTGTGGCGTTGCAGCAACTCGTCAGCCGGTATGCCGACCCGACCTTGCCCACGGTGCTGAGTTTTGGAAAAATCAATTCCACGGGCGGCGCTACGAATATTATTCCCAATGCAGTTAAACTGGAAGGCACCTTCCGGACCATGGATGAACGCTGGCGCGCAGAAGCGCACCAACGCATGAAAGGCATGGCGGAACAAATTGCCAAAAGCATGGGGGGCAGCTGCGATTTTGAGATACGCAAAGGCTACCCGGTGCTGTACAACGACGAAGCCCTCACGGCGCGCGCGCGCAACTGGGCAATCGAATACCTCGGCCCCGAAAAGGTGGCGGACTTACCCATTCGAATGACCGCCGAAGACTTTGCCTGGTACTCCCAAAAACTGCCCGCCTGTTTTTATCGCCTGGGCACGGGCAATGCCAAGCGTGGGATCACCGCGCCGGTGCATACCAATACCTTCGACATCGACGAAGCGGCCCTGGAAACAGGGATGGGCCTGATGGCTTTTCTGGCGCTGCGGGAATTGGGGAACTGAGTTCTTGCACCACGGAGGACCCGGGTAAAATCTACCGGATTTAGTAGCCCTTTACAAACATACCCGTCCACACCAGCCGGCCATTTTTCAGAAGCCGGCAGGCATACGTTCCGGGCGGCAAGGAAGCCGTTTCGATCCGGGTGAACGCCCTGGAAACTTGCATCAGCGGTAATGTGGTTTTTCCGGCCAAATCAGTTACCCAAACCCGGAAAGTACCCAACCCGGTATGCCCGGGAATCAGCAGATTCAGGTAATCGCGGCAAGGGTTCGGAAACAACGTTACCGGCAAATCAAAACCCGGCTGGGAAACACCTACGATCATTTGCAATTCAAACACTTCGAAACAGCCCAGTGCATCGGCAACGGTCACGGTGTAGGTGCCCGGGCTCAACGAATCCGCGGTTGGGCCTATGTCGCCGGTACTCCATGAAAACGAATAGCCCGGATAACCGCCTTCCGGCATCACGGTGATGGAGCCGCTGCCCATGCCGCTATCCGGAATGATCAGCACATCCAGTAGTGCAATCGGATCGAAAATATCAACCCGGAGGGCTACGAGGCTGTCGCAACCGACTGCGCTGGTTAACACCAGGCTGTAATTGCCGGACTGGCTGATCACGGTGCCGTCCGGCAAGGTGTAGGTTTCGCCCGAACAAAGGCGCAGGGTATCGGCGGTTTGTGGGGTCGGGTACGCGATTGCCGGAAAGTTGTAAAACGTGAGCATGCCGATCCCGTTGGCATTTTTCACCGGCGCCTCACTGCCTGCCGGGTGCGAACGGTAACTCAGCCCGGTAAACCCCGCCCCCGGCGCTGCCGATAGCTGAAGCACTACGGTATTCCCCTGAATTGCTCCGCCGACAACGGTTATCGCCGTATCGCCCTCCAGCCAAAAATCGCTTTCCCAGCCGGGCGTCCAGGCATAGGAATCGGTAGCATGGCGCAGTTCCAGGGTAAGCTCCGTGTGGGCGCAATTTGAAAACCGCAGGGTATCGACGGTGGGCGGGTAAATGTTTTCGGTATTCATATCGCCATACAAGTCGCGCGCCGCCAGGCGATAAATATCATGTCCGGCGCGTTCATAGCCGTTGGCGTAATGGTAATGCAGCCCGTCGTGGTTCATCCCGGTGGAAGACATGATCTGCCAACCGGGCAGGGTTTCGGCGATCTGGCGTTGGGCTTCTTCGATGCGCAGGCAACTTTGCAGGGTAGCGCCAAAATTGAACCAGCCGGGCCGTATCTGGAACAGGTAACGCCGCTCAAGTGCAGGAAAATCCGTGTGCCAGGCATCGTCCAGCGTTTCAAATTTTTGAAAATAATTCGCGCCGGAATTCGGATCCTGCGAAAGCGCATTCGATTCGCCCTGAAACATGAAAATACCCCGCAGGTGATCGATCAGACCGGAGTGCTGCACCCGTCGCAGAAATTTGCCGTAAACCCTGCTTGTGTCGGCATGGTTGTTTGGGTTTGGGAGCATGGTCTCGATGAAAATGCCGCCGATGGCGCCGTTCATGATAGCCACCGGAATGCCGTAGTTGTCCGCAATATTTTTTCCAAGAATAAGCCCCCACTGACCGCTGAAGTTGTCGGCATAGTCGCCCACCGAACCGGCTTCCTTGCGCCAGGTGAACAGCGTGTCGTTGGCAGACTTAAGTCCGAAATTGCGCACAAAAGGCGTCTGGTGGTGCCGGTAGGCATGGTCGATGATGTTATCCAGATCGAATGGCACGCCGGCCACGGCATTAGACTGGCCCTGAATGAGGTAGGCGTCGCCGGCCACGACATCGCAGGCTTCCGCTTCGGTGTGCCACTGCTGATTTTTTCGTCCTGCCAGGCGGAAGGTGTAATTGGCCAGTTCGGCAGGTATTTCCGTTGAAAAACTGAAAGCCTGGGGACTGTCGTCGTACAGGGTTTGGAGCAGCGCATCGTTGCGCCACACATCGAGCCGCATTTCGTCATAGACAGCCGGGTCGGGGAGCGTACCGGAAAAAACAACGGTGCCTTTGTTGGTTGCCAGGTCGCGCGGTACGAGTTGATCATGCAGGGGCGCCTGCGTCAGGGCGGCCCGGTCGCCCTGGCAAGTTCGTTTAAAAAACAGTATTTGGTGCGCAGCAAAGAACGCCAGTCGGGAATGATAGGCGAAGGCGCATCCGTCGGACGATAAGGGCAAGGCATTCACCAGCGTATGCGCGAACAAATAGCCGTCGCGAAAATGTTCATCCAGGAAATTCAATTGCAGATCGAGGCGAAACACCCAATTTCTCGAACTCCAGCCCGATTGGCTTGGCGTGCCGTACACAGCCCCCACCAGGAAGCCTGTTTCGGTATTTTCCACCGATTTGCCGGCATCGTCATCGGGGCTGCCGTAGGTTTTTTCGTCGAGCAGGGCGCCGGAAGCTTCGTCAAACACAGCCAGGTAAACTTCGCGGTTGACGAGGTCGTCCAGTTCCCGGTCGCCGAGCGCAACGATCCGGCCGTCGGGCGCCTGCACGACGTCGTTGAACCGGCTCTCCAAATGCGGCGAGGTGTATTTCCAAAGCTGATTTCCGGCGGCGTCGGCGCGAAAAAGCTGCGCGCGCTGCGGAGCGCCAAAAGCCGGAACAGACGTACCTGCCAGCACAAAGCCGCCATCGGCAGTTTGCGTTGCCGCCATGTTGAAATCAAGGTAAAACTGATCGTATTCTTTCCAGAAATCCGGCTGAAAAGCGTCGTCCAGCACCGTCAGAAAGGTATTGTTTATAAAAAACAGGGGGACGGCATAAAAAGCATGACCCGAAACGGCAAGTTTACCGTTGGCCGTCAGCAGCACATCATAGGCTTCGGCGTCGAAGTTAAAATAGCCCAGGGCGGTGTCCTGCAAGAGCTGGCCGGCGGCATCGGTTTTAAGCACGAGGGCTTTCCGGGTGGTGTCGCCCGGTGCGCAGTTGCGGCAGCTGCCGACCGCCACAATTTCCCCGGAGGGAAGTTCCACCAGATTGTTCAGGCCGGTTTCATCACCGAGCAGGTATTTCCGGGTCCATAATTCATTGCCGCAGGCGCCGACTTTACGAATATACCCGTGTTGTTTATCCGAACCTGCGATAAGAAAACCGCCGTTGCCGGAGGTGATCATCTTGCCCGGCAAGACGCCGCCGTCGGTGCTGTCGGGGCTGACGAGCAGGAGGTCGTTTGGAATGGCGTTTTGTGCGTGGCTCCAGATCGAAGCCTGCAACAAGATGAGCAGGGGCAACAAAAAACAAGCGGAATGTTTCATGGTAAAAACGATTTGGTGAATGGTTAGGAAATACACAAAACGGCGCCGTATCAATCGCTACCTCCTCGATTTTTCTGCCAAAACGGCACCGCCACACTCAACCCGACGTTGTACATCTGCTGACCGGTATTTGTAAATCCCAACTGCCCGAAAGCCGTCACCCGGTCGATGGTGGCGTGCAGGCTGAGCCGGTGAATATTGCTCAAATGCTGGTAGCCAACCGGTGGTTCGGAGATGTTGCCGGTCACACTTTCATAGCTGTACCGAAAGCCCAGACTGCGTTTTGCCGCAGGCGAAAACCGGATTTCGGCGTTAAGCCCGGCGGTCACGCCGTCGGTTCCCAAGGTAAACACATCGGTGAACAGGTTTTCAAAAGCATCGCTGCCAGCCTCTTCCAGCGCGCCCGATTGCCCGAAAAAGGACTCGGAAACGCCAAGCAGCAAATCCGTTTTTTCATTCAACGGAACACGGCCGCCCAGTTCCAGCCGCATGCCGAAACCGTTGAATCCATACGACGATTTGGGCAGCGTGGGTGGCGTGCTGCCCACCTTGGTTTTGTAACTGCCGCCGTAGCCAAACAGGCCGCCGCTGAGGTAAAAATGGCGCCACATGAACGATACGTGGCTGGCCAATTCAAAGGAGGTATTTTTTTCACCGGCATAATACACGTGGCCTTTGTTGACCGAGCCGGAAAAGTACACGGCGCCGGCAGTTTTGCCTTCGTACGTTGGTTTGGCCATGTAGGTATTGGCATTGCCGAGGTAGGCGGGGCCGTGGGAAGCACAAGCTTGCAAAAGCAGCACTGCGCCAAGCAAAATTATTGCATTGGTTTTCATGACATTGTGTTTTGGTGAAGAAAAAAGGGAGTGTTTGCTGTACTCGTCCTACGACTTGAAGTCGTAGGACGAGTAGGCGACTCCAAGTCGTAGGACGAGTAGGCGGCCAATTCAAACTACCGCTGCACAACCAACTGCCGGGCGCCCCGGCTATTGGCCGTATGGTACACGACCCGGTACAGCCCTGCGGGCAAACCGTCCAGCTGTAAATCAGCCGCCCAGTTTTCGGCCTGTTTTTCGCCTTGAAGGTTGGCGACTTCACGGCCGGCAGCATCGAAAACCCGAATTTGAACCGGCCCCGGGTCGGGCGACTGCACGGTGAGTCGCGTTTGCCCGGACGCGGGGTTGGGTGCGATGTCCAGCATGCCGGAGCCGGCCAGTTGGCCGGCCAGGGTGCTGACCGTTTTTCCGGCCACTTGCACCACCCAGGCATCCTGTGAGGCGAGCCCGTAATCGATCACGCCGCAAAAAATGATGTTTTGACCGTCGGCGGTACAATCGGCGTTCAGTACCAACGGGTGGGTGGCGTCGTTGCCATAGCCGGCATCGGTGCGCAGCTGTCCCGTGGCGTCCACGGTGCTGACGCTGACCCGGTAGCGGAACAGGGAGATCAGGTTGTCCGCATTTGCCGGCGGTTCCAGGTAGACGCCGGTAAAACAAATGCCGCCCATGGGTGCGGGCAGGGCCGTGGCGCCCACCCAAAAAGTATTGTCGCCTTTGCTGAATTGTTTTTGCCACAGCAGACTGCCGTCCGTTTCATTGATTTTGATGACGAGCGCTTCGGCAGCAGTTTCGTCGTCGTTGTAAGCGCCACCGACGGCGCCGATATGCCCGTCAGAGGTTTGGGTTAGGGACTGGATTGTGCCGTAGGCCGCAGTGGGATAGGTTTTTTCCCAAAGCAAATTGCCCGAAGCATCCACGCTGAAAATCCAGGGTGCGCCGTCTTTGCTGCCGGCGCAAAGGAAATTTCCATTGGTTAGGGGCGTCAGGTCATTGACGGCGTCGCCATCGTATGTTTTCATCCAGATCGGGTTGCCGGATTCATCCATACGATAGAGTGCAGGAATGGCATCAAAGTCCAACTGCGTGATGCAGGCAATAAAACCGCTGCCCGTCAAGGGGTATGCCCGGAAAAAATCGGAATTGTAATCGGAGCCGGCAATGATCTTGTCGAACAGCAAATCGCCCGTAGCCGAGAATTTGAGCAGGTGATATTCCGTATCGGAAAAACCGGATGCGGCAAGCACGATGATGTTCCCCCCGGCATCGAGTTTGACCGAACCAACCTGGGCATCGTCGAAAGTGCCGCTACTGATTCCGACCGTTTTTTCCCAAAGGACAGCGCCGGCCGCATTGGCGCGCAACACCCAAAGGTCGGCATTGCCGGCGCTGTCGGGCCGGGTGCCGGCCAGCACAAATCCACCGTCGGGCGTACCGGCGATGGCATCGCCGGTTTCGTCTTCGTAGGGTGTCACACTGCCAAAAGTTTGGGTCCAGCTCACTGCCGGCGTACCCGAAAGTGTTACCTGGTTGACGGCGTAGGTGTTGGAACCGTCGGTGCCTAGATTCGAAAAAAAATAAACCGCCTGGTCGGTATTCAGCACGAGTTGCTGGTCCTGAAAAATGCCGGGAAAGGACAGCACCGCCAGGCCAATGGAATCGAGCGTAGTGCCGGCGGCGCTCAGTTTTTTGAAAAAAAACGGCGCGGAATAACCCACCACCCCGATGGTACCGTCGGGATAGGGCTGAATAGCGGCCCCGGTATTGAAGCCGATGTACACCGGCAAAACCAGAAGCGGAGTGGCATCGCTGTTTTGCAGTTGGAGCAAATGCGCACCCGTGCCGGTTTCCAGGCAAAGCAAAACCCCGGTACCAACGGCATCGAAATCCAGCAAGCCGGTGATCATCGAACCGAAAAACACACTGAGGGCGCTCAGGGGCCCCGACCAGAGTTCGTCCAGGTTGGCGTCGTATTTGACGATCCGGACCTCCGTTGAGGTAAAAAACGAGCCGGTTTGCACCGCAACGGCATAGCCGCCATCGGCCGTGGGCACGGCTTTGATTTCGGCGACGTCGTCGGTTGTTGGAAATAAATCGGAGCCCAGCAGGTTGCCGGCTGCATCAAAAACAGCGCGGAAATGCGCGGGGGTATTGGCCGGCGAAACCGTATAGCCCAGCAGCAAAATGGAGCCGCCGTTGAGTTGGCAGAGCGCGAGCCCGAAATCCGTGGCTGCGCCACCGAATGTTTTTCGCCAAAGCAAATTGCCGTCGGTGTCGGTTTTGAGCAGCAGGGCATCCATGCTGCCGTTGTCAGGGTTGAGCGTCCATCCCGAGATCAGGTAGCCGCCGCCGGCCGCCGCGATTATTCCGGAAGCCACGTCCATACCCGGATTGATCAGGGTTTTTTGCCAGGCTTCCGAGCCGTCTGGATTTAGTTTTTGTAAAAAAATCTCGTAGTCGCCGGTGCGTTCGCGGTGCCCGGCGAGCACCAGGCCGCCGTCGGCGGCCAGCACTCCGCCGCCGGCTTGTTCGAGGTTATCGTTGTTCAGGCCGTAGCGTTTTTCAAACAGGATTTGAGAAAAAAGGAAACTGGTGGTGGAAAGGGAGAGCAGGACGGTGAGGAGGAGTGACCGTTTCATCTGATTGAGCATTAGTTTGGTTAACGATTGGTTTCGGCAGGTAGCGTTTACCCGGATGCAAAAATGCCGGGATATTGTATGGCGGGAAACCCCGAAACCAGGGATTTTTAACAAGGCCGGTCCATGTTCTCCCAATTTGAGGTAATCGCATTTATCCCTGAAAGCAGGGAGAAATGCGATTATTCGCTGTTTATCTTGTGGTAGTGAACAGGATTGGGGATGCCGATACTTTCCAACAGGCCCTTACCCCTGAAAAAAACGCGTACTTTTACAGCAGCTTCCCTGTCTCCCCCTTTCAATGTTTCAAATCAAATGACCCGATGTTCACACAAGCACTGACCAACCCGAGAGGTATCAACGCCCAGGCGACCTGGAATGCCCATTTTCAAACGGCGCTGACAGCCCTTCAGGCCGCAAATCCCGATGCGCTGGATCAGGCCTTCAATACCAGCCTTGCCGAATGGGAAACAGGCAGCGGGGGACTGGCAACCGACCCGTCGTACCAGGCCGTGGAACGCTACTGCATCCGCCAGAGCTACCTCTGGCAAATCTATGCTGCCATCGAACAGTTGGGGAAAGGCGATACCGTCAGCCGCACGATCTTCAACCGCGCCAAAGATGTTTTAGAAGAAACGCCGCCCGCGGCACAACCCGCCGATCGCAGTTTCCTGGAAGGCGACAACCTGATCCGGCGCACGCTGGAGCACCTGCGGCAGGTGGCCATATTTTACCCCGCCGCACTCCGGGCTGCCGGCGGACTGGAAAGTGCGCAACTGCCCCTCGACCCGTCGCCGGGCTTTCAGGCGCTGACGGTTTTGGAAGCGGACACCGACCCGGCGCAGGCCGAAAAAATTTTGCAACGGCTGTGGGATGATAACCAGCGTGTGCGGGCCATTCTGCTCGGCGCCGACGCTACTGCCGACAGCGCCGACATCCTGGACAACTGCATCTTCGACCCCGGCGCCGGGCTGGCTACCGGCCATGCCCTTTGGGTGAAGAGTTATACGCTGCTCCGGGCCTCCATTTCAACCTGGCTGGGAGCGCATATCCCGCACGATTATGCGGCGGTGCGCTGCATTTTTATGTCGCCGCTTGGAAAACCAAGCGGCCTGCTGACTTTAGCCGATCCGTTTAACTTTACCTCGGTCAGTTTAAAAATTGTGCAGGCTGCCCAGGCGGATGATGGGGGGGATGGGTAGTAACTTGATGCGTTTTTTTGGTATTAGAACTATACGCTGTTTTTTATGCAACATTCCGGCTTACGTCGACCCCACCCCCATCCCCTCCCCCAGCGGGGAGGGGTGTCTGCCCTCATTTCAATTTTAAATTATCCTGAGGGCAAGCCCCCCTCCCCGCTGGGGGAGGGGATGGGGGTGGGGTTGAAACAATACCACCCGGAAAATCAACTTCATATGAAAAAGGCTACACGTTTTTTCCTGCTTATCATCTGCCTGTTGAGCGTTTCCGGCCTGGGCGCTCAAATTTTACACATCCAGGAAATTCCCCGCACCCGGCGCGACACCGTTGATGTGGCGCCGGGCGGGTTGCCCATTGTGGATATCAACAGCCAGCTGGCGATACGGCCCGATGTGGTGGCTATTCGCGAAGCGGGTCGCGCGCAATTTCCGCAGTATTTTCAGGAAGATATTTTGTCGGAAAAAGCTACGCGCATCAATGACGCACTGGCAAACCAGGGCCGCATTTTATCGCTGACCAAACAAATGCTATCCGGTTTGGATGTGCAAAAAGACCTGTTGAAAGAAGTGGAGGCCTACCTCCAGCGGGTGGCTGCCGACTCGCTGCTTTCCGACGATTTTAATGTGTACACCGGCGAGTATTTCCAGCAGTTTCGCGGGGTGCCGCGGGAGCAACGCCCCGATCGCTTTGTGTACAGCATCGAGCGGTTCAACGAACAACTGGAAAAAATTGCCACCGATTTGCGCCTCCTCAAACGCAGCAGCCAGATCGAGTTCAGCATAGCCGCCTGGCGACGCGACCCTGCCGGCGGCGCGCGCGTGCATGTGGAAAACTTCGACACGTTTGAAAACGGGGAGTTTTTTTCCGTGCCCCGCTGGGTGACCACGTTGTCGGCCAACGACCGCCGGCAACTCAACCGCTACGGCCAGCTGGCGCAGGGCCTCAACGAAGACGCTTCCCAGGTGCTGGAGGCTTACAAAGCAAAAATCATCGAAAGTTTTCCGTCCATCGACTGCGTACAGGCCATCCCGGCAGAAATGGACAGCGCCCTGCAATCGGCAACCACCGACCTGCGCATTGTGCTGAACCAGTTTAAGGAGGGCGCCACCGATCAGGTAATTCCGACGTTTGTGTCGCTCCGGTCGGAGCTGATGAACTGGCCGGCCACCCAAACGCCCGACTGGAAGGGGCGGCTGAATACGATGCTCGACCGGTTGAAAGCCGTGTCGGATGGTTTTCAGGCGTCTGTCGGCGACTCCATCCTGCAAGCAAACCTGCATCTGATGAACGTGCACGGCTGCCTGCGGCAAACCCTGGCCGACATCCAGCGCATCCAGGACCTGGTGCAAAAATTCCCGTACACCTACCTGCACAAGCTCCGGCTCAACTCCGAGGAACTGGCCGAGGAAATCCGGGCCTTCCGGCTCGACGAAATTCCGCCGCTGGGCATCATCGATCTGGAATACACCGGCCAACGCCAGGCCGGCGACGAACTACTCATCAAGGCCGTGTTTCGGCTCCCCAACGACAGCACGGAGAAAAAAGCCACCGGCCATGCCATCGAAGTCCGGCGTTTGAAGATGATCCTGATCGGCGCGCATTCGGTTTCCAAAATCGGCCTCATTCTGGCCAACGCCTACACCCTGGAACCGCCACCCGACACGCCCGAATTCCGGTTTGCGCCCTCGGCGGCGCTGTTGCTCAAGTTTGGCAGCCGCAAGTCGCATTTCTACAACAACTTCCTCGATCCGGGCATCGGGCTGAACTCCGCAGCGCCGGATTTTGACCTCGACGGGACGCCGGAATTTTCGGTAGGCCTGATCGGAACAATCTTCCGGGACATCATTTCCGTGGGCTGGAACTGGAATTTCGGCCTCGACAAGCCCAATTATTTTATCGGTATCCACCTGCCGTTCAACCTGCCGGGTGTGCCGGTGAATACGATTCAGCGCAATCCGTTGCCGGAGGAGTAGGGGGTTGGCTGTTGGTTGCACGCAAAAAGTGAAACTGCAAAGCGCTATGACCAGCCAAATGCTAAAAGCCAATAGCCAGTAGTGCGGGTTTTTCTACTTTTGCCAGACTTTTCGTTAACGGCTGGATACCGCTACCCACAGCCAACAGCAATAGCATAGATGAATCTCACCGCCCTCTCGATCCGCCGCCCGTCGCTCATCATCGTCGTATTTGCCGTGCTGACCTTCATGGGTGTGGCCAGTTATTTCAGTTTACCGATTGAGTTGGTCCCCAAATTCGACCCGCCGGTGGTGACCATCATGACGGCCTACCCGGGCGCTTCGCCGGCGGAGGTGGAAAATGCAGTAGCCAAACCTATCGAGGATGTAATTTCTTCGCTGGAAGGTATTGATCAGATTCAGATCGGGTCGAATGAAAACATCTGTTTTGTAGCGCTGGAAACGCACCAGGATATCGACATCGACAAAACGGTGCAGGAGTTGCAGCGCAAGATCAACCAGATTTTGCCCACGTTTCCGAAAGAAGTGCGGGCGCCGGTGATCAACAAGTTTGCCTTGTCTGAATTGCCCATTTTGCGGCTGGCCGTTCGGGCCAATGTGGCGGGTTCGCAGTTTTACGACCTGGTGAACAACCGCGTGTTGCCTGAAATTGCCCAGGTGAAAGGGGTGGCGCAGGTCAGTATTCTGGGTGGCGAGGAACGGGAAATCAAGATCAACATCAGCAGTGCCCGGCTGGAGCAATACGGCTTGTCGCTGCTCCAGGTGACGCAGGCCGTGCAGGCGGCCAACCTCGATTTTCCGACCGGCAAGGTAACCGGTTCGGATACCCAGTTGCGCATTCGTTTGGCCGGAAAATTTCTGACGCTCGACGATATCCGCAACCTCGTGGTCGGCAAGTCGCGCTTTGGCTCCTCCATTTTTATCAAAGATATTGCCGAGGTGCAAGACGGGGTGAAAGACCCCGAAATCCTGTGCCGCTCCAACGGCCAGCCGGTGATGGGCCTTGAAATCCGCAAACAAAGCGATGCCAATGCCGTGGAAATGGCCGACCAGGTGCTCGAAAAACTGTCGGCTCTGGAAAAAAGTTATAGCGCGCAGGGCTTGAGTTTTCATGTGGTGGCCAATACCAGCACGTTTACCCGGCAAGCCACCGACGCCGTGGTGCACGATTTGTTTATCGCCGTCATTCTGGTAGCCCTGGTCATGCTGTTGTTTTTGCACAGCATGCGCAATGCCGCCATCGTGCTGATCTCCATCCCGACCTCTATCGTCAGCACGTTTGTGATGATGAAAGTTATGGGCTATTCGCTCAACCTCATGTCCTTGCTGGGCCTTTCCCTGGCGATCGGCATCCTGGTCGACGATGCCATTGTGGTCATTGAAAATATTTACCGGCACCTGGAAATGGGCAAAAACCGGGTGCAGGCCTCTTACGACGGGCGGCAGGAAATCGGCTTCACGGCCATCAGTATTACCCTGGTCGACGTAGTGGTTTTTCTGCCGATCATTTTCACCGTCGGCATGGTGCCCAATTTGCTGCGGCAATTTTGCATGACGGTGCTGGTGTCTACCCTGATGTCGTTGCTCGTATCGTTTACCCTGGTACCCTGGCTGACCTCGCGGGTGGCCAAAGTGCACCGGTTTAAAGGGGGAAACATGGCCGGACGGCTGGTGCTCCGTTTTGAAGTTTTTCTGGACTGGCTGTCCGACGGTTTTGTGACCGGTTTGCGCTGGGTATTGCAAAATTGGAAAACAAAAGCCCTCACGCTGGTTGCCGTTGCCGGGCTTACGTTTGGCTCCGTTTTATTGATTACGGAAGGTTTTATTGGAAATGCCTTTATCGATCCCGGCGAGCGCGGCGAGTTTTTAATGGAAATTCAGTTGCCGAAAAATGCTTCCCTGCTGCAAACCGACGCGGTGACCAAACAAGTGGAAAACTGGCTGGGCAAACAACCCGATGTCGTCAATTCGTTTACGACCGTCGGGACTACCGGAAAATCATTCGGTCTGAACGCCCCGTATGTCGCCGAGATCCTGGTGGTGCTCACGCCCTACCACGACCCCCGCGAGGTATCGACCGATATTTTTGCCCGCCAGGCCAAGGTGGAACTGGAAGAACGCATTGCCGGCGCCCGGATCAGCGTGTCGCCCATCGACATCCTGGGCCTGTCGTTTTCACCGATTGAAGTGCGCCTGAACGGTCCCGACCTCGACAGTATTATCGCTATGTCGGACACCATCCAAAAAGTGATGGCTTCCGTGCCGGGTTGTGTGGAGATTACGCCAAGTGTGGAAGCCGGCAACCCGGAAGTACAAGTGGAGGTGAACCGCCAGCGCATGGCCGACTATGGCCTGACCATGGCCCAGGTGGGTCTGACCCTGCAAACGGCCTTCAGCGGCAACTCCGATGCCCGCTTCCGCGACGGGGATTTTGAGTACCCGATCCGCATTGCGCTCGATGCCTTTGACCGGCGCAGCGCCGACGATATCCGCAACATTTCTTTTGTCAATCCGCTGGGCAGCACCGTTTATCTGAAACAATTTGCCGAGGTGCAGGAGAGCTCGGCGCCCACCCGGCTGGAACGCCGCGACCGCCTGCCCTCCGTGCAGTTTTCCGCGCAGGTGATCGGCCGCCCGACGGGCACGGTTGCCCGCGAGGTGAAAGCCGAACTCGACAAGTTGCGCTTGCCCACCGGCTCGCATTTTCGCTATGGCGGCGATTTGCGCAGGCAGGAGCAAGGCATCGGCAGCATGGGTTTTGCCTTGTGGACCTCCCTGGTGCTGGTGTACCTGATCATGGTGGCCTTGTACGACAACTGGATGTACCCCTTCGTGGTGTTGCTTTCCATTCCGCTTTCGGTCATCGGCGCGTTTCTGGCCCTGGCCCTGGCCGGCCAAAACCTGACGGTGTTTACCGGTCTGGGTTTGCTCATGCTGATCGGTTTGGTGGGGAAAAACGCCATTCTGGTTGTCGACTTTGCCAACCACCTCCGGCAACAGGGCGTCAGCCTGACCCAGGCGCTGTTGCAAGCCACCAAAATGCGTTTCCGGCCGGTGCTCATGACCAATATCGCCATGGTGATCGGCTTGTTGCCGCTGGCCTTGTCGACCAACGTGGGTTCGGCCTGGAAGGTCGGCCTTGCCTGGGCAGTCATTGGCGGCTTGTCGTCGTCGATGTTTTTGTCGCTGATCTTCGTGCCGGTGGTGTATAGTTTGTTCGACCGGTTGCTGGCGCGATTTGGTTTGGATAAAAAGCGGGTGGTGGAGTTTGTGGAGTAGAGGCTACTTCAAATCTTGTTGTGGCAACAAAAAGTCGGTGTAATTAGCCCGGTTAACACAGTGAAATTCAGCATCCGGGTAAGTTTCCAGCCAGGTTTTCGGCGCTTGCGCTATTTTATTACCCCATTTAAATTCATAGCCAAAAAGTTTGCCGCCGGTTTCTTCCACGTAGTCCAGTTCAGCGCCTGTATAGGTACGCCAGAAATAGCGGTTCGCGAGGGCTCCTTTCCAGTACCCGTTGAATTTCAGGCGTTCGGCGAGCAGGAAGTTTTCCCAAAGTTGACCCTGATCATTGCGCTGTGCGAGATTTTTGAAATTGTCGATGACGGCATTTCGAACACCAAGGTCATAGAAATAGATCTTGTCCATTTTGACGATCTCTTTGCGCAGGTTTCGGCTGAAACCGGACAGGCGGAATACGACAAAAGATTTTTCGAGTAAGTCGATATACCGGGCAACGGTTTCCTTGCTCATTCCCAATTGTCTGCCGAGTTCGTTTAGTGAAATCGTTGAGCCAATTTGATAGGCAAGCAACCGTACTAAATCATAGATAGCCCGTGCATTGCGGATGTCGCTTAGTTCCAGAATATCCTTATACAAATAGGCATTGCTCAGTTCCTTCAAATAGAGCATTTTATCGTTGGCTCCTGTGTATGAAAACACTTCGGGATACATGCCGTATAATAAGAATTCTTCCAACCGGTTGTCCAGTTCAAACAAATTTTGACCGGCTTGAATTTCAGCTAAAGCAACAGGGTACAGTGTGAATGTCCAGGTGCGGCCGGTGAGTGCTTCCTGTGTTACATTGGCCAGTTCAAAGGACGAGGAGCCGGTTGCAATGATTTTCACGCCCGGGATTTGGTCATGGATGATTTTCAGGTTTATGCCGATGTCGGGGATGCGTTGTGCCTCATCAATAAACACCAACTCGTAGCCGCTGACCAATCGGCTGAGTTTACCCAGTTCGCGACTGGACAAAACCTCTACATATTCCCTGTTGTCGGCATTGACGTGGAGGGTCTTGTACGGCAGATTTTTCAAAAAACTTTCTACCAGTGTGGTTTTTCCAACCTGCCTGCTTCCATATAGGATAATGATCTTGTCGGAGTTTTTCAGACGGTCAAGTATCTTATTTTCCAAAATTCTGGCTATCATACTCTCCAAATTTGCGCTAATCTAGCAAATGTAGCAGGCGGGCTCCGCATTTTTTGCCAAATATTTATACGACCATGCCTGAAAAAAGCCAGTTATCGCGGTATGCATGGCTGTGGTGGTCTCACCTTAAACGCAGTTGGCCCGGATAAAAAGCGGGTGGTGGAGTTTGTGGAATAAAAATCCGGGAGTTTCCGCATGGGTATATTCAACGTAGCCGATGTGTGGATCACCGCGGAAGTAGTTGGTGTTGCCGGCGCTTGCACTTTTAGGAAAAAGCAGGGCTGGTTGATCGCCTTTCGCACGCGTTCTATCGAAAAACCGCGGACTTGTTCAACGGTACGCGGTTCGGCGTTGTTTCTTAGCAACCCATAAGCCGCCCCAGGCTCTAAGCCCTTAGCCCTACGCACGTATGTCTTTTATTTTAAAAATGGCCTGGCGCGATAGCCGCCGCAATCGCGCCCGCCTGCTCCTTTTTATTTCGGCCATTGTAGCCGGCATTGCCGCGCTCACGGCGGTGCGTTCGTTCAGTGTCAACCTGACCAACGACATCGACCGGGAAGCCAAAAGTTTGCTCGGCGCCGACCTGCTGATTGAGGGTAATCAGCCCCTGCCTGATTCCTTGTTCGATCAGGTCATGCGTACCCCCGGTGCGCAAAGTGCCCGGGTGTTCAACCTGCTCAGCATGGCTTATTTCCCTAAAACAGCGGGGACCCGCCTGACGAATATTCGGGCTTCCGACCCGGGCTATCCGTTTTTCGGAACCTGGAAAAGTGCCCCGGAAGATGCCTACCAAAGTTACCAGCAGGGGGGTGGCAAAAAAGCGCTGGTCGAGCACGGGTTGTTGCTGCAATTCGGCGTGGGCCTGGGCGACACGATCCAGATCGGCACCGAGTCGTTCGAAATTTCGGGCGACCTGCTGTCGCGGCCGGGCCGTGCGGGCATTGGTTCGGCTATTGCCCCGGTGGCATTTATCCCCATTCAGTGGCTCGACTCCACCGGCCTGGTGCAAAAAGGCAGCCGCGTATGGTACCAGTATTATTTCAAAATCCCGCAAACGCGCGACCTCGACAGCCTGGTGAGCCGCCTCGACAAACCCCTGGAAAAAGCCAACATGGACTGGGAAACGGTCGAGTCGAACAAACGCCAGATTGGCCGGGCATTCGGCAATTTCAGCACGTTTCTCAACCTGGTTGGTTTCGTCGCCTTGCTGCTTGGCTGTATTGGCGTGGCCGGCGCCGTGCATATTTACATCAAAGACAAGCTGCCTACGGTGGCTATTTTGCGCTGTTTGGGCGCCAGTGGCCGCAAGGCATTTTATGTGTACCTCGTGCAGGTAGCCGGCATCGGTCTGTTTGGCGCTGTTTTGGGCGCGGCACTGGGCTCACTGATCCAGAAATTGCTGCCCTGGGTGGCCAAAGATCTGCTTCCGATTGCGGATGTGAGTACTGCTTTTTCGCCGGTTTCGGCCTTGCAAGGCGTATTGCTCGGCGTATCGGTGGCGCTGCTGTTTGCCTTGTTGCCCTTGTCGGGTATTTTAAAAACCTCGCCGTTGCGTACACTCCGGGCTTCGTTTGGCGAGCAGGAAAGTACCAGCCGGTGGCTTCGCTGGAGTATTTCTGCCCTGATCGCCGTTGCCTTGTTCGGCTTTACCTGGTGGCTGATCCGCGACATGAAGGAGACCCTGATTTTTATGGGCGGCATTGCCGGTGCTTTCCTGTTGTTGTTTGGCGTAGCCAAATTATTGATGGTATTGCTGCGCCGTTTTTTTCCAAAAAACTGGTCCTACGTGTGGCGGCAGGGCATTGCCAATTTATTTCGTCCCGAAAACCAAACCGTGTTGCTGGTGGTGACTATCGGCCTGGGTACCATGTTGCTTTCCACCCTGTTTTTGATCCAAAACCTGCTGTTGCGGCAGGTCGAGTTTTCGGGTAGCGGCAACCAGCCCAACATGATCCTGTTCGATATCCAAACCGACCAAAAAGACAGCGTGGCGGCCATGGTGCAGGCCTACGGAATGCCCTTGCTTCAACAGGTGCCCATCGTGACCACCCGGGTGGAAACCATCGACGGGATGACCAAAATGCAGGCCGACGCGGATACTACCACCGACCGCCGGAACTGGGTGTATGACCGGGAATACCGGGTTACTTTCCGCGATACGCTGATCGATACCGAAAAAATTGTGGAAGGCGCCTGGACCGGCGTGCATACCCCCGGCGAGCCGGTCAAAATTTCGATTTCGAATAATGTGCAGCGCGGCATGCGGGCAAAAATCGGCACCAAGGTTGTGTTCAACGTACAGGGAACCCGCCTCGAAACAGAAGTCGGCAGCGTACGCGAGGTGGATTTTAACCGGGTGCAAACCAATTTTATGATCGTGTTTCCCAAGGGGGTGCTGGAGGCTGCACCGCAATTTCATGTGGTGGTTTCGCGGGTGAACAGCGCGGAGCAGTCGGCTGCTTTTCAGTCGGACCTGGTACGGCGCTACCCGACGGTGTCGGCCATCGATTTGACGCAAATCCTGAAATCGGTCGACGAGGTGTTGAGCAAGGTTTCCTTTGTGATCCGCTTCATGGCGCTGTTCAGTATTCTGACCGGTTTGCTGGTGTTGTTGAGCTCGATTTACCAGGGAAAATTTGCGCGTGTACGGGAGAGCGTGCTGTTGCGCACGTTGGGGGCGTCGCGCAAGGTTATCCTGCGGATCATTGCCCTGGAATACCTGCTGTTGGGAGCATTGGCCTGTTTGGCCGGGGTGGGTTTGTCCGTCATTGGCGCCTGGGCGCTGGCGTATTTTTCGTTTAAAATTCCGTTTGAGCCGGATTGGATGCCGCTTTTGGGGACATTTTTAGTCATAACCGTCATTACCGTCATTATCGGCTTGCTGAACAGCCGGGAGGTGGTGCGCAAGCCGCCGTTGGAGGTATTGCGGCAGGAGCTGTAACGCCGACTGGTAGTCGGTGTGAATTTTGGAGAAACAAAATAGCCCTTGTAAGTCATTGACCTACAAGGGCTATTTTGTTGTTGTTGTGATCCCGATGGGATTCGAACCCATGACACCTTGATTAAAAGTCAAGTGCTCTGCCAGCTGAGCTACGGGATCTTTCAGGCGCTAAAAAAGCGGGTGCAAAGATAAGTGCCCCAATCCTTAAAATCCAACCGCATTGTCAAATATTTCCAACAATAATTTGGAATGTGCCCGTACAAACACGGAAAAAACCAAAAATGTTTCGCATCCGGGGGAAACTTAACCCGGCGGCGCGGTGTTTCCCCTGTGCGCATCCGGATTTCACAAACAATATATGCCGGGCCGCCTGGGTTTTAACCTACCTTTGCACACAAGAAAATATTCACTGGACTGATTTAATCGATCGTTATGGAAACCAAACGCCAAAAACAAGTCGGCGAACAACTGCGGCGCCATTTCAGCATGATCCTGACCGAAGAGGGTGGCTTTATTTATGGCCGCGACAAACTCGTGACGGTCACGCAGGTCAAAATATCGCCCGATCTGCTCATCGCCAAAGTGTACATCAGCGTATACGGCACCGAAAATAAACAGGAGGTTATCCTCGAACTCGAAGAAAACTACCCCCGGTTGCGCCAGGCCCTGGGCGCCAAAATCGGCAAGCACATGCGCCGCGTACCGCACCTTGAGTTTTTTCTGGACGACACCCTCGACGAAATGTACCGCGTCGATGAACTGCTGAACCGCGTCAGCGAGGAAGACCGGAATATTAAAAAGGGTTGACGCACTCAAGTCCCTTCCCATGTCAAAAATCGGCTTATTCTTCGGCTCGTTCAATCCGGTCCACGTCGGCCATTTGATCATCGCCAATTATATGGCCTCCCAAACCGATCTCGACAAAGTCTGGCTGGTGGTAAGTCCGCAAAATCCGCTGAAGGAAAAAAAATCGCTGGCCCGCGACTACGACCGCCTGCACCTGGTGCGCCTGGGCATTGGCGACAATCCGCTCCTCGAAGCCTCCAACATCGAGTTCAACCTGCCCAAACCCTCCTACACCATCGATACGCTTGCCCACCTGAAGGAAAAATATCCTGAACGCGAGTTTGCCCTCATCATGGGCGGCGACAACCTGGCCACCCTCCACCTCTGGAAAAGTTACGAATTGCTGGTGGCCGATTACGACATCTACGTGTACAAGCGCCCGGCAACCGAATTGGGCGATTGGGCCCGGCACCCGCGCATTCACCTGTGCGAGGCGCCGCTCCTCGATATTTCCGCCACCTACATCCGCCAATGTTTGCGCACGGGAAAATCTGTCCGCTACCTGGTGCCCGACGCCGTGTTCGAATACCTGGAAGGCAGCAGCCTGTACCGTAGCTAGTGCTAATACGGGCATTTCACCGGGCAACCCATTTCGGGTATAACGCACCATTACACCCAGTTACGATTGACCATTTCAAGACGTTTCACCATGTACATCCGGATACGCTCCACTGTTTCATTGCTCACACTGTGCACTGTATTGTTTAGCAATTTTATCGCTGCGCAAAACATCAGCTTCCCGTCCATCAGCATCGGTGCGTGGCAGCAACACCTGCCCTGGCAACGGGCGGTTTCCGTTTCGCAAAGCAGCACCAAAATTTATTATGCCACCGAGTGGGCGCTTGTCGAACTGGATAAAGCCGACCGTTCGCCGCGTTTTCTCACCAAGGTGGAAGGCCTGAGCGATGTGGGCATGAATTTTATCCGTTTCAACCAGGACGCCAACGTATTGCTCATCAGCTACGGCAACAGCAATCTGGACCTGTGGAATGCCGCCGACGGCTCGGTGGTGAACATGCCGTTTATCCAAAAAAATGTGAACATCAGCGGCGACAAGCAGATTTACGACGCTGTTTTTGAAGGCAAAAACGCCTACCTCGCCTGTGGTTTCGGAATTTTGAAAATCAACCTCGAAGCGGCAGAAGTGGAGTACACAGTGTTTACGGGCCTGCCCATACGTTCCATTGCTGTTTTTCAAAACAACCTGTATGCCGGCACCGAAGAGGGCTTGTACCGCCTGCCCACCGACGATATCAACCCGGCCGACTTCAGCCGCTGGCGCCTGCTGGGGGCGCCGGACGGGCTACCGCAGGGGCGTACAGCAAATGCCTTGCAAGCCTATGACAACCGGCTGTTTATTGGCCTCGAGCACGCGCTTTGCCGCTACGACGGTGCAGTACTCGACACGCTGGGAACACAGCCAATTCAGGAAGTTACCTTTTTGAGCGCCGAAGGCACAGGCCTGGTCATTGGCTGGCGCAAAGATTTTAACGGCCGGGTGCAATACCTGGCGCCCGGCTCAACACAGCCCTACGATGTCAGCGGGCCCTGTGAATCGCTGGTACCGCTGTACACCGTGGAGGAAGGTTCCCGGTTGTTCTGGATGGCCGACGCGAACGACGATTTTCGCTTTTTCGACGACAATACCGGCATCTGCGACCGCTTTCGCTTCAACTCCCCACACACCCATCAGATATCCGAAATTGCAGTGGCCAATGGAAAAGTGTACGTGACCACGCCGGGTTTTGATGTGAACCTGGCGGCAACCTACAACCGCGCCGGCCTCTACATCCTCAATCCGGATAACCAGTGGACCCGGTTTTACGGCGAAACCAATCCCGAACTGAAAGACGGCGACTGCGACAAAGACCTCTGGCGGGTGGCGCCGCATCCGTTCGAAGATAAATTTTATGTGGGCAGTTTTACCGGCGGCCTGGTGGAAGCCACTTCGGGTGGCGCCCAAACGAAATGCTACACCCAGTACAATTCTATTTTGCAAAACGCCGGTATTTCCGGGGCGAACCGGACGGCCATCGGCGGCATGGCGTTCGACGACGCCGGCAACCTGTGGATCTGCAACTACGACGCTGCGGCGCCAATTGCCGTGCTGAAAGCCGACGGCACGCTGCGTAACTTCTCCGCGTCCCCGGAGAACAACCTCCTTCAGGTAGCGGTAGACCGGAACGGCTACAAGTGGTTTGCCGTTGGTTTCAATGGCGGGGTCATGGTATACGACAGCGGCAGCGATATCGACAGCCCGGCCGACGACCGGTACCGGGTGTTTACCACGGCCAACAGCGTGTTGCCTTCCAACACCGTGTATTGCGTGGAAGTCGACCTCGACGGCGATGTGTGGGTGGGCACCCAGCAGGGCACGGTCAGTTTCGAATGCGGGAGCAACGCTTTTGATGTGAATTGCAAAGGCTCGCGCCGGATCGTAAATGTGGACGGCTTCAACGGCTACCTTTTTGAAAACGAAGAAATCCGGACGATCGCCGTGGATGGCGCCAACCGCAAATGGTTTGGCACCGCTACCGGGGTATTTGTCCAGTCGCCGAGCGGCGAGGTGCAGGAAGAACATTTTACCAGCACCAACAGCCCGCTCTTCGACAACGCGATCACCGATATCGCCATCGACCATGTCACCGGCGAAGTGTGGATCGGTACGGTGAAGGGCCTTATCTCCTACAGGGCCGAGGCCACGAAAGGCACCAAGATCAACTCCCCCAAACCCTACGCCTATCCTAACCCAGTGCGCCCCGATTACGATGGCCCGATCGCCATTTACGGGCTGGCCAATGACGCCAACGTGAAGGTCACGGATGTGGCGGGCAATCTTGTTTATGAGGGGAAAGCCTATGGAGGGCAGGCTGTCTGGGACGGACGCGACTACCTCGGGCGCCGCGCAGCCAGCGGGGTTTACCTGATTTTTGCCACGAGCTCGGAATTGTTTGAAAACCCCGATGCGGCCATTGCCAAAATTGTCATTTTGAATTAAACCTATCATTCCTGTCCATTCTCCAACCAGGCCAACGTACGCCGGATACCCTCCTCCAGGCCGGTAACGGTATAGCCCAACTCTTGCGACGCTTTTTCACTGCTCAACGGCCAGTGCCGCACAAATTTTCGTACAAAAGGCGGCGTGATCATCGGCCTGCGGCCAAACGTTTCGGCCAGAAACTGCTGGGCATGTGCAAAGGCCAGCATGGCCGCCAGTGGCAGGCGGATCATAGTGTGCCGGCGCCCGGTCAGTTGGGCCAATATTTCAAAAAAATCGTTGTAACTGGCATTCTCGCCTCCGAGGATGTAGCGCTCGCCCGGGCGGCCTTTTTCCATGGCGAGGAGATGGCCGTTCAGCACGTCGTCGATAAAAACATAGTTGCCGATGCTGTGCCCGTCGCCGGGGATGAGGCGCCAGTTGCCTGCTGCATATCCCCGGATCATTTTAGTCACCCCGTTGCTTTCGCTCCACTGGCCGGGGCCGTATACGCGGCTTGGATTTACAATGACCAGTTCGAGGCCGTGCCGCTCGGCATAGTGCAGCGTTTTTTGCTCGGCTTCCAGTTTGGAACGTTCGTAGGCCGTAGTCAGATTGGGGTTGGCATTGGTATGTTCCTGTACCGGGCTGCCATCCGGCGTGGGACCCATGACGCCGGCGGTAGAGGTAAACACCACCCGGCGCACCCCGACGCGGTGGGCTGCCTCCAGGATATTCAGGCTGCTTTCCACATTGATTTTATAAAAAGCCTGCGGATCGGGGTGCCACACACCTGCCAATGCTGCTATGTGGTACACTTCCGAACAGCCCGTCATGGCCTGCTGCAGTAACTCGACATTGTGCAGAGCGCCTTCAACGCCGGTAATATTGGGGTGCCGGATATGTTTCAGTTTTTCCGGGTTGCGCACCAGGGCGCGCACCTGCCGGCCCTGGTCAGCCAGTTTAAGGCTTAGCCGGGCCCCGATATAACCGGTTGCTCCCGAGATGAATATTTTTGCCATGGATAACCCTAAAACAGTTTTCGCGTCAAACGCTATTTCACACAAAGCACCTGCACAATTGTACGAACTTCCATTTGAAGAAATCATAAACCATTCTGCTCGGATAGCAGAACAGCCGGGCGCCGGCAGTTGAAAAAACCGTACTGCTCAAACAGTAGCCATTTTTTTCAAGACCGGCTTTTTCAAATTTAGCGCAAAGCCACGGCCACTCAACACTGCGTTTTCTACAATCGGTACCTGCCCGTTTTCCGGCAAGTGGATGGTGGCGGGACAGGCCTGCAGAATATCCCGTTCAATATCAATCCCCGGCATAACCTGCCGAAGTTCGAGGCCTTTGGGCGTCAGGGCGAACACTCCGACGTTGGTTACATAAAATACCGACTTGCCCATGCGCAAGGCTTCGCGGGCACTGAACGTCACGTGGCTGACTTGTTTCACAAATTTATGCGGCCCGGGTCGTGCAATTTGCAGCGTGGAGTCGCGCAGTTCAAAACGCGCATTGGCCATCCAGGTGCCGATGAAAACAATCGTTTTGGCGCCTGCGGCAATGTCGGGGAAACCGCCGGGCCCAACGATATCCGTCAGCCGTTCGCCCCGGTGGGAGGCGTTCACATTGCCGGCGCTGTCGACCTGTAAAAATCCGAGCACCGCCACGTCAAGCGTATACTGGTACCGCCGGAACATATCGACGGAAGATTCCAGGTGGTGGGGTGCAATGGCTGCGCTGAAAAAAATACCCGGCGCCGGCAACCCGCCATAAGCGCCGGCCTCCGTGGTGAACAACAGCTGATCGGACAAGCCCTGCTCGATCAATTGCCGGGCCACTTCCTCCGGAAAACCCACGCCGATGTTCACCATGTCCCCCTGATTTACCGCATCGGCAAACACCCGGGCGCCAAGCCGCGCCAGCGCAAATTCGACGGCGCCCCGAACCGGTGTTATTTTCAAAAAATTATTGATAAACCGCAATTGCTGCGCTGCCCTTCGCAAGTCTGTCGTTGACCCGGGGCAAAACATGGGCCAGTAGCGTTTTTGCCGAATCGAAGCAGTTTGTTCATTGTAGGGGTGCACGACGATGTAGTCCACGTCGGAAGCCGGCATATTTATTTCCGGTTCCGATTTTGGAATGATCCCGCTTACAGTGACGAACACCTTTCCGCCATTGGCATGCGCTGCGTGCGCCGACGGGATGTTCTCCGTCCAGGTGGCGGCATTTTTAAAATAAATATTGCCTTCGGCATCGGCGTAGGGCGCATTGATGAGTGCGATCTTGATTTTTGGCAAAAAATACAACAGCGCTTTTTCGTCGGCATCTACGGCAACATATTGCGAGCGGGCATTGGCAGAAAGTGCGGATCCGTTGCCTGTGCGCGGGTCTAAAAACGTATCCACACCCACCATGCTTCGCAAATGATTCTGGCCGCGCACCTGGCTATCCAGAAGCAAGGTCATGACCCCCTGCGGCATCGTGTGCAATTCGAGTTGCCGGTTTTCCGCCAGTTGGAGCTGTGCTTTGCAGGTTTCCAGGTGCCCGGCAATGTAGCGGAGCATCAACCCCGGCGCGCCCAGTTCTTCGATGGTACCCGGGACTTTCCCCCGGCCACCCTGCGCACCGACATTGATCCAGGTCAGATTTTTCGGCGCGCCTGTTTTTTTAAAATGTTCGCGAATTGCCCAGAAAAACACCGAGCAACGGGCGTTGCCTGCCAGGCCATTGGAGAAAACGGTGCTGCCTTCGGGAATCAGTTCTGCTGCTTTTCCGGCGGTGATAAATTTGGAAGAAACCGGGCCCGCCGGCAGGTAATCCAAATCTTTTTTGGACCAGCTGAAGCGCCAGCGCAGAATATGGAGCATGAGTCGAAAACGTTCGAGCAGGTTCATAGGAAATGCTTTTTTTAGTGAACCGATCACATGGAAATACTGCCTTTCCGGAAAGCGGTGGAGCCAATTATCGCGTTGATCAAATAGGGCACGCCGTTGTCCATGCTGGCTTTGGCACGCTCGACGGCTTGTTGAAGATCGCCCAGGTTTTCTACCCGTTCGCCGGCAGCGCCATAGCCCTGCACGACGCGGTGGTAGTCGGTCCTGGGCAGCGAAACAGCTGTATCGGCGCCGAGCAAGTGGACCTGGTCGCGGGCAATTTGTTCCCAGGAACCATTGTTGCCCACAATGCCACAAACTTTCAGGCCGTTTTTGGCGAAGGTTTCAAACTCGGCCAGACTGTAGGCGGCACTGCCGTCGCCATAAATTATCCAGATGTAGTCGTCGGGGAAGCATGCCGCGGCGCCCAGGGCAAAACCGCCGCCCACACCCAGGGTGCCAAACACGCCCGGGTCGAGCCAGCCCAATGGCTTGCGCGGGCGGAGCGTGTAGGCCGCCGTTGCGGCAAAGTCGCCCCCGTCAGCTATCAGCACGACATTGTCGGGCAGTACCTGTTCGAGGTGGCGGAATAGGGCAAGCGGGTTGATTTCGGGGAGCACTTCACCGGCCATTTCGGCAATGCTTTGTTCTCGTGCCGCATCTCGTACCTGCAGGGTATTTTTCCATTCCGGCCAAGTGGGCAATGCACCGGCCGCATCGGCCACAGCGATTAAAAACCGGGCCGGGTCGGTGCACACGGCGCGGTCGGGGTGCAGGTTTTTGTGCAGGTCCTGGTGGCTGCGGTTGATGGCGATTTTTTTTGCCTTGCGGTTCAACGTGCGGCCATAATCGAGGCGAAAATCAGCAGTGACCCCGGCCAGCAGGATACAATCGGCCTCGCGCAGGGCATCTTTCCGGTGGTGAAAAAACTGAATGGCGCTTTCCCGGCCCAGCAAGCCGCGCGCCATGCCGCTCAGGTAAACGGGTATGCCCAGACGGGTCACTGCCGATACCAGGCCGGTTGCCAGCGCAGGCCGGATGAGGGCGCCGCTACCCAACAGCATGACGGGTTTTTGGGCATGTTGCAATTGGCGGACGACAGCTTGCACAGTTGACGTCGTGAAATCCGGCAGATCGCCGGGCGTTTTCAAATTTGCCCCGGATAAATTAGGCTGACGACCGGCAAACAAGTGGTTTACATGCCGGTTGATGTACCAATGCATGAGCTTTTCCTTGAACCCGGCTGCTTTTTTGTTTTTCCGGCCATACCATTCGCGCACCGTTTCTTCCGGGTACAGCAAATCGACCGGCAATTCCAGGAATACCGGGCCGGGCACGCCCATGTAGGCTGTCTGGAGGGTGCGGCGCAGCAAATCCGGAAGTTCGCGCAAGCGCCTGGCCTGCGCCTCGTATTTTACTGCCGAACGCAACAGTGCAATTTGGTCGATGTCTTGCAGTGCCCCGCGGTTTCGGAGCAGGGTGGCCGTTGCGCCGCCGAGGAGCAGCAGGGGCGATTGGGCCATTTGCGCATTTTTCACCGCAGTGATAGCGTTGGTAACCCCCGGGCCGGCTGTGACGGCTGCAATCCCCGGCAAGCCTGTAAGCCGGGCTACGGCATCGGCGGCAAACACCGCCGTTGCTTCGTGGCGTACATCCCAAACCCGGATACCGGCCCGTGCTGCTTCCACATAAATTGGGCCGATATGCCCTCCACAAAGCGTGAACAGGTGTTGAATGCCTGTGTTTTTTAGTATTTCTGCTATTCGTTGGCCGCCATTCATGGCAAAAAATCTTTTGGACAAGGTAGCTGGTGATATATTTACCGGCCAACGACCTGCATCAACGGACGCCCTAACCTTGATCATGCCAACAGGGTATGTGGCGCCTTAGCTTTGAAAACATAACGACGCTTTTTTGCGGCTTTTTTGTTCACTATCACCGAGTGCGAAATATGTTGTTACTTATTTCCGGACTTCCCGGATCGGGCAAAAGCACCTTGGCACGGGCCTATGTGGCCCGATTTGGCGGCGTGCATATCAACAGCGACCTGATCCGGAATGATCTGGGTTTGCGGGGGCATTATGCGCCCGGCGACAAGGAAAAAGTATATGCAGCCATGTTGGGAAAAGTCGGGAGCGTACTGGCCGCAGGCGGTAATGCCGTTGTTGACAGCACGTTTTACAAAAAAAATATCCGGGCGCCGTTTGAGGAACTGGCAGCGAAGTACGGCGTGCCGGTGATCCGGATTCAGGTAGAGGCGGCCGAGGCCGTGATCCGGCTGCGGCTTCAAAAAACGCGGCCCGACAGCGAGGCGGATTTTGCCGTTTATGAAAAAATTCGTGCCGCGTTTGAGCCTTGGGAGGCGCCGGTGCTGGTTGTTCGTTCGGATACCGATTCCCTGGATGTTCAAATTGAAAAAATTGACCAATACGTTCGTTCTATTCATGACCGATGATCAAATACAATCCATACTGAAATCCGGCGCGGTTCCGGGAGGCGGGGAAGAAATTGAACTGGTGGAAACCCATATTTCCTGGGTAATCCTTACCCGGGATTTCGCTTTTAAACTGAAAAAGCCGCTGACTTTTGGTTTTTTGGATTTCAGCACGCTGGAGAAACGCCAATTTTTCTGCCGGGAGGAGTTGCGCCTAAACCGGCGGCTGGCGCCGGAAATGTACCTGGACGTATTGCCGGTGGGTGTAGTCGATGGACAGGTTAC
Source organism: uncultured Saprospiraceae bacterium (assembly GCA_964484205.1). GTDB lineage: Bacteria > Bacteroidota > Bacteroidia > Chitinophagales > Saprospiraceae > M3007. The sequence continues at coordinate 93,593 of CAZAEZ010000012.1, read as the reverse complement.
GATCGGAACTGCCGGGGTGCCGCCCATCGACTATGCCTTGCAAATGCGGCGTATGGACAACCAACGGCAGATGGACAAACTCCTGGCCGCAGGGGCGGTGACCCGCCAACACATGGAGCAATTGGCGGAGGTGTTGGCGCCGTTCCATAAATCGGTAATCCTGCCGGATTCGGAACAATTTCACCCGGCAGCGCTTTGGTCGGACTTTGCCGATCTCTTTCGTTTTAGTGCCGATATCGCGCAACAGCTGGGAGCGCATACGAATGCCAATCTGGAACATTGGCGCAATTATTTGCCTGCATTTTTAGAAAACCACAGCGAACGCCTGAAGGAACGCCGGCGCAATGGCTTTTGGGTGGACGGTCACGGCGACTTGCATACCCGAAATATTTTTTTGACAAAAAATGGCCCGGTCGTGTTCGATTGTATCGAGTTCAGTGAACATTACCGGCAATCAGATATTCTGAACGAACTCGCCTTTCTTTGTATGGACCTGGAAGCGCAGGGGCATGCTGAACTTGCCGATGTTTTTTTGCAAGCCTATACCCGGCATTGGAATGTATTTCCCAGGACTGAAGATCACCGCCTGTTTTTGTTTTTTAAAGCCTACCGGGCCAATGTGCGGTTGAAAATTGCCCTGCTGGCCTTGCGCCAGCATCAAACGCCGGAGGCGGCCGAACAGGTGCAGCAGTACTGGCGTTTGATGCTGGCGTATTTGGAGCAGATTGATCCGGATATGGTTTGACCCTTATTTTTTGAGCGCTGGAATAAGATGCCGTTTGCGCAGGGCCCACCAGAGCAACGTGCCGGTGAGCAGTAACGGCCAAAACCCGACCAGAAACACAAGCAATGTTTGCAGGCCGCTCCAACCTGTCAGGAAAGATTTTCCCAGTTGGGCAGCTAGTCCGGGTGTCCAGGCCACCGCTGGTTGCGGCTGGGCAATGCGTTCTTTTTTGGTAACCGGGCGCTGATGCAGGGTAATTGTCAGTGTGCTGAGTTGCACGGCATCATTGAGTCGCAATTGTTCCAGGGATGCAGCGTCTGCAGCCGCCCGGGCCGCCAGGGTATTGCTGCGCGCCTGCACTATGTCGGGCAATTTAGTTGGATTGGTTGCGATGTCCCGCTGCAAATCAGCCTGATATTGCTGGTTCCGGAGTTGGGCGAGTTGTTTTTCCAGCTGCTTCAAACTGACATCTTCCGCCGTGATTGTCCGGTAGTCGAGTTGGTCCGACCAATGGCCGATGGCGCGCAGGGTGGTATCGAGTTGTTGAGCCGGTACGCGTACGACAAGGTTGTTTGTAATTTGGAAAATCGTGGTTTCCATCAGTGTATCCTTGCTGACAGGGGTATTGAATTGTTCGGAAATGCTTTGGACGAGTTTGTTTTCCAAAACAAAGCCGTCATTTGCCCGGACAATATCTTCAATGGCCAGGGTGGCCTGCAGCACATCGGGCGTGCGAAAAGACAACTCGGCCCGGCGGACCAGTTTTTTGACGGTATCCCAGTGATTTAGTTGGGCGGATGTAGTTTGGAATGCGGCTTGTTCCGAGATGCCTTTGGCATTTGAATAGGACCCAGCGGCATCCGTTTCAGTTTCATCTGAAGCACGTTTTTCAGGCTGCAAATACGGGGCAGGTGATTGGTCGTGGTGGCAGGCAGAAACGAGGAGCGCAAAAAAGGCAAGCGGGAAAACTGATTTCAGGTAGTGCATGGTGTTTTTTTCGCAGCAGGATGCTGAAAAAACAGGAAGTGCATAAACCAAATTTAGAGGTTATTCCATGCGGCTCACATTGGCTACAAACTTGAATTCTTTGAGTGCCAGGATAGCCTGGTTCAATTGGTCGGTGTTGGCAACAACCAGGGAAATCCGGCCTTCAAAATAACCGCCTTCACCGGAAATGGAAAAGGAGCGGATATTGATGCCCAGGCTTGAAATACGGTCGGTCAGCTGCTGGATCACGCCGGGGCCGGCGTCAATACCGGTAACCAGCACAGTGGCGACAAAATCCGCTTTAACCGTGGCGCCCCACTCGGCTTTGTGTACCCGGTATTCGTAGTTGGCCAGCAGGAAAGGGGCATTCGGACAGGTTGTCCGGTGAATTTTTACGCCTTCTTTGGTTCCGACATAAGCGAAAATCGGGTCTCCTTGTACGGGGTTGCAGCAGGTGGCAAAGGAGTAGGCATAATAGGTACCCGGCTCGCCATTGATAAACACATCGGCTTTACTGGCCTGTTGTTTGAGCGGTTTTGCTGCTTGCGCGGTGTCGCCCGGGCGGAGTTCGCCGTCGCCGTTGTGCGGCGCTTTCTCTCCTTCGGTTTCGATAAGCCTGAGACCATCGGTCCGGAATGATTTCAGCCCGGACAAATCCACCTGTTCGAGTGCAATGGCGCTGAAAAACTCCAGGCGGTTGGGATACCCAAACCAGCGTGCGAGCATATCGGCGTTTTCCTCCACCGGGCACTTGTGCATGTTTTGCAGTTTGCGTTCCAGTATTTCACGGCCCAACGCGGCCAGCTGGCGTTTTTCTTCTTTCAGGGCTGCGCGTATCCGGTTTTTAGCCTTGGAGGTAATGACGTGTTTCAGCCAGTCTTCGCTGGGGTGTTGGTTTTTATCGGTGATGACCTGAATCTGATCTCCGTTTTGCAGTTTGTAGTGGATGCGCTCCACTTTATTGTTCACCTTGACGGCGCGGCAGGTACTCCCGACATCGGAGTGGATGCTAAAAGCAAAATCGAGGGCGGTGGCGCCTTCCGGCAGGATTTTCATTTCGCCTTTCGGCGTAAAAACGTGTACTTCTTCGGAGAACAGGTTGCTTTGAAAATCGGCCAGGAATTCCACAGGGCTGCCCGAAAGCACATTTTCAAGAGTTTCGCGTACCTGGTTCAGCCAGGTTTCAAACACCAGGGCTTTGTTGCCAATCCCCCGCACGCCTTTGTATTTCCAGTGGGCGGCAAAACCGCGCTCGGCAATCTCGTCCATGCGTTCGGAGCGGATCTGGACTTCCACGTAGCGGCCGTCGGGGCCCACCACGGAGGTGTGCAGCGACTCGTATCCGTTGGCTTTCGGGTTGGTGATCCAATCCTTGAGGCGTTCAGGAATGGGCTTGTAAAAATCGGTTACAATGGCGTATGCCTGCCAACAGGCAATCTTTTCCCGCTCGGGTGGCGCGTCGATAATGATACGGATCGCAAACAGGTCGTAAATATCTTCGAAGGCAACCTGTTTGGTCCTGATCTTATTCCAGATCGAATAGATGCTTTTAGGGCGTCCGATCATCTGAACGTCCAGGCCGAGCTGCTCTTTCAGGGCTTTCGCGAGTGGGCGTTTGAAAGCCTCGATATATTGCTCGCGGCTCCGGCGGGTCAGGGCCAGTTTGTCTGCGATATCGTGGTACTCATCGGGGTGGGTGATCTTGAGGCAGATATCCTGAAATTCTGTTTTAATTTTATATAATCCCAGGCGGTGTGCCAGCGGAGCATAAATGGTGCTGGTTTCGGCAGCAATTTTGAGTTGCTTGTGCGGCGCCATGCTTTTGATGGTCCGCAGGTTGTGCAGGCGGTCGGCCATTTTTATGAGCACTACCCGCACATCGGAAAGCATTGTGCGGAGCACCTTGGTCAGGTTTTCGGCCTGGGGGCTTTCCGAATCATGGAGACTGTCGAGTTTGGTCAAACCGTCAACGATGAGCGCCACCCGGGCGCCAAACTGGCTGTGAATCTCCTTGAGCGAAACGTCGGTGTCTTCAACTACGTCGTGCAGCAGAGCGGATACAACTGCGGTAGGGCCAAGGCCAATTTCTTCAACACAAATTCGCGCCACTTCGATGGGATGCAGGATATAGGGTTCGCCGGATTTCCGGCGCTGCTGCTGGTGTGCTTTAGCGGCCAGTTCAAAGGCCGCACGGATGTTGTTTTTATCCTCAGCGTCTAGCGGCGAAGGCATACACCGGAGTAAATTCCGGTATGCGCGTTGGATGAGTGTGGTGTCATCCGGATGGTCGAGAATTGTTTTTGCCTGCGCCATGAGTGTCCTGCTGCTAAAAATCTATACTGTCTGTTAAATCTTCCGGCTTTCCGGTTGTTTGGTTTTACATAAACAACAATTATTCCGCTTGTATAGATTTAACAAAATTACCGCAAACATCCATACAGCAAAACCTATTTAAGGCTTATTAACTGTTTTCATGGCGATCGGTGTATTTGTTTTTATGGAAGTTCGGCGTACTTTTGCACTCCTTTTTTCAAAGCATGCGGGCGTGGCGAAATTGGTAGACGTACCAGACTTAGGATCTGGCGCCGAGAGGCATGGGGGTTCGAGTCCCTCCGCCCGCACTTTTTTTACCCGCGCGGTGCGCAATTTCTCCATCTGGTAAATTTTCTGACGACCACTGCACCGCGTTCACTTTTCTTACTCCTTACTTTTTCTGCAATATGCCCAGCGTTCAGCGAAAAGATATTGACAACAGCTCCGCCCTGATTACGGTCACCCTGACCAAAGATGACTTGAAGCCCAAAATCGATGCCGAGTTAAAGCGTGTGCGCAACCGCGCATCGATCAAAGGGTTCCGCCAGGGCCATGCGCCGATGGATTATATCCGGCGGATGTACGGCACGTCCATTTTCAGCGACACGATCAACCAGATGCTGTCGGAGGAACTTTACAATTACCTGCGCGACAGCGAACTCAACGTGCTTGGCCAGCCTTTGCCTACGGAAAACCAGAACAAGTATTCCTTCAAAATAGAGAACATGGAGGAGGAATATGTCGTCGAATACGAAATTGGTTTTGTGCCCGCATACGACGTGCAAGGCGTAGATAAAAAACAGTCCTTTGAACGCCTGACAGTTTCAGACCTGGATACGCTGGCCGAACAGGACCTGGACAACGCCCGCCGGCGCATGGGCAATCGCACCAATCCGGAAGACGATATTCAGGAACGAGATATTCTGAAAATTGCCGTGCACGAGCTCGACGGTGACCAGCCGAAAGCCGATGGTTGGGAAACGACCATTACCGTTTATGTCGACACCATTACGGACAAGGAACTCCGTACAGCATTTTTATCCCGGAAAAAAGGCGACCAAATCCGCTTCAACGCGCGTCTGATTGAAATGGGCGATGACGACCAGAAGTTTCGGAAGTATATCCTGAACCTCCCGGAGGAGGATGACCGCGCTGTTGGCGATTGGTTTGAAGGCACTATTGAGGAGGTGTCGCGCATAGAAATTGCCGAATTGAACGACGAGTTTTACACCAGGTACTTCGGCACCCCTGTCGGTAGTCAGGATGAAGCCATCGACAAACTGAAATCCGGTATCCAAAACTTTTACGACATCCGCTCGAACGCGCTGCTGATGCGCGACTTTCAAAAGCGGCTTTTGGAGTTAAATCAACTTGAATTGCCCGAAAGTTTTTTAAAACGCTGGCTCGGGGCAAACAACCCGGAATTGACCCCGGAACTGATTGATGGTGAATACGCCGCCTTTGCTGAAAACCTCCGTTGGTCCTTGCTGCGCGACCGGCTCAAGGAACAGTTCGAAATTGAGGTCACCAGTGAAGAAATCCGGGCGGAATATGCCCGCAAAGTGCGGAATTATTTTCAGGCTCAATTGCCGGACGAGATTATTGAAAGCAGCATTGACCGCCTGATGCAGGATGAGAAGGATGTTGAGAACACGGTGCGCGACCTGGAAACGGATAAAATTTTTACCGCTATCCGGGAGCTGGTTACGATAAAAGACAAAGCCATTCCTTCCGAAGAATTTCATCAGATTCTGGATGCCATTACCAAAAAAGCGGAGGCAGAACAAAATGCAGATGCCGAACTTCGGGAAACTGTAGCCTGATCGTAACCTTCCAAATAAATCCTTGTTATAATTGCCTCAAAACTATTTAAACATGTTCGATAAGAATGAATTTCAAAAGTATGCCACCAAACACCTCGGTATGAGTGGCATGCACCTCGAAAAGTACATTGAAAAAAGTACGCCATCGACTAACCCGCACCTCCGTAACCTGACACCGTATGTGATTGAGGAGCGCCAACTGAATGTTTCCCAACTTGATGTGTTCAGCCGCCTTATGATGGATCGCATCATTTTCATGGGTCTGCCGGTGTCGGACCAGGTGTCGAATATTGTTCAGGCGCAGTTGCTGTTTTTGGAAAGCGCCGACCCCAAACGCGACATTCAACTGTTCATAAACAGCCCGGGCGGTTCGGTGATCGATGGCCTTGGGATTTATGATACCATGCAGTATGTTGCTCCCGATGTGGCTACAATTTGCACCGGCCTGGCTGCCTCCATGGGCGCCGTGCTATTGGCAGCCGGCGCCAAAGGCAAGCGCAGCTGCCTTTTCCACAGCCACGTCATGATCCACCAACCCATGGGCGGCGCTCAGGGGCAGGTATCGGACATCGAGATCACGTACAAGCTGATCAAGAAAATGCAAAAATCGCTGTACGATATCCTGGCAGAACATACCGGCCAGCCCTACGATAAAATTTCGGAAGACTGTGACCGGGACAACTGGATGAGCGCCGAAGAAGCTAAAGAATACGGCTTGGTCGACGAGGTACTGGCACGGAACAATCCAAGAAAAGAAAAGTAAACAATGCTAAAACGCGGTCGAGTGAATCCACACCAATGTTCATTTTGCGGGCGAAGTAAAGACGACGTCATGATCCTGATCTCGGGCATGGATGCCCAGATTTGTGAGATGTGCGTGGAAAAAGCCCAGGAAATCATCGATCAGGAACTGAACCGGCATGATCAGGCCGACAGTGCCGGGTCTGGTAAGCCATCCGGCTTTGGAGATCTGGTAAACCTGATCCCGCCCCGCGATATTAAAGCTTTCCTGGACGATTACATTATCGGACAGGATGATGCCAAAAAGGTGTTGGCCGTGGCCGTGTACAACCACTACAAACGCCTGAAGCAACTGGGCGAGCCTGCCGAAAATAAAGACGACGTGGAAATTGAAAAATCCAACGTGTTGTTCATCGGGCAAACCGGTACCGGCAAAACCCTGCTGGCAAAAACAATCGCCAAATTGCTCAATGTGCCTTTTGCGATTGTGGATGCCACGGTGTTTACCGAAGCCGGGTATGTCGGCGAAGATGTGGAAAGTATCCTGGCCCGGTTGCTCCAGGTTTGTGATTATGATGTGCCTGCTGCCGAGCGCGGCATCGTTTATATTGACGAGATCGACAAAGTGGCCCGCAAACAAGACAACCCGTCCATCACCCGCGATGTATCGGGCGAGGGTGTCCAGCAAGCCATGCTGAAAATGCTGGAAGGCGCCGAGGTGCTGGTGCCGCCACAAGGTGGCCGAAAACACCCGGAGCAAAAACTGGTCAAAGTGAACACCCGCAACATCCTGTTCATCTGCGGAGGCGCGTTCGACGGTATTGAAAAAGTAATCGCACGGCGTGTAAATACACAGGTGATCGGCTACGGAAAGCAGCAAGACGAACGGATCGACCGGGAAAACCTCTTGCAATACGTGAACCACCTGGATATCAAACAATTCGGCCTCATTCCCGAGCTGGTGGGCCGCTTGCCGGTGCTGGTGCACCTCGATCCACTCGACCTCACTGCGCTTTGCCGCATCCTGACGGAGCCGCGCAACGCCCTCGTTCGCCAATACCAAAAGTTGTTTGCCCTTGAAGGCGTTGATCTGCAATTCAAACCCGAGACGATCACCTTCATCGCCGAAAAGGCCCAGGAGTACAAACTCGGCGCGCGCGGCTTGCGCTCGCTTTGCGAGGCCATTCTCACCGACGCCATGTTTGAAATGCCGTTGAAAGGAAAAAATAAAAAAGGCGGGAATGAGCTGGTGATTGACCGGGCTTATGCCGTTGAAAAACTGGAACGCTCGCGGATCGGGCAATTGAAAGCGGCGTAAGGCCGGTGTGAATAATTTTCACAACAGGGTGTCACATATGTCTTAGCGCGTCAGGTAGTTTCCAAATTTTCACCACAAAGACACGGAGGCCACGGAGAATTAAACTCCGTGGCCTCCGTGTCTTTGTGGTGAAAAAATAATCTACGGCGGGTATTTCAAATTTTGTACTTATGGTACGCCCTCTCTGTTTTTCAGAAAAAAAATGCTCTACAAAATTCCCCAAGCCACCCAAACAGACCCAAATCCCACCGCATACCCTTGCCACAAATCCGTCGGTACGTGCGCCTTCAATACCAGCCGCGCCGAGCCGACGAATCCTGCAAAAATAATGACCAGGGCAGCTGCCGCCGTCAGGCTAAGCTGTACACCAGCGCCAAACAGCGAAAATCGCAGGCTGCTCTCCGGCCATGCCCAGGCGGTCAGTAAAACCATACCGACCAGCCCCCCCATACCGGTTGCATGGGCGCTGATCTTGGTAAAAATATTGATCAAAAAAGCGCCGAACAGGGCGATCGTGGCGCCAAGCACGCACACCAGGTACAGGGGCGGCACCTGCCCGCCCGAACCCAGGTTTTTGTAAATCCACATATAAAAAACGCCGGTGATAATGTACGGCCCGATGCGCTCCATCCGATCGGGTGACTCCAGGCTTTTGATGAAACCCAGTGGCTTCATCACGGCAATTCCGACACCGGGAATAAGCGCTGAAGTTGTAAAAACATACAGCAGCAGCAGCAGGGCAGGTTTGTCGCCGGGGCTGTGTACACCAAACGCAAAGGGGTTGATGGCCATCAGCAAGAGCATGGCATACGTCAGCAAGAGCATGGGATGCCCGACAATGGAAAAAAAGTGTGCGAAAAATCGAGGCATAATCAGCGCAAAATAGCAGTCCCGATGGCGCATTCCAGGCAACGGCCGGCATCGCAATACTGCGATTTCAAGTGAAGTAGGGCCTGCGAGCCGGCAGCATTTTCCGCTTTTTGGCCAAGCTCGGCCCAAGTGGCTACCACCGTATTTCCTTCAGGCGGCAAATCTTCAAGCAATCGCAAACTGCGGTCCTGAATTGTTGTGTGCCCCTTCACCTGGCCGTAGTAAAACAAAAAAGGCGCTACGGTATTGATGAGCAGCAAATGTACAAATTCGCGGCCCGGCGGCCCGATTCGTTTGGCCGCCGTTTTATCAAATCGAAAATGGGTATGCCAGTACGCGCCGGGTCCGAGGGCAAACAATTGCGCTGTTTCGGGCGTATCCCGTGCTTCGAGCACTCGGCTGAACAACTGCGACGAACCATGCAACAACGCAGCCAGTTGGGCCAGGCGTACGGTCGGGAACCCGGCAGGGCGCAAGCGAAAAAACTTCCACTGCCCGGCCGGCATCGGCTGCAAATCGTATTTGTGCTGCAAAAACCGGTACTCCCTGGCCAGTGTTTTGGGGTAATCATCGGCAAAATTTTCGTTGAGCAAACCAGCCTGCCCGAAGAGCAAGGCCTCCAGTTGAAGCAAATTATCGCTGTGGCGCGCCAGCAAGCGGCGGGGCAGAATTTGTGCCAGTGTTTCAAAGGGTTCGGTATTTATTTTCAACCCGAAATTGCGGGCCAGCATCCGGTAAAAGGCCTCCTCCCAATCTTGCCCGCAAGCGGACACCAGTTGGGCCACCATCGCGGTTTTTTGTTCCAGGCGCTCGATGAGCAACCGGTCCAGCCAGTTCTGCCGGATCAGCGCGGGAATTTCGGCGTATGTTCGCGCACAGGGAATCCAGGTCCGCTCATGCGTCAGGCGGTGGTATTTGTCGAGCAAACCCGGCGGGATACGCCGGCGGAGCTCCAGGCAAGGGAGGACAGTCCCATTCGCCCGCTGCAAACGCTGATCTTCATCGAGCACCACATGCAGGATCACATTGTCGTAGGCCGGGTCGGTGTGGTGGTTGTGGGCAAGCCAATCGGAGGCATTGAGGTGCATTTCGACATTCCCGGCCCAGAGGGTGGCGCCCAGGCGAATGCGGGCATTGAAAAAATCAGGACCTGCGTTCGAATTCAACTCGCCCGGATGCAGTACTTCGAGGGCTTCGCCATCCGTAGTTTGAAGGTTTTGCGCATCAAACCGGCGCCAGCGCCAGAGGAAATGCAGAAAGTCTTCACGCATATTTTTTGTTTTAGATTGTTGCACAAACTCCATAAAATTGAAACTTTTTGGTTTGAAAAAATTTATCTCAATACATTTTTTGAAATTTAATTTGATTGTAAATAATTGATTTTCTTCTGTTTGAGAATTAAAAATTGAAATCTCAGATTGCTCAATTCCCTTCTTCGGAGGGTTTCCGATTGCCCGGTAGTTGTTTGAATCCGGGAATTATCAGTGAGCGTCATCCTAAAACTATGTCTGAACTACCCGACTCCTTCCATACCCTCGCCGCCCCAAGTACCGGCGTCTTCAAAGACCGGGGCAGCAAGTTTTTTGCCTACGCCTACCCCTGCACCTCGGAGGAAGAAGCGCTGGTCCGGGTGGAGGCGCTCCGGAAAGAACATTTCAAAGCCCGGCACCATTGTTTTGCCTGGCGGTTCGGACTGGATGGCCTGCGGTTCCGCGCCAACGACGACGGCGAGCCCTCCGGTACCGCCGGAAAACCCATCCTCGGGCAAATCGACTCGGCCTGTCTCACCGATGTGGTAGTGGTGGTGGTGCGCTATTTTGGCGGCACTTTGCTGGGGGCTTCCGGCCTGATTCAGGCATACCGGGAAAGTGCCGCCGATGCGATCGCACAGGCAGAAATTGTGGAGAAAATTGTATTTGAAAAGATCAACCTCGATGCCAATTATGTCCGGGTGCCCGACCTGATCAATGCCGTAAAAAAACTTGACCTGAAAATATTGGAAGAAAACTACACCGATACCGGCGTTCAACTAACGTTGGGCATCCGTCGGGGGGCATTTGAAGAAAAATTGTTGGATTTGAAAGCCCAACTTTGGAAAACCAGTCCTGAAGAAGCCCGGACGCTTGATTGGCCGGAGGGTATTGGGGTGCTCCGCAATCCGTAATCAAAACCTATGCGTCAAGTAGCCCACTTCCAAATCAACAACCTGGCCGCAGCCAAAACCAGGCTCCTCCACTGGGCCGGCCAGCACCCCGTGTGCCTGTACCTCGACAGCAACAGCTACCCCCACCAACAACACCGCAGTTGGGAATGCCTCGTGGCGGTCGGGGCTGCCGATAGTTTTCAGGCAACTGCCGGACAAGCATTTTCCGGCTTGCAGGCTTTCGCCAAACAAAAACAGGACTGGCTGTTCGGTTTTTTCGGCTACGACCTGAAAAACGAAGTGGAAGCCCTCCAATCGCAAAACCCAGACGGCATCGGCCTGCCCGACCTGTATTTTTTTCAGCCGGAAATGGTGGTGGGAATCTCCAGCGAAAACCTGCACCAACTCACGATTTTTTCGCTGAACGAAACCCCGGAACGGGTATGGACTGCCATTCAAAATACAATTCCCCCACCTGCCCATGAACCTGCTGTGTCCAGGCTGCTCCGCCCCCGCCTGCCGCAGGCCGACTACCTGCAGGCCGTGGATGCCGTGCGCCGGCACATTGTGGAGGGCGATGTGTACGAGTTGAATCTTTGCCAGGAGTTTTATGCCGAACAGGAGCCGCTGGCCCCCCTGCCCACGTTCGAGCGCCTGAACACCCGTGCCCGGGCGCCTTTTGCCGCCTTTTTGCGCAAGCAAAATCATTACCTGCTCTGCGCCAGTCCCGAGCGGTTTTTGCGCAAAACAGGCGACCTACTGGTTTCTCAACCCATCAAAGGCACCCGCCGCCGCCACCCCGACCCGGCCGAGGATGCGCGCATCCGCGAGGCCTTGCGAACGAGCATCAAAGACCGGGCGGAAAACGTGATGATCGTCGATCTGGTGCGCAACGACCTCGCGCGCCATTGCCTGCCCGGCTCAGTACAGGTGGAAGAATTGTTTGGCATTTATGGTTTCCAGACTGTTTTTCAGATGATCTCCACCATTACCGGCACGCTTCGGCCCGGGACACACCCGGTCGTTGCCATCCGCGATGCATTCCCCATGGGTAGCATGACCGGCGCTCCCAAGGTGATGGCCATGGAGTTGATCGAGCACTACGAACGCAGCCGCCGGGGCCTCTTTTCCGGTGCGGTGGGATACTTCACGCCGGACGGCGATTTTGACTTTAACGTGGTCATTCGCAGCATTTTATACAACGCTGCCAACCGCTACCTCTCCTGCCAGGTGGGCGGCGCCATTGTGTTCGATTCGACGCCGGAAGAGGAGTATCAGGAATGCCTGCTCAAAGCCCGGGCTTTACTGGACGTTTTGGGCGCCCGGCTGCAGGCCTGAAAACAACAATCCCGGGCTATGTACACTTTCGACAGTGGACTTTCGACTTAATCCTTACCTTTGCCCGACTTTTTGTCACAGACTTTTTTATTTTAAAAAAACGCCAATTTTTAGCCCGGCATGGACATTACGGCCGCACAACTTGCCCAACTTCTTGACGGTACCCTGGAGGGGAATCCTGACGCGACCGTCCGGCAACCCGCACGCATCGAGGAGGCCCGGGAAGGCGATTTTGCATTTCTCGACAATCCCAAATACGAGTCCTACGCCTACTCCACCAAGGCCTCTATCTTGTTGGTAAACAAGAGTTTTCGGCCGACCCAGCCTGTTGCCGCCACCCTGATCCGGGTCGATGATGTGCGGAGCAGCCTGGCGTTTTTGCTGGAAAAATTCAACGATATTGTTTCGCCCAACGGCGCTCCGGCCCAGATCGACCCGCAGGCTTGTGTGCACCCCGACACGCAGGTGGGCGCGCAAACCGCCGTGGGGGCGTTCACGGTGGTGGAAGCGGGTACCAGCATTGGCGAAAATTGCACGATCTATCCGCAGGTATTCATCGGCCGCAACGTGCGCATCGGCAACAACTGCAAACTTTTTCCCGGCGTGCGCATCCACCACAGCTGCGTGATCGGCGACAATTGCGTGCTGCACGCCAATGCGGTTATCGGCGCCGACGGTTTTGGGTTTGCCCCGCAGGAAGACAAGTCGTGGAAAAAAGTACCCCACGTGGGCAATGTTGTGTTGGAAAACAATGTCGAGGTGGGCGCCAATGCCTGCATCGACCGGGCAGCCCTGGGTAGCACCACTCTGCACACCGGGGTCAAAATCGACAACCTGGTGCACATTGCCCACAATGTCGAGGTCGGTAAAAACTCCGTCATGGCTGCCCAGGTGGGTGTGGCCGGCAGCACCAAGATCGGCGAAAACGTGCAACTCGGCGGCCAAACCGGCGTGGCCGGCCATCTGACCATCGCCGACGGCACCCGCGTACAGGCGCAAAGCGGCATCGCATCTTCCATTAAAAAGCCCGATCAAGCCCTGTTCGGCGCCCCCGCCATCGACTACAACGACTACGTGCGGGCCTATGTTGTGTTCAAAAACCTGCCCGATCTGCAGAAGAAAGTGCGGATGCTGGAGCGGATTTTGAAGGATTTGGAGGGGAAGGGTTGAGCGCGTTTGGGATGACAAGAGGGGTTTAAAACGTTTTTAAATTCCAATTTTTCTTTTCCAATTTCCAATTAAACAACCTTCCCGTTCTGGGAGCTATCCCGAAAAACACCAATTTGAAATTGGAAAAGTATTAGATCCCATTGGCGTAAATTAATGGCTTCACCCCCAAGCCCTATCTTCGCACCATGCCACCCGAAGCCGCTCCGCTGCTATTTCGCGAACTGAATGTTTGGGCAACCTGAAAAAGTTGTGCGACGAAATGAAAGAGCAGTACGGGGGGGGCTAAGTTACTCCCGCATGACAAACCATCGGGCAGAAGAAAACCCGATCCAGTTTAGCACGTCGGAAAAGGAGTACGCGGTTTGAATTGAGAAACTGCTGTAGGTCAGTGGCCCCAAGGTGGGGTATTCACAACTTTAATAAACTTTAAAAATTTATCGCTACCACAGCAAGATTCCAGTAAATCCATCAGATGACAGAAACCCCGAAGCAATTATGGATGGGGCCATTTATTTGCCTACCATTGAAGATTTACAGCGGGAAATTCTGCTTTTATCCCCATCACAAAGTGAGGGCCGGCTAGAGATGTCAGAAATGATGGAAACTGAAATAGAAAACCATGATTTAGTGGGGGAAAAGTGGTTGCGCCTTAAAACAAGGAAGGTGTAGCCAACCAATACTAGAGGCTTAAAGAAAAAAGGAAACGCCGCAGAGTGAGGGCGCCGAGCGGCGCTTATTTACCTTCAGCACAATGTTTGCTGTTAGTTTGGGTCATTATTTTGTTAACTGGTCTGTTTTTGACGGCATTTAATCAAACTTTATTTGGTACCTATGCGTTTCAATTCCACTTTTGCAGATAGTTTTAAGGCAATTTACTTACTAACGACAACACCGCGAATATGACCGAGCGTGAAAAATTTGGAGCCATTTTTATGGGCATACTTTTGGCGCTATTAGGAGTTTGGATTTTTGAACTGATAGAGCAGCAAAAAAAACAAAATGCCCGGTTGCGTACCCTTCGCAAGCAATTAGATGCCGTTAACGGCTTTGAATCTGATACTGAAAACCTTAGAAATGACTGGCAAAATATACGTGAAGATTTAAGAACTGCCAGCAACAAAGCTCTTTCTAATGTCGTCCAAACTTCCTAAAAAAGCGTCGGGCCAACAGTCCCCAGTAAGGCCGGGCCGGGTTGAATTGACCAAAACTGAAACGTCCTTATTTGCAGGCCCACTACCTACGCCTGATATGCTCGAAAAGTACGAGCAGATTTATCCCGGTATAGCTGAACGCATTTTGCAAATGGCCGAAAAGGAGCAAGCCGAACGTCATAGAGAAAAACAAGAATTGCTTGAACTGGAAAAGAAAAATCAACGCTCTTTAAACTTCAACATCCGGTTAGGCTTATTCCTTGGTTTCGGTTCGGTTTTGGTTAGTTCCAGCATGTGCGTGTATTTCGCCTATTTGGGCAATGTTGACGCGGCTGCGGATGCGGCGAAATGGGTAATTGCAAGTTTGGCCGGTGTCTTTGTAGCCGGTCGTTATTTTACCTATAAGTCAAAAACCAAAGAGTAAACTACCCCTGCTAGTCCAACGTGTTCGAAAATTAAAAATAACCACAATCTGCTTGTGGAGCGTTTGCGATGCGACACGTTCCGTCAACAAATCACCGACTTAACATGCCAAGGATCAAACATGCCGCGAAACCAATGTTGGTCCGGAATTTTGGAACGGCTCAATTTGACAAGGTTGACTTATGATTTGCCTTGTCTTCGCCCCTCAGCCATCCTATTCAGCACCAGCGCCATTTTTCAGATGGCTTCTCGTCAATCCCGACGAATATTCAAAAGATTCATCACGCAGTTTTCCATGTTTCCAACAGTCAATACAAACTCCTGCTTGACTTTGGTACCGCCGGCATATTCTGCCGGCTTCCAGCGGGGCATATTGCGGATAGTCTCCAATAGTAACGCATCAATGTTTTCATCTTTGGATGTCTCGAATACATGCGCATCGACGATTTGCCCTGCTTCGTTTATGGTAAATTTTACGGCGGCTAAATCGTAATTCTTGAAACTGCCCGCCGGGATTTTATCCATGACGTTTTCCTTCAGGTATTGATTCAATTGTTGCTGCCCGCCGGAATATTTCGCTTCGCTTTCGGGATCGATCGTAAATGTGAAACTGATCTCTTTAGGATCATTATGTTTTAAGGTGTTCTCCGGTATGTATTGGACCTTAACCGAAATATCCGTACCCACGTCGGCCATATTCATGAGGTCTTTTTGCTCCTGGCTGAGGATGTCGTTTTTACTCACCGCTTTCCTTTTGCTTCCATTATAGCTTGCCGAAATCTCAACGGAGATATATGCTCTTATCCATGATGATTTATACTCAGGATCAAGGTCAATCAGGCTACGGGCGTCATTTAATTTTTCTTTTGTAATTGAAATATACGGATAGATTCTATGCACTTCATAGCGCAGTTCATTGCTTATGCTATTTTGTGAAACAGCGAAATAAGGAAAAGAAATAGCAATGAAAAGCAGGGCGAGTAGCTTATTTTGGATGTTTTTCATGGTGATAATTTTAGTAGTTATTAAAAAGTGCTAATGCTTGGTCATTGAATAATTTGGTCGGGTCTGAAGCGTTTGGCCGGCAAGGTAGTTACCTTTTTTCAATGCCCCCAACGTGTTGCATTGCACAAAGGCATTTGAAACTGGAAAAGAAAAAAATTGGAAAAGTCTACACCCACGCAATCTCCTTAAATTGATGGCATCGCCCCCAACCCCTATCTTCGCCCAATGCCACCCGAAGCTGCTCCACTCCTCTACCGCGAACTGGTAAAAATCGCCGCGCACCCCCACTGGGCGCCACGCGAAAAAGTGCTGGCCCTGGCCGCCTTGCTGGAACGCCTTTTCTTCGAAGCCACCCGGCAGGAGCAGCTGGCTTTCAGCACCCTTTTCGCGCGCATCAGCTACGCCGGCCACCAGTTCCAGATACAACCCGAAACCCTGCAACGCATCCACCATTTCCGGCGTATCGCCGGGCGGGTACGGTCCGGACAAGAGCAAGACCTTGGAGAGCGACACCTGCACCTCGGCGTGCAGGCACTTGCCGAAACCATCCTGATTTTTTGCAAAACCGCTATTCCACCGGAGGTGCTGGAACATTTTCCGAAGGCCGGTGAATGGCAGTTTGCCGCGCCGGAAATCTGGGACTACAAAGCCCGCGCCCGCGTGGTGGCCGTGCGCGACGAGCCCGAGCAATACTTTTTTTTCGCCTTCGACGAAGAAAATCCCTTCGAGCCGGTGCGGGTGCGCTACAACCTGCCCGAGCGCAACGACAGTTTCAACCCCACCATCCGGCTGCTGCGCACCGTGTTCGGCTTCCCGGTTACGCTCAATTTGCTCGATGTGGACGTGGACCAGCAGGGGTATTACCGGCCGCGCGCTTTCGTGGTGGAGCCCGATTTTCTGATGGATGTTTCGGCGATTTCCGAGTGTTTCAAAGTGAGTGGCGCCCAGCCGCTGGCCTACCTCGTGAAAAAGTTTTTGCCTTACGAACAAACACCGCCCATCCTGCTGGGCAACATTGCCAACCTCTTCCTCGACCGCCTGCTGACCCAGCCCGACGCCGATTACACGGACTTGCTGCGCGAAAGTTTCCAGGCTTATCCCTTTGTTTTTGCGCCCATGCCCGACGCCAAAGTGCGCGAAATTTTGGGCAAAGCCCAAAAACACTACCTGAACCTGAAATACATGGCGCAAAGCGGTTTTGCGCAGCAACAGATCGATCCCGCCGATTGTGTGCTGGAGCCCACGTTTTACAGCGAACAATTCGGCCTGCAGGGCCGCCTCGATCTGTTTTACCGCCGGGATGACCGCTCGGCCATCGTCGAGCTGAAAAGCGGCACCCCCTACCGGCCCAACAGCTACGGCATCCAGCGCAGCCATTTCACCCAGACCCTGCTCTACGACCTGCTGGTGCGCTCGGTGTACGGCGCCCAGGCCGACCCGGCCAAGTATATTTTGTATTCGGGTATGGACGTGCAGCAACTTCGTTTCGCGCCCACCGTCGCGCCCGAGCAATGGGAAGCCCTTCAGGTACGCAACCACCTCGCGGGCATCGAGCGCCTGCTGGCCGCCATTCGCCCCGGTGATTTGGAGGTGCCGCTGCTCGAGCGGCTGCGGGCCGACAAGGCGCCCAAGGGCGATTTTTTACAGCGCGATTTCGGCCAATTCGAAGCCGCCTACGGCAAACTTAATTCACTGGAGAAAAAATATTTCAACGCCTTTTGCGGCCTCATCGCCCGCGAGCAGTGGCTGGCCAAAGTAGGCGAGGAAAACAGCGATGCGGTGAACGGCAACGCCGCGCTCTGGCGCAGCAGTTTTGCCGAAAAACAGGAGGCTTACGCCATTCTCAGCCATTTGAAAATTGCAAAAAACCAGGCGGATCAGGCCGACCCCTGCATAGTTTTTCAAAAGACGGAAATGACCAATCCGCTGGCCAATTTCCGCGTCGGCGACATCGCCGTGCTGTACCCCGCCGAAACGGAAAGCGACACGGTACTCGACCACCAGGTGATCAAATGCATCATCACCGAACTCAAGTCCGATCAGGTGACGGTGCAGCTCCGCTACCGCCAGTTCAACCTGAAACCCTTCGAAACCAGCGCCCTGTGGAATCTGGAGCCCGATATGCTGGACATGGGTTTTACGGCGATGTACCGGGGGCTGTTTGAGTGGGCGGGGGCGGGGATTTCAATCCGGCAGCGGGTGCTTAACCCCACCCCCATCCCCTCCCCCAAAGGGGAGGGGGGCTTGCCCTCAGGTTTTTCAAAGCCTTCGGGGAATGATTCGAATCCTGGTGCGGAAAAGGTTAGGAAAATTGGCGCTTTTGGACAGCCGCAGGAAACTACGGATATGGCACGTTGGCGGTATCTGAAGGGTTTTTGCCGCAATCTTCGAAAATATCAAACGGAAGCGGAGGCTATATTTTGGGAAAAAATTAGAGACAAAAAATTGGATGGTGTCAAGTTTCGCCGCCAGCACGCCATTGAAGAATTTATTGCAGATTTTGTCAGTTTGGAATACAGGTTGGTAATTGAACTTGATGGTAATATCCATGATTTTCAACCGGAATGGGATGCCCTGCGCACCGAGTTTTTACAACTCGCCGGTTTCGAGGTAATCCGGTTTTCAAATGCCGACATCTTAAACCGAACCAACAAAACGCTCGATTCTCTGCGCCAAATAATTGCCGAACGTCGCGAAGCTTTGGCCAGTGTTCCCGAAATCAAAAAGTTATCCGAGATCAAGCCCCCCTCCCCTCTGGGGGAGGGGATGGGGGTGGGGTTAACAAAAATCACCCAATCCAAAAACTTCTTCCTCCTCTGGGGCCCGCCCGGCACCGGCAAAACCAGCATCATGCTCCGCGACCTGGCCGGCTGGGTGCTGCGCGAAACCACCGACAACCTGCTGCTGCTGGCCTACACCAACCGGGCGGTGGACGAAATTTGCGAAGCGCTCGACAGCCTCGGCGGCGACATCCGCGCGCGATACCTCCGCATCGGTTCGCGCTTTTCCACGGCCGAACGGTTCCGCGAGCAGTTGCTCAGTTCGCATACCGCCGGCGCCGGCAACCGCGCCGAACTGCTGGCTATCCTGGAGCCCCGGCGCATCATTGTGAGCACGGTGGCTTCTTTTGCGCACAATGAAAATTTGCTGGCCATCAAAAAAATCCAGCGCCTGGTGGTCGATGAAGCTTCCCAGATTCTGGAACCCCAGCTGGTGGGCCTGCTCACCCGCTTCGAACATTTTGTGCTCATCGGCGACCACCGCCAGTTGCCTGCCGTGACCGCCCAGGCCCCGGAACTCACCCGGGTAGACGACCCTGAACTGAATGCTATCGGCCTGTACGATCTGCGCGACTCCTACTTCGAACGGCTGTACCGCATCTGCCAGCAACACGGGTTGGAGGAGCACTACGGCCAACTCTACCGCCAAGGCCGCATGCATGCCGACATCATGGATTTCCCCAACCGGTATTTTTACGACGGCCAATTGCAAACCCTGGCCGGAGATGATCCGGACGAGGCACACAAGCAACACCGCCAACTCCCGGAAAGCCAACCAGACTTGTCCGAACCCAGGGCACGCCGCGTCCTGTTCATTCCGGTGCGCGCCGCCAACGCTTTGCCCTATCAAAAAACAGCGCCCGAGGAGGCCCGGATGGTGGCGCAATTGGTCCGTCATTTCAAAGAAAAATGGGCAGCGGCGGGCAGGCTTTGGGACCCGGAAACCAGCCTGGGCATCATCACACCCTGGCGGGCGCAGATTGCACAAATCCGGCAGGCTATCGCCGAAACCGGCCTCGACCCCGATGCGCAAACCATCGACACCGTGGAGCGCTACCAGGGCGGCGCCCGGGAGGTGATCCTGATCTCCTGCTGCGTGCATGCCGGGAGTCAGCTGGCCAAACTGGTCAGTCTGTCCAATGAGGGCATCGACCGGAAACTCAACGTTGCGCTCACCCGTGCGCGAGAACGGGTGATTGTCATCGGCAATCCGGATGTGCTTGGAGACGATGTACGGTACCGGGCGTTTATGGAGGCCTATGGGGTGGAGGGGGATTTTTTGGCAGGTTAAGATTAATATTTTTTTAAAAAACAGGGCCGTGCAGGAAATCTGCACGGCCCTGTTTTTACCCCGACTAACAGTCGGGGTTACAAGTCTTTCATGTTATCCTCCGGGTTCCGGTCGATCAGCAAGGAAAACGGGTCCACCCCGGCTCTTTCCGGGTTTTCATCCACGACAAAGGTGAACGTGTTGTCTTTTTGAGAAACTTTCACCCGCTGCCGGTAAAGCACCTTGCCATATTTTTTCCCGGAAGCCGGCTTTGCCAGCGCACCGATCTCGATGTAATCGTTGATCGGCATTTCCGTTTCCTTGCCAAGCTCGTCGGCTTTAATTTTATGGCATTCGATCTGCACGGTGACCTCCCATTTGCCGTTTTCCAGTTGTTTTGAAGATACTTCCCGGCAGCGATTTTCAAACAGGGTGATGTCTTCAAACAAATCTTTGACCACATAGCGCAAAGAATCGGGCGTGTGGGCGTAAAATGCATCGAGTGCGTCGAGACTGGTTGGGTAGGGCGGTTCGGCGTAGCGGTATTTTTCGAGAAAATCGCGCAGCGCGGCGTTTACATTTTCCTCGCCGATCATTTCCTTGAGGTAATACATCGCCACACTGCCTTTGTTGTAGTGGATGTATCCCTGCCCTTCGCATTTTGCCAGCGGCAGTTCTTTCAGGGTTTCGCGGCCGCGGCCGCGCAGGTATTTGTCCATCTCGTATTTCAGGAACTTGCGCATCTGGTCTTTTCCGTACTCGTGTTCCATGACCATGAGCGCACTCCACTGGGCAAAGGTTTCCACCAGCATTTCACTGCCCTGCATGAACGACCCGCACTCCTGGTGGCCCCAGTACTGGTGCCCGATCTCGTGGGCGGTCACGTAAAACATCAGGTCGAGGTCGTCGTCGGGATCTTTGAAATCCTGGATAAACCCGATGCCCTCGGCGAAAGGCATGGTGCCGGGGAACGATTGGGCAAATTGCGCATAGCGCGGAAACTCGATGATCCGGCACTGTTTGTGGTAGTACGGCCCAAAATTGGTAGTGAAGTACTCCAGCGACTTCTGCATGCCGTTGAGCATGCGTTCCACATTGAACGTATGTTTTTCGTGGTGATAAACCTCCAGTTTTACGCCCTTCCATTCGCGGCGGGCCACGGTGTACCGGGCGCTGAGGAAAGAGTAAAAATTGAAGGAGGCGTGGTCGAGTTTGTAGTGGAAACAGCGGCGGCCGTTTTCCTCCCATTCGCGCAGCAGCGAACCCGGACCGATAGCAATTTGGTCGGGGGCGGTGCGGATGACTGTTTCCACATTTACCCAGTCGCTGTTCGGGCTGATGTAGGCGTCCATGCGGTTGAGGGTATCGGTGCGATCAAGCGCGGGGTAGCGGCTTTTTTCCGGTAGCTCGTATTTTTTGCGGGTGTTTTTATCCGTAAGTTCGGAGCCTGCCTGGTAGCCAAAAACCGGGATGATGTCCGTATTGTCGAAAAAAGTGCCGTTTTGCACGATGCGGCCCCAGCGGAGCTGGTTGTCGAATCCGGTGGGTTCGAAGTCGGTTGTGAATTCCATCAAAATGGAGTCGCCGGGCATCAGCGCCGGTTTGAAGCGGTACATGCGCCAGTTGACCAGCGAGTCGTTCAAAATCAGGGATAGGTTCGGGTTTTCCAGTTCAAACTTGCCGTGTTGGGGCACATTGACGAAAAGCGTGTCGATCGGCCGGTCGTAGCGGTTCCAGGCATAAAATTTTCCTTTTACATGCAAAGCGCGGGTCTCGGGGTACAGGTCGATATCGTACTTGACGTCGTAAATGCGGGGCTGGATGCGGCCTTCGTATTGCTTGTAGTTTTTCTCAAAATCGGCCAGCAGTTTTTCGCGCTTTTGGCTGGTGGTGTAGGTGTTTTTGACTTTGGTATTGTAAAACGTCCACCCGGCGGTACCGAGCCAGGCAACGAGGGCCAGCCAACCAAAATTCCGGTAATTCGCCCACTCGAGTCGGGCGAGTTTGAGCCGTTTTTTCCAAAAAAACTCCTTGCCGCGCGGCCAAAACAGGAAAGCTGCCAGGGCCAGCAAGGCGCAGAACAGCAGCCAGTAGGCGTTGAACCAGCTCAGGCCTTTGGCGTAGGGTTGGTAGCCGTAGAAATCGGACAGGGTGTAATTGGGGCGGTTGGCGAAAATGACCATGTTGCTTTCGATATCCAGCGCAGCCCAGGCAAAGTCGTTGACGATGATCAGGATGATAACCAGGAAAAAACCGAGGTACATGTTGGGCGAAAGCGCCTGTATCAAAAAACTTAGCACGAGCAAAAAAGCAAACCCAAGCAGGTCGACCACCAGCAGTTCCCGCAGGTACACCCCAACTTCGTAGCGATGGTAACCCATAGCCGCCTGGGCAGCAATTGCCGCAACCATCGCGATAACTTGCAGCGTAACCAGAATGCCCAGCACGGCGCCGTATTTGCCCAGCCAGCCCGTCCAGTTCTTGGTGGGCAATGCGTCGGTGATTTCGTTCATGTGCGCGTTGCGTTCTTTCCAGATCACCGCTCCGCTGAAGTACACCATGATAATGATGATGAACAGGTAAAACGAGCCGCGGATTTCGTCGATCATGGTGTAGGTAACCGGAAGCTCGTGCGTGCCGTACGATTCGTTGGCGAAGAACATTCCGGGTACACAATTGAGCAGCCCGAGCAGGGTGAGCAGGATAAATGCCGTGCTGCGCAAAACCCCCAGCCATTCGGTTTTGAACTGGCTCCAAAGTTGGCTAAGCGTGGTTGTCCAGCCTTTGGCGGGCGAAACACGTGGCAACACCCCCAGTGCGCGCAACCCGACGGGCGCTTCCGGTTCCGCAGCTTTTTGCTTGCGCCGGGAACGGCTTTTTTCGCCAAAATGGAATGCCCGGTAGCCGATGAGCAGCGCAGCCAGCCCAACCAGCGACCAAAGCAGGCGGTTGACTAGGAGGCTGCCGGCGAGCACGACGGCCTGGGTATTTTTATCATCCACCGTCCAGTATTTCGACACAATGCTGAAGGCCCGGAAGCCGAGTGGATCGAGCAGGCTGGCGAGTTGTTCGTTTTCGATATCGCGGAGTAAATTGCCCGCCACGATATACCCGACCAGCAGTGCGGTAGCCGCGATAAAAGAATACAGCGTGGAGCGGGTATTGATGGCTACGGCGTATAAAATCGCACCCACAAAAAAGGTATTGGGAATAGCAAAGACCAACAGGCCCATCAGGTGCCCCCGGGTTTCGAAGGGGCCGAATCGCTCGACGTCGATCCACTCGAAAACGGCGTTCAGCCCGGCGCCGGTCCACATGCCCAGGGTGACGCCCAGCATCGGGATCAGTGCGATAAGCAGCGCCCCGCCAAAATGCCCGAAATAGTAGCCCGCCTTATCCACAGGTTTCGAAAAAATGATCTGGCTGGTTTGGTTTTCGTAATCGCGAATACCGGCCGTGTTCATGAAAGCCGTGGTGAGCAGGATGCAAATGATCGAGAAAACGCCGTACCAGTTTTGGGCCACAAAAGGGGCGTTTTTCCAAACATTGCCATAACTGCCGCCGATGCCCACCTGGTCGGAAATTGTTCCAAAAAAGCACAACAGCCCGATGATGCATAAAAAGATCCAGGGCATGGGTGAGCGCAGCCAGGATTTTAGTTCGAATGTGAAGAAGGTAGTGAACATGGCTTATTTGTAAAACGTGGCGGTTAAAACAGATCATTTGGTGAAATGGACAAAAAGCTGTCCCAAGGCAATGCTGAATCTCCAATTAAAAGCACCCGCTGTGGTTGAAATTTTTTCCGGAAAACGGCCATTCCCGGGTTGCGCGTAGAAGCGCCGCTTTTTACTTCCAGCCCAATGACCTTCCCTTTTTTTTCAAGTACAAAATCGACTTCATAATTTCCATCGCGCCAGTAAAAAACCCGGAAGTCATCGCGCAGGCTGCAATTCAGTAAATAAGCGCCGATTGCCGATTCTACCAACCTGCCCCAATAGTCGGGGCGCGCACGGGCTTCAGTTAAGGAATAGCCTTGCTGAGCACTAAGCAAGGCAGTGTTGTGCACCTGAAATTTCGGACTGGAACCGCGTTGCGAAATTTTACTGCCGGCATATTTTTCCAAACCGGATAGCAGGCCGGCCTGGCCGAGCAGGGTCAGGTAATTGGAAAGTGTGGTTGTATTGCCGGCATCCTGTAATTGGCCCACAATTTTTGTAAACGACAATATTTGCCCTGAATACTGACAGCCGAGTTCGAACAATTGCCGCAGCAGGGCCGGTTTATCCACGCGTGTTAACATCAGAATGTCTTTTGAAATACTGGTTTCGATTAGCGCCTCGGAGATGTAGCGCTTCCAGCGTTCTTCATCCTGAATTAATTCGGCAGCGCCGGGATACCCGCCAAACCAGACAAACTGTTCCGCACCCCAGCCAAAAGCCTCCTGCATTTCGGTAAATGACCAGTGGCCGATATAGCTGAGTTCAAATCGACCGGCAAGCGACTCTGTCAACCCCTGTTGCAAAAGCACGCGCGAGGAGCCCAGCAGAATGACCTTCATGCTGCGCTGCAACCGGGTATCTTCATCCCAGAGCCGTTTGACAATTTCGCTCCAATTGATGATTTTTTGAATTTCATCGATAGCGAGAACGAACTCCGGACTTTGGGCCTGTGTTTGTTTGATCCGGGCTGTTTCCCATTGTTGTTCAATCCAGACCGCATCCGTATGCACCACGGCATCTGCCGCGGCATAATGCGATGGAAACGGTAATTTTTGGAGCAATTGCTGAACCATAGTCGTTTTACCTACTTGCCTGGGACCGGCAACCACCTGGATAAAACGGCGCTTTTCGAGTAATCGACCCTGTAAATCGGAAAGATATTTTCGTTCGAAATTCATTTTACTCAATTTGTTGAGTAAATTTACTCAATGTATTGAGTAAAATACAAGTGTGTGTTGAGTAAAATTCAGCCCACCAACTGGCCTGCAAGAATTTTGGCAAAAAACACATCCTCCAAATCGGCATCCGTTGCCGCAAAACCGTCGCCGGGATTCTGCTCGCTCAGCACATGAATGATGGGTTTGCCCGCCACCAGTTTGCTGGAGATTACCTGATAACGGTTTTGGTAATCTTCGATCTCGGCTTTGGTAATGGCTTTTTCCCAAACCTGGCCCTGCAACGCCTGCAATGCCGAATCCGGCGTGCCGGCGTACAGCACCTGGCCGCTGTTGATGATGGCCATGTTGGAGCAAAGTTCTTTCACGTCTTCCACGATGTGCGTGCTGAGAATGACGATCACGTTTTCACCGATTTCCGACAACAGGTTGTAGAAGCGGTTGCGTTCGCCGGGATCGAGGCCGGCGGTGGGTTCGTCGACGATGATGAGTTTGGGGTCGCCCAACAAAGCCTGCGCGATGCCGAAGCGCTGGCGCATGCCGCCGGAATAGGACGACACCGCTTTTTTCCGGTGGTCCCAAAGGTTGACGCGCTCGAGCAGGGCATTAACCACCGCCTTTTGTTGCGCGCCGGGGATACCCTTCAGTACCGCCAGGTGCCGCAGCATTTCCAGGGCGCTGATGCGCGGGTACACGCCGAACTCCTGGGGCAGATAGCCCAGCAGACGGCGCACGGTATCTTTATCTTTCAGCACATTGACATCGTCGAGGGTGGCAGTGCCGGAGTCGGCGTCCTGCAGGGTGGCAAGGATACGCATCAGGGTACTTTTTCCGGCGCCGTTGGGGCCGAGCAGGCCGTACATGCCGGTAGGGATATCGAGGGAGACGTCCTGGAGGGCTTTGACGCCGTTGGGGTATGTTTTGCTCAGGTTGCGGATGGTTAGCTGCATAATTCGAGTGCGGAATACGGAGTGCGGAATACGGAGTGAATCAGATGGCGAATATGACAAATAAAATTTCACAAAGGTGGCAGTCTATCGAGAAATGACCCGATAATCGGGACAAAGGGACTACTTTTACCGGTATGCGTTCCATCGTGCATTTTTTGGTCACCTTACTTTTGTATGCCGCGTTTGACCTGGCTTTTATTAATTTTTTTGCAAAAAAATTTATCCACGAGCAGGTAGGCTGGTTGCTGGCGCCCAAACCCGACCTCGGTGCCGGCTTGTTGTTTTACCTGATCTTTTCCGCCGGTTTGCTGTTCTTCTGCATCAGGCCCGCCCAAACTGCCCGGGCGGCATTGTTCAACGGCGCCTTTTTTGGCCTGGTTGCATATGCCACCTACGAACTGGTGAACAAAGCGCTCCTGGCCAATTGGCCCTGGCCTTTAGTTGTGGTTGATTTGGCCTGGGGGACTTTGGCAGGCGCGGTGGTTTGCTGGGCCAGCTGGAAGCTGGGGCATTTGATCAGAATTTAATTTCCAAACATGGCTTTACCTGATACCGTGATCATTCTGGGCAGTTCCAGCAGCAATGGCAATACCCGGAGTGCCGTGAATTACCTTGCCGAAAAACTCCAGTGCGATGTGCTCGACCTGAATAATTTCAATATCGGCTATTTCGATTACGATTTTAAAAACCGGCACGACGACTTTCTTCCGCTGATGGAATCGATCACCAGCCGCTACGACACCCTGATTTTTGCCACGCCGGTGTACTGGTACACGATGAGCGCGGTGATGAAGACGTTTTTCGACCGGTTGAGCGATTTGCTGAAAATCCGGAAAGATGTAGGCCGGAGGCTGCGTGGCAAATCCATGGCAGCAGTCAGCTGCAGCGAAGACAACGAACTGGTAGCCGGTTTTTTTATGCCCTTTCGGGAGAGTGCGGCCTATTTGGGCATGCAGTATCTGGGGGGCTACCATTGCTGGGTGGATGATGGCCAATTTCCGAAAGTGGCCATAACGGCCTTGGATTCGCTGGTCCAAAAGTTGAAGGAACGCAGCAAAGTTCAGGGCTGAAACTGTTCGCATTAAAATTCTGTTTATCTTTGCACCATGCTATTCGCACAAATAATTTCCAGCAGCATTATTATTCGCACCGGGTTGCACACCTGACGCGCGGTTTTGCTTTTTGGAAATAAAAACCCCGGCAAGTGTGCAAAACTTGCCGGGGTTTTTGATTGTGGTATTTTTGCGGCCGCAAATCAACAGATCAACCACTCAACAGATCAACACCCGATGTATCGCGAATTCAAACACCTCCACCTCCCCAGCATCGACGCCGAGATACTTCAGTTCTGGGACGATGAACAGATTTTTAAAAAATCGGTCGATCAGCGGCCGGCTGAAGACGCATTCGTGTTTTACGAAGGGCCCCCTTCTGCCAACGGCAAGCCCGGCATTCACCACGTGATTTCCCGTACGGTGAAGGATATTTTTTGCCGGTACCAAACCCTCAAGGGGCACCGCGTGGAGCGCAAAGGCGGCTGGGATACGCACGGCTTGCCCATCGAACTTCAGGTGGAAAAAGAACTGGGCATCACCAAGGAGGATATTGGGAAAAAAATCACGGTGGAGGAATACAACCAGGCCTGCCGCACCACCGTAATGCGCTACAAAGACCTCTGGGATGATATTACCCGGAAAATGGGCTACTGGGTTGACCTCGACGATCCGTACATCACCTTCAAAAACGAATACATCGAGTCGTGCTGGTGGTTGTTGAAACGCCTCTACGAAAAACGCACCGACAGCGGTGAGTCATTCCTGTACAAAGGCTTCACCATCCAGCCCTACAGCCCGGCTGCCGGAACCGGCCTGAGTACGCACGAATTGAATATGCCGGGCTGTTATAAGGAAGTGACCGACTTTTCCACGGTGGCGATGTTTAAGGTCAAGCGCGAAGACCGGTCGGCATTCCTGTTTGATGCCGCAGACGAAGATGTGCGCATCCTGGCCTGGACCACCACGCCCTGGACGCTGCCCAGCAACGTGGCGCTTACGGTTGGCCCCGGCATCACGTATGCCAAGGTTCGGACTTTCAGCCCTTACACCGGCGCGCCGGTTAGCGTGATTTTGGCGAAGGATCGCCTTTCGGCCTATTTTCCGGAGGAAAACGCTACGCTGGCTTTTGAAAATTACCAGGAAGGCGATAAAAATATCCCGTTCAAGGTGAAAAAAACCTTCCAGGGCAAAGACCTGGTGGGGGTCCATTTTGAACAACTGATGCCCTACGTGAGCTCTCCGGAGCTCGAAAAGGATGGTTTTCGCGTGTTGCCCGGCGACTGGGTGACCACCGAAGACGGTACCGGGGTGGTACACACGGCGCCCTACTTCGGCGCCGACGATATGCGCGCCGCCAAAGAAAACGGCGTGCCCATGATCGGGGTGCCCGACGACAAAGGCCGCATCCTGCCCCTGGTGGACAAGCAAGGCCGCTTTGTACCGGAAGTAACCGACTTTGCCGGGTACTATGTGAAAGCCGAATACTACCCGGCGGAGGTGCAGGCCGAAAAAGATTTCAAACCCACGGATTTGCTCATCGCCCTCAAACTGAAGGACGAGAACAAAGCCTTCCGCATCGAAAAATACAAACACAGCTATCCACACTGCTGGCGTACCGACAAGCCGGTGTTGTACTACCCGCTCGACTCCTGGTTTATCCGCGCCTCGGCTGCCCGCGAGCGCATGGCCGAACTGAACAAAACCATCAACTGGAAACCGGCTTCGACAGGCACAGGCCGGTTCGGAGTTTGGCTTGAAAATTTGCAGGACTGGAACCTCAGCCGCTCGCGCTACTGGGGTGTGCCCTTGCCCATCTGGCGTACGGAAGATGAAAACGAGGAGCTGTGCATCGGCTCAATTGAACAGTTGAGCCAGGAGGTGGACATGGCTGTGGCGGCCGGGTTGATGGCGCGCAATCCGTTCGGCCCCACCCCCGCCTCCCAAGGGTCAAACCCCACCCCCGACCCCTCCCCAAGGGGGAGGGGAGCCGTAGAGCAGGCTGCTGAGCATAGGGGTGTCAAATCTGCTGCAGTGGGGTATTCCGATCGGCCTTCCTTCAAAACTGACCCGGAGCGCTGGAAGTTTTTAAAAGACTACGTTCGCGCTAACCGAAAAAATCCAACACCTGCTGAAAAAGATATGTGGGAGGCTCTACGGGATAAGCAATTTCACGGTATCAAATTCCGCCGCCAACATGCTATAGAAGATTTTATCGCTGATTTTGTTAGCCTGGAATACCGTTTTGTTGTCGAAATCGACGGGGATGCCCACGACCTTCAACCGGAATACGACAAATACCGGACGGAGTATCTTGAAGCCAGTGGTTATTCGGTTATTCGCTTTACAAATTCGGACGTTCAGGATGATAGACCGGCAGTTTTGAAAAAATTATGGCAGGCCATCCAGATACAAAAAAACAACCTTGCCCAAGCGGAATCCGCCTCCACGGCTCCCCTCCCCCTTGGGGAGGGGTCGGGGGTGGGGTTGAAAACGGGGTTCGACCTCCACCGCCCCTACATCGACGACATCATCCTGGTTTCCCCTTCCGGAAAACCCATGCGCCGTGAACTGGACCTTATCGACGTCTGGTTCGACTCCGGGTCTATGCCCTATGCGCAATGGCATTACCCGTTTGAAAACCAGGAAAAGTGGAAACAGAACTTCCCCGCCAATTTTATCGCCGAGGGCGTCGACCAAACCCGCGGCTGGTTTTACACCCTGCACGCTATCGCAGTTATGTGTTTCGACTCTGTAGCGTACAAAAACGTAGTTTCCAATGGGCTGGTGCTGGACAAAAATGGCGAGAAAATGTCCAAGTCGAAAGGCAACGTGGTCAACCCGTTCGAGACGATCGACGAACACGGGGCCGATGCCACCCGCTGGTACATGATCAGCAATGCCGCGCCCTGGGATAACCTGAAGTTCGACGAAAGCGGCATCGTGGAAAGCCGGAATAAGTTTTTCGGCACGCTGTTCAATACCTACAATTTCTTCGCTTTGTACGCCAACCTCGACGGTTTTAAAATGGACGAGTCGAATGTGCTGCCGTATAGCAAACGCAGTGAACTCGATCGTTGGATCATCTCCAAGCTGTACAGCCTGGTGGCCGATTACCATGCGGCGATGAACGACTACGAACCGACCAAAGCCTGCCGGGCTATCGAAAATTTTGTAGACGAGCACTTGTCCAACTGGTACGTCCGGCTTTCGCGCCGCAGGTTCTGGAAAGGCGAAATGGGCGAGGACAAACTGGCCGCTTACCAAACGCTTTTCGAATGCCTGATGGTCGTCGGCCAGCTTTCCGCCCCGGCTGCGCCCTTTTTTGCCGACTGGCTCTACCGCAACCTGACCGCCCCGATCAAAGCCGCAGCCAAAGCCAACAACACACCCTTGCGGCACGACTCGGTGCACCTGACCGACCTGACGCAGCCTGACCCCTCGAAGGTGGACAAGGCGCTGGAACGGCGCATGGACCATGCGCAGCGCATCTGTTCGCTGGCGCTGAGCATCCGCAAAAAAGACAAACTCCGGGTGCGTTTGCCTTTGCAAAAAATCCTGCTGCCGGTGCTGGATGGTACTTTCCAGGCCGAAGTGGAAGCGGTGAAAGCGCTCATCCTGGCGGAGATCAATGTGAAGGAACTGGAGTACATCACCGACGCTTCGGGCTTGCTGAAAAAATCGGCAAAGGCAAATTTCAAAACCCTGGGCGCCAAACTCGGCAAGGACATGAAAGCCGCTGCGGCACAAATCGCCGAATTTAACAACGATCAAATTGCCGCCCTTGAAAAATCCGGCAGCGTGGAACTGGCGGTCAATGGCGCCAACTATGTCATCACACCCGACGATCTGGTGGTGAGTACGGAGGACCTGCCGGGCTGGGCAACAGCCTCCGATGGCACCATCACAGTGGCACTGGATGTAAATGTTACGCCCGAACTGCAAGCCGAAGGCCTTGCCCGCGATCTGGTCAACCGCATTCAGAACATCCGGAAAGACAAGGATTTCAATGTTACCGACCGGGTAATCGTTACACTGGAAAAGCATCCGGCAATTTTGCCCGCCGTCGAGCAGTTTCACGACTACATTAAAGGCGAAACGCTGGCGACGGATTTGGTACTGGTGGATTTGCTGGAAGTGGAAAAAGTGGAGTTGAATGACGAGGTGGCTTTGGGGATTGGGGTAGTGGTATCGTAACGCGAACCTCCGGTTCGCAATTTATGTAACGCGAACCTCCGGTTCGCTATTTATCGCAACTGCGAATCGGAGGTGGAGGTTCGCAGTTGCATTCAGGTAAACAGGAGACTATCCCCACAAAAAAAGCGGCATTTACCTTGCAGGCCTTACTTTTGCACAGAACCATCCCTTAATTGACATAAAAGCGAACGAGACGTTCGCGTTACATAAATAGCGAACGGGACGTTCGCTTTACGTATGGCCAAAAGTAACCGCGGACAAAGAAGTCTTTCCTTCGACGATGAACGCCTCTCGAAACTATTCGGGATGTTCCTCCTATTTCTGTCTTTTTATTTTCTTGTCGCTTTCACATCCTACTTCTTTACCTGGGAAAATGACCACGACATCGTGTTCCGATTTTCCTGGGATATGTTTCTGGGCGATGTGGAGGTGGATAACTGGCTGGGGCGGCTCGGCGCCTTTCTCGCCGACAGCATTATTTACTGGGGCTTTGGCGTAGCGTCGTTCGGATTTGTGTACCTGCTGTACAAATACGGCCTGGGCCTGATCCGCCGGGTGCCGGCAAGCCACCTCTCGGCCACCCTGCAAAAAACGGCCATCTGGATGGTGATTATTTCAATCGTCGGTTCGTTTTTATTTCAGACGTTTGAATTCCCGGTGGGGGGCGTTTTCGGCCTTGCCGTTAGCGAATGGATTCAGAAGTTTCTGGGCATTCCCGGCACACTGGCCCTGCTTATATTCGCTTTGCTGGCGGTGTTTGTTTGGAACAACAATCCCGACCTTTCCGATTTTACCTGGCGCAAATTTTTATTCGAAATACAACGCGCCTGGCGCGATTTGCTGAGCGGGGAATACGGCAAGCGCCGCCGGGTGCCCAAGCCGGCTGCCGCCATTTCCACGACGGATAAGCCGGAAACGGAAAAGCCGCTGCTGGCCGAACTGGAAATGGAATCATTGAAAAAAACAGGGGGAAACAGCGAGGAGGAAAGCCTGAGTACCGGCGGTCAACTGGCTTTTGACCTGTCGAAAAAAAGCGCGCTCTTCAGCGACGACAAACCCGCAAGAAAAAGTGAAAACGCGGAAGACACCGAACTGGAGATCAACATGCCACCGGCCCCACCACCCATCACACCCGACGAGGCGGAGGCCTACAAACCCCCGGTGGAAGCGATTCAGGAAGACAGCGAAAACCTGACCGAGCCCTACGATCCCACCCTGGAATTGTCGCACTACGAATACCCGCACCTCCAACTACTGCACGAGTACGACAACACGCACCTGGAAATAGACCGGGAAGAGTTGGAGCACAACAAAAACCAGATCTTGCACACGCTGCTCAATTTCAAAATTGATATTGAGAAAATCAAAGCAACGATCGGGCCGACGGTAACGCTCTACGAGATTGTGCCCGCGCGCGGTATTCGTATTTCAAAAATCAAAAACCTCGAAGACGATATTGCCCTCAACCTTTCGGCACTCGGCATCCGGATCATCGCGCCCATTCCGGGCAAGGGCACCATCGGTATCGAAGTACCCAACAAAAAGCGGCAAACAGTGGGCATGCGCGAAGTGCTGCAGGACGACCGGTTCAAGCGCGCCAAAATGGAACTTCCCATCGCCCTTGGGAAAAACATCCAGAACGAGGTATTCGTGGCTGATCTGACCAAGATGCCCCACCTGCTGATCGCCGGCGCAACCGGCCAGGGTAAATCGGTGGGCATCAACGTGATCCTGAATTCGCTGCTCTACAAAAAACACCCTTCGCAGATCAAACTCATCCTGATCGACCCGAAAAAAGTGGAGCTGTTCCCCTATGCCCGCCTGGCCAATCACTTCCTCGGCTTTTTGCCCGACCAGATCGAGCCGATCGTTACGGAAACAACCAAAGTGGTGCAAACGCTCAACTCGCTGATCATCGAGATGGAAACCCGTTATGATCTGCTCAAGAGTGCCGAAACGCGCAATATTGCCGAATACAACACCAAATTTGTGGCCCGCCGGCTCAACCCACTTAAAGGCCACCGTTTTCTGCCGTACATCGTACTGGTCATCGATGAATTTGCCGACCTGATCATGACGGCGGGCAAAGAAGTTGAGCTGCCCATTGGCCGTCTGGCGCAGTTGTCGCGTGCAGTGGGTATTCACCTGATCATTGCCACCCAGCGCCCCTCGGTCAATATTATTACCGGGGTGATCAAAGCCAACTTCCCGGCACGGATCGCCTACAAAGTAGTGTCGAAAGTGGACAGCCGTACCATCCTCGATACCGGTGGCGCCGACCAGCTAACCGGCAAAGGCGACATGCTGCTTTCGGTTGGTGGCGACATCGTTCGTTTGCAGTCTGCCTTCATTGATACCCCTGAAGTAGAGCGGGTCATCGAATTTATTTCAAACCAAACCGGCTTCCCCGAACCGTTTTTCCTGCCCGAATTTCACAGCGACGACGATGGCGGCGGCTCCAAGCAGGTCAGTTTGTCCGAACTCGACGATATGCTCGAAGACGCAGCGCGCCTGGTGGTCGAAACCCAACACGGCTCCACCAGTATGATCCAGCGCCGGCTCAAACTTGGCTACAACCGGGCCGGCCGGATTATGGACCAGTTGGAGGGCCTCGGGATTGTCGGGCCGGCCGAGGGCTCCAAGCCGCGGGAAGTGCTTTACTATGACAGCACGGAACTGGAGCGGTTTCTGACCGAACTCCGGGCGCGCAGATAAACAGTCCGAGAAAATGACTATTCGCGACCTCCGCACCATATCCCTCCCCGACCTTGAAACGCTCTTTGCTTCCTGGAACGAACCGCGTTTCCGGGCCAAACAACTCTACGAATGGCTTTGGGCAAAATCAGCGACCGATCTGGACGCCATGAGCAACCTGCCCAAAGATTTGCGTCAGCGTATCCGGGAAAACTTTACCCTGCACACCCTGCAAATCGACACCGTGCAACACAGCGCTGATGGTACCATCAAAACCCGCCTGGTTACCCACGACGGCCACCGCATCGAAAGTGTTCTGATCCCTGTGCCCGAAGATGCCCGCTACACGGTGTGCGTGAGTACCCAGGTGGGTTGCAGCCTGACCTGCGCCTTTTGCGCTACCGGCCGCATGGGCCGGAAGCGCAATCTCGAAGCGTATGAAATCTACGATCAGGTGGCCATAGTGAACCGGCAATGTCAGGAAGCCTACGGGCAAGGGTTGACCAACATCGTTTACATGGGCATGGGAGAGCCGCTGCTGACCTACGCCAATACGATGGAAAGCATTGCGCGAATCACCGCGCCGCCGCCCCTGGGCTTGGGCATGTCGGCCCGGCGCATCACGGTGAGTACGGCAGGCATTGCAAAGATGATCCGCAAATTGGCCGACGATGGTTTTCGCAGCAACCTGGCACTCAGCCTGCACGCTGCCGATGATGCGAAGCGCAATGAAATTATGCCCATCAACGAGAGCAACACACTGGAGCTGCTGATGGAAGCACTGGAATATTTTTACCGGAAAACAAAAAACCGCATCTCCTACGAATACATTGCGTTTGAGCGGTTTAACGATAGCATCGAGGATGCACAAAAACTGGTGCGGCTGTGCCGCCGGCAGTTTCCCGTGCGCGTCAACATTATCGAGTACAACCCGATAGACGGGGCGCCGTTTACCAAAACGGGCGAGGAACGGCTGGATGCGTTTGCGGCTTATCTTGCAAAAAACGGGGTGACGGTGACGGTGCGGCGGAGCCGTGGGAAGGATATTGATGCGGCTTGCGGGCAGTTGGCGAATAAGTAACGCGAACTGTTAGTTCGCAAGAAAAAATTACGATGCGCGTTTATCATTATACAAGGAAATTATACGAGCCGGAAGTGCTCATTGTTTTAACACGAACTAACAGTTCGCGTTACGCTCTAAACTTGTCCAGCAAATGCGCCAGCTCCGTGGCTTCCGCCTCGCTCAGTTTGTTGCCGGGCATTTTTTCCGGGTCAACAAAACCATTCGCCTGCACTTCCGCAAGTAAAACTTTACCCTGCTCGGAAATGGAAACCACGACCATGCGCCGGTCGCCGGAATGTGCTACACGGTCGACGTAGCCACTTTCGCGGAGCTTTTCAACCAGGCGACTCACATTGCTGCTGCGGTCGATCATGCGGCCTTTGATGTCGAGTACGGAAAGCCCTTTGGGGTAGCTGCCATTCAGAATACGCAGGATATTGTACTGGGGGAGGGAGAGATTGTAGTTGCGCAATTGCCGTTGCAGATGACAGCTCAACCAACTGGCAGTGAATAAAATATTCAACAAAGCCCGTTGTTTTGGGGGCATGGGTTTGGTGCTTTTTAATTCGGCTTCGATATTCATGACGTAAATGTAAGTGTAACTACACTAAAACGGGCATTTGTTGTTTTTGTTTATTTTTTTGAGCTGCGACAGGCTGTAAAAAACAAAAAACGGACGCGGTTACGATGCTCCCGTTTAACTAAAAGTGAGGGGGTGACTCGAGGTCACCCCCTCACTACAAGGCCATATCCGAAACCGGGGTAATGGTCAATAATTGACCTGGTAGTTGCCGCCGACGGTATGTGTTTGCCCGGTATTCGATTGTACCGTGCCCGACAAGGTGCCGATAATCTGCTGGCCCTGCGGACCAAATTGTGTTATCGTCGTGTTGATGTTAAAGGCCTGGATCGAGTCGGGGCTGCTATTGTAAAAGTAAAAGTCGTCGAGCGGGAAGGTGCCCGTCTGCTGGTTGTTTTCAAATTGGAAGATCACATATTTACCGATGGACTCACCAAAAATATTGGTTTTACCTCCAACAAATTCCCGGCCGATATTTTCCACAATTTTATGTGACTGGCCGTCGTAAATGATCTCGATAAACTCCGCAATCGGGGTGCAAACCTGGATGGTACCGACCAACAGCGGCGAGGCCGGGTTGTTGAAGGTGCCGGTTGGGCTTGTATTGAGCGCATCCAGATCGTAGCCGGTTACGGTGATCGGCTCGCTGTTACACTTGAACAAAACCTGGCTGAAACTGCCGTCAGGCTCGGTTGGTACAGTATATTGTTTATTCCCCAAGGTCACCAGGGCGTAACCGTCCTGCACAGCTTGGCCGTTGCAATTTTGCAACATCCCGGACACCAAAACAGTAGGCGTATTTTGCAGCTGCACGATAATATCAGGCAAAACAACGTCATTTTGGAAAGGGCCGATATTTTGGCTATACACCAACTCGCTGCCGCAGAGCGTCTGCACATGAATTTCCATCAGAAAACTTTCATTTTTCGGAACCTGACCGCCGAAGCAGCCATTGTTATCCGTAATGGCATTGCGTGTCCAGCCCTGTGAAAGCACCGTCAGTTCCACGACGGCCCACGACAGCGGTTGATCGTTGTTTTCCAGGAATATTTTCCCGCTCAAATGAACCAACGGCAAACCAACATCGCAATTCCAGAATGAAAAGTGGCTGACCTTGCCGACATACCGGTCGCCAATCTTTTCGGCGAAACCATCCTCCACCCAACGGGCGGCTGCGTCGTCGTAATGCCAAAGCGGGATGGTTACCGGGGCTACGGCTGCTTTTTCTGACGGTATTGGCATGCTGATCTCCACTTCCTGGCCGGCGGCAAGCCGGAGTGCTTCGCCGGTGGGGCTTTCGAGTTCGACGCCGAGCATGCCGAAGGTTGCCAGGGTTTGTTCTTCTCCGCCAAGACTGATCCCACGCAGGTCGCCGGGCATGTGCAAACCCAAATCAGGCGCCGTGGGATCGAGATATTGTGCGTATACCCGGACGGTACCGGAGTAGGCGCTGCCGTCGGCCATTGTCACGGCATTGGCGGGGAAATTGATCCGGGCGCCATTGCTCGTTTCGGCAGTTGTGCTTTGTGAAGCTGCAAACGTGTGGATCAATTGTTTTTCCAGCAACTGGATCGTCAGGTTTTGCAGGGATTTGTTTTCGACAACATACGCCCGGGAAAAGGCGAAATACCCCTCCTTTTGTACGCGCAGGATCGCATTGCGGGCAGGTAACTTGAGCTCGGGCAGGCGGAAGACGCCGTTGGCATCGGTGTAGGTTATTTCGTCGCCGGCACGGACTTCGGCGTTAACCACCGGCTGGTTGTTGGTCGTAAGCACCCGACCGGTAAAGGTCACGAGGGCATTGGGACCATTTGACGGCGCGGGATAATCTTCCCCGCAAGCCAGCCAGAAGGCGGTGCAGGCGAGGAGCACAGCGGAGAGCAATTTCCAATTTTTCATAAATGAACTTGTTTGAATTATTTGTTTGGATGTGTTTGCTCTAAATACGCAGATGTTTTCGTTGGGGTTGGGTAGGGCGTTGCCGGCTCCGGCAAATTCAGCTACCGGATTGAAAATAACCGGTAGCTGCCCAAGGCAAGCTACCGACGACTCATCCGCCGCATTCGACTGCTCACCGGAATTGTATTTCCGGGGCGGAAAAACCGACGCAGGTTTGTGGTGTCACCAAAAAAATCTTGTTTAACAACAACTGCATTGCCATGAAAACAAGCCTGCGCACCCTTCTTTTTTGCCCCATTTTTTTATTCCATACCTCTTGAAAAAGAACAAGTCGTTGGGGTAAAGCCGGATGGCCCGAAACCGAATAAAGCGCTATTTTTGACAAACAATACGCACGCACCATGGCCAAAAAAGAATTCAAGGAGGTTACCGGATTTGATGACCGGGTCGTCATCCTGATCGGGTGGCCGCTGGCCAGTATGTTGATTTCCCTGTTGCTTTTTAACGATTATTATGAAAGCGGCAACTGGTCATATCTGAGTATGTGCATTCCCATGTCGTTTGTGTACACCGGCGTGTTTTGGGTTGCTTTGCGGTGGACGTATTACCAGGTAAAAATGCGCCATCCGGCTATGCGGGACATTGGCAGGCGACTGGCCTGGATGGGGGTGGCGTTTTTGGTCGTGAATTTTTTGGTTAAAACCGTACTGGATAAATTTTTCGATTGGTTGCTGCCCGGGCATGGAGGAGAGCCGAGTTTGGTCGTGGGAACGATTGCGGCACTCCTGGTTTCGGCCCTGGTGATCGCCACCTACGAGGTGCTTTCTTTTTACCTGCAATTGCAAACGGCTGTCGCCGAAAAAGCCCAACTGGAGCGCCAAAATGTGGAATCGCAACTCGAAGGCTTGCGCAATCAGGTTAACCCGCATTTCCTGTTCAACAGCCTGAACACCCTGGTTTACCTGATTCCGGAAGCCCCGGAAAAAGCCGTGCGCTTCGTCCAGCAACTCAGCAAAGTGTACCGCTATGTGCTGGAAAGCCGCGAAGCCCGGATCATTCCCCTGAGCGAGGAACTGGAATATTTGCGCAGCTACGTGTTTTTGCTCAAGGAGCGTTTTGGCGACAACCTTCAGGTCAATATGGGCAATTTGAATGGGAATGCCAACAGCGCGATCGTGCCGCTTACCCTGCAAATGCTGTTTGAAAACGCCATCAAACACAACGTGATTTCCACGGAAAAACCCCTGACCATCGACCTTTTTGTAGAAAACGGACACCTGGTAGTGCGCAACAAGTTGCAGCGCAAAAACCAGGTGATGGACTCTACCGGTGTAGGCCTGGAAAACATCCGGGCCCGCTACCGCATGCTCACCGACCGGGAGGTGGAGATCATTGTGTCGCGGGAATACTTTACCGTGTTGCTTCCAATGGTTGAAATTGCCGAGCCTGTAAGTTGAGCGAATTTAATGCGCTATGAAAATCCTGCTTATTGAAGACGAATTACCGGCAGCCCGCCAACTGACCAAATTGCTGTCGGCGCAGTTGCCGGGCTGTACCATTCTGGAAACGCTCGACAGTGTAACCGGCGCCGTGCGTTGGCTGCGTAGTTTTCCGGCGCCCGATCTTTTATTCATGGATATTCAGATCGCCGACGGGCTTAGCCTGGATATTTTCCGGCAGGTAGATGTCACTGCGCCGGTTATTTTCACCACGGCATTTGACCAATACGCCGTGCAGGCATTCAAGGTGAATGCCGTCGATTACCTGCTCAAACCCGTCGATCCCGAAGACCTTCAAAAGGCGCTCGACCGGGTGCAGGAACGTCGCCTTGCAGGGCCGGTCGACATGCAGGCCCTGGTCAGCCATTTTCAGCCGGCCAGGCACAAAGACCGGTTTTTGGTCAAGTCGGGGCAGCACATGGTGTTTATCGCCACTGCGGATGTTGCTTTTTTTCGCTCGTCGGACGGATTGACCATGGCGCATCTTTTTTCCGGAAAAAAATACTTCGTCGACCATACGCTGGACGAGCTGGACACGCTGCTCGACCCGCGCCAATACTTTCGCGTCGGCCGGGCGGTTACCCTCCGGATCGATGCCATCCAAAAAATCCATCCGCACCTGAATGGCCGCCTGAAACTCGATATAAAACCCGCAGCACCAGAAGATGTGTTTGTGAGCCGCGACCGGGCCGGCGCGTTTAAAAACTGGCTGGGCGGCTGAATGGAGTGCGGAATACGGAGTATAAAACGTTTGAAAAGATATTCCATCTATTTTTACCCTCGTTATGCGAAAATTCTTTCCAGCAATAGTTTTGATTTTTTTGCTTCCCGGAGGCAGTTTGACGGCACAGTTGCCCGATAGTCTGAAAGCCTGCCTGGACAGCGCGCTGAACCACGTAAAAACAGTGGCCCTGCACCGCAATACCGTCAACTGGACGGAAGTGGAAACACAGGTCGCCTGGCGGGCCGGCCTGGCCCAAACGGTGATGGACCTCCGCCCGGTGTTCACCTACCTGTTGGAACAACTGGACGACTCGCATGGCCGGTTTTTTGTAAACAACCGGCCCATTGCCTGGTACCACGGCTCGCCAAAGCCCTATCAGGCGCATATTGATCCGAAGGTGTGGGCGGTTATTCAGTCGGGCAAATACCCGTTCCAATATGCCATGTTGCCCGGCGAAACGGGCTACTTGCGTATCCCCGGTATGCCGATGGGTGATGTTTCCCAACTGGCGGCGCCCATCCGGGCGGCCGTTTGCAGCCTGCAAACACTTGGCGCGAAACAATGGATCATCGACCTGCGGTATAACGGCGGAGGCAATATGTTCCCAATGCTGGCCGGTATTGCACCTGTTTTGGGCGATGGCGATATAGGCGGAGCGATCGATAATTTGAATAACCGCTTTGCCAGTTGGGCGATTAAAGACGGCAATGTGTTTTACAACGACCAGCAGAATACGAATCTGGGAAATGCGTGCCCCATTGCAGTGGCGCCCAAAGTTGCCGTGCTGACCAGCCGGTATACGGTCAGCTCGGGCGAGGTGGTAGCGGTTGCGTTTAAAGGCCGGCCCGACACCCGTTTTTTTGGCGAACATACCGGCGGCTTTACGACCGTAACCAGTTGGGTGCAACTACCAGCGGGAGTCACCATGTCTGTTTCAACCAGCTATTACACCGACCGGACCGGGGTTGTTTACAAGGAATTTGTGCCGGTGGACGAGGAAATTGAATTTGTGCCGGATGATGCTACGGACGCGGATGCTACGATCCGAAAAGCGTTGGATTGGTTGCAGCGATAGGGTGCATACTCGTCCGACGACTTTGAGTCGTCGGACGAGTAGAGCGCCACATTGCCCTAGTTCGCGTTGTCGCTCAAAAACTTGATCCGCATTAGCTGGATTTCTTCCCAGGTAATTTCATCGTCCTTGAGCTCTTCGTACGCGACGTCCAGGTCATCCGTTTGCGCTTCGGCAAAGTATTCGAGGATGGTTTCGCGCACGTACTCATCCACTGCTTTGTTCAGGTAATAGTCGAGGCCGAGTTTGGTGCCGGAGGAAACGATGCCATAGAGTTCTTCCATGAGCTCCTGCGTGGAGAGTCCGGTCGATTTGGCGATGTCATCCAGGGGGATTTTCCGGTCGATGGACTGGATAATGCTCACCTTGGTTTTGGATTTGTTGGCGACAGTTTTGATGGTGATGTCCATTGGTCGCTCGATGTCATTTTCCTCAACATATTTTTGGATCAAATCGAGGATCGGCTTGGCGTAGCGTTGTGCTTTGCCCATGGACACGCCCTGGATTTTCGCCATGTCTTCCATGGTGATCGGGTAATGGGTGGCCATTTCGGCCAGTGATGGGTCCTGAAAAATGACGTAGGGGGGCAGGTTGTGTTTTTTGGCAATGCTCCGGCGCACGTCTTTGAGCATGTTCATCAGCGTTTCGTCCAGTACGGCGGTGCCGCCTTTTTCGTCGTCAAAATCGTAGTCGGAATCGTCGAAGTTGTGGTTGACGGTAATCTGGATTGCGAAGGGTTTTTCGATGAATTGCCGGCCTTTTTCCGATACTTTCAGCAAGCCGAACTGTTCGATCTCCTTGTAAGCCAGGTTGTTGATCATGGCGTGGCGAATGACGGAGTTCCAGAAATTTTCATCCCTGTCTTTGCCGATGCCGTAGAGTTCCAGTTCGGTGAACCGGAAATCTTTCATTTCCTTGGTTTCGCGTCCCATGATGAAATCGACGATCGTTTTCATCAGGTAGTTTTGGTTGAGCACCAGGATTGATTCGAGTACCTGGGTCATCTCCTGCTGCACATCTATCTTTTCCTTCGGGTTTTTGCAGTTGTCGCACATTTTCCCGCAGTTCTCCTCTTTAAACGGTTCGCCGAAATAGTGCAACAGAAAGCGGCGCCGGCAGGAAGCCGTTTCGGCATAAGCGACAACCTCCTGCATCAATTGCGCACCCATTTCGCGTTCGGCGACGGGTTTGTCGCGCAGGAATTTTTCGAGGCGCAGGATATCGTTGTAGTTGTAAAAAGCGATGCATTTGCCCGCAAGACCATCGCGACCGCCGCGGCCGGTTTCCTGGTAGTAGTTCTCGATGCTTTTGGGCATGTCGTAGTGAATGACAAAACGTACGTCGGGCTTGTCGATACCCATACCAAAAGCGATGGTGGCGCAGATCACATCAATTTCCTCCATGAGGAAATCGTCCTGCGTTTTGGAGCGCGTCTTGGGGTCAAGGCCGGCATGGTAGGGTGCGGCCTTGATGTCGTTTACCAGCAACATTTCAGCCAGGTCTTCGGCGGTTTTCCGGTTTTGCACGTAGATGATACCCGACTGATTCCGGAACTCTTCCTTGATTACCTGGATGATCTGCTTGACGGTCTGGTCTTTTTTAACCTTGGGCCGGATTTCGTAAAACAGGTTGTCGCGGTTGAAGGAGGAGATGAAGGTGTTTTCATGCTCCATGTCCAGGTTTTTCAGGATATCCTGTTGCACTTTGGGTGTTGCCGTGGCGGTAAGCGCAATAATGGGCACATCGTTGGCGATGGCATCGAGCATCACCCGGATACGGCGGTATTCGGGCCGGAAATCGTGTCCCCATTCGGAAATACAGTG
This sequence comes from uncultured Saprospiraceae bacterium, assembly GCA_964484205.1. GTDB lineage: Bacteria > Bacteroidota > Bacteroidia > Chitinophagales > Saprospiraceae > M3007. The sequence continues at coordinate 51,090 of CAZAEZ010000012.1, read as the reverse complement.
GGCCTCGTCGACAGCCACGAAGGAGATTTGATTGCTTTGGAAAAACTCAATATTTTCTTCCTTGGTCAGTGTTTCAGGGGCGACGAAAAGCAGTTTGGTTTTCCCGTCGGTGATGTCCTGTTTCACCTTTTTCATTTGCGCCTTGGTGAGCGAGGAGTTCAGGAAGTGGGCCACCTCATCGGCATCCGAGTAGCCGCGGATACTGTCCACCTGATTTTTCATCAGCGCGATGAGCGGACTGATGATGATCGCCGTGCCGGGCAGCATGAGGGCAGGCAGTTGATAGCACAGGCTTTTACCGCCGCCCGTAGGCATTATTACAAAAGTATCATTGCCGTCGAGCAGGCTTTTTATGATCGCGCGTTGGTCGCCTTTGAAGGCATCGAAACCAAAATAGCGGTGTAAGTTTTCTTGCAGGGTATCGCGTTCGACAGAGATCGCAGACATCGTTTAGTTACTGATTTATGATTAGCGTACAGACCTTCATGAATTATGCCGTTGAAAATAAAACATTTTCAGCATAAAAACGGTAGAGGTGCTTGGATTTTTTTTAACGGATCGTGGGGAAACGCCATTTGGTTGGGAGCGTAACAGGCTAATTTCAGGCGATTCAGGTGTAAGCCTCCGGCCCAACGGTGAAAACCGAAATTGGCCGTGCTTTTTTGAGCGCAAAAGCCCCGCCAAAAGCGAGGCTTTTTTCAAAAAGGCGTCAAAGATAGTAAAATAAAAATGACTTTTCCCAAGTCCTTTGATCGGAAATAATGTTAAAGAATTTCGAATATTCAAAGGATAATTTGGGGCGAGTTAAATATCCTGGCAGTATTCAGAATAAAAATTTGCCACAACTGCTTTGGTATCTGCGAAAACCGAGAATTCTTGCAGCGGGAAAACAATGGTTTGAAAATAAGATGCCCGTCAGCTGCTAACCATTGGCTTATAGCCGGATTAATCAAGCGAGTACCTGCAGTTGGCAGCCTTAGCAGAAGGACATAAAACCAAATGTCACGTAGTTTTTGTTCGTCAGGGAGCGTTGTTCGGGCGTTCCCTGATTTTTTTGTACGTTACGCCACCAGCACAAACCCCGTTTACCCGCCGAAGCGCGCAGCGCGAAGGAGGGCTCATTCCACCAGCACAAACCCCGTTTACCCGCCGAAGCGCGCAGCGCGAAGGAGGGCTCATTCCACCAGCACAAACCCCGCCCACTGATACGGGTCGAGCCCCGCCTCCCGCAGCTCCTTTTGCGCTGCCCGGAAGGCCGCCGGGATTTCCATTTTCTCTTCCAGCCATTTTTTGTAAAACGTAGTCATCAGCAGCGAGGTCTGCTTGTCGGGCACTTGCCAGAGCGACATGATGAGGTACTTAGCCCCTGCGATTTTGAAGGCCCGCTGCAGGCCGTACACGCCTTCGTTGCCCTGAATGTCGCCCAGGCCAGTTTCGCAGGCGCTGAGCACGACGAGCTCGGTGTTGGAGAGGTTCATCTGACTGATCTCGTAGGCGGTGAGGATGCCGTCTTCCACGCCTTCCTTGATTGGTTTGCCGGTGGCCCAGGCGTGGTTGGCGCCGGCGAGGAGGAGGCCGGAGCGGATCATGGGGTGATCGGAGAGTTTGAAAACGGGTTCGGCGGCGTCTAACGTCGGCGAGGTTTGAAACCTCGCCGACGTTGTTTTCGGATCTGGGAAGAAAAAGCCGTGGGTGGCGATGTGTAACACTCTCGGAGAGGGTTTGCCACCGGCGCCGATGGACTTGAAGGCTTCTTCGGTGGCGGTGTGGCCGCGACGGTTTTCCGATTTGATACCTGCTGTTTTCAGAATGCTTTCCACACTGGTCACTTCCCGGTCGGTGAAGGGGAGTTCGGCCCAGGTGCCAATGCGCAGGGTGGAGTCGGTGTTGGCAAAACTCAGTTCGCCGCGACTGGTGAAAGACACGGAGTCGAGCGCGGCGTTGGCTTGGACGATAGCGGTGCTGTCGGAGTCGTAGCGGATGCCGCCGAACAGCAGAGCGTCGTTGGCGGCGGACTGGGTGGTTGTTGGAACGACGAGTTGCCGCGTACTACCGAGTTCGATGAGCTGGTAGCGATCGGCCAGCACGGAATCGAGGTTGATGGGGATAGCGGCGAGGTTGAGGCGGTGGAGCAGGCCGGAGGGGGAATAGCAGATCGTTTTTACGCCTGCCAGTTCTTTTTCCAAAGGTTCCCAGAGTAGTTTGTACAGCGATTTTTTCGGTTTGCCGAGCGGGGTGGCGCCGCGGTCGGCGAGGGAATAGAGGCGTTTCACGTAAAGTTCATTGCGGTCGGTATTGCGTTGGAGCAGGGAATCGAGGGATTTTTCTTCAAAGAGCGGGATGAACCGGGGTGCGTCCCAGCCGGGGCGGAGGAGGAGTGCAGCGTAGAGGATACTATCGGTTGGTCGGCCGGTTTGGTATTGGAAATGTATCCACTCGATGGCGGCCGACCCAGGTGGCAATTGCTGTTGCACTTCCTGCCAGGAAACTTCCCGGATCGCATTTTTAAATCCCGGCACCTGTCGGGCCAGTTCTTTTTCCAATTCCGAAATGTTTTTCTCCAGTTCGGGTACTTCCAGCCGTTCGGCAATGGGCCTCACGTATTGTGCCGACAAATACCGTTTGGCATTAAGCAATTGCTGGTACAGCCGCGCAGTGGCGGTATCCCCAACCGCCAGGTTGCGGAGCTGGGCACTGGCGTTCAGCAGGAAACCTTTGTCGAAGAGCGCCTGATTGAAACAAGTGCCGGGCAGTATTGCATTGCGAGCAGCGTTGAGTTGCCGGGTATAAGAAAATATTTTACGGGAGTAATTTTGAAAATGGCCGTACATGCCTGCCAGTTCATGCTCGGAGAGATGCTGGGCACCCTGCCGGATCAGCTGTTTTAACAGCGAACTGTATTCCTCCAAAACAACAGGCAGGGAATCGCGGCGCCCCATGGCAAACAACAGGTCGGAGTAGGCGTTCAGGTAGTTGGCATAGTCGATATTGATTTTTCCCATGCTGCCCAACAAGCCGGCATTTGTCTGCACCAGCAAGTCGCCGGCTTTTGCATACTCGCCCAGCGCCAGCAAAATTTCGGCCTGTTGGTGTGTACTGGTAAAAAAGTACGGATGCGTGTTGCCGAAATTCGAACGGATCAACTCCGTTGCTTTGGATTGATACGTTTCGGCTTGCCGGTATTCCTTTTTTTTGAAATACAGGGAGCCTTGCACATAGGGTATATGACAGGAATTCTGAACATCCTGCAGGGGCGCTGCTTCGTGCATTTGTTCTGCCTCCCGCAACAAGGCTTCCGACGCTTCCAGCCAGTGCAAGTCGCTGTACGTGCTTGCTGTGTTGGTCAGCATCCGGATAAAGTGCGGGTTTCCCGGTTCTACACTTGTGCGCATAATACCCAATGCTTCTTCCTTCAGCGCAGCATCCTGGGCGTGAAGTCCAAGCGAGCTGTACAGGTTGCCAAGATTATCCAACCCGATCGCGTAACCCGACGAGTTCTTCCCAAAATTCGCGGCATATCCATCGAGCGCTTTCCGGTAATATTGTTCAGCCAGATCGAAGCGATACGTTTCGGCGTAAATCATTCCAATACAAGTAGCCGCATCGGGATAATACCGCCGGCTTTGCTCCGGGTTTTTTTCACATATGGACAATACCGTCATCAATTGTTGCTCCGCGGCCTCAAATCGTCCCCAGTCTCTCAGCATAAATGCGCGGCCCAGGCCGATGCGCCCAACTTCGGAATGATCGGGGCCATGGAATTTGATTTGCAATCCGATCAATTCCTGAAAACAGGAATCCGATTCTGAAAACCGGCGTTGCCCCCTTAAAAAATGACTCAGGTTATTGAGCACGGAGCGGTACCTGGCGGATTCTCTGCCCGACATTTTTTCATTCAGGACGAGTGACTCCCGGATATAATTTTCGGCTGCTGCATAGTTTCCTAAATCCCGGTTGATGAGGTAAAGCGAAAAAAGGTGATTCAGGTAATACTCATTTTCCTTGCCAAAGGTGTGTTCGCGGGTCTCCCGCGCGCGCAACATGATGGGCAACGCTTTTTCGTTCTCGCCCATCATGGCATAGCTGATGCTCTCGGCATGCAGGCAGGCCGTATAGTCCGGATGGTTTTCGCCGTAATGCTCCTGGATGAGGGTGGCGGCCGTTAGCGCCACCTGAATGGCATCCGGAAAACGTTTTTCGGTTCGGTACTGATTACCGACTTCAATCAAACTGTCAATAGTTCGTTCGATCGCCAGCGAGTCTTCCGACGAAATTGGTGCAGGCGCATTTTGACAAAATACAGAAAGGGAAAAAAGAAAAAAGCCCAAGGGTAAAAACAAATGCTTCATTTGATATTGGTTGAAGGGTGAATAATATAAATCTGCAGTGGATGGTACACTACTGCTGTTCAGGCCCGGGGAATAGATAAAACAAGAAAAGGTACTGGAATAAAGCGTGTTCAAAGATAAACAGCAGCCTGAAAATCTTTCAAGCATTTCAGGCTGCCAGCCATCACTCCACCAGCACAAAACCCGCCCACTGGTACGGATTGATAAACCGCTCCCGCATCTCCTGCTGCGTGGCGCGAAAAGCGTCGGGGATGGTCATCTTTCCTTCCAGCCAATGTTTGTAAAAATTCGCCATGAAAATCGACGTCTCCTGGTCGGGCACCTGCCAAAGGCTCATAATCAGGTACTTCGCCCCGGCGATTTTGAAGGCCCGCTGCAAGCCGTACACGCCTTCGTTGCCCTGGATGTCGCCCAGGCCGGTTTCGCAGGCGGAAAGCACAACCAGTTCGGTGTTCGAGAGGTTCATCTGACTGATCTCGTAGGCGGTGAGGATGCCGTCTTCCATGCCTTCCTTGATTGGTTTGCCGGTGGTCCAGGCGTGGTTGGCGCCGGCGAGGATGAGGCCGGAGCGGATCATGGGGTGATCGGAAAGTTTGAAGACGGGCACGGGGGCGTCTAACGTCGACGAGGTTTCAAACCTCGTCGACGTTGTTTTCGGGTCGGGGAAGAAAAAGCCGTGGGTGGCGAGGTGGAGGATTCTGGGGGAGGGCGTGATGTTTTGTCCGATTCTTTTGAACGTTTCCTCAGTAGCGGCATAGCCCAGGCGGGTGTCCACTTGAATACCAGCGGTTTTCAGGCTGCCTGCAACACTACGCACCTCCCGGTCGGTGAAGGGGAGTTCGCTCCAAGTGCCAATGCGCAGGGTGGAGTCGGTGTAGGCAAAACTCAGTTCGCCGCGACTGGTGAAAGACACGGAGTCGAGCGCGGCGTTGGCTTGGACGATAGCGGTGCTGTCGGAGTCGTAGCGGATGCCGCCGAACAGCAGAGCGTCGTTGGCGGCGGACTGGGTGGTTGTTGGAACGACGAGTTGCCGCGTACTGCCGAGTTCGATGAGCTGGTAGCGATCGGCGAGCACGGAATCGAGGTTGATGGGAATAGCGGCGAGGTGGAGCCGGTGGAGGAGGCCAGAGGGGGAAAAATAGATCGTTTTTACGCCTGTCAGTTCTTTTTCCAGCGGTTTCCAAAGGAGATCGTACAAGGTTTTCTGCTGCTTGTCCAATGGTTTGGCGCCTCGTTCGGCAAGGGTGTAGAGGTGGTTGACGTAGTCGGCGCGGCGTTCGCCGGAGGTGAACAGCAGGCTGTCCAAGGAGCGCTCTTCGAAAAGGGGGATGAATTTTGGTTTGTTGTCTCCCGGACGCACAAGGAGGGCTGCATAGCTGGTACTGTCGGTTTGCTTATTATGGTGATAGCGAAAATGAATAAACTCAACGGCCGCTTCGCCTGCGGTCAAAGCCCCTTGAATTTCCCTCCATTTTACCTGGCGCATGGCATTATCACATCCGTTCAAAGTTCGCGCAAGGTCTTTTTCAAGTTCGTTGATTTTTTCGTTCAGATCCGCAATGCCCGAATTATCCCTTTCGGAAACGGGAAGCGTATATTCAGCGGCGAGGAGGCGGTGGTAACTTTTCAGGAGATTGAATTTTTCGGCAGCGATAGGATTGATCTGTGCAAGCCGTTTGATCTGGTTGGCAGCCTGGAGCAGGAATCCTTTGTAAAAAAGGGCGTTATCATAACATAATTCTGGGAGTTCATCTTTTGTTTCAGCATAGGACAAGCTTAGCGTCAACCAGGTGTCAAACTTCTTTATGTAGGCATATAACTCATGATCCGAAAGATGGCGGGTTGCTTTTACCAGCAGTAATTTGTCGATATCACTGGCTTCCGACAAACAGCGTACGGCGTCATCGGAGTTGTTGGTGGCCCAGTTCAGATTGGCAAGGTTGTAAAGGCTTTCCACATATTCAGCATTTTCTTTACCCCACGATTTTCTGAAAATCTCATTGGCCTGGAAGCAATACTGTCTGGCTTTTTGAGAATCGCCTGCCAAAAAGTATAGTATCCCCAGATTATGTAAGGATTCACCAAAATAAGGGTGTTCCTTGCCTACGGTCTTTTCCCAGATGGCAATTGTCTCCAGGTAAAGCGATTCTGCTTTTGGATAATCGGCAAGACTTCGGTAGACACTTGCCAGATTGTTGAGACTAAGGGCATAATCTGGATTTTCCTTGCCGTACGTTTCTGCCCAAATGGCATTGGCTTCAAGGTAATATTGTTCTGCCAGCCTGAAATTCCCGGCTTCCCAATACACGGAAGCCAGATTATTTAAGCCTCCAGCGTAATCAGGATGGTTCTCGCCTAATTTTATGCGCCATACAGCATTGGCTTTAATGTGGAGCGCTTCGGCTTTTTCAAAAATGCCCATATTGGAATAGAGGATGGCGAGATTGTTCAGACAGTTTGCGTAAAACGAATGCTCCGTATTCTCGGGTTCCGCTTCAAAAATCCTTTTGGCATCCAGATAATACGATTCCGACTTTTCGTAATTTCCCATAGCAGCATACAAATTCGCCAGATTAACCAGGCTCCCGGCGTAGTAAGGGTCATTTTTCTCCGTCGATTTTTCCTTGATCCGAAGGCTTTCCAGCGAAAGCGCTTCTGCTTTTTCATAATTGCCTGTTTCCCTGTACAATATGGCAAGGCAGTTAAGGGTGAAAGCGTAACCGGGAAGGTCGTTTCCCTCAGTAGTTTCAAATATGGTTTTACTTTCATTTAAAAAGGTCTCTGCTTTTTCAAACTCCCCGGTTTTCCAGTAAATCATTCCCAGACTACTCAGTATGTCCGCGTATTCGCTTTGTTGGGTTTCAGGAGTCTGCTCCAAAATGGCTTTGTATTGGAGCCAGATTTTTTCGGCTTCGGCGTAGTGTCCCATGTAATAATAAATATTACCCCGATTGAAAAGGCAAATGGAATAAACGCTGTGGCTTTTTCCAAGGGCAGCTATTGCCATTGCTTCAGCTGCTTCTACCCGTTGTAGCGCCTCGTCGAACTGCTGGTGTTCGATCATATTATTGGAAACCCGGAGAAGGCTGTCTACCTCCGTCAAAACCGCAAGCGAATCTGCGCGTTGCCCCAAAACGGGGACAACGTGAAGAACAAGAACTAATAGGACAATAGTTTTCATGACACGACAACATTTAAAAAAGTAACTGAAATATGTGTCGCGGCGGCCAGAGTTAGATAGGCTTAGCAGCAGCGAAAGCGATAATCTTTTTTACTCCACCAGTATAACCCCACCCACGGGTACGGGTCCAAGCCCGCCTCCCGGAAAGCGTCGTGGATTTCCGGGTCAAAAAGAGGGAGAACTAGCAGGAAAGTGGCAAAAAGGACCAAGTAACCCTTCATACAGGGCATAATTTAAAGGCTATAGCGCTGTCTTGACGCGGTCAGGGCTACCGGCCGAAAAGGCAATGTTATAACGATTAGGGAAATCGTAGTTGAAGCGCGTTCAAAGATAACCGGATTCTCGAATTATGTACAGGAGGGGTGTATTTTTGCCGGAAATTTATCTGTACGTGCACCACACCCAACCCGACATCCTCGCCGCCGCCCAGCGCACTATCCGCCTCGAAGCCGAAGCGCTCCAGGCCCTGGCCGACAGCCTCGACGATACCACCGATTTCCAGGCCTGCGTCGAAACGATCCACCGGAGCAAGGGCCGCCTGGTGATTACCGGCATCGGCAAAAGCGCCATCGTGGCGCAAAAGATCGTCGCGACGCTCAACTCTACCGGCCAACCCGCGCTTTTCCTCCACGCCGCCGACGCCATCCACGGCGACCTGGGTATGGTGCTGCCCGACGACGTGGTGCTCTGCCTGTCGAAAAGCGGCGAATCGGCCGAAATCAAAGTGCTGGTACCCCTGGTCAAGAATTTTGGCAACTGCCTGATCGCCATGACGGCCAACCGCAAGAGTACCCTCGCCCGGCAAGCCGATTTTCTGCTCTGGACCCCCGTCGACCACGAAGCCGACCCCAACAACCTGGCGCCCACGGTGAGCACCACCGCGCAAATGGCCCTGGGCGATGCCCTGGCAATCGCATTGCTCGCATTGCGCGGTTTTACAACAGAAGATTTTGCGAAGTTTCACCCCGGCGGCGCCCTGGGCAAACAACTTTACCTGCGGGTAGGCGAGCTGTGCGCCCTGCACGACCGGCCGCAGGTAAGCCCCGATTCGACATTGCAGGAGGTCATTCTGGAAATATCGTCCAAGCGCCTGGGCGCTACTGCGGTGCTCGATGTTGCCGGACAATTGCACGGCATTGTCACCGACGGCGACCTGCGCCGCATGCTTCAGCGCGGCGCCGATTTCAACAGCCTCACGGCAAAACACATCATGAGCCCGATGCCCAAAACCATTGGCCCTGATGCACTCGCCGTCGATGCGCTGGCGCTAATGCGCAAACACGCGATCACCCAGCTGCTGGTTTTCGAAAACGAGACGTACCAGGGCATTGTGCACCTGCACGACCTGGTGCGGGAAGGCTTGGTTTAGAACGTGCTCGGGAATTTCTTACCGAGCCCAAAACTGATCTTTTACCGCCACTGCAACTGCTTTCGAAGGTGCTTGTATTTTGGCAAATTGATCAGCAATACACCGCTCAGAATTACGCCCAGCGCCGCCAATTGTTGCCAGGCAAAGGGTTCGGATGCGATCATCCAGCCCAGCAATACCGCCACCACGGGGTTTACGTAGGCGTAAGTGCCCACCTGCACGGCTGGGCGTTGCCGCAACAACCAGATGTATGACAAGTATCCGATCAGGGAGCCAAAACTGACCAGGTAAAACAAGCCTGCCCACGATGCGCCACTGACCGCTGCTGGCTCGAACCCGGCAAGTTCGCCCTGGAAACCACTCACCAGTAGACTACACAGGCCGGCAGCAACCATCTGGATACCGGCGCCCAGGCCCGCGGTGATATTGTTTGCGGCACGGTATTTCAAATAAAGTGAACCGCCTGCCCAGGCTATACATCCCGCAATTAAAACCAGCATGGAAAACAACTCGTCTGAAATACCAGAGTCGAATCCCGAATTTCCGGCTCCAAACAAATAAATAACTCCGGCAAAACCGACCAAAACGCCGCTGAGGATGAGGCCGTTTGAAAAATTGAACAACCACTGCTTGTAGTCCAACAGCACAAACCAAAATGGCATGCTTGCAACGATGATGGCGGCCAGGCCGGAGCTGATGTATTGTTCTACCCATACCACCGCGCCGGTGCCGCCGAAAAGCATCAGAATGCCGGCAAAACTATGCTGCAGCAATGCCTTGCGCGCAGCCCGCTCACCCCGCGCCAGCTGCCAGGCAAGCAGGATGATTCCGGCAATGAAAAAGCGCATGCCGATGAGCAAAAATGGCGGTATGGACTCAAGGCTGATCAGGATGGTCACATAGGTGGAACCCCAGATCAGGTAAATGGCGGCAAAGGCAGCCAGGATCATGGCCCGGCTGGGCGAAGTGGTTGTATTGGACATGACGGAAAACTGTTTGGGTAGTTAAAAAGTAGAAACCTGTTGTTTGCTGCGGATCAGGGATAATGCCTGCCCAATTTGACCGATATGATACACATCATGTTGCACGATCCCGTCCAGCAACAACCGGATGTACTGGGAAAGATTTGTTTTCATAGCTTAATTGTTAAATCCGTATCTTTACCGGTAAAATATTTTTAGGCGGTAAAAATATTGACATTCTTACCAACAAAGCAAGTTTTAGTAGTAAAAAATATGGAAAATCCGATCGCAACGCTGGCGCTTGACGGCGGTTGGCTTTGCCTGGACTTTATCAACACCGTTTCGGCGCGTACTCCCGAAGCTGTAACGGAGTACCTGAACACCTGGGATGATCTCCGGGCATGGGTGCGGCACGTCGGTTTATTTTCGGAAAAAGAGTTTCAAGAATGGCAGGTTTTGCCTGAAAGCAATATTGAAGAGGTGCGGGCATTCCGGGAAGCGCTTTATGTTTTATTTGAACATGTATCCCGAAAAGGCACCCTGCATCCGAAGCACCTGGATGCGTTCAACGGATTTTTACACGAAGTGTATCCCCACACCCAACTTTGCCTGACCGGTGAGGGGCTGCGTCGTGGTGTTACGGAAGCGCCGCATCCCGAAAAACCGCTCTGGCTTATTGCCCTTTCGGCTGAAGCCCTGCTGCTCGGCGACCGGCTGGCCCGGGTCAAATCCTGCGGCAACTGCGGCTGGCTGTTTCTCGATACCAGTAAAAACGGCACCCGCAGGTGGTGCAATATGCAAACCTGCGGGAGCCAGATGAAAGCCAAGGCGTATTACCACCGGAAAAAAGGGCAGTAGCCGAGAAGCCGGTAGTTTTACCGTTTTTTTAGCTGCATTTCAAAAAATGGCATCCAGGAGTTTCCGTCGCGGCTCATGGCGCCGGTTTCGGTCCAACTTTCAGATTCAATCTTGATGGTGTATCGGATTCGCCCGGCCATTGGGTGGGAAAAGCCCCAGATAATACTGCCGTCGGGTTGAACTGCAAAATCGGCGTCCACATGGTTGCCGTCGGCGCGAATGGCGCGCATCAGGTATTTCCCGGCCTGTTGGTCATAGGATATTACAGCAAACGCCTGGTGGATGACCTGTGTGGAATCGACGGCATCGGTGCCGCGGCCGTCAATCGTCAGGACGGTTCCGTTCGCATGAAACCGAACATGTTCTGTTTGCTGAAATGCATGCCGTTGAGGCCCCATTTGGATCCATCCGGAGCCAGCCCAGGCGCCTTCAAGCGCCTGGACTTTTTTCATGGCATCCAGGAGTTGGGGACTGGGTTGGAGTTGTGCCTGCGCAAACAGGCTCAGCGGGCAGACGCTCAGGACGACCGCCAAAACAAAGGAATGTTTCATATTGAAAAGTTGAATTGGTTGAGTTTACCCTCCCGTACGGGTATCAAAATAGGATTTCAGGTTGGTGTAAAACGCCTCAAATGCCTCAACGCCTTTCGGACTCAGTTTGCAAAGTGTCAGCGGATAATTGTTTTTAAACGTTTTTTCCACTTCAATGTATCCGGCCTCCTGCAACTTGCTGATTTGTGCGCTCAGGTTGCCCGCTGTAGCGCCGGTTTGTGTTTTTAAGGCATTAAAATCCGCTTCGCGCACAACCATCAGGTGCGACATGATAGCCAGTCGCAATTGGGACAACAATACTGGGTCGAGTTCATTAAACATGCTTTTTGCGGGCTTGTACATTCAATAAATATCCGGGTATCAGGTAACCAACCACGGTGGCCGCCGCCTGAACCAGCAGTTGTTCCTGATAATTCAAAAGCAGGCAAACAAGGGCGCCGGTCCACATGGCTGCGGCACCAATAATTAAGGGCGTAAACCGAAGTAATGATCCGGAAATAAACGTTGCGAAACCAACCAAAACTAAAATAAATGGAACAGGCGACATCTGAGCACGCACCGTGAGCACGATCACAATAAACAGGGAAATCCCAAAGGCCATCCAAACTTTGCCGTACCATTCCCGTACTGTATTGGACGATGCCGGCTGTGTTTTATCCCGGCGCCACTCATAAATGATGGCGGCCGGCACACCGATCACCGTCATGGAAATCCAGGCCATAAAATGCCGGGGATGCTGCAATACCACATCCAGATAATAATCGGCCACACAAGCGAACACTACCAGCCAGCCCCAAAGCAGGAAATGGAATCCGTTTTCCCGGATGGTATTTTTTGCCAGATCAATAGTTTCCCGGATGACGCGCAGGCTTTCCTCCGGGTTCAGTACTTTTTCATCGTTTTCCATATCGAAAATGCGGTTTATGTTTTAAACTTTATTGCAAAAATAGATTAGTTTAAGTTATAAACCAAATTTGCCGTCCCAATATCTCGCATACATCGACGTGCAAGCTCAATTCAGCGACCAGCGTGTTGTTGCAGAACCTGGTTACTCTTTCGAAAGCAATTTGATAATAAGCCCGCTTTTCATGCGCGGTTCGAAATAAGTGCTCTTGGGCGGCAGCACTTTTCCGGCATCGGCGATATGCATCATATCATCAAAAAGGATGGGATGCAAAACAAAACCCATGCGGTCGTTCGCATCCCCGACGGCTTTTCGAATTCCCTGCAGGCCTTTTGTGCCTTCAACGTACGATATTCTCGAACTGGTCCGGAAGTCCCGGATGCCAAGTATGTTTTGCAAAACCAGTTCATTGAGCAAGCTGACATCCAGCAAAACCGGCAGGGTGCGGGAGCCGGGCCGGAAGGCCGCCAGTACCTCGGGCTTCCACTGCAACCGGTACCAGTGTTCGCGGAAGTGTAATTTGAGTTCGTGTTTTTTACGGGGCTTCCGCGGGTGTTCGACGTATTCAATTGTAGCCACCTGCGCGAGCCGGCTGAAGAATTGTTCCGGACTCAGGTCGTTCAGGCCTTCGACGACGCGGTTGTAGTCGAGGATGTCGAGTTGATCGGTGGGAAAAAAGGCGCAAAACAGGTGATCGAAGTCGAGTGCGGGGTATTCGGCTTTGTGCTCCTTGTGGAGCAGAGCCAGCGTGCTCGTCCGGTGATGCCCGTCGGCAATGTACACATTGTGCACTTCCTGTTCGAAGAGGTGCTGCACGTGCGCGATATCTGCCTGATCTGCAATTGCCCAGAGGCGTTGCGTTTGTCCTTCTTTTCGAAAATACGTTTCGAACAAAGGCTGATTTGCCGCAGTGAAGGTTGCCAGCCAGGTGTTGAGTTCCGGAACAGGCGGGAAGGTGAGCAAAACCGGTTTTAAAATTGCCCCCCAGCGCAAAATCAACTCCATCTGCCGGTCTTCGCGTTCGCGCAGCGTTTTTTCGTGCTTTTTGATATGCCCGGTGAAAAAATCCTGAACATCATTGAGCGCCACAATGCCTGTGTGCAAATGATGGTGCTGTTCGATTTGATAAATATACAATGCCGCGTTCGCTGAGCGTGCCAGCAAATTGTCGCGCTGATAATCGAGAAAAGCGTTCTTTGCATCCGAACAAAAAGCATCCGGTGAGGGAATGCGATCGAACAGCGGATGGCTGGCCCGGAAGGGTTTGATGTGCATGTAGTGTGCCGGTTAAGGAAGTAAATGTAGCGGCAATCCGTTTTTTTTACCTTTGGCAGTCAATAAATTTTCAATTTTGGCGATTATTTCGTTTGCCGGATGGTTTTCAGGCAGACAAACTGTCCAAACCGCCTTTTTTTAAATACCGGATTTAATACGTAATCCCGGACCCGGTTGTTATGAAACATATTTCCGCCTTACTTATTCTTAGCCTGTGCGTCTTTTGCCACGGCGCGCTTTCTGCACAATCTGTTTCGGAGTTAAAAGCCCAGTTGCGGCGCGCGGCGTCAAAGAGTGAAAAGTTACAGCTGACCTACCAACTGGCCGAAAAACAGCTGGCCCGAAGTCCGTCTGAAGCGGCCACCTATGCCGTGGAAGCCAGCGAACTGGCCGTACAATTGGGCGAAAAACGCATGGCATCTGATGCGCTGTACCTTGCTGCCGAAGCCAACTACCGGCGGCGCAATTATTCGGAGGCAACCCGCCGATTTACCGAAGCCTGGAACACCGCCCGAAACTACGGCCACCAGGATGTCGCCCTGCAGGCAGCAGAAAAGTTGATGGACATCGGCAAACGGCAAAACAATCTCGCCGAAGCCCTGAAGTGGAGCCAGGAAACCATCAATTACCTGAAAGAAAATACAGGCCGTTCGACGAGCAGCGGTGATGCCCTGCGTCGCATTGAAGGCCAACTGGCTGCTGCCGAAGCCGACAATCGCAACTTGCGCGAACAACTGGCCTCAGTCACCGGCCACACTGAAATTCTGGAGTCGAGCTACCGCCAGCAGATCGAGCAGGTGCAAACGCAAACCCAGCAAGCGCTGTACCAACGCGATTCGCAGTTTGTGCTCAAACAGCGTCAGGCCGATTCCATAGTCCAGTTTAAAAATAAATTGCTGGTAACCCTCACCGAAGAGCAAATGGTGGATTCGATGATCAAGGCTCAGCAAGGCCGCGAGATTGAAGCGCAAAAAGCCATGTTGCTCCGGGTGGAAGTGGAACGCCAAAAATCGGAGGCCGCGCGAAATGCCCTGCTGATGCTGAGTAGTTTTATTCTGGTGGTAGCAGGCCTGTTTTACCTGCGCTATCGCGCCAAGCGCCGCACCGCCAACCAACTGGCGAATAAAAATAAAATCATCGAAGAGGAGCAGAAGAAAAGTGATGAACTGCTGCTCAACATTTTGCCGCCGGCCATCGCCAGTGAACTGAAAACTAAAAAGAAGGTTGCCGCCCAGCAATATGACCAGGCAACGGTCATGTTTGTGGATTTTATCGGCTTTACGCAAATTTCCGAAATGCTGAGTCCGGAGGGCCTGGTCGCTGAAATTGATTACTGCTTTTCCAATTTTGACCGCATCATCGGGCAGTACCGCATTGAAAAAATAAAAACCGTAGGCGACGCCTACATCTGCGCCTGCGGCTTATCCGATCAAAATGCCAGCCCCACCGATATGATCAAAGCGGCCCTGCAGATACAGGATTTCCTGCTTCATCAAAAAGCCGAACAACAAAGCCGGGGGCTGCCGTTCTTCGAGGCGCGTATCGGCATTCATACCGGCCCGGTGGTGGCCGGGGTGGTGGGCGAGAAAAAATTCGCTTACGATATCTGGGGCGACACCGTCAACATTGCGGCCCGCATGGAAGAGACATCGGCTCCCGGACGTGTCAACATCAGCGAGGAAACCTACTGGAAAGCGAAATACGATTTTGAATGGGAGCCCCGTGGGAAGGTGGCCGCGAAGAATAAAGGCCTGCTGGAAATGTACTATGTCAAGGGGATGAAAGACCTGAATTACTGAGGTATTGTACGTGGTTAGCCTGCCAGAGGGCTAAAAACTTTTCAAATTGATCTTTTCAAATTTGACTTTTGACTTCCTACTCCAAATTGCTGGTTTACGAAGATACTTTGAAGTCCAATTTGAAAAGGCTAATTTGAAATTTGAAAAGTATTCAACCGCTCTGGCAGGCTAAACCCTACGCAATATCCCAACCTAATCCAAGATCAACACACCGGCGGCCTCATACGCTACTTCGCGCTTCGGCTCGGTAATGGCGGCAATTTCTTCTTCCGACTTTCCGGCATCTTCAGCGTAGTGGCGCAGGTCGTCGACCGAGGTTACATCAACAAAAGCAAAACCGTCGATAACGACGCGTTTGCCCGACAGGTCCTTCGGCATAAAGAAAGCATAATCTATAAACGTTACGCGCATTTCGGGCATGCCCGGCTGGTCGGATACCAGCGTCATCCAGCAGCCTTTTTTCTGACAAACTTCTTTAACGGTGCCGGTTACCTTGACGGCGAGGGAATCCGTTTCTGTCATTTTGGGCATCAAATCATCATAGCTGATCGCATCGTCTGCAGTTATGGTGGTACCGAAATGTTTGCCGTCTTCGGCACTTTGTGCTTGTGCTGAATTACTCGAATTGGTTCCGCAGGCAAAAAACAGGGCAGCTGCACCCAGGCTTAAGCAGATTTTTTTTAACATCATTTTAGACTTTTTTTTCAAGCGTTTGAAATTCAGAATGTTACTCCTAAAAGGAGCGCTGCAAAATTACAAATTTGGACCTTACCTAATATGACTGGCACAATATTCGGATAGCAAAATTGTTCTTCAATGCGCAAATGTTTTTGGGTACCCAAGTTTGAAAACAACCACTAACCGATCAAAATCCGGTTTTTTGTGTTGCAAAGTTTGCCTGCACTTTTTCCGGCTTAACTTACTTTAATCAATCTTTAACAGTATTTGCACCCTTCTTTTACACCCGTTTTCGTTGATAATTCAAACTATTCATTTTTATGAAGGGTCTACTCTTTTGCACAATTCTGCCAGCGCTGTTCCTGGTAACTGCACAAACACAAATTTCTGCCCAATGCCTGGATGGCAACTGCCGCAATGGCTATGGCCTCTACCGTTTTCCCAACGGCGATGAGTATGTCGGCAACTGGTCCAATGGCCATCCGCACGGCAAGGGAAAATATAAGTTTTCCACCCGCGAGCGCTATGAAGGCGAGTTCCGCTATGGAAAATTCGAAGGCACCGGTACGATGTACTATCCCGATGGGGCATTCTACACCGGAAGCTGGAAACAAAATGTGAAAAACGGCCTGGGTCGTCTGGTATTCACCAACGGTACTGCCCAGGAAGGTTCCTGGGTGAATGGTAAGTTTTCCGGGAGTCAAAGCGCTACGGCGTCAACAGCCCAGAACAACAGCCAAAAGCCCGGCCAAAACCAGGCCTCCAAACCAAAGCCTTCCGGAAAATCGGATGTGGCGGGGCTCACCAACTGCACTTCTTCCTATTGCCGGAGCGGCAAGGGGTACTACGACTATCCTGACGGATCGCGCTGGATCGGGGAGTTTAAAAATGGTGTTCCGAACGGTGAAGGCACTTGTTACTATGCCGGTGGCGACCGCTATGAAGGCCAGTGGGCCAATGGCGCTCCACACGGGGAAGGGGTCCTCTACACGGCGAGCGGACGCGTTTCAGGCGCCGTGTGGGTCAATGGCGCTGCCATCCGCGAACTGGATTCCAACGAATCCATGCCAAATGATCCGGTACGGGTGGAAGCCAGCAGCACAGTGAAAATTTATGCCGTAGTCGTTGGCGTTGGCCGGTACACATCCATGCCGTCGCTGAAATTTACGGATGATGATGCCTATCGCTTCTATTCCTTTTTGAAAAGCCCGGAAGGCGGCGCCCTGCCCGATGAACAAATTGCTGTGCTGGTGGATGAGTCGGCAACCCGGGAAAACGTATTGCGCACCATGCGCCAGTATTTCCTTAAGGCGGATGCCAACGATGTTGTGCTGTTTTACTTTAGCGGCCATGGCCTGGAGGGTTGTTTTCTGCCGGTCGACTTTGACGGATTTAACAACAAACTCCGCCACGAGGAAATCAAGCAGGTGCTGATGCAAAGCAAGGCTAAGCATAAGCTGTGCATTGCCGATGCCTGCCACAGCGGTACGCTCAATTACGGCCTCGCATCGAAAGGCAAAGCCCCGGTTTCGCTGGAGAAATACTACCAGGCGTTTGAAGATTCCAGTGGTGGTGTGGCCCTGCTGATGTCGTCCAAAGGCGAAGAACTTTCGCTGGAAGACCACGGCCTGCGCCAGGGTGTTTTCACCTACTACATGCTGCGCGGCCTGAAAGGCGCCGCCAACACCGATGGCGATAACATCATCAACATTCGCGAATTGTTCAACTACGTGTACACCCGCGTGCGGGAATACACCACGAATGTGCAAACCCCGGTGCTTACCGGTGCATTCGACGACGGGATGCCGGTGGCGTTTCAGCGGTATTGATTTTTGCCCTTGCCGCACAGGTATTTTCAACGCAAAAACGCCAAGTTCACAAGTTTGTGTCTTGGCGTTTTTGCGTCTTAGCAGGTAAAAAAACAGGGATTACCCCAAACCCCACCCTTTCCCAACTTGTTAAATTAATTGCCCCGGTGTATCTTCGACCACAGCCACAACAGCAGGATTTTTAAATGGCCTATTTGCCAACATATCGCTTACGACTATACCGTAATTTCAAAGCCATCAGCACGGCGGATTATCACGGTATTGTGCGGTATTACGAGCAATTTGAAGACGCGATCGGTACGCTCGACATGGAGGAGTATTTTGACTGCTCGCTGGCCTATACTGAAGCGCTGTACGAAATCGGCAATTACCGGCAGCACCTGGTCATGTGCGACCACCTGATCGAGGTAGTTATTATGCAAAACATTGAAACCTGGGGCGGGGAAGATATTTACACCAAACTCCTGTTTCGAAAAGCAAAATCGCTGTATCAGCAAGAGGAATACCCTCAAAGTGCCTACATCCTGCGCGAGTTGATCAAACTGCAACCGCGCAACCCACAGCCCGTCCGCTTTTTACGGGGCTGCCTGACGCGCCAACGACCGGAATGGCTTACCAAAACCCGCGCCCTGGCCATTGCCTTCACGCTCCTGGCCGCTGCGACCATTGCCCTGGAGATGTTCGTTTTGCGCCCATTTTTCATCGACTTCTACGAGGCTGCCCTGGTCCTGCACAACATCCTGATGGGAAGCGCCGTACTGGCATTTGCCGGCGGCGAGTTCTGGCATGCCTGGCGCTGTCACCGGGAAGCCTGCCGGTTTGCCCAAAAGATGCTGGCCCGGAAACAGGCACTGAAAAAAGGCTAGCCTTTCAAGACAACAATTTTCCCTTTCGCACCACAATCGCCGAGCCTTCGGCCAAAAAAATTGACTTCGGCGTGGCAGCCGTCAGACCGGCAAACACCGGCCCGTACGCGGCTCCGAAATCGACCCGGCAATGCCAAGACGCCACCGGGTACACCTGCCAGCGTGGGTGCTCCACCTGGTACTCCATCGCGCGGGTTTTATCCCAGGGCGCATAACCCCAATAATGCTCGGTGATGAATTCTGCCTCGCTGCCTTCCTTGATATCCATGGCCGTCCCGGCAGTTTGCAGGCCAAAGGCCTGCCAGTGTTTACCCTCGCGCCAACCGTACTCCACTTCGAGTTGGCCGGGTTGCTCCTGCCAGCGGTGCCACATCCGGCGGGCTACGTAGCGCTCGCGGTACAGCGTATTGGCCACCCAGGCGATAGCCGGTTTGGGTACGATCTCGCGGATAAACACCACCCCGCGTTTCCAACCCAGCTCCGGGTCGTTGCGCCGCACGTAAAACCGCAGGTTGATCTCTTCAAAATTGACGTGGAAGGGAATTTTCAGGCCGCGGACTTTTGTGTTTTCAAACATAAATCCCACCAGGCTGACGTAACAGGTGTCGTTCCAAATATCCAGCTCGGTATGTGCGGGCAGGTAGGGCCGGAGCACTTCGGGCGCCACGGCGTAGTTGAGCAGGACGAGGCGACGCCAGGCGGCGGTGAGGAAGGGGGGCTGTGTGGGAAGGTTTGAATTGCCGTTCAAGCGGAGTATTTTTGTAAAAACATTGACATGGAAAATAACACAGAGAAACACGAACTGTTGCAGCGTATAACCATGAATCAGGCTGTCATGTTGGGGAAACCTACCATACGTGGAACGCGCTTAACCGTAGAACATGTTATCAAGGCCCTGGCTGGAGGGCTCAACTTTGAACAACTCCACGATGATTTTCCGTTTTTGGAAGAGGCGGATGCGCGGGCCTGTTTACTGTATGCGGCAGGGCTTTTGGAAGATGAAAAAGTATTTCCGGTAGCTGCGGCCTGATGCATCATGTTAAAATTTGTTTTAGATGTTGGTGTTGGAAATAAAGTCCAAGAATTCCTCACTGACAGGGGCTATGACGTTATTTCCATTTTGGATTTAGACACCTCCTTACCAGATTCAGCAATTCTGCGTATTGCTGAACAGGATCAACGGATGGTGGTAACGATGGATAAAGATTTTGGCGAATTGGTTTACCATGCACAACAAAACCATTACGGAGTACGATGCGCTGGAAATAGGTGATTAATGCCCTTCACCCAAGCCTTTGGCATAGCTCACATTCCCTACCTTTGCAAAAAAAGCAAAGGCAACATGTCCACCCACCATAATTTCCAACAACAAATCCAAACCGGCATCCCCAGCACTCTTCCCCGCCCAAAAGCAATAGACCCCGCCGTCAGCCATGCCCCGCGCCGGTTGATCGAAGGCGTGTTATCGGAGGATGAAAAAGTGCTGGCCATCCGGAATGCCCTGCGCTACTTCCCCACCGCCTGGCACGAAACCCTTGCCACAGAATTTGCCGACGAACTCCAACGCTACGGCCGCATCTACATGTACCGCTTCCGGCCCGACTACCCCATGCACGCCCGACCCATCGCCGACTACCCGGCGAAAACTAAACAGGCCGCGGCCATCATGCTGATGATCCAGAACAACCTCGATCCCAAAGTGGCCAAACACCCGCATGAGCTCATCACCTACGGCGGCAACGGCGCGGTGTTCCAAAACTGGGCCCAGTACCTGCTCACCATGCGTTACCTTTCCGAAATGACCGAAGCGCAAACGCTGGTGCTCTACTCCGGCCATCCACTGGGCCTTTTTCCCAGCCACCCGGAAGCGCCGCGCGTGGTCGTCACCAACGGCATGATGATCCCGAATTACTCCAAAAAAGAAGACTGGAACCGCTTCAATGCACTCGGCGTCACCCAGTACGGCCAGATGACGGCCGGTTCCTTCATGTACATCGGCCCGCAGGGCATCGTGCACGGCACCACCATCACCCTGCTCAACGCCGGACGAAAAATGGGCTTCGGCGATACCGACCTGCGCGGGCGGGTGTACGTCACCAGCGGCCTGGGCGGTATGTCGGGCGCGCAAGCCGGGGCTGCCGTGATCACGGGCTGCGTCGGGGTGATCGCCGAGGTGGACGGCGATGCCGTCAAACAGCGACTCGCCGACGGCTACATTCAACAGGAAAATGTGTTTACCGACCTGGGCAAACTGATCGTCCGCATGGAGGAATGCCGCCGAAACAAGGAAGCCGTAGCGCTGATCTACCACGGCAACATCGTCGACCTCTGGGAACGTTTTGTGGCCGACGGCATTCAGGTTGAACTGGGCTCCGACCAAACCTCCTGCCACAACATCCACGACATGGGCTACTGCCCGGTCGGCTACACATTTGAGGCGGCGAAACAACTCCTCATTTCGGACAAACCCAAATTCATGGAAGCCGTGGCCGAATCGCTGCGCCGGCACGTGCGGGCCGTCAATGCCATGGCCGACCGCGGCATGTATTTCTGGGATTACGGGAATGCGTTTTTGAAGGAGGCGGGTGATGTGGGGGCTGCGGTGTTCAACCCCACCCCTAACCCCTCCCCCCGGGGGGAGGGGGACTTGGCCCGTGGGCTTGGATCGGCATCGCGAAAAGTTGGCGCCTACGGCCGCCCACATGAAACAACAAATGCCGCGCGTTGGAGCTATTTGAAGGAATTTGTGAAAACGCTTCGCAAAACGCAAACGCAGGCAGAACGCGAACTGTGGGAATACCTCCGCGATAAAAAAATTGAACAGGTTAAGTTCAGGCGGCAACATGCCATTGAAGATTACGTAGCCGATTTTGTGAATCTTGAACTCCGTTTGGTAATCGAACTGGACGGGTCAATTCATGACCTTCAACCGGAATACGATGCTTTGCGCACGGAATTTCTCAACTCAGCCGGATTTGAAGTAATCCGATTTTCCAATGCCGATGTCCTGAATCGCTCAAAAGTTGTTCTGAGCGAAATCAAAAAGGCTATCCATGAACGAAAACTAGAATTATCCCGGGAGCAAATCCCCCTCCCCTCGGGGGGAGGGGTTAGGGGTGGGGTCGACGTCGGCGCCTCCCCCTACCGCTACCCCTCCTACGTCGAAGACATCATGGGCCCGCTTTGCTTCGACTACGGTTTCGGGCCCTTTCGCTGGGTATGCTGCTCCGGCGACCCGGCAGATCTTAAAAAAACCGATGCCATCGCTGCCCGGGTATTGGAGGAAATGCTGTCCCAAGCCCCCGACGACATCAAAGGTCAGATCAACGACAACCTGCTGTGGATCAAAACGGCCGAACACAACCTGCCCGTGGTGGGCTCTTTTTCCCGAATTCTCTACGCCGACGCGGAGGGCCGCATGCGGATTTCCAAAGCGTTCAACGACGCAATTGCCAGCGGCGAACTGGCCGGACCGGTGGTGCTCGGCCGCGACCACCACGACGTGAGCGGCACGGATTCACCCTTCCGCGAAACGGCCAACATTTACGATGGCTCGCGCTACACAGCCGACATGGCGGTACACAATGTGATCGGCGACAGCTTCCGGGGCGCTACCTGGGTGAGTCTGCACAACGGCGGCGGCGTCGGCTGGGGCGAGGTGATCAACGGCGGTTTCGGCATGGTGCTCGACGGCACGCCGGAAGCGGACAAACGCCTGCACGCCATGCTGTTCTGGGATGTGAACAACGGCATCGCCCGGCGGGCCTGGGCGCGCAACCCGCATGCGCTGGCGACCATACAGCGCACCATGGATGCCTACCCGGGATTGCAGGTTACCCTGCCCAATCTTGCTGAAGAGGATTTGGTTTGGAAAGCACTTGAAAAGAGCAAGTAAACTACCGCTACTGCACCACCAGCGCCAGTTTGCCATCGGCACTCAGTGCCAAGCGGCTGATGTTGTGAATACCGTAGGCGCGCAGGTCTGCAATTTCCTGCCAGACCTTTTGCCGGCTTGGGTTACACTGAAAAATCTTGGTGCCCTGCCCGGCCAGAAACGTACCGTCGGCCAGCACGGCGAAATCCTCGCTGCCTGCCGGCATGGTGACCAGGATGTCGGAGCCGCCATTTCGCGGGTCGTAGGCTTTCAGAAACCAGGTCTGATCGGTTGCCTTGTGCACATACGCCAGCCGGCCGTCCGGCATGTTTTGCAGGCAACGCCCGATATTGAAGGCCACCCGGACGGGTTGTTGTTTCCCGGTTCCAACAATGCCGAGTGCGTGCGGCGCAGTGCCTTCGCCCACCAGAAAAACAGCAACCAACGTATCGTGCAGCCAGCAATGGTAACCGACATTGGTCAGGGCCGGAAAAACCGGGTAGCCGCTGTCGGCACGATCGAGCGGAAAAGACCACAACCGTTGGGCGCCGTTTTCCTCCACCCGCACGGCGGAAAACCGGCGGCCGCCTGGCATGAGCGTCGGCGAATATTCCGGGGTCGTCGTGGCGGTAACCCGGGTGGTTGTACGCGTTAGCAGGTTGAGCGCGTAAATGTCCGTTTGGTTGGTATCGGACGGAAACTGTACGGTGAGGTAGATCTCGTTCGGACTGAAAAACTGGGGTTGGTTGTTGTAGCCCTGGGGGTTGAAGCTGGTTAGAAAACGCGGGGTTGATGTTTTCCATCTATTATCTGCCGCTTTGTTCAGGGACAGCTGGATAATATCAAAATGCTCGAGTTTTTGGGAAAAACCCGGGGTAATAAAAAAGCCAAGGGCAATGGTTAAGACTAGGTAGTTTCTCATAGGGCGAATATAGGGAAACGGCGAGTGAGGATGCTTCCGGAAAGCAGATCAAACGCAGCTTCCAGAATTTTGAAAAATGGCCATTGTATAATAACTTTGGAAGCAACCAATACTTCTTACCCAAATTGTACTGAAATGAAAACGCTCTTTCCAGCTATTTTTTTGCTGTTTCCGGCACTTTTTTTTGCGCAAACTGTGGATTCTGTGGCTATCAGGCAGGTGGATAGTCTTATCCAAGAATCCCGTTTGTTAACCGCTCAAGGCGATTTTGATAAAGCTCTTGAAATAAATGAGGCTGCTGAGAAAATTGCCCTAGAAAAACTTGGGCGGGAGTCGGCGGCGTATGGGAGTTGTTGTTTTAATTACGGCAGAATATTTAATTCTAAAAGAGATTATCCGATGGCTGCGAAGTGGTATTTGGAATCCATAGATATTCGGGAGAAAGTTCTTGGAAAAGAACATCCTGATTATGCTGCAAGTCTGGGTGAATTAGCGTCTTTGTATAAAGACATAGGCCAATATGAAAAAGCCGAACAACTCTACCTTGATGCAATAGCCATCCAGGAAAAAACACTTGGAAGGGAACATTCCGATTGTGCCTTAAACCTGCATAACCTGGCAGGACTGTACCATTACACAGGCCGATACAATGAAGCCGAACAACTTTATCTAGAAGCCAAAGCAATCTGGGAAAAAGTACTGGGCAAAGAACATCGTTACTATATTTTTAGCCTGATTAATCTGGCGCTTTTGTATAGTGCCATGGGTCAATACGAAGAAGTCGAATTGCACTTTCTAGAAGCCATAGATATTCAGGAAAAAACTCAAGGAAGAGAACATCCTGATCTTGCCTTTAGCTTGGACGGCCTTGCGGGGCTTTACAGAACTATAGGCCAATTTGACAAAGCCGAACCGCTAGCGCTCGAAGCCAGAGATATCTGGGGGAAGACGCTGGGCAAGGATCATCCTAATTATGCCAGAGGGCTCTACAACCTGGCGGCTGGGTACAAAGACATGGGTCAATATGAAAAAGCCGAACCGCTCTTACTCGAAGCCAAAGGCATTTGGGAAAAAGCATTGGGGAAGGGAAATGTCTATTATGCCCTAAGCCTGTCGGGCTTAGCACTTTTATATAATACCATGGGCCAATATGAAAAAGCCGAACCGCTTTATCTCGAAGCCAAAACTATTTGGGAAAACACTTTGGGGAAGGAAAATCCCAATTATGCCGCCAATCTGAGTAACCTGGCAGTTTTGTACCGGAATTTGGGCCAATACGACAAAGCTGAACCGTTAACCCTCGAAGCTAAAGATATCCAGGAAAAAACCTTGGGCAGAGCGCATCCCGCCTATGCTGAAAGCGTGATTGACTTGGCAATTTTGTATAGAGATATGGGCCAATATGAAAAAGCTGAACAACTCTTCCTCAACGCCAAGACTATTATGGAAGAAAGCCTGGGGAGGGAAAATCCCAGTTATGCCACAAGTCTGAACGATCTAGCGACGCTGTATTTTTATATGGGCCAATATGAAAAATCTGAACAACTCTTTCTAGATGCCAAGCATATCCGGGAAAAAAACCTGGATATGGATCACCCCGACTATGCCGGTAGCCTACTCAACTTAGCTTCTCTTTATACGGCAATAAGCCAATACGACAAAGCCGAGCCACTCTATCTAGAAGCCAAAGCTATTTGGGATAAAAAACTAGGGAAAGAACATCTTGAGAATAGCTTAAATCTCAGGGGTTTGATAACTCTTTATAAAAACATAGGTCAATATGAAAAAGCCGAACTTTTCATTTTTGAACTCTCCTCTGTTACTATGGGCCTGATAGAAAAATCGGTAAGCCACCTTTCCGAACGGGAATTGAACAATTACATAAAAATATTTTCGGACAACCAAAACCTAACTCTTTCACTCATCCAGATTGTTAACACTAAAAAATCAACACACGTCATTTACAACAATAACCTGTTTTATAAGGGCTTCCTGCTTAATGCATCGAATCGGATCAAACAACTAGCACTTACCGATTCGACATCTTCGGATAAATATTATCGCCTGAGAGGCTATCATCGTCGCCTCGCTGGCCAATACGCCCTCCCAATAATAGAGCGTGATAGCGCCCTGGTTGCCGAGCTGGAGTCAAAAGCCAATGATCTCGAAAAAGACCTCGCCCGCACGGTAGCCGGTTTCGGCGAAGCCACACGGCAAGTCAATTGGCAGGAAGTTAAGGCTGCACTGAAGCCCCAAGAGGCAGCAATTGAATTTGTACATTACCGCTATTACGAAAAAAAAGCCACAGACAGCACCATGTACGCCGCCCTGATCCTCCGTCCCAGCGACCCCCAACCACTATTCATCCCTCTTTTTGAAGAAAAACAACTGGCGACAACCCTCCAGCCAGCAGGAGAAAAAACGGACAGCAAAACACTCGCCCAGGTATACACCCGAGGTGTCAAACCACTCAAAGGCAGTAATTCCAACGGACTTTTCGAACTACTCTGGCAACCCCTGGACAGCCTGCTCTTGGACGTCAAAACCGTCTATTACTCCCCCTCAGGCCTGCTGCACCGCATCAATTTCGACGGTATCCCAATCCCAGTCGGCGCAAAAAGCAATAATGAAATACTCGCCGACCGTTTTCGCCTGGTGCGCCTGGGAAGTACCCGCTCACTTGTGGTCCCGGATTTCACAAAAACAAACAGCACGAACGATGCTGCGCTTTTCGGCGGTATTCAATATGAAATCGATATCACGGCACTTGCAAAAGACACGACGGTGCAAGACTTTCTGGCCATACATGCAGGCGAACTTTCATTTACCTATGCCGACCGGAGTGTTCCCCAACGGAGTGAAAACTGGAATTACCTGCCGGGCACCGCACAGGAAATAACGAAGATTCAGGCTTTGCTCCGGAAGGCAGCATTTTCACCCCGGATTTTTTCCGGTGAAGCCGCGACGGAGGAGGTTTTCAAAACCATCGGTAATAGTCAGGGGGTGACTTCAAGTCACCCCCTGACTGGCTCCCCCCGTATCCTGCACCTGGCCACCCACGGCTTCTTCTTCCCCGACCCACAATCAGAAGCCCCCTCCCCGGGGAGGGGGTTGGGGGAGGTCGAGCCTGTTTTCAAAATCTCCGACCACCCCATGATCCGCTCCGGCCTCATTCTCGCCGGTGGCAACCACGCCTGGCAGACCGGCAAACCCCTGCGCCCCGGCATGGAAGACGGCATCATCACCGCCTATGAGATCAGCCAGATGAACCTCTCAAACACCGAACTGGTGGTGCTTTCCGCCTGCGAAACCGGCCTGGGCGACATCCATGGCAACGAAGGCGTGTACGGCCTGCAACGGGCTTTCAAGATCGCCGGAGCAAAGTACCTCATCATGTCACTGTGGCAGGTGCCCGACCGGGAGACTTCGGTGTTTATGGAAACGTTTTACCGGCACTGGATCGAGGGCAAGATAACCATCCCGGACGCTTTTCGGCGTACGCAACAGGAGATGCGGGAGCGGTTTATTAATCCGTATCAGTGGGCCGGCTTCGTTTTGGTGGAGTAACTATGCCGGCTAAAGCGGGTTTTGTTTTGGTGGGGTAGGTCGGAGTAAAGGTGTTGCCCAAGCTCGGTTTAGACTTACGGATGATAAAATTCTGAAGCCTGAAAATCGAATTCGACACAATATGTTTTCAATTTTAAAACATGTTGTATATTCGTCTTGTTTGTTTCTGAAATATGCTTAACGACACCTATAATCTCTTCCAAAACGAAGAGGCGACCCAGTTTGTCTTTTACAGTGAAGGCAAAAGCGGACGGATAATGAAAGCGATTATCATTAATCCTGGGTAACTTTGAATCCGGAACTGAACGTCATGAAGGACAAGCAAAAAGACATATCGGCAGCCGAATTTTTTGCCAAAAACAAGGACACCATCCCATACCTTAAATCCTATCTGCTTGCTCAACAGGATAACATCACCGTAAAAATCGAACGGCTCCGGCAGTCCAACCCTGATCTGCCGCTCACGAAAGTCGTCTCCGCCATACTGACGGAGTTGCCCGAAAATATGGCCCCGCGTTTAGTGCGTGAACTTACCTTATTTATTATTGAAACCTGGGAAAATAATTCGGTGGACGCCTCAGAAGCAACTTCTGGCAAAGCCGCGCCCAAGGCAAGGTAAATATTACTGCGTTTGAATATAGCCAATGATTCCATATGTAGTGGAATGTGTCAGTTCAGCCTGTGACTGGCTCCAAACGACTGCGTTATTTATAGTCCAAAATATCAACCCCTTCCCGGCAGCTTTCCAAATCCTCAGGGTCATTGGAAGCAATAACCACCAACCGTCCACCACTATGCCGTTCCAGCAAAGTTTTAAACCAGCGCACAGCATTTGCGTCCAGGTTGGTACTCGGCTCGTCGAGCAGCAGCACCGGCGTGTCGCTGCAAATAGCCAGCGCCAGTTTGACGCGCTGTTTCATGCCGGAAGAAAAATAGCGGATTTCCTTCAGG
Source organism: uncultured Saprospiraceae bacterium (assembly GCA_964484205.1). Taxonomy (GTDB): domain Bacteria; phylum Bacteroidota; class Bacteroidia; order Chitinophagales; family Saprospiraceae; genus M3007. The sequence goes on along the minus strand of CAZAEZ010000012.1, from coordinate 23,155 downwards.
CGGGTACGTGGCAATTCAAGCAATTCGTAGAGCCTTTCGGACGAATATTCCGGTAGCAACGGTTTGAGCCGGCTGTGAAAACGCAGGGCCTCTTCGAGCGTAAATTCTTCGATCAGTTCAATGTACGGCGCAGCAAAACTGATCTTCCGGTACACGGCATCGGGATCGAGCGTTTTCTTATTTTCCTGAAATGCGATCCGGCCTTTGGACAGCGATAAATGGCCCGACAAAATTTTCATCAGGGTAGATTTACCTGAGCCGTTTGGGCCCTGCAAAGCATAGGCTGTTCCCGATTGAAAATGAAAATCCAGGTTTTTAAAAATCCAGTCGAACCGGAAACGTTTGCCGGCATTAGTCAGTTGAATATCCACTACAGGGCGGGTTCTGCGACGCGGCCGGCAGCGTTGAGCGAACGAAAGCCTTTCATCAGGCCGCGTTTTGCGCCGCGCACGAAGTTGGTGATCTCATCGCGGTATTTGGATGCTTCGATTTCTTCCTCAATGACGGAAAGCGCCTTGTTTACAGGCAGACCGCGTACGAACAGAATGCGGTAGATATCCTCGATATGGTGGGCTTCGTCGCGAGTAAAATGGGCGCGTTCCAAGCCAACCCGGTTGATGCCGGTGTAGGAAAGCGGTTCGCGGGCAGCCATCACGTAGGGCGGCACATCCTTCCGAACCAGGGAACCGCCACCAATCATAACTTGGCTGCCGATGCGGACAAACTGGTGGACCGCCACCATGCCGCCCAATCGGGCGTAGTCGGCAATAGTGATATGGCCGGCGAGCGTTGCGTTATTTGCCAGGATACAGCCTTTGCCGATAAAGCAATCATGGGCTACGTGGACATAGGCCATGAGCAGGCAGTTGTCGCCGATCACGGTCCGGTCCGCTTCGCTGGTGCCCCGGTTCAGGGTGCAGCATTCCCGTACGATGACTTCGTTGCCGAGTTCGAGCGTTGTTTTTTCGCCTTTATATTTCAAATCCTGGGGAATAGCGCTGACTACTGCACCGGGAAAAATTTTGCATTTATTGCCAATGCGGGCGCCGTTGCAAATAGTGACGTTGTTGCCTATCCAGCAATCGTCGCCAATGACGACATCTGCTTCTATTACGGTGAAAGGCCCTATGGTGACGTTTTTACCAATTTTTGCATTGGGATCGATCACGCGCAAGCCGTCAGTGTAGCTCATGGAAAAAGCTCAATTTCAAAGTCTGGCGGTAAAACAGGGCTGCGGTGAAAATGGAATCCCGCCCGGTGTACCGCCAAAACTTCCGGTTAAAAAATCTCAAGCCTCGTTGGCGCCAGCGTCCTTGTTCCGGCGGACGATCTGTGCTGTGAGCTCACCTTCCGACACGATTTTATTGCCTACGTATGCCGTTCCCTGCATATGGGCAATGCCGCGCCGGATGGGTTCGATAAGTTCCATTTTCAGGATTAGGGTGTCCCCCGGGATGACTTTTGCTTTAAATTTGGTGTTTTCAATTTTCAAAAAATAAGTATCCCAGTTGCCCGGATCGGGTACGTTGTGCAAAGCCAGAATACCGCCGGTTTGGGCCATGGCTTCAATTTGCAATACACCCGGAAAGATTGGATTATTTGGAAAGTGGCCCTGAAAAAAAGGCTCATTCATGGTTACATTTTTTATTCCGACTACATGGTTTTCAGTCAGTTCAATGATTTTATCCACCAGTAAAAACGGGAAGCGGTGCGGCAACAACTGGCTGATCCGGTTGATGTCGTACAGCGGCTCCTTTTCCGGGTCGTATTTGGGAATGCCCAGCAGGCGCCGTTTTTCCAGCAGCTGTTTTTTCAAAATTTTGGCAAACTCCACATTGGCGGTATGGCCGGGTTTGGTTGCTACGATCTTGCCCTGGATCGGTTTGCCGATCAGTGCCAGGTCACCAATCACATCCAGTAGTTTGTGCCGCGCCGGTTCATTTTGAAAATGGAGTTTTACGGTGTTCAGCACACCTTCCGAATCGACTTTAATCGACTGCTTCCCCATTTTTTCCGCAAGGCGATCGAGCTCGGCCTGCTCCATTTTCCGGTCGGCGATCACGATGGCGTTATCCAGGTCGCCGCCTTTGATCAGGCCCATTTCCAGGAGTTTTTCCAACTCATGCACAAAAACGAAGGTGCGGCAAGGGGCAATTTCCTCTTGATAGTCCTCCATGGTATGCAGGGCGGCAAATTGCTGCCCAAGCACTTTGGAGTTAAAATCGATCATGACGGTTGCCTCAAAGGATTCGGCAGGCAGGGCCAGCAATTCAATGCCCAGCAATTCGTCCTTGTAAGAAATCGGTTCGGTAATCACAAAGTATTCCCGGTCGGCATCCTGGGTCTCCTGGCCGGCCTGTTTTAGCGCTTCTACAAAAGGCAGGGAGGTACCGTCCATGATCGGCATTTCAGCGCCGTCAATTTCCATCAGCACATTGTCAATGCCCAGCCCGGTAAGCGCGGACAAGACATGCTCGACAGTGGCTACCTGTGCCTCGCCGCTGCGCAGGGTGGTGCCCCGGTTGGTGGAAACAACCAGGCGGACATCGGCGGGCAATACCGGTTGCTCGGGCAGGTCAATCCGTTGAAAACGGTAACCATGGTTGGCCGGAGCCGGTTTGAAGGTGAGCGAAACAGCCTTACCGGTGTGCAGGCCCACGCCCTTAATCGTGACAGGATTTTTAATGGTGAATTGTTTCATTATCCGGAAATACGTGGTTAGGGCAGCAAAGTTACGGCGCTATCGCTGGAAAAATACTAAATCCTTTGGAGTAGTGCATTCAGCCAGCTTTTGAGGCGCGTTTGATTGATCAGGTATTCAAAAAGCCAATACCCGGCAAGCGCTGTGGCGGCGCCGGCGGCCACATCAATTACATAATGATGGCGTGAATACACGGCGGCAAACCAGATGCCGCCGACAAAGATACCAAACAGGAGGTTGACCCACCATTTTCCCAGGTAGCGGCCGTACAACAGGCATAAAACCGGATAAGCAGAATGCAGCGAAGGGATCGCTGCAAATACATTGGCATTTTTCGCGTAAATGCCGGAAAACAGGTGTATCCCGAAAAATGCATCGAAATTGAGCAACCCGGCGGGGTTTCCCGGGGTACCGTGTTTTATTTCAAAACCGTGCAACTCAATGTACCAGGGCGGTGCTGCGGGGTACAAATAATAGATGGCGAAGCCCACCAGATTGGTAAAAAGAAAGGCATACGAAAACCGGATAAACAGGGGTTTGTCGGTCCGGAACAGGTAATAGGCAAAAGCCAGGGGTACCGGTACCCATCCGAGGTAAAACAAGCCCGAAATGACATCCAGCGCCGGGTGGGTATGCTGCGCAAAATATTCATTCAGGGTAATTGGCAACCCGCCGGGGCCGCTGATCCCAAACCAGTTTTTTTCAATAACATAGGGCTCGAGCACGTGGATCGGGTTGACCACATAATTTGGGATCACGCGCAGGGAGTCATAAATGATCCAATAAACGATGAAAGCGCCAAAGGCAAGAACAAACCGGCGTGTTTCGGCACTGGCAAAGTATAGGCCGACCACACCGATGTATAGGCCGATGTGCTCGGTGCGTAGCCCGACAAAATAGTAAAACCAGAAAAAATAAACCAGCGACCCCACCGGAAAAACAACACGCGCATTCATACCCGCAAACTTAGACATGGCAAGACTTAAGGAACGAATTTTTCATAAACAGGCTTGCCGGAGGCGGGGTCCGTTCCAAACAGTTCGACATATTTTACGTCCGGGATGATGCCGACTTTTTTTCCTTCAATTTTTATAAAAACCCGGTTCAGCCAGGCCTCCTGGCCATTGATTTGCAACAGGGCGCGGGGTTGTTTCCGGCCGTCCAGCAAGAGGCGCAATTTGCGTTTGGGGTATGAAACCACATTGAATTCAAACTCTCCAACCCGGTTTTTCAAAGCCCGTACCTCCACACCGTAAGCCATGGTGCGTTGCAGGTACGACAACGGCGCCACCTGCCCCTGCTCATCGTACCGAAGCCAGTATACCCGGATGGGCTGTTTGGGGTCGAACTTAGTGCCGTTTTCAACGGTGTTGGCATCGTAAACAATGGTATTGGTATTGGGTGTGCGTTGCACAAAAAACAGGCGCTGGGGTGCTGTGGGCGGCGTTGGAAACGACAGCTGCGCTACCAGAAAACCTGGTAAAAGCAAACTTCCAAACAGCAGCACCAGGACGAGTGGCCGGCAAATGCGGAACATAGCTTAACTGATTTTTTTGCGGCTGTCCAGGGCATCCAGGCCGGCTTTCGATTCGCGCAGGCGCTGGATAGCCGTCCAATTGGTCAGGACAGCCATCACGAAAATGGGAAAAGTGAAAATGGTAATGTTTTCAAAGTACGGGAAATCCGTACCGGGTATCACGTATTTAAAGTCGCCGGCGTAAGATTGGGTAAGGCCGCAAAGGATCGCGGAAATTCCGACCAACAATACCCGCTCGGGGCGCTGCATCAACCCGCCTTTGCATTCGACGCCCAGGCCTTCGGCCCGAGCCCGCACGTAACTGACCATGATCGAACCGATCATGGCAATAAATGCAAACAGCGAACTCAGGAAATATTGCTGCGCAACCAGGTAGTAACAAATGCCCAGAAACATCACCAGCTCGCTGTAGCGGTCGAGCACCGAATCGAACAGGGCGCCGAAGCTGCTTTCCTGTTTGCTCACCCGGGCCAGGCGGCCGTCCATCATATCGAACAAACCGGCCAGCAGAATAATGCAGCCGCCCCAGGCTACGTACCGGAGGTCGCCGCGCGCCGAGTTGGTGCCGTAAACAAAAACTATGGTTGCGCCGATATTGATCACAAAACCGATCGCTGTAATGGCGTTGGGCGTAATTCCGGTGCGGGCCAGCAGATCGATCAGGGGTTGGATAACCTTATAAACCAGGGGTTGGCCGACATCTTTGAGAAAATTTGCCATGTTTCAGGTGTTTAAAATTCCATTTTTACCCGAACTCGTACGCCGAGTTTGGAAACAAAAGGATTTTCGGTGTAGGTGAAACGGCGTACCAGGTCGACCCGGATCAGGCGGAATATATTCGCCACACCAATACTGCCTTCCACATAGGGCTTTCGTTCGAGGGTATACGTCATGGTCGTCCCATCGTCGTATTTCGGAAAGCTAAGTAAACCATTATCCTCCGTTGGGCGGTTGCGATCGTCTATTTTTCCCCAAAGCGCTTTCACCGTAAACACCTCCCGCCATTTGAGTTTTTTCAACAGCGGAATCCGGCCCAGGAAGATGCCGCCGAAGTTGTGGAAGTAATTTATGGCAACATACTGGTCGCTCACAAACTCCAGAAAATTCATCAGGTTGTACGAATTCAACTGATACGAATACGTCTGGTTGGCCCGGTGAACGCTGAGCAGCGGATACGGCACGGTGCCGAATACCTTTCCAACCTCGACAATGCCGATGCCCCAACCGATCGGCGACAGGAAAAAGCCCTTGCGCGCCTGCAAACGCAGATTGTGGTAGCTGTACTCGCCGCGCATCAGGCCGTTCACGCCGGCACTGTAGTAAAACTCAAGGATCGGATACTTGGTCAGCACCGGTGTGCGGTACGTGGCCCCGTCATAAAATTTTTCATTGGGGGCAAAACGCAGGTTCAGGCCCAGCTCGGTCGTGGTCAGGTCTTTTTTGTAGCGCGTTTCGCCGCGATCCTGGTAGTCGAACAAGAGCGCGCCGGCGCCGTTCTGCCGGATGTTTTTTACGGAAAAACCGTAACTGAATCCCGTGCGGTATTCATTCAGGTAGTCAAGCCCGATGGTTTCCTTGTAAATCATGCGGTTGTTCACCCCGCGTTTGAAGGAGAGGAAAAAGTTGTCTTCATTGACAAACTGCAGAGATTGCCCCGGAATTTCGACGTCGTTTTGGTACCATAGCCGGATCTGATTGATCGGAAACAGGCGGACTTTGGCCTCGCTAAATGAATAGCGAATGGCGCCAAAACCTTTCCAGCGCTGGTCCTTGAAACCGTAGGCGGTGTAGCCTTCAAGCATCAGGCGTTCGCTGAATTTGTAATTGGTGCGGCCGCCCAGGCGCATGCGAAAACCTTCCACCTGGTTAAAACTGTAAAATGTGTTTACCGGGCCCACATCGAAGCCGCCGATGGAAGTATAGCCTTCAAATAAAAACTTGACGCCCCCGAGCAGGCGCCGGAACGACTTGTTTTTATACAGGCTGTCCAGCGTTTGCTCCAGCCCTTTTTCACTTCTACTAAGCGCCAAATGCCGGTTTTTTCGCCAAAACAGCGAATCGCGGGTAAGGGCATTGTCGTCGCGGATTTCCGCCAGGGGCGTGTTGAAAAGTGAATCGGGCAGCGGCTGGTTGAGCGTGTAACTTCGGTAGGAGGTGGTTTTATTGCCCAGCAGGGAACGTGTGCTGTCTCCGCGGAACAGCCCGAAATCCATAAATATTTCATCTTTCGAGAGCATCAGTCCGCGCTCTTCCGGCGAGTTGCCTACCCAGGAATACTCCTGGTTGATCTGGAGTTCATTCACCCAGTTGAGGTTGATGTCTTTGGGAATGCCCGCTTCGATCTTGCGAATCGAATACGTTGAGTCGAGCGCCACCCAAAGGTGGCCGATAAAGGCCAGGTCGGTTTTGTTGCGCGGCGCAAAGTACAGGTGTACGCATTGGGCCTCGTCAATCTGGACGGTGTCCTGGATATAAAAGCGGTACAGGGTCGGGGAAATAGGACTGAGCGGACTGACAAACTGCATGGTCAGGAGGTCAACGGCATTGTTGTAAAAGTTGACATCCATGTACATGGCATTTATAAAATAGGAGATGCCCTGCAGGTCAAAAATGTCTTTGAAAACGACATTGCGCTCGCCGTGAAAATATTCTTTTCGGGCTTGGGGCGACTTCCGGTAGTACACATCCGACACGCTTTCGCGCAGGAAGAGCAGCAGGCTGATTTTGTCGTTGACTTTGTTGGTGTCGGCGTTGTCGAAAATAAATTTAAAGCGCCGGAAAAGCAGGCTGTTCTTCGTTTTTTCGGTGATGTTGTTCAGGGCAAACCCGACTTTCTCGTATTTCTCAAACTGGTAATAATCCAGCCCCTCCTTTCGGTTTTTGTCTTTGTTTTCAATCACTTTTTTGATCAGTTCCACGGCCGGGTTGTCGCGGTTGCGGTATTTCTCCACGCGCACGGTAATCTCTTTCAAACCGACCGAAGCTTCTTCCATCCGCACGGTGACCCGGTTGGCTTCGCCTTCCGTTATGGGCAGGGTTTGGGTGGTATAACCCACGCACACCACCTCTATCGCGGTTAGGTTTTTTTCCTGAACTTCAAGGTAAAAATTGCCCTCAATGTCGGTGCGGGTACCCTTGGTGGTACCGACCAGTTGAACGCTGACATAGGGGAGGGCGTCGTTGGTTGCAGCGTCCAATACCTGCCCGCGCACCGTGGTAGTGCGTTGAGCTAAGGTTGCCGACAGGGTGAAAGATGTCAAAATTGCGGCAAACAGAAGCCGCCATGTTGTTTGCATAATGGCTTTTTCAATTCGGTGCGTGTCCGAAAAAACGGGTTGCTACTTCAAGATTTTCAAACAAACACATCAGATACGATAATTGAAGGGTCGTTGGTTTTCGGAGGGCATAAAAACGAGGTAGCGATTAAACAGAAAGATTAAAAACCAGCCTGTCAACGCCGAAGCAATGCGCGCAGGCCAGGGTTGCCACCCGGCAAGGTTGTGTAACAACCAAACGCCGCCAACGTTCAAGCCCATGCCCAATAAAACGCCACCGGCGTATTTGACGACCAAAACCCAGTTGTGCGTTGCCCGGGCCCGTTGAAAAACCCACTGCCGCTGTAGAAAAAACGCCACCGCAGCGCCAACCGTGCGACCCACCACTGTGGCTTCCACAGCCGACAAGGCCAGCCAACTCAGGGCTATGTGAAAAGCCAGAAAATCAAAGCCTGTAGCCGTCAGTGAGCTCAGGCCGTATTTTCCCAACAACCAGGTTCCGTTGCGCAGCTGATACGTCAGGTTTTTCATACTAATTTTTTGCCGAGGCGGTATCAAAAGAATACTTGGGGCTTTGCCTCGTAGTTGATTGTTTTTTTTACCGCGAAGACGCCAAGGCGCGAAGTTTAATTTGATCGCCAACAAGGGCTAAATGAACTGCGTGAGTGCGACCTGCAAGACCACATTTGCGTAAACACCGGCCAGCACATCGTCGAGCATGACGCCCCAACCCTGCCCAATTTTTTCCAGGCGCCGGATGCCGAGCGGTTTAAAAATGTCAAAAAAACGGAACAGCAGAAAAGCCGCCAGCCACCAGGCCCAGTGCAGGGGAATGAACAGCAGGGCAATCCACATACCCACCATTTCATCGATGACCGTTTGGCTGGGATCTTTGCCCCATTCCGTTTCCAGCAGCGCCGAACCGCGGGCCCCGATCCACAAAAAAGAAACCGTCAGGGCCCCTAAAACAAATGCATACCACCAGTCCGGCAACAACAGCGCCAGCAGCCAGGCCAGCAGAACGGCTGCCGCCGAGCCCCAGGTACCGGGGGCCAGCGGCAGCCATCCGGCGCCGAAGCCGCTAAGCATCAGCTTGTAAAAGCGCCGCATATTCTTTTTCAAATTCTTCGTAATAGTCCATGCCCAGGTGGGTGATCAAATCTTCGCCCATCAGGTAGCGCAGGGTATTTTCCAGTTTGCTCAGCTGTTTGAAAATATCGTGCTGCGCCGGCAAGCCCGGCGCCGTTTGCGGCGCTTTGAAGTAGAACGACAACCACTCCTGGATACCGCGCAGCCCGGCGCGTTGTGCAAAGTCGAGGAACAGCGCCAGGTCGAGTACGATCGGTGCGGCCAGAATGGAGTCGCGGCACAGGAAGTTGATCTTGACCTGCATTTTGTAACCCATCCAGCCGAAGATGTCGATGTTGTCCCAGCTTTCCTTGTTGTCGCCGTGCGGGGGGTAGTAGTTGATGCGGATTTTATGGTAGATATCGCCGTAGAGTTCGGGTTGCAGGTCGGCATCGAAAATACCGTCGAGCACATTGCCTTTGGAAACTTCCTTGGTTTTAAAATTTTCCGGAGCATCCAGAACGGCGCCGTCGCGATTGCCCAGTATGTTGCTGGAAAACCAGCCGTGCACACCCAGTGCGCGCGCGTGCAGGCCCGGCGCTACGATGGTTTTCATCAGCGTCTGGCCGGTTTTGAAATCTTTTCCACCAATCGGGACCTGCATTTGGAGCGCCAGTTCGACCATAGCCGGAATATCGCAGGTCAGGTTAGGCGCGCCGTTTGCAAAAGGCACACCCATCTTCAGCGCGGCATAGGCATAGATCATGCTGGGTGCGATGCGGGGGTCGTTGTTGCGCAGCCCTTCTTCGAACGCTTCGAGCGACTGATGCACTTCGCTCGCTTCAGTGTACGCTTCCGTAGATGCGCACCAAACCATCACCAGGCGGTCGCAGTTGTTCGCTGTTTTGAACTGCCGAATGTCTTCCATGAGTTGCTCGGCCAGTTCCATTTTTGTATCGGCCGATTTGATATGCGTGCCGTCGAGGTTGCGCACATACGCTTTGTCGAAAACGGCTTTCATGGGTTTGATCTGCTCCAGTTCGGGTTTGAGCGCTTCCACCATGCCGCGGTCGATCACTTTTGCCTGCAAGGCTGCTTCGTAAACGTTGTCGGCGTACACGTCCCAGCCGCCAAACACCAGATTGTCCAGGCCGGCCAAGGGCACAAAATCCTTGATGCGTGGGTTGCGTGGTTCGGTGCGTTTGCCCAGCCGGATAGTGCCCATTTGCGTGAGCGAACCGATGGGCAAGGCCAGTTCTTTGCGGGCGGCCAATACTCCGGCGATAAAGGTTGTTGCTACTGCGCCCATCCCGGGCGTCAGAATGCCGAGTTTTCCACTCGCTGGCTTAATATCTATTTTCTTAATTGCCATAACTCTAAGTATTTATGCATAATTAAATCCATTTTTCGGCGCGATACCAATCGACGGTTTCCTGCATGCCGGAAAACAGATCGTATCGCGGTTCAAACCGGAGCGCATCGAGGGTATGCGACGCATCGCACCACCAACTAACACCGCCGATTTCATTCAGTTTTTCGCGGTTGAGCGGCGGCATTTCACCCCGCCATTTCCCCATTGTTTCGGAAATACCGGCTACCACCCGAACGATGCCCATTGGAAGGCGCAAGCGTAGGGTGCGGCGCTGCAAGGCGGTGCGGGTGGCGGCGCCCAGGTCGTCGGTGGTATAGTCGCGGTTGTCTCCCGCGATATACCGCTGCCCGGTTTGCCCCCGTTCGAGGGCGGCAAGCATTAAGTCGGCCAGATCTTTACTGTAAATAAAACTCACCCGCTGAGGTTTTGTGCCAATGTACAATTCAAAGCCTAAACTGACCAGCCGGACAAACTCCAGAATATCCTTGTCGCGCGGGCCGAATACAGCCGTCGGCTGAATGGCAGCCCAGGGGAAATCGTTCAGGCTTCCCAGGTATTGCTCGGCAGCCAGCTTACTGGCGCCATAGGCTGTTACCGGCTGAGGCGTTTGCTGGGGGTGAACCCTGGAATCGCCGTCGGCCGGACCCTGTGCTGCCAGACTGCTTAAAAACAAAAAACGTTGCGGCAGCAGGGCGTCTTCCCGTAAAATATCGACAAAACGCCGGGTGTTTTCAGTGTTGATCTGAAAATAGTCTTCCCGGCGCAGGGCTTTCGTGGTGCCGGCGATATGTACCACGTAGTCAAAACGACCTGCCTGGATCAATTCGCGCCGGAGTGCCTGCTCGTTGTCAAAGTGGAGTTGTAAAAACCTGATCCGGGCATCCCGTAGGTACCCCCGGCTGCTGGTAGGCCGCACTGCAGCGGTTACCTCCCAACCTTTTGCCAAGGCATGGTCGGTAAGTGTGCTGCCAATAAATCCGCTCGCGCCGGTGATGAGAATGCGTTTCATAATTTCATGTTTCTGGTTAGAAGATTGTACGTCATTTCGTATGATTAAAAACCTTCTAAACCGTAACCCTTCAACCTTCCAGCCTTTTTTAAACAGCGGCATATCCGGTGTTAAGTCGTGGCTCTCTGGGGTACATTTCCGTGTTCTTGGCGTATAATGGGGGAAAAAGACCCACCAGTTGGGGTTCCAGAATCTGGAAAACAATTTCGTGTATGATTTGCAGAATTTCAGGTAGTCGTAGAACGCCGGCGATACCGCCTTTTCTAATCAGGCCGACTGGCAGTCGGCGTTACAGCGTCTTTTCGTAGAGCCGGTATTTCCGGTATACTTTGCCGTGGATATGCTCCAGGGCGCGATTCATCATGTCGTTGTTCTCCAGTATCCAGGATGCTTCGCCGCGGTGGATGCCCTTGCGCAAACTTGTTCGGATGTTGCGTACATAAAAAATGACATCCACCCCCAGGCGGCGGTATTCTTTGATGGTGCCCAGGGCCAGTATCCGGATTGATTTAATTTTTTTCAATCCAAACAACAACTTGAACACGCCGAAGGGGAACAGCCGTCCGCGTTTTACCTTGATCTGTACTTCATTTACATTGGGAATGGTGAGCGATACCCCGATTATTTTCCCGTCTTTTTCAGCAAAGTAGACATAATCGGGGTCGATAACCTGCTTGAGGTCTTTGCCGATTTGCCGCACTTCGTCTGCCGTCATGGGCACGAACCCCGTGTTTTCGGCCCAGGATTCGTTGTAAACGGGCAGGAATTTTTCAATCTCAGCGTGAAACTTTTTCATGTTGATCTGCCGGATCGTTACGCCGCGTTCGGCCAGTCGCTTTTCCAGTTTATCCGAAAACTCCATGACCTCATGCGGCAGGTCGGAGTCGAGCAGCTCATAGCAAAGCAGATCGACGTTTTTGCTGAACCCGTAATTTTCCAACAGGTCAATATAATACGGCGCATTGTACGTCATCATGATAAACGGCGGCTCGTCAAAGTTTTCCACCAACAATCCGCAGGTTTCGTTGGTGGAAAAATTGGCCGGGCCGATCACTTTTGAAATGCCTTGCCGGCGCAGCCATTCGGCTGCGGTGTCGAGCAGGGCATTCGCCACAGCCTGGTCGTTAATCGCATCGAAAAAGCCAAAAAAACCTTCCTGTTTTTGTGTGAAGTTGATGTGGTTGTGGTTCAGGATCGCAGCGATGCGCCCGGCAACAACCCCGTCTTTCAACGCCAGGAAATACTCGGCGGTGGAGTGCCTGAAAAACGGCGATTTTTTCGGGTTGAGCAGTGCCTCCTGTTCCATGTATAGCATCGGCACATAGTTCGGGTCGCCGGCGTACAAGTCGTGCGGAAAATCAATAAACCTGGTTAACTGGTTTTTGCTGCCGGGGTCTACCTTGATAATTTCGATCATACCGTTACCATATCTATTTGGCGGTCCAAAATTCCAAGTTGTTTGGCATTGCGATACAAAATATCGACTGCCCGGTCGATCTGCTCGATCGAATGGGTGGCCATCAGCGAAAACCGGATGAGCGATTCTTCACTGGGTACTGCGGGGGAAACAACCGGATTGATAAACACGCCTTCCCGGAACGACTGGGTCGAGAGGGCAAACGTTTTGTAGTTGTCGCGCACATAAAGCGGAATGATGGGCGAAGCGGTGTGTCCGATTTCGAAACCCAGGTCCCGGAAGCGCGCAATGGCGTAATTGGTGTTTTCCCAAAGCCGGTCGATCCGTTCGGGCTCGGCCTTCAGGATTTCAAGAGCAGCCAGCACACTGGCGGCAGAGGCCGGCGTCATACTGGCGCTGAAGATCAGCGAGCGGGAATGGTGTTTCAAAAATTCAATCACCGATTTGGACGACGCGATAAAACCGCCGAGCGAAGCCAGCGATTTGCTAAAGGTGCCAATTTGAATATCGACGGCCTCGTTGATGCCATAGTGGGAGCCGGTGCCGATGCCGAGTTTCCCGATCACCCCGATAGAGTGCGCATCATCGCACACGACCACACAATTGTGCCGTTTGGCGATTGCCGCAATTTCCGGTAAGGGGGCGAGGTCGCCCTCCATACTGAAGATACCGTCGACCACGATAAACTTGAGCACCTCGTTGGGCAGGCGGGCAGCCAGTCGCTCCAGGTCTTCCATGTCATTGTGCCCGTACTTTTGCACCTTGCCAAACGTCAGGCGCGTGGCATCGATAATGGAAGCATGCACCCGATCGTCGATCAGCACATAGTCGTGCCGGCTGACCAGGGGCGCCAGCGCGCCAAGGTTGGCCTGAAAGCCCGTGCTGTACAAAATTACGGCCTCGCGTTCGAGGTATTCGGCCAGGGCTTCTTCCAACTCGATATGGATGGTGAGCGTGCCGTTCAGGAAACGCGAGCCGGCGCAGCCTGTGCCAAATTTAGCGGTGGCAGCCTGGGCGGCTTCTTTTATTTTCGGGTGGTTGGTCAGCCCCAGGTACGAGTTGGAACCAAACATTAATACGGGTTTCCCGTCGATCAGCACCTCCGTATCCTGTTCCGACTGGATTACACGAAAGTAGGGGTATAATCCGGCCTTGCGGGCCTTGTCTGGTTCGGTATAGCTGTCCGTTCGGGCGAGTAGATTTTTATTCATCCCAGTAAGTATTTCGTTAAGTAAAAAGTAGCGCGCCTGGGTGGCACATGACAATGAGTGCTGCTCCGCTTATTTTTTCTTTAGATTAAAAGTTGTGTTGAAAACATAGTCCCAGAGGGGATTGCTGACGCCAAAACCCTTGTCATCATGCTGATAATGGTGCAGCATATGGTGTTGTTTGAGCTGCTGAAACCAGGCATTTTTCCAGTTCAGGTGATGCATGGCGTAGTGCATGGTATCGTAAAACAGGTAGCCGCCGACAAACCCGGCAAAAAACGGATAGACGGTGGGTGTGCCGAGCAATGCCTTGTAGCCAAAGAAAAAAATCACAGCCAACGGGATGCTGACGCTAGGCGGCATAACCAGGCGCAACCGGTCGTTCGGATAATCGTGATGCACACCGTGAAATATAAAATGTATGCGTGCGCCAATCTTTCCCGGGGGCATCCAGTGAAACACAAAACGGTGCAAAACGTATTCGACAAAGGTCCAGGCAAACAAGCCGCCCACGACCAGCCCCACAGAAGTCCAGGCTGCCGGCGCTTCCCACAGGCACCAGCTAATCACCGGAAGATATAAGATCAGCGGAACACTGAAATGTACTTTGGAAAGCGCTTCCATCCAGCTGCGTTTGAACATACGCGAGGAGGCTGTGCTATTGGAAACAAAGGTTTTTTTCGCACTGATATCGGCCATGGTTAGGTAAAATTGCTTTTAAACAAAAGAAGGTTGATTGTTGGCTGTTGGTTTTTATCCGGCAAACGGACGCAAGGCCAACAGCCAGCAACAAAAAATGGATTAACAATATCGGTTTTGAAAAATCAGGTTTGCCGCGTTCGGTCAGGTAACGGTTTGTTTTTTTCCCAGTCGTCTATCAATTGGTCTATTCCCCGGGCCAGGTAGTTTTGAAAAACGACTATTTTATTCAGTTCGTTGCTAAACGCCGGGCATCCGGAGTCACAGCGTTCTTGCAGTACGTCGTCGAGCAGGTCTCCCAGAACAGTCACCCGGCGCAATTTGTTTTTTAAATTATTCAACCATCCTGTTGTATTGATCCGGAAATACCGGCGCCGGTCTCCACTAAACGTGATGTAATCCACCATTCCCTCGCTGCTCAACGTAGACAGGGCATTACTGACGGCACTTTTGCTCGCTTGCAAAAATTCCTGAATGGCGAAAAAATCCTTGTGAGGCGGTTCACATACCAGCAGATAGGCAAACACGCGACCCGTTAAAGGAGCAAGCCCGGAGCGTTCAAAAAACACCCCCATTTGTTCTACTTTTTCGCGTACGCGTTCCTCTTTTTCTCCGTCTACCGTTGTCATAGCGCCCTCATTTTTCGCCAAAGGTACGGTGCTTCTTTTGGTTCTGGAATAACAGAACCAAAAGAAGCACTACTGCCCGTAGGGTATGCGGGCCACGATAGACCGGCCCAGCGTGATTTCGTCTGCATATTCCAGGTCGCCGCCAAAAGATACCCCCCGGGCAATCGAACTGAGCTGAACACCGGTAGGCTGAAGTTTTTTAGCCAGATAATACGCCGTTGTTTCGCCCTCAATCGTCGGGCTGATCGCCATGATCACCTCCCGCACTTCGCCGGCTTGCACCCGCTCCAGCAGGGAATCAATATTCAAATCGGCAGGACCAATCCCCTCAATGGGCGAAATGATTCCACCCAACAAATGGTACAGTCCGCGGTACTGGCCGGTGTCTTCAATCGCCATCAGGTCGCGAATCGTTTCGACGACACAGAGCAAACTGCGGTCGCGGCGGGTGTCGGCACAAATCCGGCACAGGTCTTCGTCGGCCAGGTTGTGGCATTGGCTACACGCCCGAATCCCTTCGCGCATGGCTACGAGCGCGGCGCTAAATTGCTCCGTAACCGTCTTGTCCTGTTTAAGCAAATGCAAGACAAGGCGCAGCGCCGTTTTCCGCCCAATTCCGGGCAGGGTGGCAAATGCATCGACGGCTTTTTCAATAAGTTTGGAAGAGAAATTCATGTGCGGGGCAAAGATAGGGAAATTGGCTATTGGCGGTTAGCCGTTGGTTTTTGGCCGTTGGCTATTGGCTGACTCAGGGTAATGGTATATCCGTCGATTTATTTCTGGATAAAGTTTGTTTAAAAAAAGGCCGAAATATCAAATTCCCCGTAAGCAGCCAACAGCCAACCACAAAAAAAAGCGGCGGCAGGCCTTTTCAGGTGACTGCCACCGCACGGAAAACTACCCTGTCATGTCCTATTTTTTACAAGCAGCGCCTTTTGCGCGTGGTTGTTATTTGCAACATTGCTTACCGGATCGGGACGCTCAACACCGGAATATCCGAGTGGTTGGCGGTGTCTTCGGTAAGGCTGCCAAACAGCAGGTGCGACAAGCCCTGCCGCTGGTGCGTACCCATGACGATCAGGTCGGCATTTTCCTGGTTGGCAAATTGCAGGATGCTCGCTTCTTCGTTGAACGTGTTGCCGCTGATAAACGGGGACGCATTTTTAAGCCCCGCCGCCTGGGTAAATCCGGTTATCGCTTTTTCAATTTCTTCGTTCGTTTCAAAACCGCCGGGGTTGTTCAGGTACAATATTTTGACTTCGAAAGGATACACCTTTTGCCATTCGGCCAGTGTCTGAAAAACAACGGCCTGGTCTTTCCGCAGAGTTGTCGGGAAAATCACTTTTTTCAGGTTAAACGCCCCGGCATTTTCAGGCACCGCCAAAACCGGGCAGGGGGCCGTGCGGATCACTTTTTCGGTATTGGAACCGACAAAAAATTCAGTCGTACCGGTCGCACCCTTGGTTCCCATGATAATCAGGTCGGCGCGGTCTTCTTCGGCGATACGCCGGACCGTCGAATACAAAAACCCTTCTTCCACGACCGTTTCAAACTGGACATTATTGTATTTGCCGGAGTCCCCGAGCTCGCGCTTGATCGTGTACAACTCTTCCGCTGCGTTTTCGTAATACTCCGACATGTCATACGCCTCGGGGACGTAATAATCGGGAAGCGGGGGCGCGTAGGCTACGGCAGTATTTGCATGAAGCAACTCCAAACGGCCTTTTACCTTCTGAGCGATACCGGCCGCGATGCGGACTGCATGCCTGGAGTTTTTTGAAAAATCGGTGGGCACTAGAATCTTTTTCATGACGAGGAGGTTTTGTTTGACAAAAGTCCTCCCAATTCCAGCCGTAGCAAATGACCTACATCAGAGCCACCTATGAGTATGGTCAGGGAATCAATCGATTTCCGGGCTCAAGGTTTGCGCCGTACGTTGCCGGGCAGTAACAAACAGCAGCCCCACCCCAACCAGCAACATAAAATAATAGGTGATAAGGCGCCAGCCGGCCATGGCGGGCCCCACGGCAGCGCGCGGGATCAGGTTGCTGAATACCAGTAAAAAAGCGGCCTCTGCGCCACCTGTACCGCCGGGGGTAGGCACAAACAACATGGCCACAAAGACCATCCACTGCAAAAAGAAAATTTTGAAAAAATCGACCTCCAGGCCAAGGGCGAACAGGACTGCGATCAGGATCGCAAAGCGCGAAATCCACTGACCGATGATCGCCAGCATGCTGAACAGGAATGGTTTGCGGCCTTTGCTGTACACCAGGCGTATGGCATGGCGAAAATCGGCAACCAGCATTTGCAACCGTTCCGAACGGTGCACGCGGCCGTGAAAAAACCGCCGGAAGTATGGCGTTTTTTTTACCAAAACAACCAGGGTTGCCAGCACCGCCAGGCCCGTCAGTAAAGCCACCGTGTGGCCATCAATAAAGGCGCCCACGCGCTGCCACAACGGGTTTTCCCAAGGGCGCGTCAGCACCAGTGAAACCGGAATTATACTTAGAAAAAACACGGCTTCTTCGAGATGCCCCAACAGGGTGAGCGTAGCCGCCTGCCCGGTTTGAAAACCCTGTTGCATCAACATGCCCATTTTAAACGGCGCGCCGCCAACGGCTACAGGAGCCACCACGCCACCCACATCGGTGGCCACAACAATCCGCAATAAATTGAGCGGGGAAATCGGAATGCCAAAAAACCGGGACCAGATGTATATCCGCAGCGCATGCCAGAACCAGGGCAACAGCGACAAGCCACAGGCTAAAAACAGATAGCCCCACGAAAAAGCCGACCAGTCGAGCAATTTTCCCTTATCGGTCGTGTACCATGAAAATGCCAGGTTGCCCAGCACGCCAATACACACAATGGGAATCAGTCGCCGCAGGATTACATCAATTCTTGGAAGGCGTGTTTGTTTTTGTTCTTCTGCCATAAGCGCTCAGGCGCAGAATATTGCTTTACTTAAAATGCCGGGCAACGGCAACGAAAGTTTTTGAAGGCAGCCAGGCGCCCTCGATCCGGTCAATCGTGTTTTGTTCACCGGCATACAGTTGCGCTGATTTCAGGCGCTCCACCAACGCAGGGTGCAATGCCTGATAGCCCAAGTCGCCGCGAAGGTAGCGGTAGTAATTGTAATGGTTGTAAAAATGGCTGATTTCGGCGGGTTCCAACAGGCCCCGCAGGACAACGAACCCCTCCTGTTCAAAGCGGGCTTTTAAGTCTGTATGTTGATCCATATGCTGGGTAAGGTTTACGGAATCGGGTTACCAGATGCTCCGTTCGGGAGCAAACACGGGCTGTTCTGGCCGTACCAGGTCCAGATTTCCTTCCTGCAATAAAAATTCTGCAAAACGCCATTGGAATAAATTATCGAGGTCGACGGCGTATTCCGGCGACAGCATGCAGGGCAGAATGCGCGCGCCGGTCAGACTTTTTTGCTCCAAAATAGTTGCCCGCCGGATCACCTCGATCTGGCCGGTTTGCCAATAGGTTTCGGGCAGTGCCTGGCGGGGCATGTTGTACGGTTCGGTAAAGGAAGAATCGAGTAGCGGGCTTAAAAAGCCGTCGTTTACCCGCCACATTTTATACGGATTTTGGCCGGAACCTGTAACGCCACGCAGGCTGTCGGCCTCCGGTTGCATCAGCATGGCCGCAACGGCCTGGTTGATGAGTCCGGGCGGACGAAACGGCGAAGTCGGGCGCAATTGCACGATCAGTTCCGGCCCGTAGGCCTCCGCTTCCTCCAGCCAACGCAAGGCGTGCTCAAGCACCGGGAAATCGGTTGTGGCATCACCGGCCAGGGCCCTCGGCCGCAGAAACGGACATTCAGCGCCAAACTCCCCGGCCACGGCGGCAATTTCAGGGCTGTCGGTACTCACCAAAACCCGGTCCACGTATTCCGACGCCAGCCCGGCAGCAATGCTGCAGGCAATCAGGGGGATACCGCCCAATGGCCGGATGTTTTTCATCGGGATGCAGCTTGAAGATTACCGCCTGCCCGGCGGCCACATCCAGTACTTTTCGAATGAATGCCCGGCGGTTTTCGAACTGCCCGCTTTCGCGCAGGCAGGAGGTGGCGCCTAAGACAAAATTGCGGTGTGGAAAATCGTTGGCTGTGAAGGCGTCCAGATTATCAAAATTTGGGATGCCGGTGACCTCGATTTTTTTTGGGGCTATGCCTTTGCGAACAAAGAGCGCTTTAAAACCTTCGGATGCCACACAGAACTTCACGTAGGCATGCGATAAGCCGGTCATCGACGTATTGCCCAGGTAGCGCGGCAGGCCCAGGCGGCGTACGATATGATACACGATATTTTCAGGGGTCATCATGCCTTCCTGCACGAGTATGATGGGTAAATGGCGAATATTCCGGGGAACGATCAGGTCGGAACAGGTAACCACGAGGTCGTACCGGTTGCGCTGTCCTTTATAATCGACCTGCAAATTATTTGTCTTCAAAAACGCCTGCGTTGCGCGCATGTGCTTTCCACCAAAAATGGAAAAATCCAGTAGCCCCTTTTCGGCAGCCGCCTGGATGAGTCCGTCGCCGAAATACGGGGAAAACCAGCACTCGAACTCCGGGAGCTGCACGGCTACCTGGTGCATCATTTTCGTCTGGTTCAAGGAACCGCCAATCAGGAGAATTTTTTTGCGCATAGGCTTTAAGCGGTTTCCATTTGTGTTACCCGGCGCAATTTTTTGCGGGCGCCCAGCTCGCTGTCGTACACTTTTTTCAAGCCGTCGCCCAGCGCCAGTTCCACGGCCTGGATGTCTTTCACCAGGCGGTGCATGCCCGTGGGTTCCACGGAAGCAGCCTGGTCACTCCCCCACATGGCGCGGTCGAGGGTGAAATGGCGTTCGACAAAACAAGCGCCGAGGGCCACGGCGGCAACCGTGGTGGCCAGGCCCGTTTCGTGGCCCGAATAACCGATAGGAACTTCCGGAAACCGGGTTTTAAGCGTCCGGATCATGCTCAGGTTTAGTTCGGTCAACGCGCAGGGGTACGCCGAGGTGGAATGCGCAATGAGCAAATTTTCGGTGCCCAAAACGGTTGTCGCCGCTTCGATTTCCGCCTGCGTCGACATGCCGGTAGACAGCATCAGTGGTTTGCCGGTGTTTTGCATCTTTTTCAGGAGCGGAAAGTCGGTGAGCGAAGCAGAGGCAGCCTTGTAAAACGGCGGGTCGAACTGTTCGATAAAATCGACGGCGGGTTCGTCCCAGCAGGATGCCAGCCAGTCGATCCCTTTTTCGCGGCAGTAGTGGTCGATTTCGGTGTATTCGGCCCATTCAAACTCTACCCGGTACCGGTAGTCCATGTAAGTCATCCGGCCCCAGGGCGTTTCGCGTTCGATGCTGCGTTGGTCGTAAGGCACGCAGTATTCGGGCGTTCGTTTTTGAAATTTAACGGCGGAGCAGCCGGCCAATACGGCCTCGTCAATGAGTTTTTTTGCGATTTCCAGGGAGCCATTGTGGTTGATGCCGATTTCGGCAATAATGTACGTCGGGGCGCCCGGGCATTGGTCTGGTCCATAAAAATTTGAGCAAAAATGGGGTGTGATTGTATCCCCGTCGTTAAGGCTGTGTTACGTTAAAATTAAATGGCTGTCCAGCCGCCGTCCACCACGAGGTTGGCGCCGGTCATGTACGCGGAGGCGTCGCCTGCCAGAAAAACCAGGGCGCCTTTGTAATCCCGGGGATTGGCCATGCGGCCAAGCGGTGTGCGTTGCGCATAATTTTGAATAAACCAATCGTCCTGGCCGTTCTCCACGCCGCCCGGCGAAAGCGTGTTCGCCCGCACACCGGCGGCGCCCCAGTAAGCAGCCAGGTACCGGGTAAAATTGAGCACCGCCCCCTTCGTGGCCGGGTAGGCCGGCGATTTAAAAAAGGCCTGCTCTCCGTCCGGATTTCGATACAGGGCCTGGTCGGGACCGACGATGCCATAGGTCGATGCAATATTTATAATGCTTCCGCCGCCGCGTTCAGCCATGGGGGCGCCCAAAATCCGGCAAGCCAGAAAAACCCCGGTAAGGTTCACCTCAATGGATTTTAACCACATTTCCAGCGGATAATTTTCGAAGCGCGATTGTTCCGCAGCGAGTGCCGGGCTTTCGAACATATCGTTCACCGCGGCATTATTGACCAGCACGTCGATCCGGCCAAATTGCTGCAACACCCGATTGCGGACTTCAACAAGGGTGGTTGGGTTGGTGACGTCCAGGCCGACAGCCAGATGCCCGGCGCCGGGAAGTGCCTGAACAACTTGTTTGCAGCGGTTTTCATCCAAATCCGCGACGACGATCCGGGCGCCGGCTTCGGCAAGCGCTGCACAATGGTGCGGGCCGATCAGGCCGGTTGCGCCGGTAACGAGGGCAATTTTGCCTTGAAGGGAAAAAAGTTCGGGGCTGGTTGGCGGTTGGGAAAGCGGCTCCTGTTGCATCCGGCAAAGGTCTGCCGATTAATGTTTAGCCAAGTTTAAGTTTTCCCATTCGGCTCAGGGCATTTTCGAGAAAAAATACCCGTGGCTCACCGCATTTTCGGCCTCCGTGTTTTTTTGAAAAAAAGCGTGTACCGGCGCCTGCCGCAGCATTTCAATATCGCCGGGGCGGAGTTGCTCTTCCGAAATCGGAATTCCGGCAGCTTGGTACAATGCCCGGTAATCGGGGATGCGCAGGCGGTTGAGCGGTTGCACGCTGTTGTCGATCCAGCGCCAGGCTGCGGGGGAGAAACGCAGGAAGTTATAAATAGTGATAGAGCGGTCAAAGTGCGCAAAATGGTCCGACAGGTCGATAAAGTGCGACTGCAAACCTCCCGGCCGCACGACCCGGGCAAACTCCAGCAAAATGCCCGACAGAATTTCAGGGTAAATATGCTCGAAGGTATTGTTTGAATGCACCAGGTCAATGCTTCCGGTTTCGACCGGCAACCGGCGGGCATCCTGCACCAGGTACTCGATATGCAGGGCTTCGGTGATGGCTTCGAAGGACATTGCGTCGCATCGGGCCGCCAGTTTGTGCAATTGTTCGAGGCGTTCGGGTTTGAAGGGCAGATAGTGCCCGAGTTTGCCCTGATCGGCAACCGCCAAAATTTTAACTATGGTCGTTTGCAGGTGCCGGGCGTTGGTGAGCAGGGTGATATCTACCGTTCGGATATGTTCGGCGCCATACAGGAAAAGCGCGACCGGCACCACCGGATACCAGCCCGCGCCCAGTTCGAGCGTTTGGCGCAACGGCGCGCCGCCTGCGTGGCGTTCCCAGGCGCCGATGTGGTTTCGGGCATGTTCGAGGCGGTCTTCCAGATAGGCCTCGCTCAGAAACACACCCCGGGTTACATGTTTTTGGAAAAAATAATTGAGGCGCTGACTGTACGGCAGAACGGAAATGGTTTTCTGGACGATGGCTTTAAGCATCCACTTCTTGATCATGGTCGGGCGGTGTCGTGTGCTGGACAAGGGGCAGGTAGAGTTCCTGCAAGACATTCAGGTGATGGATCTGGTGACCGATAATGATAAAAAACAAGGCGCGCGGGGTGACTTTCCAGCCACTGGCCGTGCCTGCAAAGGCCGATTGTTCGTCGGTGCATTGCTGCAACAGGTAAATGGTATTGTCGCGCACGGTCTTCCATTCTTTGAGCAGGTCTTTGATGCTGCGTTCGGAAACATCCACGGCTTCCATCCAGAAATCCTGGTTGAAGCCGGGCAGCGCAATCCGGTCGGCGCGGATAAAAGACAAAATCCGGAAAGCAAATACCCGTTCAAAATCGATCAGGTGCATAATGATTTGTTTGACGGTCCATTTGCCGGGGCCCGGGCTGAAGTTGCCTGCCGCTTCCGGAAGGGCAGCAAAAATTTGCCGGGCATCCCGAAAGCCGCGCCGGAGCATGGTTAAAGCTGCCAGGCGTTTGGGCAGCAGGCGCAGGTAGGTTTCATGAAAGGGGGCGTATTCTCCTTTTTTCGGACGTTTCATAGGAATTAATCAGCAAGGCGGCATTTGGTTGAAAAGTAATTAGTTGCCACATAGTTCGTATAGTATTTTTCACATAGAAAACATAGATTCCAGCACGGCCTTATTTCTATGTGAACTTTGTGAATTGGCCTATGTGTCTGATGTGTTAAATAGTTTCGTTGACAATTCAAATTCAGGCAAATTGCGGCTATCGTATTTTTTTATAAAATTCTATTCTAAGTAACGTTCAAAAATTAAATTCACGATTTGTTAATCCTGGATTCCTCCCCCGCA
>CAZAEZ010000011.1:0-125626 GCA_964484205.1 uncultured Saprospiraceae bacterium | reverse complement strand
AGTGATGAGCAACGAAGTTTAGCGGCAAAAGATCAGCATCAAATGGGGAAGTTATGCTTCTCCGGCCCCTAAGGGCTCATTTTCAACGAAATCAGGTTGGCAAACAGCCGGTACGCCCCCGGCACCCCGGCCGGAAACTGCCGGAAGAACGACAAGCCGGTATACACAAAATACCCGTTCCCGTACGGCGCTACCAGCAGCGAACCATCCAGCGGCTTTTCATTGGGGTCGTTGCTGGAAAGCAAGGGGGTGTAGTGTTCATCCCATTCGGCCGGGAAGTACAAACCGCGCTCCTGCACCCAATGGTCAAAATCAGCGGATGTAATTTTGTTGGGCGAATTCAGTGCCGGGTGGTCGGGCCGGAGCAACCGGATTTCCGCAGTTTCGTCGGTCACCCGGTCGCGGCCCAGTTGGAGCGGATAAGGGCCAAGGTCCTTCGTAACCATGTTATAACTCGTGTTGTACTGCACCACCAGGGTGCCGCCGTGTTGCACGTATTCCATCAATTGGGTTTGCTGTTGTTCCAGGTTGTCGCGCGTGTTGAAGGCCCGTACCCCGAGCACCACTGCATCGAAACGGCGTAGTTTTTCCAGCGTCAGGTCGGCATCGTCGAGCATGGTGACGGTGCAGCCCATGTGGCGCAGCGCCGCGGGGCCGTCGTCGCCGGCGCCCATGTAATACCCCACCGTTTTAGCATTGGTCTTCAGGTCAACCCGGGCTGCGCGGGCATGGGCCGGTTGCAGCACGTATTGGCGGGGAATGTGTTCGTAAGTTATGGTTTGCAGCCGGCTGGTGTAGGTTATTTCACCGATCTGAAAACCGGCGCCCAGGTCAATCAGATCGGGGCCGGAGTAGGGTTGCAGATCGAATGTGAATTCTGCCACATCGCCTTTTTTCTTTAATTCGACATAGGGAGGATTATCCGACGAAAAGGAACTCGGCCAGCCGGGCGGGCTGAACAACTGGAACTCGCCTTTAACATTGTCCCTGTTTGCTTTCACCCGAACCGTCACGGGCACATGATCGCCGGTAGCCAGGTAGAACGACTCGGTCAGTTCCACAAACACGGGCGGCAGGATATCGAAAGGCCGCCAAACCTCCCCGACATCCGGCTCGCGCTCTTTGTTGGCCACCACCGACTCAAACTCGACCGGGGTGCCGTCGACAAGAATGGACCACCGCACCCGAAAATCGCGCGGCGTTTCGGGCAGCCCGCGCAACAGTTGGTCGTCAACCGTGTACATCCCGTCGGAGGCCGGGCGCAATAGCCAGTAGGGCGCCGTATAGTGCATTTTTTCCGGCAGGCGCACGGTTTTGTTGAACTCCCAACCCTGATTCAGACCCAGGGTAAATCCGGTGACCGTGTCAAAAATACCGGGCATTACCGACAGGCTGCTGAGCGCTACCGGCTTGTCGCCGGGCAGCGCGGCCCGGTAGATGCACTCCAGGCGGAGGTTTACCGGTTCGCCCCGCGTGGCGGTGGTACCTTCGGCAGTTGCTTCGAGGTAGAGGCCCAGGCAGCCGCGGATCACTTCTTTGATCTCGTCCAGTTTGACGCGTTTCCAGTGGCCGTCGGGCAGTGCTTTGATCAGTTGCATGGCCTGAAGCAGGTCGGGTACGGAGGCGCCGGGATTGTCGGGGCGGTAATTTTGCTCCACCCGGGCGAGTATTCTGCCGATCGGCGCGCCGCCTTCCACGCGCGTCCAGGTGGTATTGATGCCCTCGAAGGGGTCTTTCGTTTTTGGGCGATCGCCTTTTATAAATTCAAACCACTCCTGCGTTTCCCCGCGGGTGCCCATGGCGCCAAACGACTGGCAGCGGTGCATCGAGCGGGCTTCGGCGGCAATCTCGGTGTTGCTTTTCCCTTTCAGGGGCAAATACACCCCCAGGTCGAGCGTAAACAAATGGCTTTTGTCCATTTTCTCGAAAGCTTCCTGGCCGCCGTAAAACCACCAGGAGGTGTTGTAAAATTCGCGCAGGGGTTGCCAGGGGGTGGTAAACTTGAGCTGTTCGGGATAAGCATCCGCTTTGCCGGCCAGGTCAAATGCTTCCACCGAAAGCATGGCTGAAGCGGTGTGGTGGCCGTGATTCGGACGGCTTTTATCAGCACTGAACCGGTTGATGATTACATCCGGTTGAACTTGCCGGATGGTCCAAACCACATCGGCGAGCACGGCGTCTTTTTCCCAGATTTCCAGTGTCTCGTCCGGGGTTTTGGAATAGCCAAAATCGTTGGCACGGGTGAAGCGCTGTTTGCCGCCGTCGACCGAACGAGCCATGAGGAGTTCTTCGGTGCGCAGTACGCCCAGGAGTTCGCGCAGTTCGGGGCCGATGAGGTTTTGGCCGCCGTCGCCTCGGGTAAGCGAGAGATAGCTGACATTGTACAGTTTTTCGTTGGCGCAGTAGCTGATGAGGCGCTGATTTTCATCGTCGGGGTGGGCGGCCACGTAGAGTACCGAGCCCAGCACATTCAGTTTTTTGATGGCCTGGTGGAGTTCCGAGGCGGAGGGTTTGGCGGGCATTTGCGCCGGCAGGGCCAGGGGCAACAGGCTGAGCGCAAACAACAGCGTGCGAAGGAAGGCAGAGCGGAATTTGTTTTTCATGTTCAGGCAGGATAGTTGTGGAATCGAGTGGGCGAAAATAGAGAAAAAACAAGGGAAGTAGCCGGAAGGTTGTCCGTTTTGCGCCCTTGCGTACCTTTGCCCGCATGCACTGGATTGGTTATTTTTTTACACGCGTTTTAATTGAAGCCTTCCGCTTCGTTCCGTTTTGGCTGCTGTACGGCTTGTCCGATGTCCTGGCCTTTTTCCTGTACCGGGTAGTGGGCTATCGGCGGGATGTGGTTTGGGGCAACCTGCGGCGTTCGTTTCCGGAAAAAACGGATGCGGACCTGATGAAAATTGTCCGGCACTCGTACCGCAACCTGACGGATGTCATGCTGGAAACGCTGAAATCATATACCCTGCCGATTCCCGAAATCCTGCGCCGGTGCCCGGTGCGCAATCCGGAACTGATCAACCGCTACCTCGATCAGGGACAGTCGGTCATTCTCAGCGGCTGCCACTACAACAACTGGGAATACAGCGGAATTACCATGCCGCCCGCGTTTCACGGAACGACCGTGACGGCCTTCAAACCCATCAGCAACAAACTGATGGATGCCTACGTAAACCGTACCCGGGAGCGGACAGGCATGGTCATGGTGGATATGGAAGGTACCTTCACCGCGATGCGACACCGGGAACGGGAGCAGTTGCCTTCCGTGTACATTTTGCTGGCCGACCAGTCGCCCTCAAGCCGGAAAAGTGCGCATTGGGTGTCGTTTTTGGGCCAGGAAACGGCTTCCCTGCCCGGGGTGGATGTGCTGGCGCGGAAGTTTAATTTTCCGGTGCTGTTTTACGAAGTCCGCCGCCTGAAACGCGGATTTTACGACGTAGAATTTTCGGTAATCTGCGCCAACCCCGCCGACGCCGAACCGACGAGCATCACACAGGCATTTGCCGCCAAACTGGAGTCCATCATCCGGAAGGAACCCGGCAATTGGTTGTGGAGCCACAAACGCTGGAAAATGAAACGGGAGGCGTAGGATATATTTGTAAATTTTTTTTCACCACGGAGGCACGCGGGTACTCGTCCTAAAGTTCTGAGCCTGTCCAATACACACAAGTTGACAAAGATGAATTATAGTGCATTCCGCGCGTCAACCCCACCCCCATCCCCCATAGCCATCAACTTAAGGAATATTTATTTTTAACAGATTGACGATTAATTGATTACATGATTACATGATTGAAGAAGTACCCGTAGTGTGCTCAACATTCTTAATAATACAAGCTGCATTTCAACATTGCGGCATGGTGAACTACTTCTTCAATCATGTAATCATGTAATCTGCAATCATGTAATCAATTGAATTTCATATCTATTTGCCTTAAGTTGATGGCTATGCCCCCATCCCCTCCCCCATTGGGAGGGGCGCTTGCCCTCAAACTAATTTATGATTTCGTTTACGGGATTAAACAGTAATGCGGAATCAGGCCCCCCTCCCCGCTGGGGGAGGGGATGGGGGTGGGGTTGACGCGCGGAAGATTAAAAAAGTTGAACTCAATGAACATCCCGTTGGGCGCATGGCCCTAACACAAATAAGAAAAACAGGCGAACTTAGCCCGCTGTACACATGCTTAGAACTCGGGAAAAAGTTTGGCAATTTGATTCCGTCAATGAACTTGTGTGTATTGGACAGGCTCAAAATCGTAAGACGAGTAGGTCTTCTCCATGTCCTCCGTGCCTCCCTGGTGCATTTAATAAAACAACACCATGCAAAAACAAACACTCTTCTTCCTCCTCCTGCTCCCCACGCTCCTTTTTTCCCAGAAAAAAAACCTCGAAATCGCCGATGTGCACCGCTGGCAGCGCATCAGCAGCCCCATGATCAGCGCCAACGGGCAGTGGGTGGCCTACCTGCTTACACCCACCACGGAGGGCGACAACACGCTTTGCCTCTGGGAGGCTTCCAGCCAAAAAACAGTGCGTTTTGAACGGGCGGCCAACCCCCGATTTTCACACGACGGCCAATACCTGGTTTTCGAAATAAAACCCCCGCTCGACACGCTCAAGGCCCAACGCCGCCGAAAGGTCAAAAAAGACGACCTGCCCAAAGACAGCCTGGCGGTGTACGCGCTGGCAACGGGCGTGCTGGAGAAGTTCCCGGATGTCCGGTCGTTTGCCCTGCCGGAAAAATGGTCGGGCTGGCTGGCCTACCAACTGGAACCCGCCAAGCCGGAAAAACCCAAAAAAGAAGACAAAGCCGAACCCGACAGCACGCAAACGGCCGCTTCCACCGAGCCGGAGAAAAAACCCAAAAAGGAAAAAAAGGAAGACGCCAAAGAAAACGGCTCCCGGTTGATCTTGCGCGAGCTGGCGACAGGCCGGGCCGACACGGTGGCCTTCGTGCTGGAATACCGTTTCGCCAAACGCGGCCCGGCGCTGTTGCTGCACTCCACGGGGCACGACTCGACCTTTCCCGCCGGCGTGTACCGCTTCGATTGTGCGAAGCGCCAATTGGAGCCGGTCATGCAGGCCGAAAAAGGAAAATTTGCCCAACTGGCCCTCGACGACCCGGGTCGCCAACTGGCCTTCCTGGCCGACACCGACACCAGCAAGGCCCGGGTGCGACCCTGGCAACTTTGCTACTGGTCGGAAACCCAACCCACCACCCGGGTGCTGGCCGACACCGGCAGCGCCTTCCTCCGGGCCGGGCAGGAACGCTGGACGCTCAGCGAGCACAGCCGCCCGCAATTCAGCGACGACGGCAGCAAACTGTACTTCGGCATGGCGCCCCAACTGCCCCTGCCGGACACCAGCCTGCTGGAGGAAGAGATCGTGCAGGTGGAAGTGTGGGCCTGGAACAACAACCGGCTGTACACCGAACTGGAAAACCGCCTGGCCGCCGATAAAAAACGCAGCTTCCCGGTGCTCTGCCGCCTGGATTCGGGCAATTTCGTACCGCTGGGCTCTCCGGAAATTCCCGACTGGCGCTTTCAGGAAGAGCGCAACGCCGAACGGGCCCTGGCTTTCACCGATGAACCCTACGCGCAGTACCGCCAATGGGAAGGCGAAGCGCCCCGCGATGTGTACGCCGTTGACCTGAAAACCGGCGCAAAAACCCGGCTGGTCGAAGCCCTGCGCTGTTCGCCGTATTTGTCGCCCGAAACGCAATTTGTCGCCTGGTGGAGCGACCCCGATTCGTGCTGGTTTGCCTGGGATGCCCGCCAAAACCAAACCCACCGCCTGACCGACAACCACCAAACAACGTTTTTCAACGAAGAAAGCGACACGCCGGACTTCCCGAACGCCCACGGAATGGCCGGCTGGCTGACGGGCGACGACGCTCTGCTCGTGTACGACCGTTTCGATATCTGGAAACTAGATCCCGCAGGCCAAGCAATTCCGCAGCGCCTGACCAAAGGCCGGGAAAAACAAGTCCGCTACCGCTACATTCAACTCGACCCCGAAGCACGGGCCATCGACCCCGGCGCGCCGCTGCTCCTGCACACGTTCAGCGAGCAAACCAAAACCGAGGGCTACGCCTGGCTCGATCTGAAAACGGGGCAACTGCAACCCTGGCTCGACGGCGAATTCCGGTATTCCAACCGCCCGATCAAGGCTGAAAAAGCGGACAAGCTGGTGTTCACCCGCGAGAATTACCAGACTTTCCCCGACTTACAGTTTACCCCGATCGAGAGGAAAACAATCCGCAACCCGCAATCCGCAATCCGCATTTCAAACGCCAACCCGCAACAGGCGGAATACCACTGGGGCGCTGTTGAATTGGTGAAATGGACGTCCCTCTCCGGCGCGCAACTCGAAGGCCTGCTGGTAAAACCCGACAATTTTGACCCGAAAAAGCAGTACCCGATGGTGGTGTATTTTTACGAAAAACTCTCCGACGGCCTGCACCAACACCGGGCGCCCGACATCCATCGCTCCTCCATCAACTTCACGATGTACGCCGGCCGGGGCTACCTGGTGTTTGCGCCCGACATCCCGTACAAAACCGGCTACCCCGGCGAAAGTGCCTACGACGCCATCATGAGCGGTGTGACGGCACTGATCGGCCAGGGCTTCGTCGACCCGAAACACGTAGGCTTGCAGGGCCATTCCTGGGGCGGCTACCAGGCGGCGTACCTCGTCACGCGCACCAATTTGTTTGCCTGCGCGGAAGCCGGCGCGCCGGTGTCGAACATGACCTCGGCCTACGGTGGTATCCGCTGGGGCTCGGGGATGAGCCGGCAGTTTCAGTACGAGCGTACGCAAAGCCGGATCGGCGGCTCGCTGTGGGAATACCCGATGCGGTATCTTGAAAACTCGCCCCTGTTCGCGCTCGACAAGGTGCAGACACCGGTGCTCATCATGCACAACGACGAAGACGGGGCTGTGCCCTGGTACCAGGGCATCGAAATGTTCACCGGCCTGCGGCGCCTGGGCAAACCCGCCTGGCTGCTCAACTACAACGGGGAGCCGCACTGGCCGGTCAAACTGCAAAACCGGATCGATTTTCAAACCCGCCTGCAACAGTTTCTCGATCATTACCTGCTCGATGCGCCAATGCCGCGCTGGATGGACCGCGGCGTGCCACCGATCGAGAAAGGGATTTTGCAGGGGTTGGAGCCGGTGGATAAGGGGCAGGATTAACAAAAAAACTCCGCCTACCTTTGCCCGCATGGACACCGACCCGATTATTGGAGCAACGCTGGAAAAACTGGGCATCCCGGCCTTAAACACCTTGCAGGAAACGACCCTTCCGGCCATTCAACACTATGCCAATGTTATCCTGCTGGCGCCAACCGGCTCGGGAAAAACCCTGGCCTTCCTGTTGCCGGTTTTGCAGCGGCTCAATCCCGATGTGGCAGGCGTGCAATGCCTGATCCTTACCCCAACCCGCGAGCTGGCGCTCCAGATCGAGCGCGTATGGCAAAAAATGGGCACCGGCTTCAAAGTCAGCACCTGCTACGGCGGCCATTCGATGCAAACGGAAATACAAAGCCTCAGCCAGCCCCCGGCTTTGCTCATCGGCACGCCGGGCCGGGTTTTGGAGCATGCAACCCGCAAAACGGTTGACCTGCGGCGGGCCAAAATGCTGGTGCTGGATGAATTCGACAAATGCCTCTCCATGGGTTTTCAGGAGCAAATGGCGGCCATCATCAAGGGCCTGCATTTTTTGGAAAAACGCATTATGGCCTCCGCCACCGACAAGCAGCAAATCCCGGAATTTACCGGCATCACCAACCCCAAGGTGTTGAATTTTTATAAAACTGCCGAAGCGCCGACAACCGATGGGCTCAGGTTGAAACAGGTGGTTGCCCCCGACGAAAACAAAGACAAAGCGCTGTTTCGCCTGCTCTGTTTTATCGGCAGCGAACCCACCCTGATCTTCTGCAACCAGCGCGATACCACCGAGCAGGTCCACCGGTTTCTGACAGGCATGAAAATCGAGTGCAGCTTTTTTCACGGTGGTATGGAACAGCCCGACCGGGAGAAAACCCTGATCCGCTTCCGAAACGGCAGCATCGTATTTTTGGTTGCGTCCGATCTCGCCGCGCGCGGCCTGGACATTCCCGAGGTGCAACACGTCGTGCATTACGACCTGCCCCTGAAACAAAACGATTTCCTGCACCGCAACGGCCGCACCGCCCGCATGTACGCCGAAGGCACGGCCTACCTGTTGTTGCACGCCCGGGAGCAACTGCCCGCCTACCTGCCCGAGGCGCCGCCGGTGCTGGAATTGCCCAAGGCGTTAACCTTTCCGGAGCCTTCCCCCTGGGTTACCCTGTACATCAGCGGGGGCCGGAAAGACAAGCTCAGCAAAATGGATATCGTGGGCTTTTTTTCCAAAAAGGGCGGGCTGGAAAAAGCGGACATTGGGAAAATTGAAGTGCTCGACTTCATGGCCTTTGCAGCAATTAAAAAAGACAAGGCCGACGCGTTGTTACAGGCCGTTCAGGGCGAAAAGATGAAGGGGAAGAAGTATAAAATTGTGGTGACGCGCTGAACCTTGTCAGGTGCATGTTAGAAAATCTGTGTCAGGGTTTGAGACAGGCTCTTCGTACCGTGCCGATTCATGCGAATACATAGTTGTTGTCAAAAACGACATGCTTACAAGCGCATCCTGCACAGTTACAAGTTTTGTGTAACTTATTGCATAGGTTCCCTGTAAATTAGACCCGGCTACATCGCTGCCTGTTTTGTAAAAAGTTTCTGTAGCACGCATCGTCAGGCACTCCTGGTTTGATTTTTTTCAAAATAAATACAACATAACCAATGCTAAAAACAATCTTGCCCGCGCTACTCCTGTGCCTCGCCGCCTCGAGCCAGGCCCAATACCTCGAAACCTTCTCTACGCCCGACAAGGGTTATCTGCTGAACTTTGTGGATGACTTTACCGGCGTCGACTGGACGCTCGGCCCCTGGGACAACCAGCCCCCGGCGAATTTCGGCCGGGACGACATGGATTATTTTCAAACTACCGCCGCCGGCGTGCTGGAAGCCATCGATACGGACCAGCGCGTATGCTGGGAAAGCCCGTTGCTGAACACTATACTGGCGCCCGGCATGATCAGCTTTTCCGTCGATCTGAGCTGGGACGGGTTCGATCCCGACCTTGCCGGCAACCCCTGCACGGATGCCAGTTTCGACTACATCCTGGTGCAGTACAGCGTCAACGGCGGCGCCTATGTGGATGTAGACAACCTGATCGGAGGGGCCACCTGCGCCACGGTCGGCTATGCGAACGGTGTACCCGGCAACCCGTTTTCGGGAAATACAACCGTCATGGTATCAAACATCTCCGGCGGCGGCAGCCTGCGCATCCGCGTTTGCGTGAACGCGAACGCCAATGCCGAAGTCGTAACGATCGACAATGTGTCGGTGCCGGAAATGGGCGTGACCGTCGGCTGCGCCGCTCCCGAGCTAAGCCTGGCCGTAACGCCCATCACCTGCGGCGGACCCAACTCCGGCGCCATCGACCTGACGGTGCTCGGCGGCACGCCGGGCTACACCTACGCCTGGAGCAACGGCAGCACTACGGAAGACCTCGCGAACCTCCCCGAAGGCACGTACACGGTGACCGTTACCGACGCCGCCAATTGTACATCTATCGCCAGTGGCACGGTGGGCAACTCGCCTTTTTCGATCAATACGCACATCGGGCCGGCAACTTGCGAAGGCATTTTTAACGGTTCGATAGACCTGATCATCTCGGGTGGGGTACAGCCTTACACGGTTAATTGGGGCGATCTGCCCGGCAGCAACAATCCCGAAGACCGCACAGGCCTGGAAGCCGGAACCTACGTGGTCGTCGTTTCCGATGCCAGTGGCTGTACGGCCGATGCCGATATCATCGTTGGCCTGGCGCCGGGCGGCCCGTATTCGGAAACGTTCGATGTGGACGGCAAGGGCCTGCTAGCCGGTTCCTCCTGCCCGGATTCGCTGGCGGTAAACTGTAGCAATGCCAATTTTGCCGGGGTCAACTGGACGATCTACGCCCTCGACACCCTCGACGGCATCGACCCCGACGACCACTTCCACACCGTCGCCGGCATATTGATCGCCACCGACCTCGACCAGGTGGTTTGCTGGGAAAGCCCGCTGATCAACACCGGCAGTGCGGCTCCTGGCGCTGTAGCGTTCAGCATGGACCTCAAGTGGGAAGGTTTTGACTCCGAACCACCGGGAATGAACCCGCCGGACCTCGTTGCCGACCATATCGACGTGGAATACAGCTGCGACGGCGGTCCCTGGGAGCGCATGCCCAACTTGATTGGCAATGGCATCACCGGCCACACCGTCGTGTATGCCGACGGCTCCGGTACAGGGAATAACGGTGAGGTTACCATATCGCAATCTGCTTTGACTTGCGGCAATTTGCGCCTTCGCATTTGCGGCCTGCTCAATTCAAACGCCGAAACTTTTTCCATCGATAATGTGCAGGTGACCGGCTCCATCGGCCTGTACTGCCCCTTGCCCGACCTGAGCGCGGCGGCCACCCCGGCCAGCTGTTTTGGCGCCGCCGACGGCGCTATCGACCTGAGCCTGAGCGGCGGTGAGCCGCCCTTTACCATCGAATGGTCGACCGGGGCAATGACGGAGGACATCAGCGGCCTCACTGCCGGAACATATTACGTGACGGTTACGAACAATTTGGGCTCGAGATTTCTGGAGGTACAGGTTGGCGAACCGGCGGTGCTGACCGCCACGGCTACAGCCACGCCTGCCACCGGGGCCATGAACAACGGCACGGCTACCGCCACTGCCGGCGGCGGCACGCCGGGTTATACCTACGTCTGGAGCAACGGCGCAACAACCGCTACCGCCGACGGTCTGGCTGCCGGAGTTTACACCGCAACGGTAACCGATGCCAACGGCTGTACCGCCACGGCTACCGCCACGGTTGAGCAGCAAATGGCCGCCCCCGGCGACGCCTGCACCGACGCCATCGACATCAACAGCCTGCTCGGTGGGCCGCAGAATGCAGCGCAAACATCCACCTTGTACGATAACAACGGCTACAACGCCAGCGGCGACCCGGCAGCCGGCTGGGATTGTTTCGACGACCAGGTGGGGCCCAGTCTCGATCACACAATCTGGTTTTCCTTCACGGGAGACGGCAATACCTACCGTATCCGGACGGTGCAGTGCAACGCGACCAATTACATCAACGGCGACGGCGACACGCAAATGGCTCTGTATTCCGGCGTCTGTGCAGATCCTACGCCTGTTGCATGTAATGAGGATGAAGACGTAGTCAATGATGTGTATAACGCCATCCTTGAAATAGCGACACAACCGGGATTAACATACAAACTATTGGTAGACGGCTGGGTTGGCGACGGCTTCCCCGGAACCGGCGAATTCTGCCTCGAAGTGACCAACCTGACGCCCAGCGCCGTCACCGAAATCGGCAAGGCCGGCATCCGGATATTTCCCAACCCAACCACCGGCCTTGTCCGTATCAGCAATGTGGACGCCGAGCGGGTTGAAGTGTTCGACTATACCGGACGGCTGTTTATGCAAGTGCGGGAGCCTGGCAACAGCATTGACCTTTCCACCGCACCGGCCGGGATTTATTTGCTGGAACTGTATGCCGGAGGTGCGGCATACTCGGCGCGTGTGGTCAAGGAATAGCAGTTCGGTAGCGAAATATTTTTTGAAATTGAACACAGATGCCGCGGATTCGCCTCCGGCGAAACGCAGATTTTCGCGGATTTGATTTCGGTTTGAATAGTTCGGGTACCTGCATGGGTGAGCCAATTTTCCAATCTCAAATTTTTGGGCTCATGTTCCCGTTTGGCTGAGTGGAGGAGCAAGTGAGGCGGTGACTGCCAGTCATCGCCTCACTACCAGCCCGATTGGAATATGAGCCAAAACAAGTGATAAAAATGCCGAAGCTCAACACGAGCGGGATCAAACGCGCCACACCTGCCGGCCGGTGCGACCAATTGCGTGCACATTGCCACAAACCGTACGATCCGATAAACAGCATCGGGAGGTTGGAAACAACATTCCAGAAATACGGGATACCAAGTATGACGCGCTGGTCGCCGTAGTCGTGATAGGCCGGATTTTGCGGGATCGGGTCGGCCAAGCCGAGGCCCAGGCTTGCCAGCAACAGCAGGGCGCTTATGATCGCAAGTGGAGAAATGGACATGAACGGAATGCCTTTCGTTTGATTTTCGCCGTTCAAGGTATCAAAAAACAGGCAATCCCGAACGTTCTATTCCTCCTCCGCCTGCAAGGCTTTCAATACCGCCAGAAGCATGTCGCTGCCCAGCCGTTTTTTGTAATCGGGGTTGATGTATTCAAAGCGGATGCTTGCATCCCGGTCGAGCACAAATACTGCCGGCACGGGCAGGTAGCCTTCGGTGTTTTCACCGCCCGACCAATCGAGCAGCCGTTGGCCGTAGCGCTCGGGCGCCTGGAAAGCGAGGCCGGTAGCTTTGGCAAATGCGCCGTCGCCATCCGAAAACAGCCGGTAGCGGATGCTGTCTTTTTCCGCTGTTTCGCGGAGTTTTTCCACCTTGTCGGGGCTGACGGCGACGATCTGGTAGCCCAGTTCGAGTATCTCCGCTTCGGTTTGGCCGATCGCAGCAAGGTGGCGGTTGCAATAGGGGCACCAGCCGCCGCGGTATATGATGAGCACGGTGGGTTTTTCTTTGGCGATTTCGTGGAAGGCAAGCGCAGTCCCGTCCAGGGCGGTCAGTTCCGTATTGGGCATAGTTTCGCCGATGAGCAGCGGGGCGATATCTTCCGCTTTTTCAGGTAATTGCTGGGCGTTAAGGGGCGCTGTGGCGGCCAGGGCGAGCAAGGCGGTGAGGATGGGTACTTTCATGGAATTTGTTTTTTTTAATGATGAACGTCGGCAGGGTTTTGAACGTCGGTTTTGAACGTCGGCAGGGTTTTGAACCCTGCCGACGTTTTACAACATGCAAACCAGCGAAAAGGGTGCGCTCCGGACATTTTCCCCAAAAAATCTTGTTTCGGATGCGAACGTTTCGTTCAGCGGTGTTTTTTCTCCCGATACAGGTCTTCATCCAACAGCACCGCCTCGTGCAGGATTTCGAGCAGGGCTTCCACCGGAATATCTTTTTGTAGCAACAGCGGCACATAGGCCACCTCCTTGCGGCCGCCCAAATCCAGCAAGCCTTGCACATTCGACAGCAGGTGCCCCCGTGTGAAGCCGAGCGCCACGCCCGTCTGTTGCCCGCTGTAAGGAAAGGAAGCCGGGTACATAAAACAAACCCGGCTGTACCGGTGGTAATAGGGCACACCGTAGCCAAATTTTTCGCGCAGTTGTGGAAAGTTTTCCTGAATAAGCTGACGTAGTTGCAGGCAAATCCCTTTTTCGACCGGCAATAAGCTGTCATAAAACGTATCGAAATCCCTGAATTTGTTTACTTTCATGTCGTGCTTTTTCACTGGTAATTACAAAGTAAACGGTTTCAGCATGGATTGCAGCGACCTTTTGGGCACGCCCCGAATTTCACCCGGCTATGGACGAACTACGCGCTGTTTTTCTTGAATTATCTACCTTCGCCATGGAACGAAACGGTCTAAACCGAACTCGCTTATGAAATGGTTGGTAAACGCCACTGTGAAGCAGTATCTGCGTTTGCGTATGAAGCGCATTGAGCGCTTCATGTACCGGCCGGAGCATACCCAGGAGCGTTGGTTCCGTAAACTTATTGAAACTGCCCGGCACACCGAATTTGGCCGGCAGCATCACTTTTCCGGTATCCGTTCGATCCAGGATTTTACCCGGCAGGTACCCGTGCATGATTATGAAAGCCTGAAAGGCCGCATCAACCGCATGATGCAGGGCGAGCGCGATGTCCTTTGGCCCGGCGAAGTCAATTGGTACAGCAAAAGCAGCGGCACAACCAGCGACAAAAGCAAATACATCCCCATCCCGCCTGCCAACCGTATCCACTGCCACAACGCCGGCAGCTGGGACTCCCTCGCCCTGATCTACCACAACCGGCCCGACATGGAGATCTTCCGGCGCCGCAACCTCATCATGCCCGGCAGTATTCACCGCCTGGAAACGTATCCTAAAACCCGAATAGGAGACGTGAGCGCCATTTTGACCTATCACATGCCGCTCATCGGGCATTTGTTTTTTACCCCCGACTTCGAAACGGCACTCATGCCCAACTTCGAACAGAAACTCAACCGCATCGCCGACCTGGTGAGCCGGATGGACGATGTGGTCATGTTCGGCGGGGTGCCCACCTGGTTGCTGGTCCTGTTCCGCATGGTCCTCGACCGCACGGGCAAGCAAAACATGCTCGAAGTGTGGCCCCGCTTGCAGGCGTACATGCACGGCGGGGTGGGGTTTGAGCCGTACCGGCAAACGTTTCGCGACCTGATCCCGAGCGATGATTTCCTGTACCAGGAAATTTACAATGCCTCCGAGGGCTACTTTGGCGTGCAGGCCGATTCGAAGCAAAACGATTTGCTCCTGCTGGCCGACAACGGCGTTTTTTACGAATTCATCCCAATTGAAGAATGGGAAAAAGAGCACCCGAAAACCGTGTTGTTGCCCGATGTGGAACTCGAAAAAGACTACGCGATGCTCATCTCGTCCAACAACGGCCTGTGGCGCTACCTGCCGGGCGATACCGTGGTGTTTACCCGCAAGTACCCCTTTTGCTTCCGCATTTCCGGCCGCACTAAACAATTTATCAACGCGTTTGGCGAAGAAGTTATGGTGGGCGACACCGACAAGGCGCTTGCCGAAACCTGCCGCCAGCTCGGTGTGGTCGTGTCGGAGTATACTGCGGCCCCCGTCTATTTTGCCAACGGCCACAGCCGTGGCGGCCACGAGTGGGTGGTCGAATTTGAGCGGGCCCCTGCCGACCTCAACCGGTTCAACCAAATGCTCGACGAAACGCTCCAGCGCATCAACTCCGACTACGAAGCCAAACGCTTCCACAGCCTCGCCCTCGACCGCCTGCGCCTGCACCCCGTGCCGCCCGGCACCTTCCACCGCTGGATGAAAGCACGTGGCAAATTCGGCAACCAAAACAAAGTACCCCGCCTGGCCAACCACCGCGAATTTGTGGAAGATGTGTTGCGCTATGCAAACGGGTGACTTTAACACCATGGAACAACCAGGTACACTGCTGCGCCGGATCATTGACCGGGCAACGCCTGAATTGCTGAAGATTTCGCCTGAAAATGCCGCTACACCGCGCCAGTCGGGCAAATGGTCGCCTGCTGAAGTCATCGGCCACCTCATCGACTCCGCTTCCAACAATCATGGCCGGTTTTTGCGCGCACAACAAAGCGCAGGGCTTACAGGGCTGCCTTACGACCAGGAATTCTGGGTGGAACAACAACAATACCGCTCGGCCAACTGGCCGGAACTCGTACAACTTTGGGCGGGCTTCAACCGGCAGTTGGCCCGTCTGATGGATTCCACTTCTGAAGAAAATCGCACGCGCCTGCGTTTGCACCACAACCTCGATCAAATTGCATTTAAAACAGTGCCCGCGGACAAGCCTGTCACACTGCTTTATTTTATGCTAGACTATGTAGCCCACCTGGAGCACCATTTAACGCAAATTTTACCAGGCTACGAGCGCCTCTTACTGGAATACTGACTGTCCGCGTCGAATTCGGGAATTTAATTTTAATCTGCTGTGTTAGGTTTGCGAACACACCGTCGATTTAAGCAAAACCCGTATGTCCAACGCCCTCACCCGATCGTTCCAACTGTATAAAAATGCGTACACCGGCCATCCCAGGGAAGTGTGGACCATTTTTTTTATGACCCTGATCAACCGGATGGGCACCATGGTACTGTTGTTCCTCACGGTGTACCTGACTACGGTCTTGCACTTCACGCTTCCGGAGGCGGGTTTGCTGGCGGGCGCTTTTGGCCTGGGCTCGCTCTCCGGCTCTTACCTCGGCGGCAAACTCACCGACCGCATCGGCGCCAACCTGGTAATTACCGGAAGCCTGTTCATGGGCGGGGTGTTGCTGATCAGTTTGCAATTTGCCACAGCCTTTGCCAGCCTGTACGCGCTCATTTTTACCATGGCCCTGTTTGGCGAAGCCTACCGCCCGGCCATGACCGCCTCCGTGGCCGATTTTGTGCCGCCGTCCAAAACAGGCCGCACCATGGCCTTCATCCGCCTGGCCATCAACCTTGGCATGACGGCCGCACCCGGCATCGGCGGTTTTATCGCAGCCAGCCTTGGTTACAAATACCTGTTCTGGATCGACGGGCTGACCTGCATTTCGGCTTCCGTATATTTTTGGCTCCGCTCGCGGAAA
Organism: uncultured Saprospiraceae bacterium; assembly: GCA_964484205.1. Taxonomy (GTDB): domain Bacteria; phylum Bacteroidota; class Bacteroidia; order Chitinophagales; family Saprospiraceae; genus M3007. The sequence goes on along the minus strand of CAZAEZ010000011.1, from coordinate 109,291 downwards.
TGGGAAAAGCGGGTGCAGGCCGTTGAAACCGAAGCCGAACTGGCGGTCAAAGCCAACGCCCGGCCGCCCCAGAAGAACAGACTTTACCTGCAATTTTTGCTGGCCTCCTTCCTGCTCGGGTTTTGTTTTATCCAGTGGTTTCAATCCGTTCCGGTATTTATCAAAACCGAATGGGGCTACGACGAGCGCTACATCGGCATCCTGATGAGCCTGAGTTGCATACTTGTCACCCTGGTTGAAATGCCGTTGATCGACAGTATTGAAAAATCCAACAAAATCCAGGCAGCTACCCTGATCGGGCTGGTGCTGATCGCTGTGTCGTTTTTGCCTTTTTTGCTGCCCAAGGCGCTGTGGCTCGGTTTCCTCGGCATAACCCTGCTGACCATGGGCGAAATTCTGGTATTGCCCTTCAACAGCTCCATCCCGCTGAATATGAGTCCGGCAGGCAAACGGGGCGAATACATGGCCTGGTACTGGATGGCCTGGTCGCTTACGCACGTGCTCGGGCCGTCGATTGGTTTGACGTTTGCCGGCGCCTTCGGGTTTTCGGCGTTTTGGCTGGCGCTTTGCGGTCTGGTCGGGGTGAGTTGGCTGTTGCACTGGCGGCTGGCGGACCGGATTTTTTGAGCGGGAACGCCGGTGAATTACCGGAAGCACCGCCTAAGCGCGTACCTTTGGAGTCTGCATTGGACAATACCAATGCCATTAAAAATTGGGCTCATGTTCCCGTTTGGCTGAGCGGGGAATAAGTGAGGCGGTGACTACCAGTCACCGCCTCACTACCAAAAATTGAAATTGCGCACGCCCTGGCCGGCGCACCTTAGTTTTACCAGCACAATGACCACTACACCCATACGCATCCTGGGCATCGACCCCGGCACCAACGTTCTCGGCTTCGCCATTATCGATGCGGACAAACGCGCTATTGAGGTGTTGGAAATTGGCGTCGTCACCTTCACCCATGTAGGCGCGGAACAGACCATCAAACTGCGCTATATTTTTGAGCAGGTGCAGGACCTGATCCGCCAGCACCGGCCGACGCAGATGGCAATCGAAGCGCCGTTTTATGGAAAAAATGTGCAGTCGATGCTAAAATTGGGTCGCGCGCAAGGCGTGGCCATTGCGGCCGGTATGGTCAATGGCCTGGAAATCACGGAGTACATGCCCAAAAAGATCAAGCGCGCCATCACCGGCAACGGCAATGCCTCCAAAGAACAGGTGGCCGGCATGCTGGAAAATATTCTGAATCGAAAATTCAATGAAAAACAGTTTGACGCCACCGACGCCCTGGCAACGGCAGTGTGCCATTGGTTCCAATCGTCGGGGCCGCTTAAAGGGCAAAAGAGTTACAGTGGTTGGGGCGCTTTTGTGAAAGACAATCCGGGCAAGGTGAAAAAGTAGGGCTGCTAGTGCTGCGTCCGGCATTATTGACCGGACGCGGCACTAGTGCACCACATATTTCACCATTTCCAGTACCCCGCCTTTCGAATCCACCTTCAGAATTGCGCGATCGGCTTTGGCGTGCAGGTAAAAGCCGTTGCGGGCGGCAAGCAAATTGCGGTAGGCCACTGCCGACATATCCTGATTTCCGGAAAGCACCTGAACGCCTTTCAAATGCCGGTTTTGGAAGCGCAGAAAGCTGACCAGGTTGGCGCCCCGGTCGTTGGAAAACACATACGTGGCAGATTCTATGTCGCGTTTTTTAGCAAAAAAAACGGTACTGTTTGCATCAAGCGCCTGGCGTTCGAGGTCGCTCGTCCGGCCGAGTTGCATGGCAGCCAGCGTTTGCCGGAAGGCATCCGGCAGGGTCAGGTCGGAAAGCACTTTATCCGACGGCGTTTGATGCAGGCTGTTCAAATTCTGGCGGGCATACAGGGCGCTGGCCACATAATCGGAGCCCGTCAGGCGTTGGAACAGGGCTTCTGCATCCTTTTTGCGCACGCCACCGGGATAGAGGGCGTAGGTTATGCCCATGGCGATTTCCGCCATTTCCAGATCCTGCTTCGGGCCGCTGTACCGTTTTTTGCCCCGCAGGGGCTTGAGCAAATGCAGCTCGGCATACTTCAGCGCTTCCACCGGTTTTCCCATCAGGTTGAGGGTGCTCACCAGGTTGGTATGCGCCGGCAGATAGCTGGGGTTAAGCCGGATGGCGGTTCGGAAATTTTGGGCTGCTTTGTCCAGGCAATCCAACCGGAAAGGTTCCAGCGCCGGGTCGAGGCGTTGATCCCCGCGGCTGATGGCTTGCGTAATTTTGGTGTACCAGTCGACCTCCAGGGGGTAGATATACTTGTCGGTCGGCGGGTTCCAGTATTGCTGGGCGAGCAGCACATTGGCCACTCCCAGGTTGTTGTACAACTCGATACCCTGGTAATACTGCAGGATGTGTTCGTAGCCGGCTATGGCCAGTTGGTATTTTCCGATCACGGACAGGTAGTTGCTCGCGGTGAAAATGTCCAGCAGATTTTGGGCAATGGCCCTGACCTCCGAGGCGCCGGCTTTCCGTTCGGGGAGGCTCGGGTATCCGGGCAGGTTTTTTCCGGCCAGGCCATAGGAATTGTACACAGCCTCGATCACTTCGGGCATGATCCGGATGGCCTGATAGCCCGACAGTTGGGCATTGAACAGGCCCTGGATGTCGGCCGATTTTTCGAGCCGCACATCGGCGCCGTAGTTTCGGGTGTAGGCCAGGAAATTGCTGTTTCCGTGTCCGGTTTTCAGCTCGGCCTGGTAAGCGTGTACCAGTTCGTGCCCCAGGATGAACGCCAGGGCCGACAGCGAGTCGGCGCCGAACGTACGGCAGATGTCGTAGGTTTTCTGATCGAGAAAAATCGTATTGCGCCAGGGTTCGTACACGGCCCCGCCTTTGTTGTTTTTGGTGGAAATGGCCAGTTTGGGTTTTTTGAACTGGTAATTTCCATTGGTGGCGAACAGGCGGTCGAGGACTCCCTGAGCCACGGATTGCGGCGTAGCAGCGCTCAGCGCAGCGGAGAAGCAAACGCAGAGCACGGCAGGCCAAATTGCATTTACGCGCATAAGCCTGTTTGTGATGACAAATGTTGTTTGTTAGTGGCGTTTTGGCTTAAATACGGGGCTTGGAAGTGCTTTTTTGTTACTTCTTTTTTGGCAGCAATTGCTCCAGCAGGGCTTTGGCATTGCGGTGATCCGGAAACTCAGGATCGTCGGCCAATGACTGAAAAACGTTGTAGGCATCCTGCTGGTTGTTTTCGGTGCGCAGGTAACAAAGGCCGAGGTTCCACAAGGCGCGGTTTTTAAAATCGGAATCGTCCATCCGCGACACCGGAAGCAGCACTTCAATCGCTTTGGCATACCGCTCCTTGTCCATGTGGATCACTCCGATATAGTACTGGGCGGTATCGTTTTCCGGGTGGGCTTCGGCGAAAGTTTTCAACAAGGCGAGCGCTTCGTCGTACTTGCCGGCTTCATAGCGTTCCAGCGCGGTTTTCAGGCTGTCGGTATCGGTGGGTACCCCTGCCAGGCCGTTTGATTCGAGCGTGGCGATAATTTCCCGGGCCCGTTGGACATCGGTGTCGGGTTTGTAGTATTCGTGGTACAAATCCTTGACTTCGACGGAGGCATCGCGAATGGCAAAAAACCAAACAGCACCGGCAAGAACGAGGATAGAGGCGGCAATTGAAATAAGTTTTCGCATGGTAAATCTATTTGAAGAATACGTAATGGTTAATTCGGGCTGGGATTTATCAGTAGCGTCGGCGGTAAAAAATCCTTCGCCTTTGAGTTTGGTGTGGACCGTTCCGATGGCTTGCTGGAGTTGCTGTTCGCCGGCTTTCTCGAGCCCGGCCAGCAGCCTGCGTTCCAGTTCGACCGCTTCGCGCAATTCAGGATCGCGCTGCAATTCGGCTTCAAACGTATTTCGTTCGGCTTGCGTCATCGTTTTGTTCAGGTACCGATGAATGGTATCTATGTATTGCTCGTTCATGAAGCGTCGTTTTGAAGGTCTTTGAACAGCGGATGTGTTTTCACTTGTTTACGCAGGTATTCCAGGCAACGGTGTTTTTTTACTTTGACAAAGGAGTCCGCATAGCCCATGATTTGAGCAATTTCCGTTTGCGGCAATTTTTCATAAAACGACAAGCGCAAAACCTCCCGGCAATCGTCCTCCAGTAATTCCAGGTAACCTACCACCACATTCAGTTGTTCTTCCATCTCAACCCGGGCATCCAGTTCATCGGCCGACCAGCTTTCCTCCAGGGCCAGCAGGGTTGACTCCTCAACCGGGAACTCGGCTCTTTTGCCCGTTTTTTTCAGGAGGAGATTGCGTGCTACGGCGTACACGTAGGTGCTCATCTTTGCAGACAATTTGAATTCGGCGTCGCGTACTTTTCGCACCAAAATGAGCACCAGTTCCTGGAATAAGTCTTCAATATCCGTCCCGGTCACCCCCATTACCAGCGCCTGTTTGGCTACCATCCGGAAGTACTGCCGGTACAGGGCTTCGAAGGCCGCCGGCTCTTCCCGGCGTAGCGCTTTCAAATAGGCCGCATCTGATTCGTATGTCAATGGTTTAGGCATTGATCCCGTGCTTAAACAATGGTTATCACCTTGATTTTTTTTATGTTGCCAAAGTACGGGAAAAAATAATGGGCCGGAGCTTCCCTCCGCGCCCATTACATGCTCATGTATGCTGATAGTTTTATACTCACTGGAAATTGAGTTGCGAAAGTGATGATGCCGTGTCGGCGTGACTTCAAGTCACGCCGACAAAAACCTAACCTCCTCCAATTTTTCGCAAACCAAAATATAATCAACGGCGGGTACTGGACGAATCTCACCGATAAACTCCGGTAGTTTATGCCCCAATTTGAAAAAAGTTATCAATCCTATGCTTTTCGCTAACTTGTCGGCGTGAAAATGCTGTACCGGCCTGATGTGATAACCTCTGGCGCAGTGTGGAATAAATTGCCACTCGGGGCTGTTGCAGCATCCTGAACTTTACTAAAAAAGCGCAACAGATGAAAACGAATGGCTTTTTATTGCTCGTACTGGTACTCACGCTGGGTATTTGCCACGCTTCGGCGCAGGCCCAAACCCAACGCAAGTTTGCCTTCCTGATCGCTATCGGTGATTATCCGCAAGAAGGCGGCTGGCAAAAAATACACGCCTCCAACGACCTGGGCATCATCCGTCAGGCGCTGCTCAACCGGGGCTTCCCGGCGGAAAACATCCTGACACTTACCGAATCGGAGGCCACGTACGCGGGCATCCTCAAAACCTGGAATGAACGTTTTGTGCCCAAACTCCGCACCGGCGATGTGGTCTATTTCCAGTTTTCGGGCCATGGCCAGCAGGTAGCCGACGACAACGGCGACGAGGCCGACCGCTTCGACGAAGCCATCGTACCCTACGACTCCCCGCTCAAATATGAAGCCGGGGTGTATACCGGCGAACGGCTTATCCGCGATGATAAACTGAACGAACTCTTCACCGACCTGCGCCGGCGGCTCGGCCCCGGGGGCAACCTCATGGTAGTGCTCGATGCCTGCCACTCCGGCACCGGCACCCGCGGCATGACGCCCGCCCGCGGTACCGACATCCCGATGGCCAGCCCCGACTATGTGAAATCAACGTTTAAAACAGCGGGAAAATCGGGCGACATCACCCAGTTCGGTCCCCCGGACGGCGTGACGCAGCTGGCGCCCATGGCCGCGTTTTTCGGCTCGGCGCATAACCAGCTGAACTTTGAAACCCGCGATACGGAGGGCCAGTTGCTCGGTTCGCTTTCATACGCGTTGAGCAAAATTTTAAGCGAAGCCGCACCAAACACCAGCTACCGCGGGTTGTTCGACCGCATCCGGCTGGAGATGAGCAGCATAGCCCCGCGCCAGCAGCCTCAAGCCGAGGGTACGCTCGATCAGGAACTGTTGGGTGGCCGCCTGCTGCCCAAACCGACCTACTTCAACGTAGCCTCTGTCAACGACGACTACCGGATCATCGTAAAAGCCGGCACCGTGCAAGGTCTGAACGAAGGCGCCGTACTCGCGCTATATCCTGGGGATTCCCGCGACACCAGCAAAAAACTGTTGGCAACAGGGACCGTAAAACAGGCTTTCCCTTTTGAATCTACGGTCGATCTGGAGCAGCCTGTACCAATGGAAGACGCCAAAAAAGCCTGGGTGTACGTCAAGGAGCAGAATTTTGGCGCGTTGAAACTGGGGATTTCCATAGACCTGCCGGAACAAAACCCGGTAGCGCAGCAATTGAAAAAAGAAATTGCCGAAAAATACAAACAGGTGTTTCAGCAAGACCTGCCGCCGGAGGTGTTTCTGATCGAATCGGGGCCAGACCTGCTGCTGCTCGGCCCGGGGGAGATTGAACTGGAATCCTTTTCAAAAAGCCAGCGGCCGGACCAGGTCGTCGAGGGTATCCTTGATGTGTTGAAGGGCTATACCCGCATTAAATACCTGCGGCAAATGGAGGCTACGAGCCCCTATCTGAACGTAACTTTTGAGATTATCCCGATCAAGGTGGAGCGCCTGCCGGGCAACCGGGTCATCGAAAAAGGCCTCATCCCACTCGAAGAAAAGCTCGACGAACAGGGCATTTTGCACTTACAGGACGGCGGCGTATTCCGCATCCGCGTAACAAACAACGGGCGCAAAGCGGCTTATTTTTCTTTGATCGACATTCAGCCCGATAATGTTTCCAATTGTTTGATTCCCGCCCAGGATGACCAAACGGAAACACCCGATGAGTTCCGGGTGGCGCCGGGCGAAGTTTTCGAAGTGCCCAAACCCTTCCAGATCGGTCCACCCGGTGGCATGGAATTATTTAAATTATTTGTCACGGAAAACCCGGTAGACTTGCGCCCGATTATGAACAGCCGGGGCACAGGCACCAAAAATGCAACGGAAGATCCGCTGGAAAAGCTGTTCAAACAAACCTATCTGAACAACGAAAAAGAGGTGCAGACCCGCGGCGGCAAAACCGTCAACCTGGCCTCCGGATCCCTCCAAATTTATTCGTACACCTTCATCATTGATGCTGAACAATGAAGCAACCAACTGTAAGTTTCAAGACGATCCTGTCGTTTTTGGGCATGTTACTCCTGCCCGGCGCAGCGCAATTGCCCGCACAGGACCTGCACGTGTACTACAACCTGTTTACCGACAGCCTGAGTTACAAAAAAGACGGCGAAGCCGTGAAAAAACCTAAAATCCGCAAAGGGGATTTTATCATCCTGCACTTCACCGAATACAACCCCTACCTCTACGAGGCCGACGTGGAGATCGATCAGCGCAATGCCGACGACTGGGACGGTGGGGCCAGCACCGGTACCCTGGGCCTGGCGCCGGGCATGGGCGGCAGCATGTCGATGTTGGGGGGCTCCGACGCCGGCGCGCCCGGTTTGCTCGGTTTCATGGATATGCCCTTGTTCAGTTTGGGCGAGAGCAGCATGCGGCTCAAGGATTTCTTTTCCGGCTCCCGGGGCACGGAACAACTGATCGGGCAGGCACAAATGCAGTTGCAGGCGCTGGCGCAAACGCAGGCGCAGATGGCTGAAATTTATTCGGAGCTGCAAAACATGGACAAATCCGAACGCGCAGCCCAACTGGCCGCGGAGCACCTTGACCTGCTGCTGCGCAATCCGCGCATCCGGCCCTCCCTCATCCGCCGCATCGCTTCAGAATACCAGACGATGATTTTTCCAGGTCAATCCGACGAGGCACTGGCCCTGAACGAGGCATTCAAATGGGAACAACGCCCCGTTGTCAAACGGCGTCTGATGAACCAACTGGAAGCCAAACAACGCGAATTCGACACCCAGATCATCCAACTGGCGCCTATTGCACAACAGCTCAGCAGCCTGGACGTCGGCAGCACCGCACTGGAAGATTTCGCGGCCGACCTGCGCGAAGTGACCGGCAATGCCGGCAACTTGCGCGAACAGCTTGAGGCCTACCTGGCCTACCAAAACGACAAAGCCACCCGCGACCTCAGTGTGGAGGAAATGATGGCCCTGCAGTTGAAATTCCGGGAACTGGCCGACCAGTCGTTCAGCTACGACGTGGCAATTTCCATGGAAAAAAACAACGTGATCACCACGGCCCGATTTGCTCCGCACGATTCCGTGTCGACCAGTGCAAAAGACCAGGCCATTGCCACTAAAGTCAAAACCGTCAAACTCAGTGCCCAGGGCGGTCTGCGGATCAGCACGGGCTTTGGCGTCGGCTTCAGCCGCCTGTTCGAGCCGGCGCAGGAATTCAGTGCCCGCGACAATGCCATCGTGGCCGACGAAAGCGGGATCGTACAACCGGCGTTGAGCACCTACATCCACTTTTACCCGGGCAACCGCAGTGGCGTGGGTTTTGCCGGCACCTTCGGGATCGGCATCCCGCTGAGCACGGCCAACCTGACGTCGCTCAACTTTTTCCTCGGCCCCAGCCTGCTGTTTGGCCGCGGCCAGCGCATCGTGCTCAGCGGAGGCCTCACGGCCGGCCCCAGCACGCGCCTGGGAAAGGGTTACAATGTAGGTGACTATTTCGACCCGAATGTGGGTGACATTCCCACCCGGACGAGTTACGACCTGGGGTATTTTTTGGGGATTTCGTTCAATATTGGCGGGTAAGGCGAACCTCCGGTTCGCGAAATCCTGAAGGGATTTAAAAAAAACCGAAGCAACAGCAAGGCGCAGAGGAAGTTGTTTTAAACCGGGAGTATATCGAAGTTGGGTTCGACATGGCTCCGGATCAATAACGAAAGGTGCATTTTACCGCAATTCTCCTTTAGTCATTTGCCCTGCAACTTTACTTACAAGTTGCAGGGCAAACTGTTTCAGGCCGATAACCAGAGCGGGGGCAGCGTATAAATGTAGTGCATTTGAAGGAGTTGTGCGATGAACCCAACACCTTCCGGGTGCGCATTGTGGAAGGCGCCAGCTATTCGCTAAGTTTTTTTTGGATCGTATTTACTCCCTATCTTAGTTGTATGGAATAACCCGAAGCCACCATATCAAATGAAATTTTGAGCCAGATGAAAAATCTTTTCCCTGTTTCGATCATCCTGACATTTTTTCTGTGCAGCATGGCGCAACTCACCGCCCAGGAGCGAGGCGTTGCCCCCGCCGCCACTCCGCAATCTGCAATCCGCAATCCGCAATTCCAAACCCGCGCCGTAATAGTAGGCATCTCCGACTACCAGGACGAACACATCCCCGACCTCCGCTTCGCCCACCGCGATGCCACCGCCTTCGCCGCCTACCTCCAATCCGCGGCCGGGGGCACGCTCCCGCCGGAAAACATCAAACTGCTCACCAACAAAGCCGCCACCACAGGAGCCATCGCTTCCGCCATGGACTGGCTCATCGCCGACTGCCAGCCTGGCGACCGGGCCATAATCTACTTTTCCGGGCACGGCGACGTGGAAACACGTACCAAATTCCAGCGGGGTTTCCTGCTGACCTACGACTCGCCGCCCAGCAATTACCTGGCCGGCGCTTTTGCCCTCATCTTTTTGCAAGACATCATTTCTACCCTGGCCGACCAAGGTGTACAGGTAGTCATGATCTCCGACGCCTGCCGGGCGGGCAAGCTGACTGGCTCGGTCATCGGCGGCTCTCAGGCTACTGCCGCCAACCTTTCCAAACAATTTGCCAATGAAATAAAAATCCTCTCCTGCCAGCCCGACGAATTCAGCCTCGAAGGCGAACAATGGGGCGGCGGCCGCGGCTGTTTCTCCTACCACCTCATCGACGGCCTCACCGGCATGGCCGACGGCAATACCGATAATCAGGTGAACCTGCTGGAGATCGGCCAGTACCTGCAAATGAAAGTACCCGCCGAAACCGACCCCCAATCGCAGATACCCTTGACTGTGGGCAGCATGAAAACCGTGCTCACCGATGTCGACGAGACCAGTTTACTGGCCTTGCGGGAGCAAAAAGAAAAATCTTTACCTGTTATCGCTACTATCGAGACCAAAGGTTTTGAACAAGTCGTGCTCGCCGGCATGGATAGCAGTTGGCAAAAGAAATACGCGCAATTCACCGCTGCCCTGGAAAAAGGCGAACTGCTGGAACCGCCCGGCGCCAGTGCTTATGACCTCTATGTCGAGCTTTCCGAAGTGCCCGAACTGGAGCGCCTGCACGGCATCATGAAACGCAACCTGGCTACGGCTTTGCAGGATGAATCGCAGCAGGCGATCAATGCCTACTTGCGGGCCGACGAGGAAGAAATGGCGGCCCAGTCCCGGGGAGACCTGAAATACACCAAATTCGTCCGCTACCTGGAAAAGGCGGCAGATCTGCTGGGCGAGCAACATTACATGTACAAGGTCTTGAAAGCGAAACACTACTATTTTGATGCGGTGGATATCCGGGTTCGCTTTGAGCAGCGCACTTTTTCACTGGCGGATTCTGCATTTATCTGGAAAAAACAGCAGCAGGAAAAAATCCAAAAGGCTATAGAAATGGAAGAGAATGCCGCTTTTATCCAGTTTGAAAAAGGAACTTCAGTTGATAAAGGACGTATCCAGTATTATGAAAAGGCCATCGAATTGGCACCTGCATGGGTAGTGCCTTATGCACAGTTGGTTATTCCATTGGTGGCTGCTGGTAAAATGGAAGAGGCCGAGTCCTATGCCGCAAAGGTTATGGCATTAGCGCCTGAATCGTCACTGGCTTATAGTACGCTCGGTTGGCTACAGTTGTACAAAAAGGAGAATGAAAAAGCGGAAGAATTGTTTCTCAAAGCTGTTCAGATTTCGCCTCGCAACGTTTTGTGGCTTAAATACCTGGCCGCGGCTTACAACACCCAGCAACAATACCGGGATGCAGAAAAAACCTGGCTAAGGATACTCGAAATAAGCCCGGAGGATAATGAAACCTACAACGCACTATCCGGTCTGTATGGTATGAAAACTTTTGAATACGACAAAGCGGAAGCCATCAACCGCATAAGGTTGGAAAAAAGACCAACGGACGGAGATGCCTATTCCGACCTGATATCCATTTTTTGGGCCAGCGGGCAACCTGAAAAAATCAAATCGCTGGTTGGTGAAATGGAGAAAATTGACGCTTCGGTCAAGAACTGGGAAGGGCACACCAATTTTGGCAAAGCTTACCGAGCTTTGGGAGAACCTGAAAAAGCAATTCCCTATTATCAACGTGCCATAAACGTAGCCCCACAGAATATCTGGCATTATTACGGCCTGGCCGGGATCTACTTTGAATTGGGTGAATATGAAAAGGGCCTGGCCTGCCTCGATTCGTCTTTTGCCAATGGCATGAACCCTGTTTGGGTGGAGGATAATTTTGGTGTTTTCAGGGCTTTTAAATCACCCGGCTTCAAAGCCTTTGCGCAGCGGGCCATGGATAAGTGGTACAAAAGAGGGTTCGGATATAGTTTAATGGGCAAGTATTACGAGGGACAGGCAGACCTGGCCACCGCCACTGATTATTATAAAAAGGCGACTGTGCTTTCTCCGGAGCGGCAACAAAACTGGATAAACTATGGCTGCACAGCTTACCTGAGCGGGCAAAAGGAAAAGGCAGACTCTATATTCAACCACTACATGGCCCTGAATACTTTAGCCTTTGGAAGGTTAAACGACATAGGCATCTTTTACAAAAATCACGGCGAGTTCAAATTGGCAGAACCGCTTTTTATTGCAGCCATAAAACAGGCGCCCGCGGTGCCTGAGCACCTGCATATCCGCAGAAATCTGGCCCGCCTATATTACTTTTTCGGCAAAAAACAGGAGGCTTTTGCCGTATTGGAGGAAGCGAAAAAAATAGCCCCCGACGATCTGAATACCACCGCGCTGGTTGCCGTGTTGCGGTATTTCGATGAGCCGGCGACAGCAAAAAGCTATTTCGACGAGATCATCCGCACCACGCCCGAATTCAGCACGGCCTGGGATTGCCTCGAAGCGGCCCGAAAGGATGACTATGAACAGGCAACCGCTGCCGCGCTCAAGGGGCGTGAGCGTTTCAATGCGTTTTGGACAGACATGATCAAATACCGCTACCTGCTAATGCGCATCCGGCAAGGCGCAAAGGAAGAGGCGCTCATGCTTTTTACCGAAATTTTGGAAAAAGGCTGGTTCGTGGAGTACCAGCTGTTCAGCACTGACCCGGGGCTGGACCCGATCCGCGATATGGAAGATTTTCAAAAACTGATGAACACGCATTTCCCTGAAAAAGCCAAAAACTAAAACCTGAACCAAATGAAATACCGGCTTCTCTTTTTCGCCCTCACAATCTCTATCGTTGCCTCCGCCCAGGAAAAAGGCGCAACGCCGCTCTCCCCCCCGCATGGGGGGGCTGGGGGGGGCGCCTCCCGCGCCGTCGTCGTCGGCATTTCCGACTACCAGGACCAGCACATCCCCGACCTCAAATACGCCGACCGCGATGCCACCGCCTTCGCCGCCTACCTCCAATCCCCTGCCGGGGGCAGCCTGCCGCAAGAAAACATCAGGCTGCTCACCAACAAAGCCGCCACCACCGGCGCCATCGCATCCGCCATGGACTGGCTAATCGCCGATTGCCAGCCCGGCGACCGGGCCATCATCTACTTTTCCGGCCACGGCGACGTGGAAACCCGCACCCGGTTCCAGCGGGGCTTTCTGCTGACCTACGATTCGCCGCCCAGCAACTACCTGGCCGGGGCCTTTGCACTTATTTTCCTGCAGGACATCATTTCCACCCTGGCTGACCAGGGTGTGCAGGTGGTCATGGTCTCCGACGCCTGTCGGGCGGGCAAGCTGGCCGGCTCGGACATCGGCGGGGCCCAGGCTACGGCCGCCAACCTCTCCAAGCAGTTTGCCAATGAAATCAAAATCCTCTCCTGCCAGCCCGACGAGTTCAGCCTGGAAGGCGAGCAGTGGGGCGGCGGCAGGGGCGCATTCTCCTACAACCTCATCGACGGCCTGACGGGCATGGCCGACCAGAACGCCGACAAGCAGGTAAACCTGTTGGAAATCAACCGCTATCTGGAGGAGGTCGTACCGAAGGAAACAGCGCCGCAAACGCAGATTCCAATGGTGGTCGGCAACAAAAGCACGGTCATCGCCGAGGTGGACGAGGCAAGCTTGGAGGATATGAAGCACCGAAAATTGAACGAGTTGCCTGCTATCTCAGCCATTGATGCACGGGGCGTTGAGGATGCTGTACTGGCGGGGATTGACAGCATTTGGCAGAAGAAATACGAGCAGTTCACGGCGGCTTTGGGAAAGGGGGAGTTACTCGAACCTGCTGGTATCAGTGCATACGACCTCTACCAAGATCTTTCGCAGGTGCAAGGTTTGGAAAAACTACAGGGCATCATGAAACGCAACCTGGCCACGGCCTTGCAGGACGAATCGCAGCAGGCTATCAATGCATATTTGCGAAGCGACGAGGAGGAACTGGCGGCCCAATCAAGAGGAGACTTGAAATACACCAAGTTTGTACGTTACCTGGAAAAAGCAGCAGAGTTATTGGGGGAAAGCCATTACATGTACAAGACGCTGAAAGCAAAGCAGTATTATTTCGATGCGGTGGATATCCGGGTTCGCTTTGAGTGGCGCACGTTTTCGTTAGCGGATTCCTCCCTTATTTGGTACAAACAGCGGGTTGACCTAATCCAAAAGGCATTGGAACTGGAAGAAAGTGCTGCTTTTATTCAGTTTGAAAAAGGGATTTTAAATGACACAACAACCCAATACTTTGAAAAGGCAATCGAACTGGCGCCCACATGGATTTTGCCTTATGTCCATATAACAGTACCGTTGCGGCGTGCGGGAAAATTTGAAGAGGCACTTGCCTATGCTGCCAAAGCAAAAGAACTGGCGCCAGAGTCTTCATTCGCATACGCCGTGGCCGCTGACATTCATGCATCCAAAGGGGAGAATAAAAAAGCGGAAGAATTATTCCTGAAAGCCGTTCAGATTTCCCCCCGCAACGTTTTTTGGCTCAAGTATCTCTCTTATGCTTACTATAACCAGGGAAAATTGCGGGACGCTGAAAGAACCTGGCTGAAGATACTTGAACTCAGCCCGGAGGATAATGAAACCTACAATTCCTTATCCCAACTATACTTTTCCAAAACGTATGAATACGACAAATCGGAAGCCATCAATCGCAAACGGCTGGAAATGCGACCGACGGACGGGGATGCGTATTCTGATCTGATAACCACTTATGTGAACAGCAGACAACCTGAAAAAACCAGGTCGTTGATTGAAGAAATGGAAAAAATCAATGATTCGGTGGAAAACTGGGAAGGACAAGCGACAATTGGATATGCATACCAGGTATTAGGGGAACATGAAAAAGCAATCCCTTATTATCAAAAGGCGGTTAAAGCTGCCCCGAAGAGTACCTGGCATTATTACACCTTTGCCCAACTTTATTTTGATTTAGGCGAATTTGAAAAAGGACTGGCATGTTTGGACACCGCCTTTGCAAACGGCATGGATTACTCCTGGGTGGAACAAAATTCAGGTGTCGAAAGGGCACACAAGTCTCCCAGTTACAAAGCATTTGCCCAACGGGTCATTGATGCCCGCCCGCAAATGGGGTTCGGGTACAGGCTAATGGCAGAATATTTTAAAGGCAAAGGCGATATTGAAGAATCCGTTGGCTATTGTGAACAAGCGGTCGCCAAATCGCCCGACCAGCGATTAAACTGGATAAATTATTTCCAAGTTGCCTACCTTCTCGGGCAAAAGGAAAAAACGGATACCATTGTCCGGCGGTACCTGGCGCTGTATCCCGACGACGGGCAATTTATGAACAGCGTGGCGATGTTTTACAAAAACCATGGCGAGTTCGAATCGGCAGAGCCATTGTTTAAATCTGCTATCGAACATTCGCCGGATGCCTTGTACATTCGTAGAAATTTCGCCCGGCTATATTTCTTTTATGATAAAAAAAAGGAGGCTTTTGCCGTATTGGAGGAAGCCATAAAAACAGACCCACATGCTTTGACCAACCTTGGGTTGATGGCTTTTTTCAGCTACCTCAACCAGCCACAGACAGCGAAGCCCTGGTTCGATGAAATTGCCAAAATCAATCCCGCCTACAGCCAGCTTTGGGACTGCATGGAATCCATCCGCAATGATGGGTTCGATAATGCGGATACTTGCTGGCAACACATTGCCTCCCAATCATACTTCTTCTGGCACGACATGATAAAGTACCAATACCTGAAAATGAAAATCCGGCAGGGAGAGAAGGAAAAGGCGGTCGAACTGTTTTCGGAAATATTGGAACGGGGCTGGTTCGTCAACTACCAGTTGTTCGGCACCGACCCGGGGCTGGACCCCATCCGCAGCTTGGATGGTTTTCAAAAGTTGATGCGGGAGTATTTTCCGGAGAAAGCAAAACGCTAAAACCGGCAATGGCGAACCCTGCTGAAAAGACCTTTGCCGGAACAGGTGGGTGGTCAAACTTTCACCAACTTCTGTATCCACTTTTTATCCTCTTCAGAAAAGTCCGGCGGTGGAGGGTCTTTTTGATAATCAAGGGAAAGATGGTACAAGCCCCGCTGGTAAATCATATCCAGGGCTTGTTTCAGCGGAAGCAGCACGTCGGGGTCGGGGCTTTTAAGCGGGACGGGGAGGACCGGCAGGGGTTGCCGGATGGTATTTGTCCAGATTTCATTCTGGTCAGAGTCTGCCCGCCAGAGGCTGAACAAGTAGTGTGATTTGGGTAGTCCATAGTTCAGAACAACCCGTTTGCCCCGGCGAAGGAGGTCAATTTCGAGCAGGTGGACGCCGCCGGCGTGGAGCTTTTCTCTTTTTTTATGGTAAGTACTCCAGCCAGGTTCTTGCTTGTTGACGGGAGAAAGAATTTCAATGGCGGTAATCAGGCGATTCTTATCGGTATCCCTGATTTCGATTACGGGAATGCGAACGGTGATTTCGGTGGGTATAATCAAATCCGGTTTGGTCGCTTTGCCATAACTCAGGGTTGCCGGTTCCTCGACCCGGTCGTGTTTCAGGACTGCTACGTCGGGGTAGGTGATGCCGACTTCAGATTCCGGGGAAGTATCCCTGGCAGTATATGGCTCTATCCGTGCCACGTATTTGGGAGCAATTTGAGGAGCAATCAACTCTCGAATAGCGCCTGCGAGGGCACTATGGACATCATGCCAAAGTGAACCTTCGAGGTAAGGGTCCATACCAGGGAACGGGGAAATTGTATTCATTAGAAATAGTTTTTGGATAGTTTTACCTTACTGAACAAACCAAAAATACAACCTTTTCTTCAACAACCGCTGAATCATGAAAACAGTGTTTGCCTTCTTGTTCGCCTGTTTCGTTTGTAAGCCCGTTTTTTCCCAAACGGAAAAAGGCGCCGTCCCAATCACCAATCACCAACTTGCCCCTTCGGGGTCACCAGTCACCGGAACAACAAGAGCCGTCGTCACCGGCATCTCCGACTACCAATCGCCCGACATCCCCGACCTGCGCTTCGCCGACCGGGACGCCGCCGCATTCGCCGCCTGGCTCCAATCCCCCGCAGGAGGCTCGCTTCCGCCTGAGCACATCATGCTGCTAACCAATAATGCAGCTACTACCGGTGCCATCGCCTCCGCCATGGACTGGCTCATTGCCGAGTGCAAGCCGGGGGACCGTGCTATCATCTATTTCTCCGGTCACGGCGACGTGGAGACCCGCACCAAATTCCAGCGGGGCTTCCTGCTGACTTATGACTCACCGCCGAGCAATTACCTCGCCGGGGCATTTGCGCTCATCTTTTTGCAGGACATCATCTCCACGCTGGCTGACCTGGGCGTGCAGGTGGTCATGGTCTCCGACGCCTGCCGGGCGGGAAAGCTGGCAGGCAGCGACGTTGGTGGGACGCAGGCAACCGCCGCCAACCTGTCCACGCAGTTTGCCAATGAAATAAAAATCCTCTCCTGCCAGCCCGACGAGTTCAGCCTCGAAGGAGAGCAATGGGGCGGCGGCAGGGGCGCTTTTTCTTACCACCTCATCGAGGGCTTGACGGGAATGGCAGACGGCAACACTGACAAGCAGGTAAACCTGTTGGAAATCAACCGCTACTTAGAAGAGGTCGTGCCGAAGGAAACCGCTCCGCAAGTTCAAATCCCCATGACAGTAGGCAACAAAGGGACGGTACTGGCGGCGGTGGACGAAGCCAGTTTATTGGCTGTAAGGGAGCGCAAGGAAAAGGCATTACCTGCCATTTCCTCTATTGAGACCAAAGGCTTCGAAGATGTCTTGCTTGCAGGCATGGACAGCATTTGGCAAAAGAAATACGAGCAGTTCACGGTTGCTTTGGAAAAAGGCGAACTGCTCGAACCTGTTGGCTTAAGTGCTTGCGACTTGTATCAAGAACTTTCACAAGTTCAAAGTTTGGAAAAACTGCACGGCATCATGAAACGCAACCTGGCTACCGCCTTGCAGGATGAATCGCAGCAAGCCATTAATGCCTGGCTGCGGGCAGACGAGGAAGAAATGGCTGCCCGAACCAGGGGAGACTTGAAATACACCAAATTTGTCCGTTACCTGGAAAAAGCTGCCGAACTGCTAGGCGAGCAGCATTACATGTACAGGACCCTTAAGGCGAAGCAGTATTATTTTGATGCCGTGGATATCCGGGTTCGCTTTGAGCAGCGCATTTCTTACGTGACGGATTCTATGCTTATCTGGAAAAAACGGCATGAAGACCGAATCCAAAAGGCCTTGGAACTGGAAGCGAATGCCGCTTTCATACAGTTTGAAAAAGGGGGTTTTATGGAAGGTGACACCATCTGCAATAAGAAGGCTATTGAACTGGCGCCTACATGGGTTTTGCCTTATTGCAAAATGGCAGCCATGTACACTTTTGCTGGCAATAAGGAAGCAGCCGGGTACTATATAGCAAAGGTGTTGAAATTAGCACCTGAAACTTCCTTGGCTTATATGGCACCAGGCTATTTGCATTTTACCAGTATGGAATATAAACAAGCGGAAGCGTTTTTCTTGAAAGCCGTTCAGATTGCACCCCGGAACGTTGAGTGGCTAAAGTATCTCGGCGTGGTTTACTTCATCCAACAAAAATACCGGGATGCAGAAAACACCTTTCTCCAGATACTTGAACTAAGCCCGGATGACATTGTAACCTACAACCAATTAGCTGAAATATACCTTTTCAAGACGTATGAATACGATAAAGCGGAAGCCATCAGTCGCAAAAGACTGGAAATGAGGCCGACGGACGGGGGGGCTTATGCCGATTTGATATACGCCTGTTATGGAAGGCAACCCGAAAAAATACGATTATTGATAGCTGAAATGGAGGCAATCAATGCCTCCGTAAAAAACTGGGAGGGGCAAGCAATAATTGGTTATGCCTACAGAGCGCTGGGGGAACCCGAAAAAGCCATACCCTATTATCAACAAGCGATAGAAGCAGCGCCAAAAAGCCTTGCACTTTATTACTCTTTTGCAGGCGTTTATCTCGACCTGGGTGATTATGAAAATTTCTTGTCTTGTTTGGACTCTACTTTTTCTATTGATTGGCGTTATTATTCCCAAGTAGAAGAGCGTTATAAGGTAGAAAAGGCTTGTAAGTCCCCCGGTTACAAGGCATTTGCGCAGCGGGTCATAGACAAGCTCCCCCAAGTGGAATTCGGGTACCGGTTAATGGCGGAATACTTCAAAGGCAAAGGCGATTTTGAAGAAGCCGTTGCCTATTATGAAGGAGCGGTTGCAAAGTCGCCCGACCAGCAACTGAACTGGTTGTATTATTTTAAGGTCGCCTACCTGCTCAGGCAAACGAAAAAAGCAGCTGCCGTGGTACAGCGCTACCTGGCGCTACATCCCGATGATGCAGTATTTATGGGCGATGCGGCGCAGTTTTACCAAAACCACAGTGCGTTCGAGCCGGCGGAATTACTGTTCAAAACAGCCATCGAAGACCCAACGGATTCTGCAGCAGTTTACCGGAATTCCGACCTGGTGGAATTGTATTACAAATCGGCCATCGAGCGCTCGACGCATGCTGCAACTATCTACAGAAATTTTTCCCTGCTTTATTTTCTCGCCGGTAACAAATCGGAAGCGTATTCCATTTTGGATGCAGCCAAAAAAACAGACCCGGATGATTTGAATACCATTGCGTTGTATGCGGTATTAAACTATTATGATGCGCCGCAGGACGCAAAAATCTGGTTCGACGAACTTGCTAAAAACAATCCGGACTACGGTTCGCTCTGGGATGGTTTGGAAGCCATGCGAACGAATGCATTTGAAAAAGCGGACACTTGCTGGCAAGTCATCGCCCGCCAACCTTATCCATTTTGGAAAGACATGATAAAGTACCGGTACCTGCAACTGAAAATCCGGCAGGGTGAGAAGGAAAAGGCTGTCGAACTACTTTCGGAGATTTTGAAAGTTGGCTGGTTTGTCAACTACCGGTTGTTCGCCAACGACCCGGAACTGGACCCCATCCGCGACATGGAGGAGTTTCAAAAACTGATGAACGCGTATTTCCCTGAAAAAACTAAAAACTAAAACCTGCGCCAACTGAACTACCGCCTTCTTTTTCTCGCCCTTTTCGCCGCTAGCGTTGCCGCTGCCCAAGAGCGCGGGAACTAGCGCAAATCAATTTTTACCCCGTAAATCAAAAAAATAATTTTTGATTTACGGGGTAAAATGAATTACGTCCCGAGACTAGCAGAAGCGGTAGTATCCGGCTTGATCCGGGCAAATCCGGCGCTTATGGACCATGGTTGCCCACCTCAACAGCCAATTGTTGAATTTAAGCACGCTGGGCAACTCGCTCGATATCAGTGCGCCAACCGTGCGGCGCTACCTGGACTTCCTGGAATCGGCTTTCCTGATCCGCCAGCTTCAACCCTGGCATGCCAATACCGCCAAACGATTGGTAAAAACGCCGAAAATTTACCTGCGCGATACCGGCTTGTTGCACGCGCTGTTGCGCACGCAAACCATGCTGGAACTGCAACGGCATCCGGCCATCGGCGCTTCCTGGGAAGCTTATATTGTGCAGGAAATTGCCGCCCGTTTGCCTGCCCGGGCAGATATGTATTTTTATCGTACCCACGATGGAACCGAAGCGGATCTGGTTATTACTCGCAGCGGTATTCCGGAGGCGCTGTTGGAAATAAAATATTCGACTACCCCAAAACCGGGCAAGGGATTTTTTATTGCAAAAGATGATCTCGCAACCGCCCGGAATTTTATCGTTTGCCCGGTACCAAAAGGATATCCCCTGGCAGAAGATATTGCCGTATTGAGCCACCGGGAACTTGATCGGGTTTTCAGCTAAGTTTGCTTTCCTGATAACGAATCCTCCGCGCATTGGATTTACATTACGGAGCCGTAGTGCCTGCATCGAGCCCTGCAACATGCTCTTACCTGAACTTGACCGGCAGCCTCAAATAGCCGGCTCGTCATTTTTTTTCACTTATTTTGGTAGCGCTTTAGTTACCGGGCCGCTAATGGTCCAAAACGATATAGACTTCTGATCCAATGCGAAAACACTGCCTCTTTCTGGTATTCCTGACTGCTTTTCCGGCGTGCTTTTTTGCCCAGGAACGCCACTCCTCCGATAAATCTACGGCGGATTCACCCGCCAAAGGCTTGCCGGAGGCGGGCAAAGGCGTCTCTCCAGTCGCCGGGACTTCCGGGGCGACCGCGAGGGTCGCCCCTACGACCCGCGCCGTGGTCGTCGGCATTTCCGACTACCAGGACGAGGGTATCCCCGATCTGCAATTCGCCCACCGCGACGCCGAGGCCTTCGCCGAATGGTTGAAAAGTCCGGCAGGAGGCGCGATTACGCAGGAAAATTTACTGTTGTTGACAAACAAAAATGCCACCAACGGCAAAATCTCCACCGCCTTGTACTGGCTGCTGGATGAATGCCGGGAGGGTGATGCCGCAATTTTTTACTTTTCCGGGCACGGTGATATAGAAGCCAAAATTCGCAACCAAAGCGGTTTTTTGCTCACGCATGACTCGCCGCCCAACAACTACATCGGCAGCGCGCTCAACCTGCGCGATGTGCAGGATATCGTGTCCACGCTTTCCACAGACCGCAAGGTGCGGGTATTGCTCATTACCGATGCCTGCCATGCCGGAAAACTGGCCGGCTCGGGCATCAACGGCGCACAAGCCACCGCGCAAAGCCTCGCCCAGCAGTTTGCCAACGAAATCAAAATCATGTCCTGCCAGCCCAACGAATTTTCCCTGGAAGGCACCCAGTGGGGCGACGGGCGCGGCGTTTTTTCCTGGCATCTGGTAGACGGCCTTACCGGTTTGGCCGACCAAAATACCGATGCCTTGGTTACGCTTTTTGAAATCGGCCGGTACCTCGAAGACAAGGTAGCAGCCGATGCGGCACCGCACCCGCAAATGCCCCTGACTGTTGGCAATCGGCAGGCAACCGTTGCCCGGGTGGATACCGCCAGCCTGGCTGCGCGCACTATCCAAAGGGAAAATCAGCAATCCGCCATGCTCGCCACCAAAATAAAAGGCCTGTCCGGCATTGGTTTTGGGCCTGTCGATTCAGCCCTGTACGCCCGTTTTCAGGCGGCTCTTGACAGCGGCAACCTGTTGAGCCCTACCGGCCTGTGCGCATTCGACTATTTCAAACAACTCGAACAAAAGCAGGAACTGAAACAGCTCCACGGGCTGATGAAACGCAACCTGGCCGCCGCCCTTATCGACGAAGTACAGCAAGCGCTCAATGCCTTGTTGGCCGATGACCCCTACGAAACGAATAGTTGGCGCTATAACCCGGGCCGGTATGCCACTTACCCGGAATACCTGCAAACCGCCATCGAGCTGCTCGGTGAAAAGCATTTTATACGCAAAGCATTGTTGGTTAAAAAAGCCTATTTCGAAGGGTACAATCTCCTTTACAACACCGCGAATTTGAACCCGAAAGCCGCCGTTCGCGATTCGGTAAAAATTCTTGCCAAGAGCAAATATTTGGAAGGTATCGCCCTGGAACCGACCGCCTACCTCTATCATGCGATAGGTTCGCTGTATTTCCGGCATAATCCGCCGCAGACCGATTCCCTGGTAGCGTACTTTGAAAAAGCCGTGGAACTGGCGCCTACCTGGCTACTGCCCAAACTCGATGCCGCGCATGAGTATAATCTTGTGCAAAATGATTTGGAAAAAGCCGAAGCCTGGTTTATCCGCGCACTTGACGACGCCCCGGAATCGTATGTAGTACTGGAGCGGCTGGCATGGCTGTATCAGTGGCAGAACCGTACGGAGGAGTCGCTTGACTTGTGTGAAAAAATGAAAAAAGCAAAACCCGATCTGTTTAATGCCTGGGCCACTGCCGGCATGACCCGGTTGATACGAAAGGAATATGCCGAAGCAGCAATTGAATTGGAACATTCGCAACGGCTCAACCCCGATACCTCCAGTTGGATCTATCTCTCGTCTATTTATTTGCTAATGCAAACGCGCCGGCAGCAAGAGGCCGAGGCATTGTCGGAGGCGATTATTGCAAACCCTGCAAGTACTGCCGAAGTAAAAAGTATAGCATTGTATATCCGCTTTTATCTTTTGTTTGGCCGGCAGGCGTACCGGCAGGCCGCAACCTGTATCGACAGGATCGAACAGCTGAACGCCGTCGCTTCCCATGTGGCGGCTGTAACAACATTTCGGGGCGTTTTGGCACTGCTGGCAGGAAATCCCGAAGAAGGCCGGGCGCTGTACCGGCGCGGTTATGCCCAGGATCCAAATTACAACCTGCATCCTATCGTTTGGAATATGTACGAAGGGATTTACGCTGCGCAAAACAAACACTACCAACTGGCCGACAGCTTTTTTCAGGCTGCCCTGGCCCTTAAGATTCCCAACGCCCTGGACGACCGGCTGGAATCAATCACAGAAAATGCCCGTTTCCATTACGGCGCCTTTCTCGTCAGCCGGAGCCGGCTTCCCGAAGCACGCGCACAATTTGCTCAACTACTCCGCGACGAGCCCAAAGGCTATACTGGCTACTATGGTATGGCGCTTTTGCACGCTAAACAAGGCCGGCAACCCGAGGCGCTCGACTGCCTGGAAAAAGCCCTGGACTTCTGGTACCCGGAGGCCGGACCGATTCTTGAAGAACCGCTCTTTAAAAAACTGCGGCAAACCAAACGCTTCAAAGCCCTTCTGGCAAAGCACTTCCCGCAGCACCTGAAAAACTGACACACAACTGAAACATTGAAAAGGACCTTGTCCTGCAAGCGCGACCGGTCAGGATTTTGGCATTCCAATGCCGTGCCCGCCGGTAAATTTGGGTTTCCAGGTTTCGGCGATCACCATGGCCCGGAATTTGGCATCGTCGGCAACCGGCCCGGCAAATAAGTCGTCCACGCTTTCCTGAAACAGGGCCAGCCAGCGGTCAAAATGTTCGGCTGTGAGCGGGTGCCGGGCGTGCAACTCGAAATGTTTTTCAATCGGGTTCCCCTGGTAGTTTTTTCCCTGCAACAGCAGAAATTCCCAAAAATCGTACATCACCGGCAAATGCTTTGGCCAGTCGACTTTTGCGATGTCGTTAAAAATATAGCCGATAACCGGATCTGCTTTTACCCGATCGTAAAACCGGTTGATGAGCTGTTCGATATCGGTGCGGAATTGAATGTCGGTTTTTTTCATGCGCTGCGTTTTGGGTTATTTTGGGGTCATTTTGAGGTCATTAAGGTTTTCTGTGTTTTCTTCAATTCTAGATTAATCACCCCTCGAGAGGGGAATGGGGATTAATCCCCTCGAATGACCCCAAATGACCCCAAAAAATGACCTAAAAATCACACTGGCCGCCAAAGTCCCGTAGCCACTTTTCTTTTTCGGCATAGTCGGGCATGTAGCGTTCGACCAGGGCCCAAAACCGGTCGGAGTGGTTAAGTTCGACGAGGTGTGCCAACTCGTGCAAAATGACGTAGTCCTGCACATCTTCGGGTGCGAAGAGCAAGCGGGTCGACAAATTCACGTTGCTTTTTACCGAGCAACTGCCCCAGTTGGAGTGGTTGTATTTCAAAAAAACACCTTTGATCGGTTTCCGGAACGTCCGGTTGTTCCAAAAGTGCACGCGCTGTTCAAATTCCGGTTGAAAATCGGCGGCAATAATGCGGGAAAGCAGGGTCTTGATGGCCTTGTTGCGATTGGCTGCTGTGGCGCGGTTGCTCAGGCGCAGTGCGATGGTGTTGCCCACGAGTTTGCCGGTGTGGGAGCCGCGGTCTTCGTCGATAATGTCGAGGATGTACTGTCGTTTCCCGACGGTGAGCGTGTCGCCGGTGGCGTACGTTTTCGGGGTGAAGGGGTGGAGCAGCGTTTTTTTCTTTGCCGACACTTTTTTGACCCATTGCTGTAGTTCGGCCATGCGCTGCTGCACTTCCGGCGCCTCCAAACCATGTGGCAGGCGCATGATGATGCGTTGGCGCGTGATGCTGAAACGGTGTCCGCGCCGGTACTCAAACACCACCTCCACCGGCAACTCGGCGCCGTTGACGGTAATGCTTGCGCTGTATTTTTTTGTTTTCCGGCGCATGTTTTTAAAAGTTAGAAACCTCCCAATCAGAAACCTAATTAACTCACGTTAATTAACCTTTTCGAACAGCAAAATCCCGCATGAGTTCGCAAAGCGCTTCCACGCCTTTTTTCGGCATGGCGTTGTAGATCGAGGCGCGGAAGCCACCGACCGAACGGTGCCCTTTCAGGCCGATGAGGCCGTTTTCTTTTGTTTCTTTTAAAAAATCGGCTTCCAGGCTTTCATAGCCCTTGGCCATTACAAAACAGGCGTTCATCAGCGATCGGTCTTCGCGGGCTGCGGTGCCCAGGAACAGCGGGTTGGCGTCGATCTGATCGTACAGCAGTTTGGCCTTGGCCTTGTTGCGCCGCTGGATGGCCCTGGCGCCGCCCAGTTTTTTGAGCCAGCGCAGCGTGAGCATGGTCACGTAGATCGGGAACACCGGCGGGGTGTTGTACATGGAACCGTTGTCGATGAACGTCCGGTAGTCGAGCATGGCCGGCAAGTGGCGCGACACCGTGCCGAGCATGTCTTCGCGCACGATCACCGTGGTGACCCCTGCGGGGCCCAGGTTTTTTTGCGCACCGGCGTAGATCAGGCCGAAGGGCCGCACATCCACCGGGCGACTGAGGATGTCGGACGACATATCGCAAACCACCGGCACCGGCGATTTCGGGAAGCGCTGGTACTGCGTGCCGAAAATGGTGTTGTTGCTGGTGATGTGCAGGTATTTGGCGCCGGCCGGGATGCGCACGCCTTTTGGAAGGTGGTTGTAATTATCGGCTTTGGAGGAGGCTGCCACCTCGATGTTGCCGAAAGCCCGGGCTTCTTTGATGGCCTTGTTGGCCCAGGTGCCCGTGTCGATGTACACGGCCGTTTCGTCGGGGTTGAGCAGGTTCATGGGTACCATGAAAAACTGGGAGCTGGCGCCGCCGGTCATCCAGAGCACGTGGTAGCCCTCGGGGAGTTCCATCAACTCCCGCATAAGCGCGGTGGCTTCTTCGATAACGGCGGAAAATTCGGGGCCGCGGTGGCTCAGCTCGATCAGGCCCAGGCCGCTGCCCTGATAATTGGCCACACCTTTGGCGGCCTCTTTTAAAACCGGCGCGGGCAGAATAGCCGGGCCGGCGGAGAAATTGTATTTTTTCATGTTGCAAACCGGAGGTATTTGTTCGGGTGCGCTCCGGGGAGGGGCAAAAGTAAGGGTTTTGCCAGGAGTGTGCACGGTGAATGCACTTTTGCCGGGTTTGGTTCGTTTGGCTGCGGGCACCTACATTTTACTACTTTTGCGCCCGAAATACTGCACAAACGCATGGGATTAAATTATTCGCATTTACCGGCCTGGCTGGAACGCAACAAACTGTTTCGGGCGCTTTTCCTGTTCCGGAAACTTTTTTTGATCAAAGACAGCTTCCGGCACTATTCCCAGTTCGCGGAAGATGTGTCCATCATCCGGCAGTTCCCAAAGCGTTACAAGGGTTTTTTCGTCGATGTAGGCTGTTTTCACCCGGTGAAATACAACAATACGTACCGGCTTTACCGCAACGGCTGGCGGGGGGTGAATATCGATATCGACTCCATCAAGATCGCCGGGTTTCGCATTCGCCGCCCGAAGGATGTCAATATCACTTGCGCGGTGAGCGACAAAACCGGGGAAATTACCTACTGGTCCAACGGCTTCTATTCGCTGACCATTACCCTCGACGAGGCATTTGCCGCCGGCAAGCCGGGTTATATTGCCAAAAAAGTGCGCACCGATACGCTGAACAACATCCTTGCCGGTACGAAATACCGGGGGCGCCCGATCGACTTTCTGACGGTCGATGTGGAAGGCCACGATCTGAACGTGCTGCAATCGCTGGATTTCGAAATGTACGCGCCCCGGCTCATCGCGGTGGAAACCCATGAAGAAACCCTCGACGCGGTCCTGCAAGACGAAGTATATCAATTCCTGGTCAATGCGGGATACGACATGGTCAACTGGGTTGGTCTGACCATGCTGTTCAAACGAAAGGAACAAAAACCCTGAGCTCATGCGCTATCCGAACAGGCAGCAACTTATTTTCTTTTTCTGTTGTGTACTGCTGGCCTCCATTATTTATTCGCCGTATTTGCTTTCCGTGAGCATGTTCATGTTGTCGGGGCTTTGCCTGTTTTGTGTGCAGGACGGCCGCTTGCAGCTCGACCGGGAAGGGATCGATCGAATGCTGCACATCTACCGCTACCCGGCTTTTATGGCCGTGACGCTGTTTTTTTTCGTGGTGTTTTTAAGTTTTTGGCAAACGGAAGATTTCGGATACTGGCTGGAGCGCCTGCGCATAAAAGTGCCGTTTCTGGTGTTTCCGCTGGTCTTTCTGGCGCTTCCCCGGTTTACCGCCCGGCAAATCGACGGCCTGTTTTACGCCTTGCTGCTCATGCTTACGCTAACCAGCATCGGTATCGGGGTCAACTACCTGCTGCACGCCGATGCGATAAATGCCCAAATGCTCACCGGCAAACCAATGCCGACGCCCCGCAACCACATCCGGCTCAGCCTGCTGATGGCTGTTGGGATCATTGGCGGGGCCTGGCTGTACCGCAAGCGATTTTACTGGCGCTACCCGGACGAGCGAAAACTGATCGGCTTTTGCACCATTTTTTTATTCGTGTTCATTCATGTGCTGGCGGTGCGCAGCGGACTGCTTACGCTGTACGCGGCAATTGCAGTGCTGCTGGTGCGGCATATTTTCCGGACCCAACATTACAAACCGGCCCTGGCGGTATTACTGGTCCTGCTCCTGCTACCCGTGGGGGCTTACTTCGCATTTCCTTCCCTGCAGTCGAAGGTGGATTACATGCGCTACGATTTAAGGATGTACTCCTCCAACGGCGGGGCGCAATATGCCGATTCGGGGCGCATCACCTCCCTGAAAGCCGGTTGGGATATTTGGAAACGGCACCCGGTTTTCGGCGCCGGCGCCGGCAATTTGAAACGGGAAGTCCGGCAGGAGTTCGACACCCACTACCCCGGATTTGAGCAGGCGCTCATGCCGCACAACCAGTTTTTATTTGTGGCTGCCGGCACGGGAGCCGTCGGGCTGGCCTTGTTCCTGTTTGCTTTTTTCTATCCGCTTTTTTATAGAAAAAACTATAGGAACGACTTGTTGCTGGGATTTTACACCATTTCGTTTGCAGCGTTTCTGATAGAGCACACAATAGAAAATTCGCTTGGTGTCGGTTTTTTTGTGTTTTTTCTGACGCTTTTCCTGAATCATCTGAACCGGGAGTAAAAGTGAATTACCGTATCAAAAAAAATTGGCTCATATTCCCGTTTGGCTGAGCAGGGGGCCAAGTGAGGGGGTGACTGGCAGTCACCCCCTCACTACCAGTCCGATAGGAACATGAGCCAAAAATTTACTGCGCCCTGCGCACCAGTTCCTCCATGGGAAAGCGCTCCCGGAGCCAAAACGCATAGCGGATATTGCCCTCCGTGCCAAAACTTTTGCGGTAGTGCACCAGGCCAAGCCCCCTGGCATACCACTCTTCGCCCTGGCCCTCAATTTCGGCGGCGCCCTCAGCGCTGTGTCCGATGGCTTCCCGGATGCCGAAGCGGATGGTAGGGTACGCCTTGCCTTCAAATGCAAATTCGGGGCCGTCGCCCAAATAACGGCGGTTGCGGATGAGGTAGATCGTGGCGTCCGGCTCGGAAGGCGGGCTGTACTTGATGCGGTATAAAAAAACGCCGAGCGAATCGGTGACCTGGAAAGGAAATAAATTGGCCGACTCGATGGTGGTGCGGATGGCCACAGACTTGCCGGTAGCGCTATCGGGCTCGTACAAAAAACTCTCGCGGGCCAGCGAGCCGTTTTCAACGATTTTTTCGCGAACGATCTGATTCACCTCGAAAAAACGATCGTATTGGGTGCCCACCAGGAAGGTACCGCTGTCTGACTTGAAGGTTTGGTAATACCAGTAGCGCCGGTCATCCGTGACGCCCTCTTCCGAAATATAAGCGTACACCTGCCCCTTGGCAAGGGAATCAACCGGGAAATAATAGGCCCGGATATCGCGCTTGCCCGAATCGCACGAAAGCAAGGTGATTGTCAAAAAAACGGCAAGGCAAAGGAGGACAGCCATTCGTTGGGGTGTTAGCAAATTCATTGGCTGGTTCATCGATGTGGTATTTTATTGAAGTGATACAAACCTAGGATTTCCGTTTCATCCACCTGCTATCATCAAACTAATCCGGATCAACAGGAGCTGCAAAACCATCAACCCGTCAATTCCCGCTTTGCGCCAGCCGGGCCAGCCAGTCCAAGCCAGCACCCACCGAATTGCAAACGCGCTGAGCAACAGGGAAATACAAACCGCTATCCCCGCTTTCAGTTCAAATATCCCGAACAATACCTGTGCTCCGGCGCATAAGGCCGCCAGCAACAGCGCTGCGTCAATCAGGCGGAAGGTTTGCCGGGGCCCTATTTTGAGCACCAGCGTTTTAAGGCCATGCCGGATATCATAGGGTTGGTCGGACAGGTCGTAAGCCAGTGCAAGCGCAAAAATAAACGCTGCCCGCCCAACGAACAGGAACGCAGCACCCGTCCATGCTTGCAACGGCACCGGCAACAACACCGTGACGCCCGCCCAGGCCAGCGCAATGGCGACCGGTTTGAGGGCCGGGTAGTCCCGCAGGCCGGTACCCTGCCCTGGCCGGTAGCGGTCGTAGTACAACAGCCAGATCAGGGCCGGTAAAAAAACCGTAAGCTGATGGACGATCGTAAGTTCCAGAAAGCAACCAACAGCAAGCAAACCGAATCCCCAGGCAGGCAGGCGGCGGCGGGGTGGCGCCGAAAAATTGTACGCAAACACCGTGGCGGAAAACACAAATCCACAGAGCCAGAACGAGGGCGCCGGCGTGTTCAACAACAAATGCGTTTGCCAGAGCATGGCCGTCGCACATACCCCGATCCAGAAAAGTTGAAAAAACCAACGCGCAAATGCCACGTTACTAATTAGCGATTCGGTCAAAAAGGAATTGTCAGCCCCGGACGTTTTGTCCGGCTTTAACGCGATGCTAACACTTCCATCAGATGATTTTCGCGTCTATTTTTGTTATACCGTACTGTAACAGTATTTTACATTTGGTTGTTAAATACAACAGATGTTTTCAACAGCCAACAGCCTAAGGCTACTAGCCTTTTTTAACCATACTAACCAATCCAAATAGCTATGAGACGCTATGTTTTCTTTTTAATTGCGCTCCTTGCAATTAGTCAAAGCCCCCTGCATGCACAATATTTCGGGCGCAATAAACCGCACTATCAGGACCACGATTTTAAGGTCAGCGAAACAGAACACTTCCGGATTTACGAGTACCTGGACAATCCGGAAAAATTGCGCGAACTGGCTGAAGCCACCGAGCTCTGGTACCAGATGCACCAGGCGGTCCTGCAGGATACATTTACAGAAAAAAATCCGCTGCTGATTTACAGCAACCACGCCGGTTTTCAGCAAACCAATGCCATCATGGGCAGCGTGAGTGTGGGTACCGGCGGGGTAACCGAAGGCCTGCGCAACCGCGTGATTTTCCCGGTGGCCATGACCAATCAGCAAACCCACCACGTGCTGGGCCACGAGTTGGTGCACGCTTTTCAGTACCACATGCTGATCCACGGCGACTCGACCGGCCTGCGCAGCATCGCCAACCTGCCGCTCTGGATGGTGGAGGGCCTGGCCGAATACCTGTCTATCGGCCGCATTGATGCGCACACGGCCATGTGGATGCGCGATGCCGTGAAAAACGATGCGCTGCCGAAAAATTTCCGCGACCTGGACTACGGCAAATTTTTTCCCTATCGCTGGGGCCAGTCGTTTTGGGCTTTTGTAACCGGCATCTACGGCGATGAGGTCATCCGCCCGCTGTTTGTCAACACGGCCAAATACGGCCTCGACCCCGCGATCCGCCTCACGCTCAGCACCACGCCGGACTCGCTGGCCACCGCCTGGACGACCACGCTGAAAAATCACTACGGCCAGTGGGTTACGGTTTCCAAAAAAGACAAGGACGATAAAAAGGAAAAAAAGGAAAACCTGCCGGGCAAACGCCTGCTGTCGGAAGAAAACTTCGGCTCCATGAATATCAGCCCGGCGATCAGCCAGAACGGCAAATACCTGATTTTCCTGTCGGAGAAAAACCTGTTTGCGCTCGATCTCTACCTTGCCGATGCCCGCACGGGCAAGATACTGAAAAAAGTGGCCAGCACCACGCAGGATGGCCACACCGACCAGTTCGATTTTATCGAGAGCGCCGGCACCTGGGCCCCCGATGAGAAGCGTTTTGCCTTCGATGTGTACGAAAAAGGGCGCAGCACCCTGGTCATCAAGGAGGTTTTTAAAGGAAAAACCGTCGACCGGATCAGCATCCCGGGTGTGCCCGAATTTAACAATCCGGTGTGGAGCCCCGACGGCAAAACGATTGTCGTCAGCGGCCTGGCCAACGGCCAAACCGATTTGTATGCTTACGATCTAAAAACAAAAAAAGTACGCCGGCTGACCAACGACCGGTATTCGGAAATCCTGCCCGCATGGAGCGCCGACGGCAAAGACCTCACCTTCTGCACCGATCAACTCAGCCAGGGCCGCGGCCGCATCAACGGCGCCTGGAATATGAACCTGGCAATCATGGACATGGAGTCCGGCGACGTGGAAATGCTCGATATTTTTCCGGGAGCCGACAATATGAACCCCCAGTTTGATGCGGCCGGAAACCTGTATTTCCTGAGCAACCGCGACGGCATGCGCAACATGTACTACTACGATCGCGCCGCTAAAAAAGTCTTTCAGGCCACCAGCCTGGAAACCGGGATCAGCGGGATCACGCCCTATGCGCCGGCAATTGCCGTTTCCGGCGACCGCGACCGTATTTTGTACACCTATTACACCAACGGCAACTACGAAATTCACCAGGCCCGGGCTTCCAATTTCGAGATGAAGGAAGTTGATCCCAATGCTGTCGATATGGTGGCTGCCTCGTTGCCTCCGTTCAATCCGCGCCAACGGGATGTGGTCAATACCAACCTGCGCATGATGGACAACACAATTTCAACCGTAGCCGCCACCACAAGCCTTACCCCGGTCAAATACAAACCCGAGTTTTCCCTGTCCTATATCGGCGGAAGTGCCGGCGTGGGTGTTGCCACTGGAAACAGCAGCTTTGGCGCCACAACGGGTCTGGCCGGCGGAATCGACATGTTGTTTGATGATATTCTGGGTAATAACCAGTTATACGCCGGTGTTGCCATCAACGGCGAAATCAGCGATGCGGCAGGGCAGTTTACCTACCTCAACCAGAAAAACCGGATCAATTGGGGGTTTAACTTCTC
Organism: uncultured Saprospiraceae bacterium; assembly: GCA_964484205.1. Taxonomy (GTDB): domain Bacteria; phylum Bacteroidota; class Bacteroidia; order Chitinophagales; family Saprospiraceae; genus M3007. The sequence goes on along the minus strand of CAZAEZ010000011.1, from coordinate 77,470 downwards.
GCACATCCCCTTCCGCAGCGGGGGGTATTACCAGGATTTTACACCCGGGCAGGAATATTCGCGCGACAGTAGTCTGGCCTACTTCGGCTACAAGGACGAGCTGATCATCCAGCGCCTCTTTCAGGAGCGGGTGGGCACATTTGCCTATTTCCCCCTGTCGGTTACCAAGCGTTTTGAGGTTGGCCTTTCGTACGAATACTATCACCAGCGGGTCGATCGCTACCTGTACTACTACGATGTTTCCGGATTTTTCTACGGGCAGGAGCGCGAGCGCATTCCGGCGGGAGGCAGCCTCAACCTGGCGAGCGTGAACGCGGCCTATGTGGGCGACAACTCGTACTTCGGACTGACGGCCCCGCTGGCGGGCTGGCGCTACCGGATCGGCGTGGAGCAGTTTTTCGGCGCCTATACGTTCCGGACGCTGTTGCTGGACGGGCGGAAGTATTTTCGCATGAGCCCGGTAACGCTGGCGGTGCGCGGGCTCGGTTACGGCCGTTTTGGCGGTAATGCCAACAGCACCGATGAGGTGTACCCGCTGTTTGCCGGCCAGCCGTTTTTCGTGCGGGGCTACACTAATGATGTGCTCTACCAGGATGCGCCGCAGCTGATCGATCAGATGGCCGGAAGTAAAATTTTGATCGGAAACGTCGAGTTGCGGCTGCCGTTCACCGGGCCCAAACAACTTGCCGTTATCCCGACCAATTTTCTGCTCACCGACCTCAACCTCTTTTTTGATGCAGGCCTGGGCTGGTTTATCGCGGATGATTTGAAAAAGCAGGATGAAACCGATCCTTTCGCCCCAGTTCAACACAAACCGATTATGTCGGTCGGTATTTCGCTGCGCGTAAACGTGTTTGGCGCGCTGATCCTGGAACCGTACTATGCGCTTCCGCTCTCGGTGCCCAAGGAACAACGCAGTTGGACGTTCGGGTTGAATATTGTGCCGGGGTGGTAAATGAGGTTTCTGGTTTCTGGTTAACATCCCTACAGTGTATTTAACCAGAAACCTCTATGCCGTTTTATCTGGCGGTATCCCAGAGTACCGGCGCAGTTGATGCTAACCGGTTATGAATAAATTTTGTTCTCCAAACTTTTCACAAACCACTAATTTCCAATATTTTTTACAATTTTATCTTTTCACAAACTATTGAGGACTTATGCTTTTTAAACTAATAAAAGCAAACAAAGATGTCGAAGACGAAGAGTTCGATTATATATACCCTAAGGCTATCCGGAAAGTTGCCGATACGCATTTTACCCCAATTAAGGTGTCCAAATTTGCGGCTAACGCACTCGTTGATCGACCCAATATTAAGGTTTTAGATATTGGTGCGGGGGTCGGTAAGTTTTGTACAATCGGTTCAGTTTGCAGTGATGGATATTTCGTGGGAGTCGAACAGCGAACTGGACTTTGCAATATTGCCAAAGGGGTCTGTCGCCGATATAACCTAGCAAATGTTGAGATAATCAATGCCAATATCCTGGATATCACCTTTGCCAATTTTGATGCGTTTTATTTTTTTAACCCGTTTCAGGAAAACCTTTCTCTGGCGGAAAGGATTGATGACAAAGTAGAATTAAAGCGAGACTTATTTTACGAATACTCGCTTTTCGTCAAAGAGCAATTAGCTGCAATGCCTATCGGAACTAAATTAGTAACCTTTTACAGTTCTCAAAGAGAAATCCCTAAAAACTACGCTCTGAAATTGTCCGCCTTTAATGAGAAGCTCAAAGTTTGGGAAAAAACGGATTAATCGTTTTGTCCTGTCACCAAAATGGTGACCCACTCCGCACTCGCAACTCCGAATTCCGCACTCATTTCCCCACCATATCCTCAGGCCGCACCCACTCATCAAACTGTTCGGCGGTGAGGTAGCCCAAAGCGAGGGCTGATTCTTTCAGGGTCAGCCCTTCTTTGTGCGCTTTTTGCGCAATTTCGGCGGCTTTGTAGTACCCGATTTTGGTGTTGAGCGCCGTGACGAGCATGAGGGAATTGTCTACGTGCTTCTTGATATTTTCCCGAATTGGTTCGATGCCCACGGCGCATTTGTCGTTGAACGACACGCAGGCTTCGCCGATCAGGCGGGCGGAGTGCAGGAAATTGTAGATCATCACCGGTTTGAACACATTGAGTTCGAAATGGCCGGTGGCGCCGCCGATGTTGATGGCCACATCATTGCCGAGCACTTGGGCAACCACCATGCTGAGGGCTTCGCATTGAGTGGGGTTTACCTTGCCCGGCATGATGGAAGAGCCCGGCTCGTTGTCGGGAATGAATATTTCACCAATACCCGAACGCGGGCCGGAGGACAGCAGGCGGATGTCGTTGGCTATTTTCATCAGGCTGACGGCTACGGTTTTCAGCGCACCGTGGCTTTCCACAATGCCGTCGTGGGCGGCCAGCGCTTCAAATTTGTTGGGCGCTGTGACGAAGGGCAGGCCGGTAAGCCGGGCGATATGGCCCGCCACGTTTTCCGAATAGCCCGGCGGCGTGTTAATGCCCGTGCCCACTGCCGTGCCGCCCAGTGCCAGTTCGCTCAGGTGGGCAAGGCTGTTGCGGATGGCGCGGAGGCCATGGTCGAGTTGGGCGGCATAGGCCGAAAATTCCTGCCCCAGGGTGAGCGGCGTGGCGTCCATGCAGTGGGTACGTCCGATTTTCACCACATCCTGAAAGGCGTCCGACTTGGCTTTGAGCGTATCGCGCAGTTTTTCGAGGCCGGGAATAGTCACCTCCATCAGCATTTTATAGGCCGCGATGTGCATGGCGGTGGGGAAGGTATCGTTGGACGACTGGGATTTGTTCACATCATCGTTGGGATGGATAAACTTTTGCTCGTCGGTGAGTTTGCCGCCATTGAGCACATGCGCGCGGTAGGCGATCACTTCGTTGGCATTCATGTTACTCTGCGTACCCGAACCGGTTTGCCAGACGACGAGGGGAAACTGGTCGTCCAGGTTGCCGTCCAGAATTTCATCGCAAACGCGGCCGATCAATTCACATTTTTCTTTTGGCAAAATTCCGGCCTCGAAGTTGGTGATCGCCGCGGCTTTTTTCAGAAAAGCAAAGGCCCGGATGATCTCGATGGGCATGCGGTTGGTGTCGCGGGCAATTTTAAAGTTGTCGATCGAGCGCTGCGTTTGCGCGCCCCAGTAAACATGTGCGGGCACCTGAACCTTGCCCATGGTATCTTTTTCGGTACGAAATTCCATGTGATTTTATGTTGATTTGTTGATGCGTTGATTTGTTGATTTGAGTGATTCCATTAATGCAGCCAATTTGATTCTCCGAAATGGTGAATTCAAATCAACAAATCAACGCATCAACAAATCAACAAATCAACAAATCAACAAATCAACAGCAAAATTAGGGCGATAACCCCGGACTATGCACGGAAAAAGCGAAATTTGGCGTTGGTTTAAAATTATTCAAAATAGAATAACCTAAATGCTGCTGCTGTGATACGGATTTTTATTGCTGACGACCACGTCATGTTTGCCGAAGGCCTGGAAAGTATGCTTGCGGACGAGCCGGATTTCGAAATCTGCGGCCGGGCGCGCAACGCTGCGGACACCCTGGCTCAGGTGCCGGAAATATTGCCCGATGTGCTGCTGCTCGACATCAACTTGCCCGACCAATCGGGGCTGGATGTTTGCAAAAAACTGCGGGCGGATTGCCCGGACGTGAAAATCCTGGCGCTTTCGATGCACAACGATGAAAGTTTCATCAGTGCCATGTTGAGCCTGGGTGCGCAGGGCTACGTGTTGAAAAATACCGGAAAAACCGAGCTCTGCACCGCCATCCGGGCCCTGGCTGCCGGTAAGACCTATTTTACCCAGGAAGTTACCGACACCATGATGAAAAGCCTGATGCGGGAGCGCAAGGCCGGAGTGGCCAAGGAGCCGCCTAAGATCAGCCGCCGGGAAAAAGAGGTATTAAAATTGATCATGGATGAACGCACCACGCAGGAAATCGCGGCGCAGCTCTTCTTATCGGAAAAAACGGTGGAAAGCCATCGGGCTGCCCTGCTGGCCAAAATGGGTGCCCGAAATACGGCGGGTTTGGTAAAAACCGCCTTGCAATGGAAAATATTAAACGATTAAAACAAACACTGTCGCCGGTTACCGGAGTCACGTCCTGCATTCGCACCGGCGCAGTTGTCCTGTTTATGGCGGTTGCTTTTGTGTTGCCGGCACAGCAGGGCTTCGAAGACCGCCTCACGTTCAAGGAAATTCAGGATCTGCTTTCGGAAGGCATTGCCCGGCGCGATACGCGCAAGCAAGCGCTGGGCTGGTACAAATGGGCAATTTACCGCGAGAGCCAAACGGAGAACCGCGACTCCGCCTTTCAATACCTGGCGCGCAGCGTCGAACTTTTTCTGAAAGCAAAAGATACGGTGGCGTACCACCGCGCCCGGGCCGAGTTGGCCACCCGCTTGTCGGAGCGCAGCCAGGCCGACGATGCCCTGAAAATGCAACAGGCCGCACTCGACTATTTCCGGAAAAAGAAAAACCGTCGCCTCGAAACCCTGGTGTTGGCCCAAATGGCCCGGGTATATCAAATGCAGGGCGATACGGCGCGTGCCATTGCGCTGCGCAAAGAATTTCGGGAAAAAGGCCTCCTGTTGAAAGACACCGTGTTGCTGATCAATGTGTTTATCGATGATATTGCCCGGCTTGAAAGTGAACAGGAGTACCAGGACGCCCTTTCCCTGGCGTTCCGGGTGTTGCAACTTGCCGACTCCAGCAATCGCCGGGAATACATCATTTGGGCGCAAAGCACGATCGGCTATCTGAATGAAGAAATAAAAGATTACCGCATGGCCCTGCGCTTCCTGCGCCGGGCGGAAGCGTCTATTTCATCGAGCTTCGACCCGCGGCGGCGCGATATTTACCGCCACTTATCCACGGTGTATGTCGCCCTCGACAGCCTGCCGCAAGCCCTGAATTACGCCGTGCGTTACATGGCCCTTGCCGATACCCTGCTCAACCGCGACCGCCTGGCTACCGCCCAACGCCTGGCTATTCAATACCGGGAAAAAGAGCGCACCCGGGAAATGGAAAACCTGACCAAGGCCATCGAAACCATTGAGCAGTCGAAGCTGGCGCAACGCCAGTTTTTTTACGTGCTGCTCCTGTTTTTTGGCGCCACTATTCTCGCCCTGTTTTTTATCGTGCGCGACTACCGGAACCGCCTGTACACCAACCGGGTGATCACCCTGCAAAACGAAAAGATCAACCGGCAAACGATCCAGCAACTCGAAGATACCCTGCGCATTGAAAGCATGCAGCGTATTTTGGAAGGCCAGGAAAGCGAGCGCCGCCGGATTGCTACCGATTTGCACGATAGCCTGGGTGGTTTGCTGGCAGCAATTAAAATCAGGCTGGAAAATCTGACCGGCAAATTACCCGGCCTGGACAAAAACGGAGAATTCTCCAAAATTAAAACCCTGCTGAACGACACCATCACCGAAACCCGGCAAATTGCCCATAACCTCCAACCAAGCGCCCTGCATCAGTTCGGCCTGATGAAAGCCATTCAGGACCTTACCACCCGGGTGCGCAGCGACGGGGTGCCGGCAATTGACTTTCAGCATTTCGGATCGTTCAAAGATATTGACCATAACATTTCGCTCAATTGCTACCGTATTGTTCAGGAATTGCTGCAAAACAGCCTGAAGCACGCCGGAGCCACCGAAATCCTGGTCCAGCTCACGCGCACCGACAATGAACTGGCGCTCCTGGTCGAAGACAACGGAACCGGCTACGACCCGGAGACGGTTACCAGGGGTATGGGCACCGATAATCTTCGCCAACGCGTCCAGTTTATCAAAGGCGAAATCAGTATCCAAACGGCGAATGGGCAGGGCACAAGTACCATGGTTACGGTACCCTTGGCCTGAATTCAGGGTTTTCCCCCATAAAAAATCGGGTGCTTACACGGATGAATCCGCTGTCGTGTCAGGGTACTTTTGTACCGGGCATCACAAAAACCGCATTACAAAACATTTTGCCCGGCTCTCCCCACCCATTTGGATCCTTATTCCCCCAGGTACCCTTAAAACACGCTTCACCCCCCAGCCCGGCGCTTTAGCCCGGGTGACCCTCAAAAGCACTATTCCGTGCGGCATCCCAAGCCGCTTGGTTCACACCCTAGGCAGCATCGCCCTCTGAGCAGCACACAACCATTAATCCGGCGATGCAGGCGAACAAACACTATTCTTCCGTATCACGCGCCCGTTGTTCGACAGAGAACACCGGGCGCTGATCTTTTTTGCCAAGGCTGAACTTCTTACCTTCGGGGCTGTTACTTTATTGGCTGTTGGCTGGTAGCCATTGGCTATTTGGTTGCACGCTGGTTTTAAAACTGTCTGGCTTTTCATTGAACCCAACAGACACTTTCGGAATCATCCAACCGCCAAGGGCCAACAGCCAACAACCAACCTTCCCTTTCACTTTTCAAATTTCTAATTACCAATATGGCATTTACACTTCCTGACTTACCTTATGCTCCGGCCTCCCTCGAACCGCACATCGATGCGCGTACCATGGAAATCCACCACGGCAAACACCACGCGGGCTATGTGAACAACCTGAACAACGCTGTTCAGGGTACCGAGCTGGAGGGCAAGAGCCTTGAAGAACTGCTGGCCAATGTGTCCAAACTTTCGGTTGCCGTACGCAACAACGGCGGCGGCCACTGGAATCACTCCCTGTTTTGGGAGATCATGGCGCCCAACGCAGGCGGCACCCCCGGTGGCGATCTGGGCGCAGCGATCAACAAAGCCTTCGGCTCCTTCGACGAATTTAAAACACAATTTGGCAGCGCTGCCGCCACCCGTTTCGGCTCCGGCTGGGCCTGGCTCTGCGTCGGCGAAGACGGCGGCCTGTTCATCACCAGCACCCCCAACCAGGACAACCCGCTGATGGACCTCGCCGACAAACCCGGCCAACCCATCCTTGGCCTCGACGTTTGGGAGCACGCCTATTACCTCAACTACCAAAACCGCCGGCCCGATTACATTTCGGCCTGGTGGAATGTGGTCAACTGGAATGCTGTGGCCAAGCGTTTTGGCGCCGTGAAATAAACGATTTACGTTTTTGAAAAATGAAACCGTCCGGTGCAGTGCTTTTGCGCCGGGCGGTTTTTGTTTTTTTTGAGGGGAATTCCTAAGTCAATCTGTTTTGGGCAACTCAAACTCAAAAAGCGCAGCCAAAGGCACCTCCAGTGCTTCGGCGATGCTGAAAAGTTGACTAACGCTGGTATTGATCACACCCCGTTCGATACGGCTGATCTGGCTGAGTTCCAAATCTGCTCTCCGGGCTAGGGCTTCCTGCGAAAGTCCGCGTATACGCCGGAGCCAGCTCAGACGCTTTCCCAATGCGTTTAACAATGCCGGATGTGTTTCACCCCGGCAGTTGCCGTCGCTAAAGCCTATCTGACATTGCTTCAGCAGAACAATTCAGCGTTGGTGGAACTCATTTCGGCCAACCCCGCTACCTACAGAATTAGGTGGTAGTTGGACATTGGACTGTCAGTTGAAACGTAAAAAGGCAACAGGTGCGCCAAAGGCATAGCGTGATTGGCCTCCGCCAAATAGGATTGTTTTGCATGATCGGTAAAGTTTGGAATGAAAAATCAAAGTGAAAACAAATCACCCGGATGATTAAAAAAGGCGCTTTTAAGATTCAAAAAGTACCGGAGCCGACACCCCAAATCCGTATTTTCAAGGTTGTATTTTAGAACCAACCGGTTGTATTTTACAACTTCCGGGTTAAATTTGTGCAATCCACAAAATCGCCCATCGTTGCCCAAACGACTTAATCATGCACGCTTCGCCGCCCAACGCCTTTGCCGCCAACCTGAAAAAATTGCGTTATCATTTCGGCCTGACCCAAAAAGAACTGGCTGCCCGCTTCGATGTTTCCCAGGAAGCCAACAGCAAATGGGAACGCGGGCTTAACTTGCCTGCGCCAATGCAATTACAAAGAATTGCCGGGCACTTCGGATTTTCCGTTCCCGATCTGTTGAATCAAAATTCGGAAGACTAACTGCGCGCTGTTTTAGACCGCCCCCCCAGCGCCGCAGCGGAAATCCACAAGACCTGAACTCGAGATTTTGAAGCCGCAGGCATCCGGGATTTATCACAAAAACTACACAACACCATGCGCATCCCATTACTCGGTGTACTCTTGTTTTTTACCCTCCAACTCAGCGCCCAAAAAGGCGAACAGCCCTACTACATCCAGCAAGCCATTCCCCCCGCCCTCGAGCAAAAACCAATCGACTGCTTCCAGCGCAACCTCGAAGAAGGCCTGGCTGCTCAAAAACGCGGCGACTGCCGCCTGGCGCTGCGCTGGTTTCGCGACGCGCAAAACTGCCCCGAAGTATTGAAAATCCCCGAGCGGGCCGAAGAGATCAAATACCTGATCGCACAATGCTCGGAAAGGCCCGCCCCCATTGCCGACTCGAAGCCGCGAGCCGCCGCCGCATCAGCCCCCCTCCCCACTTACGGGCTGCCCACCGGCCAGGCCGAAACCGTACGCCGCCGCTTCCAACCCAGCCGCCAGTTTTTACAATACGACAAACCCGAATGTTTCGACATCACCTGCCAGGAAGCCGCCCGCGCCTATGCCGGCGGCTACTGGGACGATGCCGCCGCCCTCTACCGGGCCGCTAAAAACTGCGCCGACGCCGACCAGGCCGACCGCATGGAAGCCAACCGCCGCATCGCCGGCTGCAAAACTGCCGCTCAAAACGAACTGCTGCAAAAAGAGCAGGACGCCGTCCGCCAGGCCCGGCACGCCCTGGCCGCCAACCGCGCCAACGACGCCAACATGCTCCTGCGCAACCTGAACCGGTCGCTGGCTTTCCGCCTGGCCGATTTTGCCAACGAATACATCGCCCCGGAAGACAACGACGCCTGCCGCCAGGCCATGTTCAACGCCGTGTACCATACCCCCTCCGTGCACTCCGGCATGCCCGACGACCACATGCAAGTCCCCTTTTGCTACCAACTTGGCGACAACCTCGACAGCAACCTGTACGTACGCTTTCTGGGCTCCGGCAAGCGTACCCGGATTTGCGCATTCGCTCCCTCGCGCCGCCTGCTATTCCAGTGGGATGCCCAATCGCTCCAACCGGAAGCCCCCATCCAACTCGAAGACACCACCATGGTGTACATGGACGCCGTGCCCGACGGCCGCACGCTGCTGTTTCTGGCGCCCAATGCCTACCTGTTCTGGCGCAACCCCAGGGAAGTATTCCGCTTGCCGGTGCGCTCGGTATCGCTGTATTGCTTCAGTGCCGACGGCCGCATGTTTTTTTACCTCGACCCGGGCGAAATGGCGGTGTACGCGCTTGATTTAGGCGATGCTTTTGCCACCCGCAAAGGATACGCGCAACGCGCCAGCCCCGAACCCACCGGAATCCAGGTCGAGTTCGGTATCCGCCAAATGGCCGGCGGCAACGGCACGTTCTGGCTGGGCTACCTCGACAGTATCGTGGTGTACAGCCCGCAGCGCAATGTCGGCCGCTTGTGGGGGCATGAGCAAACCTATTTTCTGGGGTACCAACTACCCGACTATTTTTCCGGGCGCGCGCCGGATATGCAGCTCGATCCGCTGGCCCGGAAAGCCGTTTTTACCAACGACAATGCCACTGTTTATTTTGAAATCCCGGAAAACGCCATTGAGCCGGTTATGCCCGCAGCGCACTTGGGTGGGCGGCTTTTAGCCCTCGGCAACAATACGAAGTACATCGCTACCGATCAGGCCAACCTGGAGGATAAAGGCAACACGTTGTACCTGTTCAGCCCGGAAACAAAATCGTACGCATACAGCGCTTTAATTCCACAGGAAAATGCAGACATGCAGCTGAGTCGAGCCGAGTTTTCGCCCGACAACCAATTGCTGGCTACGACCAACTTCGCCGGGAAACTGGTCGTGTGGGAGTTGACCAGCGGGAACAACGAAGAATTGTCCGACCTGGGCTCTGATAACAAATATATCCTGCCGAGTGCCGACGGCTCCAGGTATTTCATCTGGCGCAACGATTCCATTCTGGTTGTGGAGGCCGAGCGGCTCAATCGCGTGTTGCAATATGCGCCGGCGCCGGCCGACAACCCCTTTCCCAGTTTACTGGTGGAGCAAAACTGGATTGCCTACCGGACCGATCACAACACCGTTGTGCTCACAGACCGGCTTGACCGGCAACGGTTTACCCTGAATTCGCCCGGCGGTATTTATGGGGAAATTGTTGGCGATTTCAGTCCGGACGAGCATTATTATGTTTACCGGGTTGAAACGGCGGATTCGGTGGCCATTCTCAATTTAGCAACCGGGCAAATCGAAGTCGCCCGCGCATTTGGCGGGGCCGTGGATAAGGTGTTTTTTGTGCAAATGACCGGAGAACTCCTGGTGGTGCACGAGGTGGACTCCGATAATTCCGGCGATGCACAAACGGTGATCAAACTCTGGAATCCAGCCTTACCACCGGAGGAGGCCCTGCGCTCCGTGCGGTTCCAGCAATATGAAACCCGCGAGGTTGCTTTTGCGGAAAAACAGGGATTTATTGCCTTCACCGACGGCATCGACATCCGCGTATTCCGCCGAAACGACCTGTTGGATGAAATTATCCGGATCCGCCAAAACGGCACCCACATGGTTTCCACTATGCAGTTTCACCCGGACGGCAACATGCTGGCGGCCGGGTACGAAGACGGGTCGGTCATTTTTTGGGATATCGCCACCGGGCAGGCGCGTTTCACCTGGGCGAAACGGCCGCTCCTCGACTCGCTTGACCTCACGGCGATCCATTACCTGCGTTTTGCCGACAACGGGCGCCGCCTGGAAATATACCTGGCCGGCAATAAACGGATCGTCCGGAACCTGGAGGTGTCGCTCATCCGGGCAGCCATGCAAACGGATTTCCGCCAACTGGTGTCGTTCCTGCCCAGCCAGATACGCGAATACAACCTGGAGGAAGCCCTGGACTACCCCAACAACTTCGCCCGCCTGGCCGCTTCCGGCGATCTGCCGCTGATCCGGTCCTTTTTTGATTATTTTCAGGAAACAGCGCTCTACAGCAACAATATCCAGCGCGTGGGGAATTCCTGCGACCGCGCGGCCAGTTTGTTTAGCCAACTGGAACCAAGCACCCAGGCGGTATTGCGCCCGATTTTGCTGACCATGTTTGAAGATTACCACTGGAAATTGTTGCTGCGCAACCAGATCGCGCCCGCGCAAAAACTGGCCGATGCCATGCGCCACGATTTTGGCAATCCCATAATTGCCGTTCGGGCGGGGGCGCACACGGCTTTGTTGCGCGGCGACATCCGCAGTGCGGCCGGTTTGTATGTCGAATGGGCATTAAAAGCAGCGCAATCCGGGAATGAAAACGGCCTGCTCGACCGGCGTTCACTTGACAGCCTGCACAACAAAGTCCTGCAATTGCAGGAGTACAACCTGCTTCAACCGGAGCAATTGGATTGCCTGTGCGGCCTGTTTGGTCAATTAGCGCCTTTCGATCAGCGCTGCAAGGACCGTTCGACCGGAAACACGCTTGCCCTGCTCGACGCCAAAACCCGCCTGCGCTGGCGCATTTTTCAACAATTAAATGCTGCGCAAACGCAAAAAAGTAATCACACGCGGGTACAAATGCTCGAAGCGGCGCTGAACGATACCCGGCAACTGCAACGCCTGGAACCCGCCGCGTACCAACGAACATTCGAGACGGTGCTGCTCGCCCTCGGCAAAGCCTATTCCGATTGGGCAAATTTTGAGCAGCGCAGCGACCGGGCGCTCACGTACTACCTGCGCGCCAATGAATATCTGAGCGCCAACGGCCCGTTCAAAACCGCCCAATACGAACGTACCCGACTGTTTGAACTCGCCCGGCACCAGCTGATGATGGGCAATATTTACCAAAGCCGGGATAAGTTGCTGAATGCGATTGCCGGCTACCGGCAAGGGCTGCAGGTAGCCGATCAACTGCTGCAAATGGTGCAGGCCGATCTTACCCAAACACAGCGCTACCGCGATATCCTGACCAGCGATTTGCAAACCCAACTGGGTATGACCTACCTGCTCCAGGGCAATACTGCCGCCGCGCAACAGGCTTTCGAAAACGCGCAAAACGACAAGGCGGAGGGCATACACCGGCTGTATTTCGGCCATGCAAACCTGGTCGAAGACAATGAAATACAGGCTTTCCTCGAATACGGCAATATCCGTTCGGCACAGGAACTGGGGCAGGCGTTGTTCCAGATCGAACAAATAGCCCGCCATTTGCCCGACAAGCGCCGCAGCCTGATGCACGCACTGTACCAAATGCGCCGGGCACGCCTGGCAACCCGTACCACGATCGACTCCACCCTTGCCGATTACTACTGGGCCTATTACAAAATCGACCCCTTCGGCGCGCAAATGCAATGGGACTCGGCCCGCTACTGGAGCGGCGTAGCCGGCCAACTGGCAAAAAATGCCATGGAGCAAAACCAGGGGCAAAACACCTGGCAAAACCTCTGGCTGAACGCCCAGCTGAATCAAGCCTATTTTTTACTGTTCAGCAACGGCGATACGAGCCGTTTTTCGGAGGTTATCCAACGCTCCGAAGAAATTGAAAACTACTTCGCTTCCACGGCCGATGTGAATTACTACCAGTACCGCGCCTTGATAAAAACCAACCTGGCGCATGCCTACTGGCTCCGTAATCAACCCGGCGACCGCGAAACGGCACGCCGGTTTTACAAGGACTACCTGGACGATCCGCTCCAAAAACAAGACCCCTGGGAGGTGCTGCTCAAGGATTTCCGCGACTTGCACGACGCCGGTGTGGCCTTCCCCGAACTACCTGTGCTGATCCGGCAGATTCAGCCTGCGGGCACTGAGATTTCCGGAGATGACTGGAAGGCGATGGGGGTTGTGGCGCCGGATTAGCACAGGGCTTGGTCTTTCTTATTTTCCCTCCAACACCCCCAAGCCAAACAACGCAAAATCATACTTCACCGGATCGTCCGGATCAAAAGCGCGCAGGTTTTCGGTGAGTTCCAGCACGGCTTTCCAATCGGTCTGTTGGCGGCGGAGCAAACCCAGCCGGCGGGCCACGCGGTCGACGTGCACATCGAGCGGGATGAGTAGCTGGGCCGGCCGGATGCGTGTCCACTGGCCAAAATCAACGCCGGCATTGTCGCGGCGGACCATCCAGCGCAGGAACATGTTGATGCGTTTGCAGGTAGACCCCCGCTCGGGTGTCGCCACGTGTTTGCGGGTGCGTTCGGGCGCCCAGGGATGATCGAAAAAGTCACGGTGAAAACCGGTCAGTGCCGGTTCAACGGTAGGCGATTCGGGCGAAAGATGCCGGGAGAAAGCCGTTTCGAGGGAGTCGTTTTTTTGGTAAAAATTTTGAAAAAACTCCAGGAAATACAGCGTGTCGGTGGCCTGGAAGGTGCGGTGCTTGAAGTCCAGAAACCGTGCGCGGTCCTGCTCCTCGTGGTTCAGGATAAAATCGTAGGGTGCGCCGTCCATCAGATCTGCCAGCCGGCGGGCGCTTTGCATGATGGTTTTGCGCTGCCCCCAGGCAAGGGTGGCCGTCCAGAAGCCCATGATTTCGCGGTCCTGCAGACGGCTGAATGTGGCAGGAATGCTGATCGGGTCGGTCTCGATAAATTCCGGCCGGTTGTAGCGCTGCACGGCAGCATCGAGAAAGCGCTGAAGTTCGGATGGTTTAGGCATAACGCGTGGCGCCGGCAAAGAACGGATTTATCCGGCATTTGGAAAACCCCGCCAGGTGTTCGACCTTTGCGCGCGAGAAAACCATTTCCAACGTCAAATTTCCGTATTTTGAAAAAAGCCACACTCCTTCTCGAAGACGGCACGGTATTCCACGGCCAGGCGGCCGGGCACACAGGTACTACCACCGGAGAAATTTGTTTTAACACCGGCATGACCGGTTACCAGGAAATTTTCACTGATCCCTCCTATTTCGGCCAGGTGCTGACGGCCACCAATGTGCACATCGGCAACTATGGCATCAAGAATGACGAAATTGAAAGCGAGAGCATTAAAATTGCCGGATTTATCTGCCGCAATTTCAACGTCGCATACAGTCGCCAACGGGCCGATAAAAGTATCCAGGATTATTTTGAAGCCGAAAAACTCGTGGCCATTGAGGATGTCGACACCCGGGCACTCGTGCAGTACATCCGCACCAGCGGCGCCATGAACTGCATTATTTCTTCTGAAATCGACGATCTGGATGAACTGAAGAAACGCTTGCGCGAAACGCCGCCCATGGCCGGACTCGAACTTTCCAGTCAGGTGACAACCAAAATTCCGTACTACATGGGCAACCCCGATGCACCGCGCCGGATTGCCGTAGTCGATTTTGGCGTGAAAAAAAATATCCTGCGTTGTTTTGCCGAGCGCAACTGCTACCTCAAGGTGTTCCCCGCGCGCTCCAGTTTTGAGGAGATCAAAGCCTGGAATCCCGACGGTTACTTCCTCTCCAACGGCCCCGGCGACCCCGCGTCGATGGACTATGCCGTGGAGCTCACCCAAAAAATGCTGAACGACGAAAAACCGCTGTTTGGCATCTGCCTGGGTCAGCAAATTCTGGCCCGTGCGGTGGGACTTCCCACCTACAAACTGCACCACGGCCACCGCGGCATCAACCACCCGGTGAAAAACCTGCTGACCGGCCGCGGCGAGATCACCAGCCAGAACCACGGTTTCGGCGTGCTCGAACAGGCGGTGTACGATTCGCCCAGCCTCGTGGAGCCCACCCACATCAACCTCAACGACAACACCGTGGAAGGCATCCGGATAAAAAACAAACCCGCCTTTTCGGTGCAGTACCACCCGGAGGCCAGCCCCGGGCCACACGACGCGCGGTATTTGTTCGATCAGTTTTTGGACATGCTAACCTGACAGGTCATTTTTAAACAAAAACGGAGCGCCGATGCGCTCCGTTTTTGTTTAAAAATGACCTGTCAGGTTTTGGATTTAAACGCCGTAATTGCCGTTTTCGCAAAATCCGACAGCGCCATCCGTCCGCTCAGGGTGGCGCGTTCGTTCAGAAGTACATCCCAGTGTTCAGTGCCCTGCCAGAAAATTTTCTTGAGTTCGGCTAATGCCTCCGGGTTGTATGCGCTTAAATTTTGCGTGAAATGATCGAGGTAGGCGTCCAGTTGTTCCACCGTTTCAAACACCTCCTGGAATAGTCCTTTTTCCTTGGCCCAGGCGGCTGTTTGCCACTCGCCGGGGTTGAGCGCCATCTGGCTGAACGCCGAAACACCCACCTTGCGTTCCACTGCCGGGCCAATCACAAAGGGGCCAAAGCCGACGGCCAGTTCGCTCAAACGCACGGAGCCGTATTGGGACGCCATGCAAAAATCGGTGCCCGCCGCCAGGCCAACCCCGCCGCCGACCGCTTTGCCATGCACCCGTCCGACGATGATTTTCGGGCAGCGTCGCATGGCGTTGATCACATTGCCAAAACCGGAAAAAAAACGCAGGCTGGTTTCGTAATCCTGGATGGCGACCAATTCATCAAAACTGGCGCCGGCGCAAAAGGTGCGGTGTTCGGCACTGCGCAAGACGATGACCCGGACATCCGGATTGTTGCCAGCAGCCGCAAAAGCATCCACCAGGGCTTGAAGCAGGCGGCTGGGCAGGCTGTTGTGGTTTGGGTGAAAAAAGGTGATTTCGGCCACGCCATTGGCCTTCAAATCGGTGTTGACGTAACCTTGCTGGGTGATATTTTCCATAGTCCGGATAAATCTGATGCGGGTTTTGGCTGATTGGGATGGTGGGCAAAGGTAGAGCATGGTGTACCAACTCAATACCGCAGCCCCAATTTCCCATAAACAAAGCTCATCAGCCAGGCCGGCCCGATCAGCAAAAACTGCAGGTCTTTAAAAAAGGAGGGTTTTTTCCCTTCGACTTTGTGGCCCCAGAACTGGCCGATCCAGGCCAAAACGAAAATAGCCACGCATACCTGCCAAAGCACCAGTCCGGTTGCCTCAATTTGCTGTGCCAAAAACAGGCAGAACGTCGAAAACAGCAACATGCCGACCGACAGTGCCGGCGACAGCCGCAGGTAATACAGCACCGCGAGCGCCAGCAAAATCATGGCCACATTGAGTTCGAGGCCGGGTAACACCTCAACGCCCAGTTTGATGCCGTAAAAAAGACCGACGATGGAAAAGAAGATGGCCGGTACGCAAATCCAGTGCACCAGTTTGTTGGTAGGGTTTTGGTGGCTTTCGCCGTATTCGGACAACCAGTCGTTAATAGTTCGCATGGGAAAAAATTTACGCGACGTGCGGATTGAAAAATGGTTTTGCTAAGCAAAAATAGCGAACCAGCCGCTAAGTTTGCAGGGAATCGTTCACTCAGCCGTTTCCGCATGCGCATTTCTATTGTTCAGTCCAATCTGCACTGGGAAGATCCCATTGCCAACCGGGACTCGTTTGCTCAAAAACTCGCACCGCTGGCGGGGCATACCGACCTGGTGGTGCTTCCCGAGATGTTTACCTCCGGGTTTTCCATGAATGCTGCGGCGCTTGCCGAGCCTATGGACGGGCCTACGATGCAATGGCTGGGGGAACAGGCTGCCCGTATGGGCGCCGCCGTTACCGGCAGTTTTATCTGCCGCGAAAACGACCGGTTTTACAACCGCCTGGTTTTCATGCGCCCCGACGGCCAATGGGAGCACTACGACAAACGCCACCTGTTCACCCTGGCCCGGGAGCACGAAACGTTTACGCCCGGAAAATCCCGCACCATACTGACCTGGCAGGGCTGGCGCATCTGCCCCCTGATCTGCTACGACCTGCGCTTCCCGGCCTGGAGCCGCCAGCCGAAGGGCGATGCCTACGATCTGTTGCTATACGTGGCCAACTGGCCGGCCAGGCGCAGCCACCATTGGCGAAGTTTGCTGCCTGCCCGGGCCATCGAAAACCAATGTTTTGTTGCCGGAGTCAATATTGTGGGTACGGATGGCGCCGGACTTGATTACGTCGGTGATAGTTGCATTTGGGATTATTCCGGTCAGGATATTTGCCGGCTCAGTGTCCATCCCGGAATCTTTACTACCGAGCTGGATTTGGCCCCTATGCAGGAATATCGCCGGCAACTGGCATTTCTGAACGATGCCGATAGTTTGTCGATATTGTAGCTTCCGGAAGATTTTAATCCTGAAAATCAACAGGTTCAGACTTTTTTTTTACCTTTGCCCCGGTTCCACTGAACGTTTAATATCGCTTTTAATCCGAACAATCTTTCACACCCGGAGTAAGTACTGCTTCAGTTTTTTCCGACTTACTCTGTGAAAACACCGTTTCTTTTTATGAGCGAGCCATCTTCCAGATGCTTACCCCTGTTACGCCATCCCTTTGTTATTTCCCTTTTCGTTGTTATTTTAGTAAGTAGTTCTGCCTTCCGGCCCAGCCGTACGCTGAGCATGGAAATGCTGCAATTTCGCACGGAGATTGTTGCATTTGCCCAGCAGTTTGTGGGTTTGCGGTACCGTTATGCCGGGAAAAGTCCGGAAACCGGCTTTGACTGCTCGGGCTTTACCAGTTTTATTTTGCAAAAATTTGACACCTCGGTATCCTGCAGTTCATCGTTGCAGTCGACCCAGGGGGTTAAAATACCCCTGACGGAAGTGGAACCCGGCGATTTGTTGTTTTTTGGCCGGAAAGGCCGCATTCAACATGTGGCAATGGTCGTTGAGCACAATGCGAATGGGATCGTGTGTATCCACAGCACTTGCAGCCGTGGAATTATTGTGGAAAATGTGAGCACGTCGTCGTACTGGCGTTCGCGCATCCTGTTTGCCCGCGATGTGCTGGGCCGGAAATTATTTGATGAGGCCACGGCGCAAAAAATATTCTAGAAAATTCAACCAATGTAGCACACCAGAACGCTGCTTACAAAACGAAGAATGAAACGGTTGCCGGCAAAAAGTCGACAGCCGTTTTTTAATTTTCTTAAGCAAGAATTAACGAACGGGCTACGTTCTACTGCGAATCATTTTAATAAATTATGCATTATACCCGCTTGGTTACTTTCACTCAAACAATTGCTGCACTGGCCTTTGTAGTCTTATTATCCGGATGCTACACTGCCCAGAAAAGCACTACCACACCTCCCCCTCCCAACGCCAAAGAATATCAACTCCGGCAGGAGATTGTCCGGTACGCCCAAAACCTGCAGGGCAGCAGCTACAAATATGCCGGAACTAGTCCCCGCACGGGGTTCGATTGTTCGGGATTTACCAGTTATGTACTCAAGCAATTTTCTGTGCCCGTTTCCTCAGCTTCGGCAGCCCAAGCAAAGGAAGGCCGGGAAATCCCGCTAAAGGCGATCCAGCCTGGCGATCTTATTATTTTTGGAAAAAACCGAAACAACATTCAGCATGTAGCCATGGTTGTTGAAACCAACCGGCAAGGCATCTTTGTGGTGCACAGCACCACCAGCCGCGGTGTTATTCAGGAAAACATTTCCACTTCCGCATATTGGAAACCGCTGATTTTGCTGGCACGGAATGTGATCAGCAAATGACCCTTCGAGTGCGGAGTGCGGAGTGCGGAATACGGAGTAGTTCACCCTTCCAGCATAAGGCAGCGTAACACTTTTTTCTGTCTATAGCTTAGGCTATGGAATACCCCTCAATGGGAAGGTGAACTACTCCGCACTCCGCATTCCGCATTCCGCATTCCGCACTCCGCACTCCGT
The DNA here is from genome assembly GCA_964484205.1 of uncultured Saprospiraceae bacterium. Classification (GTDB taxonomy): domain Bacteria; phylum Bacteroidota; class Bacteroidia; order Chitinophagales; family Saprospiraceae; genus M3007. The sequence continues at coordinate 58,732 of CAZAEZ010000011.1, read as the reverse complement.
ATTCAAATCATTCTTCGTCTTCCGGTGAGGTCGTTGGTTCTACCTCGGGGGTCGAAGCGCTTTCGCCAGGTGTTGGATCGGCAAAAGGCCGTTTGCCGATGAGATTTTCCAGATCATTTCGCAGCAACACCTCTTTTTCAAGCAGCGTTTTGGCAAGGGTATCGAGTTCCTTGCGTTTTTCCCGCAACAGATTTTTAGCCCGGTCGTACTGCTCGTCGATCATGATTTTCACTTCCTGGTCGATCAGGTAGGCCGTTTGCTCGGAGAAAGGCCGCTGGTAAGATTCCCCCATCAACGTGACAAAGGAGATATTTCCCACTTTTTCGTTCATGCCATAGTTGACGATCATATCGTAACAGAGTCGGGTGATATGGTCCAGGTCACTTTGCGCGCCGGTACTGATTTTGTCAAATACCACCGCTTCGGCGGCACGCCCGCCCAGGGTCATGCAGATATCATCAAGCAACTTTTCCTTTCGGGTGATGTACTGTTCCTTCGGCAAATACTGCGCATAGCCCAAAGCAGCCAGGCCGCGCGGCACGATAGTCACTTTGACCAAAGGGTGCGCGTGTTCAAGAAACCAGCCGCAAATCGCATGGCCGGCCTCGTGGTAGGCGATGATTTGTTTTTCTTCCGGGCTGATGATCTTGTTTTTCTTTTCCAGACCGCCGATTACCTTGTCGAGGGCGTAATTGAAATCCTCCAGATCCACCGCTTTTTTGTCGCGGCGGGCAGCGATCAGTGCTGCTTCGTTGCACACGTTGGCAATATCGGCGCCGACAAATCCCGGCGTCATTTCAGCCAGTGCTTTAGGGGTCACTTCAGGCGACACTTTGATGTTTTTCAGGTGTACCTGGAAAATCTGTTCCCGCCCTTGCAGGTCGGGACGGCCGATACCGATCTGGCGGTCGAAACGGCCCGGGCGCATGAGGGCATGGTCGAGAATATCGGGGCGGTTGGTGGCGGCCAGGAGGATCACCCCCTTGTCGGTGGAGAATCCGTCCATTTCCACCAGCAACTGGTTGAGGGTATTCTCGCGCTCGTCATTACCGCCCTGAATAGCGCCGCGCCCGCGGGCCCGGCCAATGGCGTCGATCTCGTCGATGAAAATGATGCAGGGGGCTTTCTCCCGTGCCTGCCGGAACAAGTCGCGCACCCGGGAGGCGCCGACGCCGACAAACATTTCAACAAAATCGGAGCCGGAGATCGAGAAAAACGGCACACCGGCTTCACCGGCCACTGCTTTGGCCAGCAGGGTTTTGCCCGTACCCGGAGGGCCGACCAGCAACACCCCTTTGGGGATTTTACCGCCCAGGGACGTGTATTTTTTCGGATTTTTCAGGAAATCAACAATTTCGATCACCTCCTCTTTCGCTTCGTCCAGGCCGGCTACATCGGCAAACGTGATGTTCACCCGGGCGTTGTTGTCGAACAGGGTCGCTTTTGACTTTCCGATATTGAAAATCTGCGCACCGGGGCCGCCGCCGCCGCCGCCCATCCGACGCAGGATGAATATCCACAGCGCCAGCAGCAGAAGCAACGGAATCAGGTAGGTGACGACCGTACCCGTCCAGTTTGTTTCCTCAATAAAGTCATCGGGTTCAATCGGGGCTTTACCGGCTTTTGCCAGCCGTTCGTTCAGCGCCGCCAGGTTGTGCCGGAGTTGATCCATATCTCCGATCTTAAACTCGATGTGCAATTGGTCGGGATTAAAGCCCCAGCCTTGTTTGTCGGGTACGCGGTCGCCGTTTTTATCCTCAATTTTGAAGAGTTCAAAATACTTGTACAGGCTGTCTTTTTTGATGTAAGCCCGGCCGGTTTCCAGGTTGACGATCGTCAGTTTTTCCACGTCGCCGGCCAGCGCCATATCTTCAAAATCGGGCCACTTCTTAACGGGCGGCTCCACAAACATTTTTGACAGCTGCAAACCCAGCAAAGCCAGGCCTATGAGGATGTAAATCCACGTAAAATTGAAGCGGGGCATATTATCGCTGCCGCTGCCATTGGAATTATTATCATCGCGTTGTTGGTTCAGACCGTCCTGGTCCTCATCGCGTTTACGCTTTTCTTTACTCATGTTTTAAAAATTGAGAGGGGGTGTATACCGGGGGAGAACGCCGCACAAGCCTGTACAGCACGTTCAGACTTCTTCAAACTCCGTGACCGCAGCATCGCTCCACAAGTGTTCGATATCATAAAATTCCCTGGTTTCCGGATAAAATACATGCACAATGGTGTCGAAGTAATCCAGCAAAACCCAACGTGCATTAGACGACCCTTCCGTATGGGACGGCATGGTAAACAATTCCTCTTGTACTTTTTTGTAAATGCTATCGGAAATTGCCCTGACGTGGGTGTTTGAATCACCTTCACAAATGATGAAAAAATCTGCAGGGGCATCATCAAGATTACGCAAATCAAGCTGGACGATTTTCTTGCCTTTCAGATCCCGTATGCCTTCAACAATCCAATGGTTAAGTTGTTCGGAGCGTAAGTCGCGGGATTTTGCCCGCTGTACTGATGTCAGATTCAATAGTTTAGCGTTTTTAATTAAAAATTGGGCCTTGCCTTTCCGGTTTATATAACGCAATTTCGCGTGCATTCATTCCGGCTTCGCCATAAAAGTACGGAACTTTGCGGGTGTCGACAATGCTTTGATTTTTCACCCGGGCTATCCGCAACTGTCCAAATCGTTAAAATGGCTTATGGCAAACACACTTTTCCTTGGAAAGGTTTACCTCCAATTCGACGAATTGCCATCCACCAACGACTATGCCCTGGAATTGCTCGCAAAAAGCAAGCCACCTGAGGGAACGGCGATTCGGGCTGCCAGCCAGTCAGCCGGACGCGGACAATTTGGCAGTCATTGGGAGAGCCCAGCGGGCCTAAACCTCCTGATCAGTATAATTTTATATCCAACCTGGCTGCCGGCCACCGAACAATTCCGCTTGAGTGAGGTCGCTGCGTTGGCAGTATGGGAAACGATCACAGCGGCACTGGAAAGCGGAACCGCCGGCAAACAGCCCCTCAAAGTCCGCATAAAATGGCCGAATGACCTTTGCATCGGCAGCCGCAAAGTTGGCGGCATCCTCATCCAGAATTCAATCAAGGGCACATGGCTCGAATCGTCGGTTATTGGCATTGGCTTGAATCTAAATCAGCTGGAATTCCCCGAATCATTGCCCAACGCCACTTCCCTGGCGCTGGCTTCCGGCCTGAAATTTGACCTGGACCAGGTGGCCGAACAGCTCTTCGCCTGCCTTGAACGCCGCTATCTGCAACTAAAACAAGGGCACCGCGAAATGATACGCGCCGATTACCACACTCATTTGCTGGGTTTGGGCGCCGTGCGCACCTTTGCCCGCGCCGACGGAACCCGTTTTCAGGGGATTATCCGGGGTGTGGCTCCCGACGGACTTTTGCAGCTTGAAGGCCCAAATGGGATGGAACAATTCGCGGTAAAATCAGTGCGCATGTTGTAGGCGTATTTCCACTTTAACAGGCAATGTTTGCACAATCGCAGGCGTTTTGAATGCGCTAAATTGACACTGGCTGACTAAACTTCTGCTAATCCGGCCTGTTTACTTAAAAAGTTTGGACGATCCGCGCTTTGGGCACCAAATTCGCTTGCCGGTATAACAGAAAAGCCTATTTTTGAAACAAATTCCCGGACAATGGTACGTATTTTACTCTCCTGCCTTTTTGCAGCCCTCTTGGCTGCCAGTGCCTGGTCTCAGGGCCTGACCTTGCCCAAAGAGAATGTTGGTGTGGTCTATAACCGTGAAACCACTTTCAATCTGAAACTGACCACCAACCGCGGATTTGCCCCCGGCATGGAGTTTGGCCGCCTGCGTACCTACTACAAAACGACGTATTTCCACATCAGTCTGGGCGAATTGAAGCACCCAAAAGAACAACGACAAAGCGCCGACCCAATCCTCAGCCGGTCGTTCCGGCCATTTATTTTTGGCAAACAAAACAACTTTTTTGTCGTTCGCGGCGGTTGGGGTGTTAAACGCTATTTTTCGGAAAAAGCAAAATACAAGGGCGTTGCAGTGGGCATGAGTTATTCATTCGGACCTTCGCTCGGCCTGCTCAAACCGTATTACCTGGCTATTTGTTATCCCGATCCGGACCGGCCAGGCGACTGCCGGATTTTTCACGAAAAATATTCCGAAGAAAACGCCAGCCTGTTCCTCGATGAAAATGGCCGGATCAAAGGAGCCTCCCCCTTCACCCGTGGTTTTGGCGAATTGGGAATCCGGCCGGGCGCCAACGCTTCCATTGCGCTGCATCTCGACTGGGGCGCCTTCGATGAATTTGTGAAAGCTTTTGAAATCGGGGCCATGCTGGACGTTTACCCAAGTAAAATACCCATCCTGGTGAGCGAGGAGAACAAACAGATTTTCCTCAACTTCTTCATAAATTTGCAGCTCGGAAAACGGCGCTAAGACCTGAATGATCAGCCTGCAAACCGGCAACTATGCTCGAACTTCCTATTCTCGAAAACAATTCCGAAGCACGCCCAAAACGCCCGGAGTGGCTCAAGGTGCGCCTGCCAATGGGTGAAAATTATCGCAATGTGCGCAGCATTGTCGATGAATTCAATCTCCATACGATATGCCAGAGCGGTAGTTGCCCCAACATGGGCGAATGCTGGGGTGCAGGCACGGCTACCTTTATGATTTTGGGCAATGTATGTACCCGTTCTTGCAGCTTTTGCGCTGTTAAAACGGGCCGGCCCAATGAATACGATGAAGACGAGCCCCGGCGCGTGGCCGAAGCGATTTGGCTCATGCAGGTCAAACACGCGGTAATCACCTCCGTCAACCGCGATGAACTCAAAGACCGGGGCGCCGAAATTTGGTATCAAACCGTACGCGCCGTTAAAGAACGCAGTCCGGAAACAACCATCGAAACGCTCATCCCCGATGTGAAAGCAAACTGGGACGCCCTCGACCGGATGATCAGTGCCGGGCAGGAGGTGGTCAGCCACAATATGGAAACGGTACTCAGCCTGTACCGGAAAGTACGGCCGCAAGCTAAATACGACCGCAGCCTGGAACAAATTCAACGCACCAAAGATGCCGGGAAACGCACCAAGAGCGGCATTATGGTCGGCTTGGGCGAAACCAAAGCGGAAGTGTTTCAGATCATGGACGACCTGGTCGCCCACGGCTGTGATATCCTCACCATCGGCCAATACCTCCAACCCACCAAAATGCACATTGCCGTAGCTGAATTTGTGCACCCCGATGTGTTTGCCGAATACAAAGAAGTTGGTCTGAAAAAAGGGCTCCGGTACGTAGAAAGCGGCCCGCTCGTCCGGTCGAGTTATCATGCCGAGCGGCATGTGTTTTAGGGCGAAGGGCTGAGGGCGTAGGGCAAAGGGCTGAATTTCATGTTCTTAAGTTTCTCAACCTAGAAACAACCCTCAGCCCTTCGCCCTTATTCACCGCACGCCGATAATTTCCACTTCAGCGCCGGTTAGTGCCGGATTGTACCAGCAATCGACATTATTTGCCTTGTAGGCAGCAACAGCCGCCCGGGCATCATCGGCGGTCGTGTAGCCCTTTACGATATAGCTGGCGCCTTGGGCGCCGCCCGGACATTTGCTCCCGGGGTGCCAAAGCAGGTACAACCCGTCGATAGCCGGCGCTTTGTCGACCGGGGTGTCCCGGCAATACACGGCGAACTGGACATAGTACAACTCGCTGACCGGCGTAAACAATTCATTGCCAACCTGCCCGCGACCTTTCCGCACATTGCGCTGGATATTTTCACCATTCACGGTGACAGTGGTGGCCGGGTCGGGTGTTGAATACGTCATTGGTGTAACACCACCGTCTGTGCTGTATTCCGTCGGACGCAGGCCTTTGGCCGTTGCGGTACTCTGACGGCCCTGCACTTTAGCAAGCGCTGCAGCACGCCGGACCTCGGCATCGGAAGTTGAGGGCGCCTCGACATTGTAGGTTACCGGTGTAACCGGCTTGGGTGATTCGGTACTGTACGTAGCCGGAGTAACCGTATTGGGCTGGTATGCCCGTTTGATCTTAACCTGGGCTGTAGCAGCCTGCGCCATCCAAACCAGGAGAAATAATGCTATTGTTTTTTTCATTGTTCAAAACGTGTTTGCTAAGGACTAGGTGTTGTTTTGGTGTTTTGCCAACGGCACAATGCAAAGGTAACGCTATAATTGACAGAATGTTATAACAATGCAGCCCCGAAAACTCCCGCACTGTCGCCCAGGCGCGGTTTCAGAAAAACGGTGTCGATACGGGTATTAAACAAGTACTTGCGCGCTTCGGCCACCCCGTCGGTGTACAACCGATCGATATTGCCCACGCCGCCGCCAAGTACAATGGCATCCGGATCAACAATATTTATCACCACTGCAATGGCCTTGCCAAAGTACTGCACCAGGCGGTCGAGCGTGGCCGTGGCTGCCGGATCTGTGCCGGCGTCGGCTAAACGGACCACCTCGGGCAAGGGAACACGCCGGCCGGTCAGGCTGGTGTAAAACCGTTCCAATGCCGGACCAGAGAAGACCGTTTCCACGCAGCCGGAACGGCCACAGTAACAGGGACCGCCGCTTTCGTCCAGAAAATTGTGCCCCCACTCACCCGCAATGCCCTGCCGGCCGTGTATCACTTTCCCCCGGACAACCAACCCACCGCCTACGCCTGTGCCCAGAATGACGCCAAAAACCACCTCCGCATCCGGCACACTTTCCGGCACCGCCCCCATCAGCGCTTCGGCCACGGCAAAGCAATTCGCATCGTTGGCCAGCCGCACCGGCACACCGAGTTTTTTTGCCAAATCTTTATCAAATGGCTTGTCGAGCAGTGCCAGCGTGTTAGAATTTTTGATTACGCCCGTTTGCGGGTCCAGGGCCCCCGGGTGTCCGATGCCGATTTGCGCCGGCGGCAAGCCCGTTTCGGCTTTGAGTTGTTCAACCAGTTTGAAAACCTGGTTTAAAATATGGTCGTAGCCTTTTTGAGCTTCCGTGGCGACCCGTTGCCGGGCCAGCACAGTTGGCTTTTCCCTGTGTTCCAATACCGCACCTTCGATTTTGGTGCCGCCTAAATCTATTCCCCAGTAATGCATAGTTTGGTGATACGTGAAAAGTGTTCGGAAATGCACAAAAACCATCTTACAAAATGGCTAATGCCAACCTGTGCGTATCGGGTTATATCAAAAACAGAAACCGGTTTATCTTCGCCAAAGAAACTAAACATCCACAACTCTTCGCCTAACGCATCACTTTTAGCTCATCACTCATCACTCCACCTGTGGCTTCTTCAGAAAAATTTGACGCAAAAAACGCCCCTAAACCTGTTGGCCTGTACCCGCACGCACGGCGGGTGGGTAATTTAATATTTCTTTCGGGAATCGGGCCGCGCGACCCCGAATCGGACGGGGTGCCGGGACTGCAACGCAGTGCGGCGGGAAATTTTACCGAATTCAATTTTGAAGCCCAGGTACACGCCGTATTCCGAAATGTGCGTGCCGTGCTGGAAGCCAGCGGCGCCCGTTGGGAAGACCTGGTGGATGTCACGGTTTTTCTGACCGACATGGAACGGGATTTTCACACGTTCAATCGCATTTACGCCGATTATTTCAAAGAAAACCAACCCTGCCGCACCACTGTGGGCATCGACCGGCTGCCCACGCCCATTGCCATCGAATTGAAATGTGTGGCGGTAGTGCCCGGCTGAAAAAATACTCGTCCTACGGCTTGAAGCTGTAGGACGAGTAAACAAAAAACCAGCATTAAATCACCAACCTCAAGGTTGGTCAAACATGCCGTAGTACATCTTCAGCGTTTCGTCTTTTTCGTTTTCCCGAATCATTTTCAGCATGGCGCTCAGCTCATCCACTTTGGCTTTGTTCGCTTTTTCTGCATAATAATTGCGCAAGTCGGCAATTGCCTTGGTGTTGCTGAACCGCCGCCACAGGCTGGCTGTACTATCAAGTGCAACAGCCTGAAAACCGCTTGGGGCCTGATCCAGAACAGCCGGGTCTTCCAAGCCGATCAGGTACTGCGTGAACAGATCGTAGAACTTAAAGGTGGCCATGTTGTCGATCTTCGGCGCACTTTTTTGAAACCAGGCCAAGGCCCCTGCATCGGGTGCATTTGCATACAATTCGGCTACGGCCAGAATTATTCCCGGGTTTTCATCGGCTTCCAGATTTTTGGCAGCCGCCAGCGCAGCTTCCGGATCGGTATTGTTCAGGGCATCCAGCGAAGCGCCCAAAACGCTGTAAGCCTGATCCGCCTGCATCCCTTTTTGATACAACGGCACATATTTTTTATCTGCCGTTTGGCCGAGAGCGCCAATAGCCGCCGCGCGCACAGCAGGTTCCGGGTCGTTTTCAGCCAGTTTGGCCACGATTGTTTGCACCGCAGGATCCGTGATTTCCACGAAGGAAATCGCGTCTTGCCGGATAGACCAGTGCTTATCCTGCAAAGCCTCCCGGAAAATAGCGGCATTTTCGGAGGTGCCGTTCTTCAGATTGTCGATCGCTTCGCGGCGATCCTGGTAGCGCGGCGCATTGCGGTACATGAATGCCCATTCCTCCGCCGTATGGTTATCGCTCTTCACTGCCAGCAGGGCTTTTTCGGCATCCACGTTGATCAGGGCCGGTTTGGCGGAAGCCTGGAAGGTGAAGGTTTGCGAACGTTTCGTTACGCGAATAGCTTCCCGCCGAACGTTGCCGTCGGCATCGTAGATGTCCACTTTCAGCGGCAGGTCAAAAATATACGGCACATCGTTGGAGGCGTCCTGGGTTTGATCGATAGTTACCGTGGCCGTTCCGGTGGTTTCATCCCAATCGTACCGGATGTCGAGGTTGGGATGTCCGGCTTTGAAAAACCATTGGTTAAAAAACCAGTTGAGGTCTTGCCCGCTCACATCTTCAAAAGCCAGGCGCAGCTCGTGCGCTTCCACGTCGGTGTACTCGTGTTTTTTCAAATAATAGCTCAAAGCGGAAAAAAAAGCGTCGTCGCCGAGGTAGCTCCGCAACATGTGCAAAATCGCGCCGCCTTTGTTGTAGGAGTGGGCATCGAACATGGATTCGCGGTTTTCATAGCCGAAATCGATGAGCGGGTGGCCGCCACCCAGGGCGGAGTAGATATAGCCCTGCCGCTCGCTCAACTCATGATGATCGGCCTCGTCGCGGCCGTATTTGTGTTCCAGCCAGAGGTACTCCGAATAGTTGGCAAAACCTTCGTTAAGGGTAATATTAGCCCAGCTTTCGGTAGTCACCAAATCGCCAAACCAATGGTGGAACATCTCGTGCGCCACCACCTTTTCATTTGTCAGGTGATTGTCGAGCAGGCCGCGCTTGTCCTGCTGAACAAATTCGCCGTAAATAACGGCGGTTGTATTTTCCATGGCGCCGCTAACGTAGTCGCGCACTACCACCTGCGAAAATTTCGGCCAGGGATAGGCAAAGTCCAGTTTTTGGGAGAAAAACTCCAGCATCTCCGTGGTGTATGGGTAGATGTCCCGGGCGTATTCCTTAAACTCGGGTTCGACATAATAATTGACCGGAATGCCGCGCCAGCTGTCTTTAACCACCGCATATTCGCCGATAGCCATCATGAACAGGTAAGGCGCATGCGGCTTGTCCATTTTCCAGTAATCGGTGCGCGTGCCGTCCGTATTTTTTTTGGAGGACACCAAAATTCCGTTCGACAAGGTGGTGTATTTATCCTCGACGGTGAGAAACATTTCCTGGGTGCAGCGCTCATTGGGCTTGTCGACCGTTGGGAACCAGGCGGAGTTGCTCTCCGTTTCGCCCTGCGTCCAGATTTGCCGGGGTTTTTCCGCGTCGGCGCCATCGGCATTGATAAAATACAGGCCTTTGTCGCTGGAAATTGCCGCGCTGCCGCCGAACGACTCGCGTTCATCGGGCTTTGCGGTGTAGGAAATCACCAGGGTATATTTATCCTTCCGGGTAAATGTTTTGCCCAGTTGGATCACCAGTTTCTCGTTATTATAATCGTATTTCAGCGGTTCGGTTTTGCCTTCAAAATGGATCGCGTGAATGTCAAAATTTTTGGCATCCAGCGTCAGCTTGTCCGTCGGATAAAACCAGGGGCGCAGCGTGAGGGTAGCCTCCCCGTTGGCGCGTTTTTTCTCCCAGTCAAAAGACAAGGCGAGTTTGGTATGGATCAGGTCGTGTTCAAAAGTATGGGAGGCATTGTAGCGCGGCAGCGTATCCGACATGGGTTCAGCCCCGGGCATGACCTCCGCTTCGTCCATAAAAATATATTCCTCCGGGGCTTCTTCATTCCATTCGGCATCTTCACCCGTCAGGGGTTTGCCGATGGTGTCCCACTCCATATTTTGTTCGGGGATTGCCGGATTTTTGGTGGCCGCTGTTTTATCAGCCGCTTTAGGGGTACAGGCAGCCAACGCGACCAAAAAGGCCAGCACTGCCGGGGTCAAAAGGTTTCTCATGTTATTCTGAAAATTTGACATTGGATTTACTTTAAAAAAAAGGGCTGCAAGATTAGCGGCTTTTTAACGATTTTTCGCCGGCTTTCGCCAAACCGGCGCTTTTATCCTGCCATTAACGTAAAACAAACGCCCATGGAACAAAAAACGTATATCGACCAAATCTATGACCTGGTTCTCCAGTTTGGTCCCAAAATAGTGTCGGCCCTGATCCTGCTATTTGTGGGGATGTGGGTGATCCGCCGGGTAGTCCGCTCCTTTGGCGTATTGCTTGCAAAACGGCATGTGGATGCCAGCCTGCGCCCGTTCCTGGTCACGATGATCGATATGGCGCTCAAAGTGGCCTTGCTGCTGGTGGTCGCTTCGCAGATCGGCATTGAGACCACTTCGTTCATCGCCGTTTTTTCCGCCATTGCCTTTGCCATCGGCCTGGCCCTGCAGGGCAGCCTGGGCAATTTTGCGAGCGGGGTACTCATCCTCCTGTTCCGGCCCTACCGCGTTGGCGATCTGCTTTCGGTGGAAGATTTTACCGGATATGTGTTGGAAATTCAGATTTTCAATACCATCCTGATAACCGAGCACGGCAAAAAAATCATTATCCCAAACAGTAAAATTACCGAAGGGCCAATCGAAAATATCGCATTGGGTGAAGACGTCCAGGTAGAAATCAGCATCCTGCTCGACAGCAGTACCAGTGTACCGGCCATTCGCGAGGCGGCCGGAGCGGCAGCCGCCCGGTGCCCCTGGCTGATCGAAGGCAGACCCGCCGAGGTGGTTATTTCCGGCCTCAACCGCGAAGACATGAAAGTGGATATTGCCTGGTGGACAAAAGGCGAGCATTACATCCATACGCTTGATTTTATTCATGAAGCGCTGCGAACGGCCTTTGAAGCACGGGGTATTGGGCTTGCCCGGGAGCGTCGCCGGGAAATGCTTGAGTGATTTACGATTTTGGATTTACGAATTACGATTGGTTCACTTTTTTGGGTAAATGAAGTTGGATGCTTTTTTGAAAATTTCAAAAACCTGAAATCTATCCATCCCGAAATAGTGAACCAATCGTAATTCGTAATTCGTACCTCGTAAATCAATTAAAATTGTAGTACAAACCGCGTAAGCGCCCGCTCGCCGCTCGCCGCCGTCAATTCCAGCATATACAGGCCTTCAGCCAAACGTTCGGGCAATTGCATTTTAACCACGCCAAAGTCGTTGTTCAGCTTTTGTTCCATAACCAATTGGCCGCGGCTGTTCAGTACCCGGCTTTGTACGGAACCGGCCGGCCACGCACGCAAATCCAGGGAAAGCTGGCCGGTCGTCGGGTTTGGATAAAGCTGCACAGGCAGCGTTTCCGGTGTTTCAAACGTGCGCTCCTGCACGCTGCCGCCATCAAAATCGGGGTCCATACCTACCGGGCAATAGAACGTATTCAAATAAGCTTCGTAATACGACTGATAGACCAGTTTGGAAACCACATGAATATAGCTGGGGCTAACCTGCGGCGGCAAGGTGAACAGAAATTCATCCGACTGTCCGCCGGAAATTCCCGAGCCATTCAGCTTGGGTGAAAAACGAACGGAATAAAACGGCGAAAAATTCGGGTTCCGAACGGCGTAAGAAATGCCCGCCGGACTGATGTATTGCGCATTGTCGGTGGGTTTTACAGCTTTCTGGCCCGTGGGCAATTCGAAGGCGATGTAGATCAAATCCTGGCTGCAATTATTCGTTGCACGGATGCGGTACGTCTTTTCGTCGGCCATATTTTTATTGATGCTCATCAATTCGTATTTCATGCAGCCGATGTCTTTGATATCGCAAGCCTCCGCTTCGGCAAGGCGCACATCAAAACAACAGGAAGCCGAGTTGCCGCAGCTGTCGGTCGCCACGTAACACACTTCCGTGATCCCAAAAGGAAAGGCACTTCCCGGCGCCAGGCCCGCTGTTTGTTCCAGGGCAATGCCCGGGCAGGGGCAGTCGCTGTTAAACGTCGGCAGATCGAATTGCACCACCGGCGGATCATTCCCGTTCAGCATGACCTGGTAGTCGATCGGGCAATTGATCGCCACCGTGGAAGGCGCCGGCGTGACATACTCCAGGGTGTAGGTGACCAGGGTATCGCAGGCCCCATTTTGGCCGGGTTGGGCATAAACGACCGTGCCGGGATTTGTGTAGGCTGTGCCGCCGATAAATACCGATTGGCCGGGGCAAAAAGTAAGGGTTTGCGAACGGGTAGGTTTGGGCAACACCTGCAGCGTGTACGTGATGAGGGTGTCGCAATTGCCGTTGAGGCCCTGCAGGGTATCGGTGACTGTTCCGGAGGTCGAGTACACAGTGCCGCCAATCGTGACGGAATCGCCTTCACAAAAAATAATGGTGTCGGAAAGTACCTGAAGCGGAATTTCCATCAAAACGATCGTTTGCACGGTATCGCAGGCATCGCCGGCGCCGGGCAGGGTGTTGATGATAGTCGTTGGTTCGGTGTATACGCTGTCATTTACCAGCACAAAACTGCCGGCACAAAATTCAAGTTGCTGGTTCAACTGCACCAAGGGCAGAATTTCCACCTGGGCCGACTCCGTACGTGTTTCTCCGCAGGCGTCCGTCACAGTAAGTTCATAAGTGCTCAACCCGGCCACCGGGACGGCGATTGTCGCCGTTGTTTCGCCGGTGTTCCAGGTATAGGAAACGGGATCGATCCCGCCGCTTACACCGGGCATCAAAACGGCCGTATTGCCTTCGCAAACCGCTACACCGTCGAGGCTGACTTCCAAGGCCGGTTTGTCATTGATGGTAATCACAAATTCCGTCTGGTCGCAGGAGCAGGCATCATTGAATTCCAAAACAATATTTTCAGGGCCTTCGGCCATATTGTCTTCGAAAACGACCAAGGGCACCAGAATTTCGCTTTGCCCGGCAGGTATGATTACCGGGCTCGTCAGCGGGGCGTAGTCGTCGCCGGAGGTAGCGGTGCTGGTTCCGGAAACCACAAAATCAACCGTCTGCGGCTGGCTGAGATCGCTGTTCGTACGTGCAATACGGATATACGACGTATCGCAGGCTTCCAGCGCTTCTGCCTGGCCCGCGGCATTTTCCATGCTGAGCGCAACGCCGCTGCCGGCGTCGAACGAATTGGCACGCAGAAATACGGCACTCGCATAGCGCGCATCGCCCACGTCGGCAATCGCCAGTTTGATATGGTACGTGGAGCAGGGGATCACATCGGCCTGGGCGGTAAATACCTCCGTCCAGCCGTCCAGTTCACAATCGTCGAGATTTGCCGTCGGAAACAAAAAACAGGGCGAAAGAAAAAAATCGTTGTTGTTGACGTAATAGTTGGCGTTGGTCAGGTAATTAATGTTGTTCGTGGTGACCGGGGTGTTCGTTCCGGGAATAAGGGCGATATTTTGCTTGCCGGTAATGCCCGGACCGCTGATAAAAAAGCCGAAAACATCGTTGTACTGGGAATTGACAAACTCGCAATGTTCTTCGGAGCCAAAAACAAAATCGAACTGCACCTTCGAGGCCGTTGGCGTAAAATCAAATTCGATGACCGAAAGGTCAAACTGATTGCCGCTCGTGAGTGCTGCAAGATCGGGGTCATCGGCTGAGTTGACAAAAAAGCCGCCGTTGGCCATACTGGAAGTATTGGGGCCGGGCAGCACGCTGACATCACCGGTGGACAACACCACCCCGCTTTCCAGACCAATGCTCGAACCACCACTGGCAAACGTGCCACGCGAACTGACATTCCCCACAGCCGTCACACTGTCTACCTCGTAGCAATCGCCGCCGATCAGGGTATTGCGAATCAGACTTTCCGGATCAACACTGCCCGTTGTGAGCAGGTTGGCCGATTCGAGCCGGTCGGTAAATTTTTTAAGCCAGGATTTGTCTTCCGGGCAACTGATGCAACTCACCGACAACGACAGCGGAATGCTGGTGAGCTGCTGCCCGGCGCGCGCATCCAGTTCCAGCAAAACGCAGGCTTCCGGCGCGGTAAACTCCAGGCTGTTAAGCCGGTCGGATTTTCGCGTACCTTCCAGTGCGGGTGTTCCGGAAGTATTCAGTTCAAACGTTGTTTGCTGCCCGTACACAGCGCCCAATGCAATCACGGTGTAACGCTCCCCCGCACTAAGGCCGCAAAGCCGGATCTGATTTTTACCTGCCGGCACATCCATCGGCGCCCGCATGTGCGCACCGGTGAGTTCGAGAGTTTGGATTTGCTGCGCAAACAGCAGGGCTGGCGCCAGTGCACCGGCTACGAGCATAAGCGTAGCGCGCTTAAACGATAGTCGTTTCATGTGTTTTTAGATGGTACGTTAAAAAAGCTTGTGTAAGCTGGCGGGAGGGAATTTTGGATTTTTCAGAATTAGTAGTTGCGTTCCGGCCAAAAGGGCGGGCATGCCGGAAAGACGCAGCCCCGAAAATAATGCATTTTCAAGCCCTGGCTGCACCAGACTTATATTTTTTTTTAAAATGTCAGAAATCTGTCGGAATAAGCTCCCCCGAAAAGGGTATGTCGGGCGCCTCTAAGTTGTCATCCATTCAGATGACAATAAAGTTGTACCCTTTAGAGCATGTTGGGGATTTTCTGCCGGAGGCAAAAACAAGGGCTTTTTTTGACAGTTTTTGCGTTTTTTCAGGTGCCTAGCCCAGCTAAGTGCCTGAAAAAAGGTGAGAAATGGCGAAAAAAGAACTGTTTTGGGCCCGGTGAGAAAATCCCCAACATGCTCTTAGTTGCTTGAATTGTCATTTCGGAGCGTAGCGGAGAAATCTACACAAGTACCCCTGCCGACAAAGAGCCCAATGGGGCCGTTTTCGTCGTAGTTAACCTTGTGTAGATGTTTTCGCTACGCTCCAACATGACAATCCAGGGTTTTAGGGGGTACAACCAGGTGTCGTTTAATGGGGTGACAATTTAGAGGCGCCGGACAGGGTAGGCGCCGGGAAGCACGTCTTCAGCCTACATTTTACATTTTGACTTCGGGCTTCCCCCGTCCAATTCCCTTCACCATCAGCGCCAGCACCCGCTCGCCTTGCCATTGGTCTTCAAACAGGTTGAAGGCCAGGTCGAATGCGTCGTTTTGCACTTCGGAAAAAGCAGGCCCCAAACCAAAGCCGATACCGGTAAAAACCGGCCCGTCGTTTTGCCGGACCGACAGCCGCACGTGGTTGTCGGCAAGCAGGCGGCTCCGGCCGGTGTCGCGCACTCCCGATGCCCGAAATACGGGCGCCATATTCCCCGGGCCGAAGGGGGCGAACTGCCGGAGCGTACGCCAAAACTGCGGCGTAATTTCTTCAAAACGAATTTCGGCACTGATTTCCAGCACCGGCGTTGCAGCCGCTTCGGAGATTGTTTCGCAGACAATTTTTTCAAACTGCGCCACAAAATCCGGCACCTTTTCCAACGGCATTTGCAGGCCCGCCGCATGTGCATGCCCGCCAAAGGAATGGAACAGGTGGTCGCAGCAACTAAGGGCGGCATGCAAATCAAAACCCGGCACCGAGCGCGCCGACCCAACCGCCCGGTCGCCGCTTTGGGTAAGCACCACCGCCGGCCGGTGAAACTGCTCCACCAGGCGGCTGGCAACAATACCGATAATGCCCTTGTGCCAACCGGGATCAAATTGAACGATACTTTTCCGGCGCGTAAAGTCCGGATCGCGTTCTACACGATGCCGGGCGTCCGCGGCAGTGTGCTGGTCCACTTCCCGGCGCTCGCGGTTGCGCGAACGCAGGGTGGCCGCCGCTTCCAGGGCGCTGTTCCGGTCGGCCGACGACAATACCCGAACCGCTTCGCGGGCATCGCCCAACCGGCCGGCAGCATTGATCATCGGGCCAATGCCGAACACCACATCGCTGACCTCAAGGGGGAACTTGCGACCGCTGCACTCGACCAAGGCCCACAACCCCAACCTGGGGCCGCGGTTCAGCAACTGAAGGCCGAAATGGGCCAAAATGCGGTTTTCGCCGGTGATCGGCACCAGGTCGCAGCATATGCTGACGGCTACCAGGTCGAGCAGGGCGTAGCATTTCGCCGGATCAATGTTTTGCCGCAAGGCAAAAGCCTGTACCAGTTTGAACACCACGCCGCAGCCGCTCAGCCCATCGTATGGGTATATGCAATCGCTGCGTTTGGGGTCGAGCACCGCCACGGCCGGCGGCAGGGTATCGCCGGGCAGGTGGTGGTCGCAAACGATCACGTCGATCCCGTACGTCGCGGCCAATTCAATGGCCCGGTGTGCCTTGATGCCGCAATCCATGACCACCATGAGCGTCGCATTGCCCGTCCGGGCATATTCCACCCCTGCCAGGCTCAGGCCGTAGCCCTCCTTGTCGCGGTCGGGGAGGTAATAGTCCAGTTGCCGGGTAAAATCGGAAAGGAAAGTGTAAAGCAGCGCCACACTGGTGGTGCCGTCCACATCGTAGTCGCCATACAGCAAAATGCGCTCACCCTGGTCCAGGGCTTTTTCGAGCCGGCTGACGGCAGCTTCCATGTCTTTCATCAGGAAAGGGTCGTGCAGCTCGTCCAACTGAGGCCGGAAAAACCGGCGGGCTTCATCAAAGGAGGAAATGCCCCGTTGGGCCAGCAGGCGGCAGAGCAATGGGGAAATCCGGAGTGTTTCGTGCAGGTGTTGCGCGGTAGCTTCCTCGACGGGAAGCAGGCGCCAGCGTTGCGCAGGCATGGTACATCAAATTTGGGTTATACTGGCTGAAGGGTGAAGATACACAGAAAGTCCTATGCAAAAGACTGCATGCGCTAAAATCCTGGGCTGTATTTTTGCCCTTCTTTGCCTTATCCCATCTTGCAGCTCAACGCCATGGGACGGCCAGGGTCAAACAACAACGACAAATGTCCAAAACACATAAATACATCTGTGTCCACGGCCACTTTTACCAACCCCCGCGCGAAAACGCATGGCTGGAAGTTGTGGAACAACAGGAAGGCGCGCGGCCGTTTCACGACTGGAACGAACGCATCAATTTCGAATGCTATGCCCCGAACGCCGCAGCCCGCATCCTCGACAAAGCGCAGTGGATCACGAAAATCCGGAATAATTACAACCGCATTTCCTTCAATTTCGGGCCCACCCTGCTCACCTGGATCGAACAGAACGACCCTGAAGCGTACGACCTGCTGCTCAAAGCCGACAAGCGCAGCATGGAGCGCTACGGCGGCCACGGCAGCGCACTGGCCCAGGTGCACAGCCACCTCATCCTGCCACTGGCCAATTACCGCGACAAAGTCACCCAGGTGTACTGGGGTGTGCGCGATTTTGAGCGGCGTTTCGGGCGGTACCCGGAAGGCATCTGGCTGGCCGAAACAGCCGTAAATACAGAAACACTGGAAGTGCTCGCCGCGCATGGTTTGCAGTTTACCATTCTGGCGCCGCGGCAAGCCAAAGCGGTGCGCAAACTGAACGAGGAAGCCTGGAAACTCGTCGAAGCCGACACCATGGATACCCGGCGGCCGTATTGGTGCCAGCTGCCCAGCGGGCGGCGGATCGCCGTGTATTTTTACCACGGCGCGGTGGCCCAGGAAGTTGCCTTCAACGGGTTGCTGAATTATGGGAAGGCATTTGCCGAACGCATACTCAGCATCTTAGACGACAGTGCGGAACCGCAACTGGCCCATATCGCCACCGATGGCGAAAGCTACGGGCACCACCACCGCTTCGGCGAAATGGCGCTCGCTGCTGCGCTGAACCATGTGGAAGACAACAAACTGGCCACACTGACCAATTACGGGCAGTTTCTTGAACTACATCCACCGGAATGGGAAGTGCAAATGCACGAAAACTCCTCCTGGAGCTGTGTGCATGGCGTCGAACGCTGGCGCAACGACTGCGGTTGCAGCACCGGCGGCCACCCCGGCTGGCACCAGCGCTGGCGCAAACCGCTGCGCGAAACACTCGACTGGCTCCGCGACCAGCTTATCCCCGTTTACGAGCGGGAAGCCGGGCGGTACCTCCGCGACCCCTGGAAAGCACGCAACGACTACATTGATGTGATGCTGGACCGGAGCGCCGAAAATGTTCAACTTTTTTTAGCGGAGCATGCAACGCACAAGCTCAAACCCCAGGAGCAAATCCCGGTGCTGCGCCTGCTCGAAATGCAACGTCATGCGGTACTCATGTTTACCAGTTGCGGCTGGTTTTTTGACGAAATATCCGGCATCGAAACCAACCAGATTTTGCAGTACGCCCTGCGCGCCATGGATTACGCCCAGGAAGTTGGCGGACTGAAATTGCACAAAGAATTTACCGAACGCCTGCGTGCCGCGCCGAGCAACAAATTTGCCAACGGCGCCGCCAGCTATTTGCAAAATGTGTTGCCGGCGCGGGTAGACCTCGAGCGCGTGGCCATGCATTTTGCCGTGGCATCCTTGTTTGAAGACGACCCGGCGGCGCTCAACCTGTTCAACTATACCGCCGCGGTGGAGGTGTTCGAACGCATCGAAGCGGGCACACCGAGGCTGGCCATTGGCCGGCTGGGCATCCGGTCGCGCATCACGCATGCTGAAAATAGTTTTTCCTTTGCCGTGCTTTACCTGGGCCAGCAACACATCATCGGGAATATCAGTGCATCGATGAAGCGCGCAGACTTCGACGATATGCACCAGCGCACGGCAAAAGCCTTCCGGGAAGCCAATATGGGTGAGTTGATTGGCATTTCGCAGGAGTATTTCGGTCCGGGAAAATTCACGTTGTCGTCGCTGTTTGCCGATGAAAAAATCAAGATTATCCGCGCCATCACCGCAAACAGCCTGTTGCTTGCGGAGGCCAATTTTCGCAATGTGTTCAACGACAACTACCAACTCATGACCGGCCTGGAAGACGCCGGCCTTCCGGTACCGGATGCCTGGCGCAATATTGCGACCTATGTGCTGAACGACGATCTGCTGCATTTTTTTAACCGGGAACAGCCCAACAGCATTCAAAATCTGCAACGCATCGTGGTCGATATGCGAAACTGGAATATCGGGGTTTCCGACCCGGATGCGTTGAATCACGCTGCCGGCAAACGGATTTACCAGGAAATTCTGGGAATTGAGCAGGATACCAGTTCGCCGGCCAAAATTCAATGGTTGTGCGAGGTGCTTGAGATCCTTCATAAACTGGACCTCGATCCGGATATCTGGCGCAGCCAAAATGTTTTTTACCTGCTCACAAAAGGGTACCGCAAGGGTTTGTGGGAGTTTATCAACGCCGACTGGAAAAGTGCTTTTGAGCGGTTGGCGGAGTTGTTTAAAGTGCGGTTGAAGGTTTGAGCGCCTGTAGTAGGTTGTGGCAATTGAAATTGACCATTGTAGTTACAGCCGCGCGTCAACCCCACCCCCATCCCCTCCCCCATTGGGAGGGGCGCTTGCCCTCAAACTAATTTATGATTTCGTTTACGGGATCAAAAAGTAATGCGAAATCAGGCCCCCCTCCCCGCTGGGGGAGGGGATGGGGGTGGGGTTGATACGCAGAAGGCCGAAAAATTTGAACTCCTCAGGATTGGTGTTTAATGGAAAATTTCCAAGCCACAGTACAAACAAATGCAGCGTTAAACACAATACCGCCTACTCATACCGCAAGGCCTCAATCGGATCGAGCCGCGCAGCCTTCATGGCCGGATAAAAGCCCGACACCACCCCAACGATCATGCAAAGGGTAAAGCCGAGAAACATCCAGGCCCAGGGGATCAGGAAGGAACCGCCCAAAAGCGGCGTAACGATATTGCCAACCAAAATGCCCAGAACGATGCCGACGATTCCGCCGATCTGGCAGATGACGATGGCTTCGGCCAAAAACTGGGTCATGATACTCTTCCGGGTAGCGCCAAGCGCTTTGTAAATGCCGATCTCGCGCGTTCGTTCCGTCACGCTTACCAGCATGATATTCATCAGGCCGATGGCCGCCCCGAGCAGGGTCATCAGGCCAATTGCCACAGTGGCCAGGCGCAAATTGGTCGTGTTTTCTTTCAGAATAGCCACCAGACTGTCGCTGGCAAAAATTTCAAAATCTTCGTCCTCCCCGGGCCGCAAGCCGCGCACCAGCCGGAACAACCCGGTAGCCTCCGACTGTGCGGCATCCATATCGGTAGCATTTCGGACGGCCACAATCAGATCATAATTGGTTTCCCGGGTGCCGTAGATCGAGCGCACCTTGTTCAGCGGAGCGTACACGGCCCGGTCGGTGTTCTGTCCCATGGAAGAGCCCTTGGGTTTCAATATGCCCACTACGCGGTAGCGCTGGTTACCGACCACCACGACCTGGTCCAGCGCACTCTCCGGTTTGTCGTTGAACAGTGTTTTCACGATATCCCTGCCGAGGATAATCTTGGATTGGCCGTCTTCGATCTCGCTATAGGAAAAGTTGCGACCGAATTCGATATCCATGCCTTTCACCCCGAAATAATGCTCGTCGACCCCGGCAAACCCGATGTTCGGATTGGTTTTTTCATCGCCGTATTTGACGGTAGCCAGGTTTGTCGGCCATAAGGAAGCCGAAACCGTAGCCGGAAAGTCGAAGCGCTCCTTGAAATCCATGACATTGTCATACGAAATCGGATCGCCGCGCTTTTGGGTTTTCCCGCTGCGCCGGCTTTTTACTTCGCCCCATTTGCGCTCAATGCTGAATGAATTGGCGCCCAGGCCGGAAAAGTTGTTGTTCAGGGAAAAGGCAATGGCGTCGATTGCCGTCAAAATACCCACCAGGGCCATAATCCCGAATGCGATGATCATCAGCGTGAGTACGGCGCGCAGCATGTTGGCGCGGATATTTTGGAACGCCAGGCGAATAATTTCGGCAAAAGGCATGTTCAGATCATTTTAAACCGGTGGTTGTTAAAAAACCGGTTGTTGGTGCAGGACATCAAAAGTACCTTAGTTTATTGCTACGGCAGACACAATTCGAGCCAGGGGTTTGGTTTTTCGATCAAATCCCGGTTCCGCCGGATTTTTAACTCATGTTCCCGTTTGGATGAACGGGGGCCAAGCGAGGGGGTGACTGCCAGTCACCCCCTCGCTACTACCACCAGTTATCCCACTCAACCATTAACTTTGGCAAACTATGGAAACATTTTTCCGGCCCGCAATTTTTAACAACATTCCGCAACTGATCGCGGCGCAGAGCACCCGGCACGGCGGCGTGAGCCCCGCCCCCTATCACAGCCTGAACCTTGGAAAAAACACCGCAGATCAACCCGAAAATATTGCTGAAAACAAACGGCGTTTTTGCGCAGCGCTGGGTTTTGCGGCCGGCCAACTCGCCTGGAGCAAACAAGTGCACGGCGCAGAAATACTGCGCGTGACGGCTCCCGGCGGCTCGGAAGGCTTTGACGCGTTGATCACCAACACCCCAAATGTGGTACTGGCGGTCTCGGTGGCCGACTGCACCCCGGTACTGGTGTGCGACACCAAAAACCGAGCGGTGGCTGCCATCCATGCGGGTTGGCGGGGCGCGGCGGCGGGCATCGCAGCCAAAACACTGGAGGCAATGGCGCAGCAGTTCGGCACGAAGGGCAGCGACTGCCTGGCGTATGTGGGCACCTGTATCGACGAATGTTCGTTTGAGGTGGGGCCCGAAGTAGCCGTCGAATTTGCCGACGCGTACAAGCGCTTCGATGCCGGGCGCGGAAAGTATTTTGTCGATCTGAAAAAAGTCTGCGCACAGCAGCTGCTGGATTTTGGCCTGGCTGAAAATCAGATTGAATTGTCACCGTTTTCCACCGTCCTGCACAACACCGACTATTTTTCACACCGCAAAGAAGCCGGGGTCACCGGGCGCATGCTGGCGGTGATCGGGTGGCAGGAAACAGCCGGTAAATAGACCCGCCTATGGATCAAAAAATACGCCTGCGCCCTGCCGGATCGGAAGACAAAGTCAAAATCTTCAACTGGCTGACCAAGTCCGACCTGACCCGGGAAATGCTCGGGCCACCCAAATTTCCGGATGCGCCAATTCCGGCCTGGGAAGATTTTTCAGCCGATTACACCGATCATTATTTTGACGATTCCCAACCCTTGCTCGGCCGGTGTTTTATTATAGAATATGAATACACAGAAATAGGCCAGGTGAATTACAACCACATTGATACCATAGAAAAATCAACTGAAATAGACATCTGGCTGGCAGACAGCCGTTATGCAGGGAAAGGTTTGGGCATCGAAGCCGTTCGCATTTTTTGCAACTATTTGCATCAAAACCTGGGTTGCGAAAAAATTTATATCGCACCGTCTGCCAGAAATACCCGGGCAATAAAAGCCTATAAAAAAGCCGGATTTTCGGAAACCCGGAATTTACCGTATAATTTTATCCCCGACTATTCCGATTCTATCGTGCTTGTAAAAAACTATTAAAACAAAATTGCCGGGACATGACCGACATCAAAAGATCCAACTTCTGGCTCGAGCTGCTTAAAAAAATTCTGCGCATCATCCTGAAAGGCGCAGGCGTCCGCACCGGACCGGCCACGCACCACCAGCATGTGGTGCCACACCCGGAGGGCTGGGCTGTGAAAGGCGCAGGCAATACAAAATACACGGCCGTGTACGAATACCAGGAAGATGCGATCGAACGGGCCAAAGACATCGCCCGGAACTACGGCGCCGATGTGATCATCCACCGGAAAGACGGCTCGATCCGCGACCGGATCAATTACGACTGACCGCGCCGCCGAAACGCCAGCCAGCCGCTTGCCGCCGCAGCCAATACCAGCCCCAGAAACTCCCGGGTCAGTTCGACGTACGGCTTTTCGGCCTTCATGGTTTCCACGATGGAAGGCGCCCCCATCTGAATCCAGTCCCAAAATGCAGGCACATAGCTGAGCGCCCAGCCAAGCGTTGCGATAAATGCGCCCAGCGCCACCTTTCGATGCAGCTTATGCAACGCCGCCAAAACGTAAAGCACCGCCACTGCCCCGTACACCAGCATCCAGATCAGCGGATCGGGGTCGTTGTATTGCACCAGGGCGAAGGTTACAAATAGAAAAGCGATAACCCACAATAGTATTTTCATCGTTTGTCATTTAGCGCGCCAAGGTAACCATCATCCCTTTTTCAAGGCGCCTTAGGGGCCTGGTTTTAGGAAACAGGCCCGCCAACTTCGTATGCGGTGGAACTAAACCCGGCGCTTTTGGTTTTTCCATACGCATTCGGCTACCTTTGTCCGCATTTTACCATGGCAAAAGACAAATCCAAAATATCGAAAATAGAAGTTAAGAACCGGCGCGCCAGCTTCGAATACCAGTTTCTGCAGGAATACGAGGCCGGTATTGTGCTGACCGGCACCGAGATAAAAAGCGTACGCGCCGGCAACGTCAACCTCAACGATGCTTACTGCGCCTTCGAAAACGACGAACTTTGGGTGCGCAACATGTACATCGCCGAATACGAACTAGGCACCACCCAAAACCACGAAGCGCGGCGCAACCGCAAACTCCTGCTGCGCAAAACCGAACTGCGCAAACTCGCCCGGCGCGTCCGCGAAAAAGGGTTTACCATCATCCCCTACAAACTCTACCTCAACGAGCGCGGCATCGCCAAACTGCTCATCGAACTGGCTACCGGCAAAAAATCGTACGACAAACGCGAATCCATCAAACAGCGCGACGACAAGCGCCAACTGGATCGTCTGAAAAAAGCGTACAAGTAAATCCCCCCTGGCACAGCACGGTTTTTGTTAACTTTGATTCCTGCCCCTCGCAGGGCCTTTATTTACTTGAAAAAACAAGCTACCCGTGTCAAACAAAGCCCAAGACTTCATGCGCGAAGCCATCCGGCTCTCCATCGAAAATGTCGAATCCGGCCGCGGCGGACCCTTTGGCGCCGTAGTGGTCAAAGACGGCGCAATCATCGCCCGGGGCACCAACGAAGTGACCAGCACCAACGACCCCACCGCACACGCCGAAGTGGTGGCCATCCGGAACGCCTGCAAGGCGCTCGGCACCTACCAACTGGACGGCTGTGAAATTTACACCAGCTGCGAGCCCTGCCCCATGTGTCTGGGCGCCATCTACTGGGCCCGCCCCGTCAAAATGTACTACGGCAACACCAAGGAAGATGCCGCCGCCATCCAGTTCGACGACCAGTTTATTTACCGGGAAATTGAACTGCCCAAAGACCGCCGCACCCTGCCCACCGAACAACTCCTGCGCGACGAAGCCCTGGAGGCTTTCGCCAAATGGGAAGTGAGCGAACTGAAAAAACTATACTGATGCTGGAATTTATGCTAAACGACCGGGTGATCCGGACCAGCAAACCCTCCGGTTCCCTGATGCTCGACTTCATCCGCTACGACCAACGACTCACCGGCACCAAAATCGGCTGCCGGGAAGGCGATTGCGGCGCATGCACCGTGCTCATCGGCAGCCTCGCCGGCGGGCGCTTGCAGTACCACAGTGCCACTTCCTGCCTGACGCCCATCGGGAACGCCGCAGGCAAACACATCGTGACCGTGGAGGGGCTCAACATGGACCAGCTAAGCCCGGTGCAGCAAGCCATCGTCGAGGAAGGCGGCACGCAGTGCGGGTTTTGCACGGTGGGTTTCGTGCTCTCCCTGACCGGCTTCTGTCTGCAGACCGAACAGCCGGCAAACTACCCGGCGGCTATCGCTGCTATCGACGGCAATATTTGCCGCTGCACGGGCTACAAATCGCTGGAACGCGCCGCCATGCGCCTGACCGAAGTCCTGGCTGCCCGCCCGGCGGGCGACCCCGTCGGCTGGCTGGTGCGCAATCATTTTTTGCCTGGTTACTTCCAACATGTTCCCGAAAAACTGCGGGCAATGCAGCCTGCCCCGGCCGGCGCCAACGGCAAACCCCGCGTTTCCGGCGGCACCGACCTGTACGTGCAGCAACACGACGCGCTGGTGGAGCAGGATGTAACGCTGCTGTTCGACCGGCCTGCGCTGAAAGGCATTGCCATCGAAAACGGCATTTGCACCCTGGGCGCTCAAACCACCGTGGCCGACATGCTGCATTCGGAAACGCTGCAAGCCATGTTTCCCCGGCTTTCCGAGCACCTGAAACTGGTGTCGTCGACACCCATTCGCGCCATTTCGACCCTGGGTGGCAATTTTGTCAACGCCTCCCCCATCGGCGACATGACGGCTTTTTTTATCGCGCTGAATGCGCAATTGCACATTGACGGGCCGGGCGGCGCGCGCCGGATTTTTTTAAAAAATCTTTACAAAGGCTACAAAACGCTCGATCTGGCTCCGGACGAACTGATTACCGCCGTTTCCTTCGCGGTTCCACCGGCCAACAGCCGCTTCAATTTTGAAAAAGTCAGCAAACGCACCCACCTCGATATTGCCAGCGTCAATACGGCCATGCAGATTTCGATGGACGGGAATACCATCGCCGGGGTGCATTTGTCGGCCGGAGGTATCGGCCCTGTTCCGACATTTTTGGAAAAAACCTGCGCCTGGTTGCAGGGAAAACGCCTGGATGCCGAAACCGTCCGCGCTGCCGCCGAAATCCTGCAAACGGAAATCAGTCCCATCAGCGATGTGCGCGGTTCGGCAAGCTACAAGCGCCTGCTGTTGCGACAGCTGTTTTACGCCCATTTTATTGTGTTGTTTCCCGAAACCATAAACCTGGATATGCTGCGATGAAAAATATTGATTCAAACGGCCATGTGCGCGGCACGTCCGTGTATCTCGACGATATCCCGGTCATTCAGGGTACCTTGTTCGGGCTGGTGTTCGATGCCCCGAAAGCCCATGGCAGCATCGAAGCGGTCGACTATTCCAGGGCTGAAGCACTGCCCGGCGTGATTCGGATTTTTACGGCAAACGATATTCCGGGCGAAAATCAGATCGGGGGGATCATACCCGATGAGCCCTTGTTTGCCGAAGGCGAAATCCACTTCCAGGGTCAGCCCATCGCGCTCATTGTAGCCGAGTCCGAGCACATCGCCGCCAAAGCCCGGAAACTGATCGACATCCGGATCGCCGAAAAACCGGTGATCACAGACCCCCGCGAAGCACAGGCGCAAGGCCAGCTCATTATTCCGCCGCGGACGTTCCGGCTGGGCGATCCGGCCGCTCAATGGGCGAAGTGCGCCCATGTTTTTGAAGGGCGCGCCGACTCCAACGGGCAGGAGCACCTGTACATCGAAACGCAGGGCGCCTACGCGGTCCCCATGGAAAACGGGCACATCAAAATTCACTCTTCCACGCAGGGACCCACCGCCGTGCAGCGCACCGCCGCCCGGGTGCTGGGGGTGCCGATGCACAAAATTGAAGTGGATGTGACCCGCCTGGGCGGCGGTTTTGGCGGCAAGGAAGACCAGGCAACGCCCTGGGGCGTGATGGCGGCGTTGGCAGCAAGCCGGCTGAACCGCCCGGTAAAAATCGTTTTGCACCGCCTCGACGACATGCGCATGACCGGCAAGCGGCACCCCTACTCGTCGGACTACCGGATCGGGCTTTCGGCCGACGGCAAGGTTCTGGCCTACGAGGTGACGTTTTATCAAAATGCCGGCGCGGCGGCTGATCTGTCGCCCGCGGTTATGGAGCGCACTTTGTTCCACTGCACCAACACCTACTTCATCCCGCACGTGCGGGCCACGGCCTACAGTTGCCGGACCAACCTGCCGCCCAACACGGCGTTCCGGGGATTTGGCGGGCCGCAGGGCATGTTTGCCATCGAATCGGCACTGGCGCATGCCGCCCGCGAAATGGGCGTGCCCAAACACCTGCTCCAGCAAAAAAACCTGCTGGCCGAGGGCGACGAATTTCCCTACGGCCAGATCG
Organism: uncultured Saprospiraceae bacterium; assembly: GCA_964484205.1. Taxonomy (GTDB): domain Bacteria; phylum Bacteroidota; class Bacteroidia; order Chitinophagales; family Saprospiraceae; genus M3007. The sequence continues at coordinate 31,524 of CAZAEZ010000011.1, read as the reverse complement.
CCGAAGGGGTGGAAATCGGGAAAATATGGCAAACGCTGGAGGCAAAATTTTCCATTGAAAAAACAGCAAAAGCGGTTGCGGCTTTCAACAGCACCAACGGGCATGTGAAAAAAGGCATGGCCTTGCAGCCCGTTTGTTTTGGTATTTCATTTACAAAAACACCGATGAATCAGGCCCGCGCTTTGGTGCACATTTACTCCGACGGCAGCATCGGCGTGAGCACGGGGGCCGTGGAAATGGGGCAGGGTGTGAACACCAAAATGCTTCAGGTAGCCGCCCGGGTGTTCGATGTGCAGCCCCAACGGGTAAAACTCGAAACGACCAACACCACCCGCGTGGCCAATACCTCGCCCAGTGCCGCCAGCGCCACCGCCGACCTCAACGGCAAAGCCCTGGAAAAAGCCTGCACGGCGCTGCTCGAGCGTTTGCGCGCATGCGCAGCGGCACATTTTCAGGTGGATGCATCAGCGATCAGCATACGGCAAGAGCAGGTTTTCAAAAACGGCGCGGCCACCGGCATGCACTGGGAGCAACTCATCGACATGGCATTTCTGGAGCGTGTGTGCCTGACGGAAAACGGCCACTACGCCACCCCGGTCATTCATTTTGACAAGAGCATCGAAAAAGGCCACCCTTTCGCCTACCACGTGTACGGCCTGGCGCTCAGCACCGTTGCGGTGGATTGCCTTCGCGGCACGTATGCCGTGGAATCGGTAAAAATCGTACACGATTTCGGCAGGAGCATGAATCCCATCGTCGACCGCGGGCAGATCGAGGGCGGCCTGGTGCAGGGCATCGGCTGGATGACCATGGAAGAAGTCCGGTACGAACCCGACGGGCGGCTGGCGTCGGGCACGCTTTCCACCTATAAAATTCCGGATATCTACTCCGTGCCTGCCGAAGTGGTGATCGAGCCACTCGACACGCCTGGCAGCGACATGGCTATCTTTAAGTCGAAAGCCGTGGGCGAGCCGCCGCTGATGTACGGCCTGGGCGCTTATTTTGCCATCCAACAGGCGGTGGCGGCTTTCAACCCGGGGTATCAATTTCGTTTTGACGCGCCGTTTACGCCCGAAAAAGTGTTGTTGGCCCTATACCCGGACGCAGCAGCATTGGAGCAATTGGCCGTCGCGCCTGCTTCCCAAAAAACTCCGACCAACCCGTGAGCCTGCAATACAAAACCACCGATATCCTCCGCGGCGGCCTGATCTATACCACAGGCGACACCATTGCAGCGCTGCTGGCCGGCGAGTTCATCTGGCTGCGTTTGCTCGGTATTTTGCTGATCGGTAGCACCGTGTATGCTTTTGAAATCCCCAACTGGTTCAACTGGATCGATCGCAAGGTACAGCGGGCACAGGGTTGGCAGGCTGCCCTGCGGCGTACGCTGCTGGCCATGTTGTATTTCAACCCGATCTGGATTGCCCGGCATATTTTGTTTTTAAAATTGTTCATGGGGCAATTCGCAGCGATCGGCTGGAATTTGCTCTCGATCGGTTTGCTTTCGTTTTTGGCGAATATTCCGATTTCGCTGCTGGCCAATTTTGCGATCCAAAACAAAGTCCCGTTGCGCTGGCGCTTCGTGGCGAGCGCGGTGTTTTCGGCACTTATGGCGATTTACTACGCCCTGAGCGCGGTTTGGTTTAGCTAAGGATTTACGAATTACGATTTACGATTGGTTCACCATTCAGGCTTAGGATAGTTGCGTGCCTTTTTCAAAATTTGAAAAGGTTGCAAACATGCCTATTTCGAAATGGTGAACCAATCGTAAATCGTAATTCGTAAATCAGTCCTTATGCGACAGCCTCTACTTTTTACCGTTGTGAAACCGAATAGAGCTGCACCCGGGCATCTCTTCCCCGCAAGCGCAGGTTGCCGATTGGCTTCGCCACAAAACTGTTGTCCGGATTCAATGCCGTGTACAGCGCTTCGGAAATCAGTAATTCCACGCCATAGTCGTTACACAGGCTTTGGATGCGTGCCGTGGTATTTAACACATCGCCGTTAAATGCAATTTCCTTTTTCAGCACCCCGATTTCACCGGTTGTCACCGGCCCGCAATGCATGCCTGCCTTAAAATCGGGCGCCAGGCCAAATCGCGATTTATAATTTTCTGCCCTATCCTTCAATACATTTTTTATAGAAAAAAAACAGTGTAGGCAATTGTTGTTTTTCAAACCGGTTTTATAATCCCATGAAATTATTATTTCATCGCCGACATATTTATACACAACGCCTGCACTATTCAGGATAGATTTAGTCATATCGGCATAATAGGTATTCAATAGTTCAAAATACCGGATATGGCCCAGCTGCTCCGCAATGGTAGTGGAGGCTTTCATATCCAGGAACATAAAAATGCGCCGTTCTTCCCGGGGGCGGTGGTATTTCCCGAACAGAAAATTTTTCACAACGCCTTGCCCAAGGTTGTCGCTGACCTCCGTCAAAAAGAGTCCGACACAAATAACCGCGCCCGAATAAAACACCACACACCAAAAGGCCTCATTCGACATAAACAGAAGTGCCGAATTATAAACGGCGGTGTCGTTTGGCGCAACCCGCATAGACAGGCTACTGCCTAAAAAACTGAGTAGAATGACCAACAAGCAAATTGTAAAAAGGTAGATACTGGTTTTGAGCAGAATTTTCACACCGAATGCCATCCGGATAAACTTTCTGCTGAGGTAATACACTTCAACTCCACCGAAAATAAAACCCATCAGCAATGCCCCGAAACTGGCTGTCAGCAGGGCTGTACTGAATTTATAGGGATTTCCTGTAGATGGATAAACTGTTGCGTTTCCGAGAATACCGCGTTCGAGCAAGGCGTAAGTCATTCCGAATAAAAACCAAAAAAGGGCGATGCCAACAATTTTATTCAGGTTTCTTTTTTGAAGCAGCGACAATTGGAAAATCGACATAAGGATAGCGTAAAAACCAGTTTGAGCACGCCAGCGAAAATAAAAGTTTGGCTACCTTTATTTGCGCAAAACCAAATTTTATCACAAAACAAAACACAACCAATCATGAAAAAACAACTGATTGCATCACTTGTTGGCGGACTCATCCTGTTCCTCTGGCAGTTTTTGTCCTGGAGTTTGCTGAACGTCCACGCCGCAGAATTCCAGTACACCGCCAACCAGGACCAGATCATGGAAAACCTGGCCCAAAACCTGGAAGAAGGCAGCTATTTTTTGCCGGGGGTTCCTCCCGGATCATCGCAGGCAGAACAGCAGGCCGCCATGGAAAACAGTATGGGCAAACCCTGGGCGACGATCAGTTACCACAAATCCATGGATATGAGTATGAGCATGAATATGCTCCGGGCCCTGGTAGCCGATATCCTGGCAGCGTTCTTTTTAGTTTGGGTACTGCTGAAGTTTGCGGCGCTGGACCTGAAAACGGCCGTCTATGCGGCGCTCGCTTTAGGTGGCGCCAGTTATATTACGACCGCCTATCTGGATAGTATCTGGTTTGAGAGCAACTCCATTGGCTACCTGATCGACAGTATCGTTCAGTGGGGGCTTGTCGGTGTCTGGTTGGGCTGGTGGTTGCCGCGCAATTGAGCCGGGCGAATTCCCGGTTTGTTTGGAGGCTGTCGCATTAGCCCCCACGTCAGAATTTTCACCACGGAGGCACGGAGAACACGGAGTTTAGCGCTCCGTGCCTTCCGTGCCTCGTAAGTTTGACGGGTTATGCGAGCACTCGTCCTACGGCTTTGAGCCGTAGGACGAGTAGGGCCCCTCCGTGTTCTCCGTGGTTTATAAAATAATCTACGGCGGACATTTTAAGTTTTCAGCTTATGAGGCGGGCCACATCTATCTTTTGCGCACGCTCAACACTTCCCATGACCCAAAGCATTGAGCCGCCCCGCATTTTTCAAAAGTTTTGCACGACAGACCAAAGTAGTCGCAAACCATGCCCACCCACCTTATCTGGATTGCCCACGCTATTTCCAACCTGGTAGCCCTTGCCATGCTCTGGGCCGCCTGGACGCGCCCGGCCTGGGGGCGCTTGTTGTTTTTCCTGTTGTTTGCCTGGGCAGCCTGGATGAATACGACCACGGTGCTGCATACCCCCGACGACTATATCGGGTATGCACAGTATGCCCTCATCGGGTGGTACGAGCAATTTATTTACGGCTTTTTTGCGGCGCACACCCAACCGATCGTGTTGAGCATAGCCGCCGGCCAGGCACTTATTGCGGGGAGTATGTGGACGAAAGGCCTGTTGTTTCGCATCGGCGCCATTGGGGCAATCACCTTCCTCCTGGCCATTGCTCCGCTGGGTGTCGGTTCGGCTTTCCCCTGTACCCTGATCATGGCCGGGGCGATGTGGTTGTTGTACCGGAGAGGAAGCGGGCAATGGTTATGGACGGCCATCCGGCAGACAGGTAAAGCATAATTGCTCAGGCAAACATTTCCCAAACCAGTTGATTCACCACATACGGCTCCTCGTGTTTGATATTGAGGTATTCAAAAAACATGGGGTGGATACACACCTCGCAACCGGGCGAGAAGGGGTCGTTCTCTTCCGTGTTGAAACAAAACCGGTAGCCCACTTCGTATTTCTGCTGGGTAATGACCGCCAGGTTGCCGTCGCTGCGGTGCCCTTTTATCCGCACACCCAGTACGCCCATGTGGAACAGGCGCACGGCAATTTGGTCGGGGCTGCGGCAATCGTCGAACAGCTCGAGCCCGCCAAGTTTGTCGCACAACGATTCGTAGGAGAGCACCGTGCGCAGCTGCACATTGCCGAGCTTGTTGAGCACTTTTTGCAAACCCTGAAACTCGCTGATAAACTGCCCGATAAACTCCCGCCGGATAATATTTTCCGTTTCGGTACGCACCACCTGGCGGAACATTTCCTCGTCGGCCGGCCGTTTTTCCATTTCTGCAAACAAGGCCTTCAGGTACATGTGAATTTCGCGCGGATTCCAGAGGGAATGCCGCACGATGTATAAAAAGGAATCCTCCTTGACTTCGCGCAGGCGCCCGTTGGTCACATCGAAGGGGAAGAGCAGGTTCCAGGCATTGGGGATGTCCTTTTCAGGCAAGTCAAGTGCAGCGGCAATGCGCCGGTTTACCAGTTCGTAGAGTTCTTTGGGCGTCCATTCCAACCGAACCACGTGGTTGCTTTCCAGGTCGGCGCGCTCGCGCAGTTGCAGCTCCAAAAACTTATCCATCGGAATGGTGAAGATCATATGCATCCAGGAGTACTGCGAGGCATCGCGCTGCAAGTCGCGGGCAGCGATCACCAGGCCTTTCAGCAAAGCCGCCAGAAAGGCGCGCTTTTCGATGGCCATGTCGGTGCTTTGGCGGTACTGGAACTCGTCGTAAAAATCGTCGAAGCGGTCGAGGGTGAGCAAGACTTTTTTGCCGTGCCGGTCCAGAATCTGGCGGATTTGGTGGACAGGCCGCCGCAGGGCTTCATCGGTATTGTTTTTGGCCATAAGGCTGAGCTGGCCGGTTATTTTGGCCACCAGCGCAGCAAAACTGCCCATCGATTGTTCGATCGCCACTTCGATCAGCTCGGTAAATGCCGTAAAAAAATACACCAGAAAAGGCCCCAGAATGGTACCGCCTTCCACACGGCCTTTTCCATTGCCCAGCAATTTGAGCACGTGCTCCAGGGCATCTTCGAGGGTACGCTTTTCCTGGTCCGACAGTTGGGAGGCCATCCCGGAATCGAGGATTTGCTGGGCCGCCATGCACACCGCCGATGCGGTCAGGCTTTGTTTCCAGGCATAGGTAGCCACCTTGGTCGGGTCGAGGAAATGCGCCAGGTCGGTGTCGCGGCTGCTGCCGGCGCGTTTGTTCAGTTTGCCGTACACCTCGCGGTAAAAAAAGTGGAACAGGGGTTCCAGCGGAAACTCGTCGGCGATGATGTCGATATCGGCTTCGGCGAGATAGTCGGTCCGGTTTTCAGTGCGGTAGCCCACGAGCAAGGCCGTTTTTCCGGCCCCTTTGCGTCCGATCAACAGGCATTTCCGCTCATCGCGCACCTGACGGTACACCCGGGTATGCACGAACGTACGGTTTTCAACCTGGCGGAGAAACTGATCCTGTTCGGCCTTGAGTTCCTGAAAAGCTGCGCGCAAGCGGCGGAGTTGATCCGGGGAGGGGTTCAGTCCGGTCATACAATGCTGTTAGATATGTTTTCAAAACCGAAATGTAGTAAAAAATTACCGTTCGGCCAGTTGGTAGACGCCCGGCAGGTTTCGCCCAAGGCCCTCGTAATCCAGTCCGTATCCAACCACAAAACGATCGTCAATATCGAACCCGACATGGTCGACTTTAACCGGAAAAACAACCGCTTCGGGCTTGCGTAAAAATGCCACGGTACAAATGGAAGCCGGCTCCTGCGCCTGCAGGTATTCATGAAAATAATGCAGCGTGCGGCCACTGTCGACGATATCCTCCACCACAATGATATGCCGGCCACGCAGTTCTTTTTCCAGGCCCATCACCGTTTTTACTTCGCCGGTGGAGGCCGTGCCGGAATACGACGCCAGTTTAACAAAGCCTACTTCGCAATTGCCGTCAAAAGCGCGCATCAAGTCGGCAGCAAATACAAATGCACCGCTCAGAATGCTGATGAACAGGGGCTGCTTGTCCTGGTAGGCCAGGGTAATTGTCTGGCCCAGTTCCTGCACCCGTTCCTGTACTTCTTTTTCCGAGAAGAGGGCGACAAATAACAAATCGTGCAGCTGCACATGGTCGCTCGGGCTGGTATAGGTTTCCATTGTTGTTGATTTGTTGATTTGTTGATGGGCGTAAAGGTAGTCGAATTGCCTTTGCTGCCCGAAGACTTGCTTACTTTTGGGGTGAAATCCGTTGCCTGGTTTTTCACCACGGAGGCACGGTGTACACGGAGAAGCCCTACTCGTCCTACGACTTTGAGTCGTAGGACGAGTACACGGAGAATATTTTTTCGAAAAAGAAAACCTCCGTGTACTCCGTGTCTCCGTGGTGAATAAAAACAAAAACACACCATGCTAGCCTACCACCAACCCGACCGGCTCGAAGCCGGATGCGACGAAGCCGGACGCGGATGCCTGGCCGGACCGGTGTTTGCCGCTGCGGTGATTTTGCGCCCCGATTTTCAACATCCCGCGCTGAACGACTCCAAACAGATGACCGAAAAACAGCGCGATGCCCTGCGCGTCGTGATCGAGCAGGAAGCCCTCGCCTGGGCCGTTGCCAGTGCCGGCCCGGAGGAGATCGACCGGATCAACATCCTGCGCGCATCGTTTTTGGCCATGCACCGCGCACTGGATGCGCTGGCTCAACAGCCGGAGTTTATCCTCGTCGACGGCAACCGTTTTCAAAAATATGCCGCCATACCGCATCTGTGCGTCGTGAAAGGCGACGGCAAATACGCCGCTATTGCCGCCGCCTCAGTCCTTGCCAAAACCCACCGCGACGAGCAAATGCACCGTCTGGCACAGGAATTCCCGCAGTACGACTGGCTATCCAACAAGGGCTATCCCACGCTGGCCCACCGCGAAGCCATCCGGCAGCACGGGCTGACACCCCACCACCGCCGCTCGTTCCAGCAATTGCCTGAAGGGGAGCAACTGACCATTTTTTGAGAAAAAAATCAGGCCACGTCGAACGCCTTGTGCGACAGCACCAGTTCGTCGGCCTGTTCGAGCCGGGGCAGCATGGCGACCGTTTTGCGTTGGAAGCGCTGCATGCGGCGCAGGATTTTGTCGAGCATTTTCACCGCCTTGTGGATGTAGTAGCCCTTGTTGAGCATCACGCATTCGGCCTGGGCGGCCAGGGCAGCGTCTGTAATTTCGGCCCGCGAGGGGGTGCCTTTTTTCGCCAGGTTTTCGAGCACCTGGGTGGCCCATACATTGGGGATGTGGGCGGCTGCACAAATGCGCACGATTTCCTGCTGGATGCTGGCAAAATTTTTCCAGCCGGTCTCGATGGCCAGGTCGCCGCGGGCGATCATCACGCCTACCGGGTAGTTGCGCATGGCTGCCAGCAGGATGGCCGGCAGGTTGGCAAAACCGCGTTGGGTTTCAATTTTTAAAATGATCCCGGGCCTGGCCTGTTGTTGGTCCAAAACAGCCTGCAAAGCCTCCACATCCTGTACGGTATTCACGAAGGAGTAGTTGATGGCGTCGGCCCGGTGCGCCACGAAGGCCAGGTCTTCCCGGTCTTTGGCCGTCAGGCCGCTGATGCGCAAAGCGCTCTCGGGCAGGTTTATGCCTTTGTCGGCCTTGAGTTTGCTGCCATTGTCGCGGGCATGCAGGATTTTGACGGTCAGTTCGTCGGCATTGACGGCGGCGATCACCCCTTCGATTTTGCCGTCGTCGAAATAGATGGGCTCGCCAGGCTGCACATCATCGAAAATTTCCGGAAGGGTACAGGAAATATGCGCGGGAACTGCTACCCTGCCCGCTGCATCGGGTACGGCCGGTTCGCCCGGCCGCGGGTCTTTGTGCAGGAGGAGGGTATCGCCCTGGAAAAGCGTGATAAACTGTTCTTTGGGCAGCAATTCGCCCACACGATCGACTGCTTCGCCCGTCTGTTTTTCCTTGTGCAACACGAGCGCGGTACCGGTTTCGAGGTACGCCGAATCGGTGCAAAGCCCCCACATGCCGTTGCCCTCCAGCCGGTCGATGACGATGGAGCATCGTTTATCCCGCGAATCCGTAAAATAGATGGTATTGCCGCGTTTGATTTTTTGAAAAAAAAGCGCGTCCACCGGAATATGCACGGCACTTTCGGCACTGGCCGGTGGCGGTACATCGGGCGGTGCAACCCAGATTTGTGCGGGTTTCGTCATGCGACCCAGGTCGTCGCGGGTGGGACGGATGTGCACCACTTTTGGGCCGGGCTGCATACTGCCGGTACGCAATTTGGGGCCGCCCAGGTCCATGGTGATCTTGCAGCGTTTTTGGAGTTGGGCATTGGCCGACTTTACATTGTCGATCATTTTTTCCCAGGTTTCGGCATTGTCGTGGGCGCAGTTGATCCGCGCGCAATTCATGCCCAGGGAAAGCAGGCGTTTGACAAATCCGGGGTCGCCGGCGGCCGTATCCGGCAGGGTGACCATGATGCGGGTGTTGCGATTTTTGGATTTGTAGCCAAACAGCAGTTGGGTGTTTTTGCGCAGCAGCTTCTCGCTCTTTTTTCTGGAAATGAATCCCTTGCGAGCGAGTTCGTCGCCATTGCCCTGCAACCGGCTCAGGATATTTTCCAGGTTGATCAGGTGCCGCATCACGTAGCCTTCGCAGGTCACGAAACCCGGCAGTCCGAGGTCGCGCAATTGCAGTTGCAAGGCATCGATATCGAACGAACGCAAGGCCAGATAGTGCAATAAATTGGCCGCACTTTTTTGGTAAATGGGATGCACACGGGAAAGCTCGTACTGGTACTGCCGCTCCATGGCTGCCGCTTTTTGGATAATTCGGGTCAACTGGTCGTTCACCTGTTCGTATTGCGTATCGATTTTTGCCATGGTGATTTTTTAAAACTGGATTGAAAACTTGGGAATTTTAGGGCCGCCAAACCTCAATCAGGTATGTCCCGCATAACCCCGGCCCATCCTAAAATTGCCCGGGATGTTGTAGGGGCGACCCTCGCGGTCGCCCAATGTGTTGCGGTTGCGACCTGTGGATTTCCGGGCGACCATGTATTCCCGGGCGACCATGTATTCCCGGGCGACCATGTATTCCCGGGCGACCGCGAGGGTCGCCCCTACGACATCCCGGTGAAGCCAAGACCACGGCGGCAATTTCCCCTTTTTACCACACTGCGTTATTTTAAGTTTTGACTAATTTTTTCGGTGGCGCACAAAAATCACGGCCTCCTCATCCTCCAGCGTTTCCATTTTTTGAAAACCGTTTTTCTCCAAAAGTTTGATCGACGGCGCATTCCGGATATGCGTAAAGCCTTCAATGGTTTCCAAACCCAGGTTGTTGAACCCAAAGTCCAGCACAGCCGTCAGCGCTTCCTGCATCAGGCCTTTGCCCTGGTAGTCGGGGTGCAGTTCAAAACCCACTTCCGCCTTGAACGGGTTTTGGGAGAAACTCCAGAGGCAGATCGAACCGGCCAGTTTCCCGGCCAGTTCCACGATCCAGTACAGCGATTCATTTTGGGCGATACCGCGGTTTATTTTTTCAATAAAATCCCGGGCATCGTCAGTCGATGTGGTGGGTGCCCGGTGCAGGTAGCGGTTTACCCGTTCGTCGGCACGGATGGCAAACAAATCCTGCACGTCGGAAGCAGCCGGTTGCCGCAGCACGAGCCGCTCGGTCGACAGCATTGGAAAAGGTGTAAAATTCAGGTCGGGCATCGTTTTTCTGCGTTTTCAAAATGTGTTGCAAGGTAAAAAACCGCCCGGGGTTTACCCAAACATCCCGGATTGCAGGCTACTTTTAGCCAGCATCAAAACAATAGGCCTATGGCAAACTCAACGGAAAACACCCCCCAACTCAACCGAACCCTCGGCCCGCTCATGCTCTGGGGACTCGGCGTGGGCTACGTCATTTCGGGCATGTACTTCGGCTGGAATCTGGGCCTGGAAAGAGGCGGCACGCTCGGACTGGCCGTGGCCACCTTCTTCATTATCATCCTCTATCTCTGTTTTACGTTCAGCTATACCGAACTAGCCTGCGCGATCCCAAAAGCCGGCGGCGCGTTCGACTATGCCGTGCGGGCACTGGGCAAAGACTGGGGCTTTCTCGGGGGCATGGCCCAGAACATCGAGTTTATTTTTGCCCCGCCCGCCATTGCCTTCGCCATCGGGGCCTACCTGAATATTTTCATACCGGGGGTGCCGGTGCTGGGCATTGCCATTTTTGCCTACCTGGTGTTCACGGCGTTGAATATTTACGGCGTGCAGGCAGCGGCATCATTCGAATTGGTGATCACGGTAGTGGCCGTTATCGGCCTGCTGCTGTTTGCCGGAGCGGCCTTGCCTGCCTTCGAATGGCGGAACCTGGAACACAATGCCCTGCCCAACGGCTGGGCCGGCGCTTTTGCCGCGCTGCCGTTCGCCGTCTGGTTTTTTCTGGCCATTGAGGGTGTAGCCAATGTGGCGGAAGAAACGGTCAATCCGCAGCGCAACGTGCTGATCGGTTTCGGCTCGGCTATCCTGACGCTGGTGGCCCTTTGCGTGCTCACCTTTGCCGCTTCGGTGGGTGTGGGCGGTTGGGAAACGGTGGTGTACCCGGAGGCCGGCGCCGGCGCTTCGGACTCCCCCCTGCCCCTCGCGCTGGCGCATACGATCGGGCAGTCGCACCTGCTGTACAAGCTGGTCACGTTTATCGGGCTGTTCGGCCTGGTGGCTTCGTTTCACGGGATCATCCTGGCAGCGGGACGAGCAACTATGGAATTTGGCCGCGTGGGGTATGCGCCCCGGGGGCTGGGCCGGGTGCATGCGCGTTTTAAAACACCGGCCAACGCACTGCTGCTCAATATGGGTATCGGCATTGTAGCCCTGCTCACCGGGAAAACCGGAGAGATCATCACCATCGCCTGCTTTGGCGCTCTGACGTTGTACATCGTTTCGATGGTGGCGCTGATCAGACTGCGACGCCAGGAACCGGAGCTGGAACGCCCTTTCCGGGTGCCGCTTTACCCGCTGACGCCTGTGGTGGCGCTGGTCATTGCAAGCGTTGCATTTGTTGCCATTGCGATCGCTAATCCCCTGCTGGCCGGGGTCTATTTTGGCTTGCTGGGGGTGGCGTATCTTTGGTTTTGGATTTTTTATGAGAAAATAAATTGAGGGCATGTATGCTTCGCGGGGCTGTATCGGAAGCGGAAAATCTGAAATGTCCTCCGTGTCTCCGTGGTTAAGATTAGGAATCGACAACGCATGCGAGGACTGAGAATGATTCTTCAACGCAAAAACCACCACCATGAAAGGCTTACTCACGCTTCAGGAACTACAGGAAAAAATCGCGCACGAAACCATCGAAACCGTCATCCTCGCCTTCACCGACCACTACGGCCGGCTAATGGGCAAACGTTTCGACGCCGGGTTTTTCGCCGAACAAGCCACCACAGCCGGCACCCACGGCTGCGATTACCTGCTAACCACCGATATGGAAATGGAGCCCGTACCCGGCTACAAGTTTGCCAACTGGGAACTGGGCTACGGCGACTTTCACCTCGTACCCGACCTGAGTACCCTGCGCATAGCCGACTGGCTGGACAAAACCGCCGTGGTGCTTTGCGACCTCGTCGACGACAAAACACACAGCCCGGTAGCCGAGGCGCCGCGCTCCATCCTGCGCCGCCAGATCGAACAGGTCAACGCCCTGGGATTCAACAGCATGGCGGCTTCCGAACTGGAGTACTATGTTTTTGAAAACAGCTACCGCGAAGCCTTCGAACGGCACTACCACGACCTGCAGCCGGTGGGTTGGTACCTGGAGGATTACCACATCCTGCAGGGCACCCGCACGGAATTTTTCACGGCAGCCGCCCGCCGGCACCTGCGCAATTCCGGCATTCCGGTCGAAAATTCGAAGGGCGAATGGGGCCTGGGCCAGCACGAGCTCAACGTGCGCTACGCTGGAACCCTCGACATGGCCGACCGGCATGTACTTTACAAACAATGCCTCAAGGAGCTGGCCGACTCGATGGACATTTCGGTGACCTTCATGGCCAAATTTGCCAGCGACCGGGCGGGCTCCAGCTGCCACATCCACCTGAGTTTGTGGCAAGACGGGAAAAATGTTTTTGCCGGGGAAAAGGCGGTCGGGCCGGTGTCGGGCTCCGATATTTTCCGCTGGTTTTTGGGCGGTTGGATCGCCCATGTGCCGGATGTGATGCCGTTTTACGCCCCCACGGTCAACTCGTACAAGCGCTATGCCGACGCCTCCTGGGCGCCCACCCGGCTGGCCTGGAGCTACGACAACCGAACTGCCGGCTTCCGGGTGGTCGGGAAGGGCGAAAGCCTGCGCATCGAATGCCGCATTCCCGGCGCCGACTGCAACCCGTACCTCGCTTTTGCCGCGGCGCTGGCTTCGGGCCTCGACGGGGTAAAAAACAAGATTGAGCCGCCGGAATGTTTTGTGGGCGATATTTACGCCGCCAAACACTTGCCGCGGGTACCCTACAGCCTGGAGGAAGCCATTGGGCCTTTCGAATCGAGCGATTTTTGTAAAAATGCCTTCGGCAAAAATGTGGTGGAACACTACGCGCATTTTTTCAAAAAAGAAAACGAAGCGTACAAGCTGGCGGTGACCGACTGGGAACGCCGGCGATATTTTGAACGGATGTAACGCCGACTGGTAGTCGGCGTAAAACTCAACACATAAAACAAACCCAATTCAATGCGTTTAAAAAACAAATCCGCCCTAATCACCGGGGGCAGCAGCGGCATCGGCCGGGAAACAGCCATCCTTTTCGCCCGCGAGGGCGCCCGCGTCGTCGTCGTCGATGTAGCCGATACCCGCGGAAATGAAACCGTCGACCACATCCGCAAGCAGGGCGGCGATGCTTGCTACGTGCACGCCGACGTATCGAAAGCCGAAGCCTGCGCCAACATGATCGACGTTGCCGAAAAAACGTATGGCGCCCTGCACATCCTGTTCAACAATGCCGGCATTATGCACAACGACGACGGCGACGCCGTTTCAACGGAAGAAGCCATCTGGGACCTGACCATGAACATCAACGTGAAAGGCGTTTTTTTTGGTTGCAAGTACGGCATCCCGGCCATCCGGCGTGCCGGCGGCGGTTCCATCATCAACACGGCGTCGTTTGTGGCGCACCTGGGCGCTGCCACGCCCCAACTGGCCTACACCGCCAGCAAAGGCGCGGTGCTGGCCCTAAGCCGGGAGTTGGCCATCATTCACGCCCGTGAAAACATCCGGGTGAACGCGCTCTGCCCCGGTCCTCTCCGCACCGAGTTGCTGATGAAATTCCTCGACACCGAGGCCAAAAAACAACGCCGGTTGGTGCATATCCCCATGGGCCGTTTTGGCGAAGCTAAAGAAATGGCGCAAGCGGCACTGTACCTCGCCTCCGACGAATCGTCGTACGTGACCGGCACGGAGTTTCTGGTGGACGGGGGCATTACGGCGGCTTATGTGACGCCGGAATGAACGCCCCGCGTCATATCTATTTTGCCCTGGGACCTGCCCTTGGCTTGTGGGCTATGTTTGCCGGCAGGCGAAACCGGGAACCGCGTGTTGAATTGGATGTTTAACTTTTGAACGCATTAAACCGCGATTCCCCGTACCGGTCAAAAAAAGCGTTTTTCCCACCATAACTGATTTCAAAAAAATATGAATCGAACCGTACCAAACCACTCCCGCACCGGCAAACTGCCGCTTTTGCTGCTGCTTTTTTTACTTGGTTTATCCACTGCACTCCAGGCCCAACTCACGCCAACCTACATCGTCGACATCCCGATGCGCGACGGCAAAACCCTGGCCGCCGACGTGTACGTACCCGACGCCTGCACCGAATGTCCGACCATCCTGATCCAGACGCCCTACAATAAAAATACCTTCCGGAACGGGCTCCCCCTGGGCTTCGGGCAAAACCTGCAATCCAGCCCATACAGCTGGGTGGTGGTCGACTGGCGCGGGTTTTACGGCTCGGCAGCGGCAGCTGTGGCGCAGGCCAACCGCGGGCAGGACGGCTACGATGTGCTCGAATGGATCGCCGAACAAGCCTGGGCAAACGGCAAGGTGGGTACCTGGGGCCCCTCAGCGCTGGGAAGCATCCAGTACCAAACGGCCAAAGAAAAACACCCCAACCATACCTGCGCCGTGCCTATGGTGGCGCATCCGCAGCAGTCGTACGACAGCTACTTTTACGGCGGTGTTTTGGAAAAATCGCGCCTGCAGTCGCTGGACCTGCTGGGCTACGGCCTGTCGCCCCTGATTTTGGCGAATCCGTATTACAATTTGATCTGGCAACTTGCCGAAAACTCCAGCTGGTACCCGGAGGACATCCAAATCCCGACCCTGCAAATCGGCGGCTGGTACGACCACAACATCGATAAAATGGTGGATTGGTATGCCGCCACACGCAACGAAGCTGCGGTTGCGGTACGCGATAAACAATGGCTGCTCGTCGGCCCCTGGGTGCATGGCGGCACCGGACTGGCCTTTGTGGGTTCGCCCAACCAGGGCCAGTTGATCTACGCCGACGCCGCGTTTGTGAACAACCAGATGGCGCTCGATTTTTTCAATTTTTACCTTCTCGGCGCCGCCAACGGTTGGGAGAGCACGCCGAAGATCACGTATTACCAACCGGGCAAAAACAGCTGGAATACGAGCAATGCCGCTTCCATCGACATTGCCCATACCGATGCGTTCTTTTTGAACGCCGGCCTGGCGCTTTCCACCCAGGCGGGTAGCGGCAGCACAAGTTTTACCTGCGATCCGAAAGATCCTTCGCCCACCATCGGCGGGCAAACCCTCAGTTTGGGCCTGCAACAGGGCCCCTACAACCAGACCAGTCTGGAAAGCCGGGCCGACGTTCTGACGTTTTCCACCCCAATGTTGGCTTCGGAAATAGCTATTTCGGGCCGGGTCCGGGTGCAACTTTTCGTGCAGGCCGATCAGCCCGACGCCGACATTGCCGTGCGGCTGGTGGATGCCTACCCCGACGGCCGCAACATGCTGATCAACGACGGCATCCGGCGCATGCGCTTCCGCAACGGCTATACGCAGGCCGCCGAGGCTTTCATGAGCCCCGGCCAGGTGTACCCGGTGGAGGTGGAACTGCCCTTCGTCAACTACACCTGGAAAACGGGGCATGCGCTGAAGGTGTACATCAGCGGCAACAGCTCGACGCGCTGGGACGTCAATTTGCAAAACGGCGGCGCCATGTACGCCGCCGGCGATACCAACATCGCCCAAATCCAGGTCCACCACAGCGCCCAATACCCCAGTAAAATTTTGCTGCCGGGGAACAACCAGCTTTCGGCGACGCGCGACTTGCTGCCTGCCACAGCGGTCTCCCTTTACCCAAACCCGGCCAGCGAAGTTGTGACGGTTGAAAGCAGCCTGTCGCTGGAGCGGTATGCGCTGCTTGACCTGACCGGCAAACAAATACACGCGGGCAAACTGTCCGGCGGACGCATCGATATTTCCAGGCTGCCGAACGGGGTTTATCTCATGCAGTTTTTTTCCGGCGGCCAGACGATTATGAAAAAGTTGGTTAAACATTGAACACGTATTTCCTATGCCGCAACAACTCGTTCAACTGGCCCTCGTCGTGCGCGACTACGACGAAGCGATTGCTTTTTATACTCAAAAACTGAATTTCCAACTGGTGGAAGACACCCGGCTAAGCGACACCAAACGCTGGGTGGTGGTAGCGCCGCCCGGTTCTGACGGCTGCAAACTGCTGCTGGCCCAGGCCGCCAACGACGAACAACGCAGCCGCGTGGGCAACCAAACCGGGGGCCGCGTTTTTTTATTCCTGCACACCGATGATTTCCGGCGCGACTACCGCAATCTGCAGGAGCAGGGCGTGACCATCGTGCGCGAACCTGTGGTCGAAGCATGGGGCACCGTGGCAGTTTTTGCCGATTTGTACGGGAATTTGTGGGATTTGATTGAGCCGATTCGGTAAATAGTGAGGGGGTGACTGGCAGTCTAATGTCGTCAACTTAGCGTACACTCTTCAATGGAACGCGGATGACGCCGATCCCGCTTTCAGCGGGAACACGGATTTACACTGATTTTTTTTAAAAAATCTGCGGCAATCCGCGTTGTTTACATCCGCGTCATCCGCGTCATCCGCGTTCCAACTTGCTAAGTTGACGACATTAGACTGCCAGTCACCCCCGCACTATCACAAGAAAATTGCCTTCATTAAATCGGATCACAACTTGCGTTAGTTAAAAAGTTGAACTGGGAAACGGGGAATGGATTTGCAAAATTAGCAAAACAAACCCGAGCCGGGCCTGTTTCTCCTGCCGGAAGACGGTACATTTGCCCGCAAAAAAATCGACACATGGATAAAAGCAACTGGATCGGACTTGGTGTAGCGGCCGCGGTGCTGCTCTTCATTTTTTTTAATGCCAGCGGTGAAAAAAACACGGCGGTTGACGACCTGATGCAGTCGACCATGGCCATCCACGACGAAGCCATGAAAGAAATGGCGGGGATGAACCGATACGGCCGCATGCTGAAACGGGAAATGGCGGAACTGGATTCCCTCTCGGGCCGGGCCGACTCCATCCGGCTGGTGTTGCGCCAAATTAAAACGGCGGAAGAGGATATGTACACCTGGATGCGCGAATACAAGGCCCCGACGAAACTTCCGGCAGACGCGGCACAGGTTTACCTGGAAGATCAAAAAAGTAAAATCAGCAAAAATCAGCAAGACATCCAGGCGGCCCAGGAGGCGGCCCGGCGGTTGGTTGAACGTTAATCTTACACCATTGATGATGAAACATATTTTTGTTATTGGAGTCGCACTTGCCCTGTTCTATGCCTGCAATTCCGGCGATGAACAACGCACCCTGCCCATCCTCGGCAACCGGGTCGTGGTAGGCGACACCCTGGGGCTTTCCGGCTTGAGCGCAACCTACGACACCGGGGCGGCTATTGGGGATACGCTTTACCCGATCATTCCGGATTTTGCCTTTGTTGATCAGGATAGCCAACTGGTCACGAATGCCACGTTCAAGGACAAAATTTACGTCGTGGATTTCTTTTTTATCCACTGCCCGACGATTTGCCCGAAGGTGAAAGCCAACGGCCTGCGTATTTATAAAAAATACGAAAACGACGACCGGATTGTGCTGCTGTCGCATTCCATCGACGTGAAAAACGATACCGTGGCCGCACTGAAACGGCACGCCGAAAAGCTCGGAATCCAAACCAACCGTTGGCGCCTGGTGACCGGCGATCACGATGCGATTTACGGCATTGCCGACGACTATTTCAGTGTAGCCACCGAAAATCCCGACGCACCCGGCGGTTTCGATCATAGCGGCCGGCTCATTCTGGTCGACAAAAACAAGCATGTGCGCTCGTTTTGCGACGGCACCGATGCGGAAGATGTGGACCGGTTCATGCAGGATATCGATGTGTTGCTGGCGGAGCAATTTGGGAGTAAATAATTTTCAAAAAAGGGGGCTGTTATGCCCGCCGTAAAGTGGTTTGCGAAAGTGATGATGCCACGCATATTGTCGGCGGGACTTCGAGTCACGCCGACAATAACCTAATCGCCTCCAACTTTTCGCAAACCACTTTCTTTCTGGTATAATGCTGACTTTCTGTTTTCTTTGGAAAAAATTTAGCCCATGAAAATACTGCTGAGTCTGTCCTTCGCTATCGGCTTTTCATTTTCCATCAAAGCCCAAACGCTGTTTCCCTGTCCAATCGCCAACGGCCCGGGCGCCGATCATTGCCAATTCGCCTGCCTTGCCTGCAACCTGGATGGCCTGACGGGGAACACCGGCAATTTCACCGGGGTTCAGGCCCCGCCGTACTGCGTTTCCTATGAAAACGACCAGTGGTTTGCCTTTGTCGCAGCGGCGCCTTCCGCCACCTTCACCGCCACCCCAAGCAATTGCCTCCAGGGGAATGGCATTCAAATCGCCCTGACTTCCATATGTTACGGTGTTCCGATTGCCTGTAACCCAGGCGCCTATGATTATGGCGACATTCCGGTTTCGATAACAGCCAGCCTGACGCCGGGACAGGTGTATTACCTGATGATCGATGGTTTCGTGGGTGATTCCTGTGATTTTGTGTTGTCCGTGAGCCCGGGAGCGGTTTCCAGCACGTACCCGGTGGATCCCGTCGGTCCGGTTTCCGGGCAGGATACGTTTTGCTTCGGGTTGCCCGGCACTATTTCGGTCGATCCGGTTAACAATGCCGGGTTTTACATCTGGACGGCTCCACCAGGTGTGCTGATCAACGGTTATCCCGGGACGGTTAAACTTCCCGCGCCGGTCAACAACGCGGTGGAAATTCAACTGACTACGGTGGATTCGGCGCAAGTATGCGTGGAAGCGGGCAATAGCTGTTCGCTGCCGTTAAATTCCCAATGCAAGACCGTGTACCGGGAGCCACTGGGTACGATTTACACCTTGCCGGAAGTGTTTGTTTGTTCAAATGACTTACCCTATGAACTGCTCTGGGGCGAATTTGTGTCGGCCAGCGGCACCTATGAAAAGGCGTTTACCTGCGACAGCATTGTTCGACAGAAAGTGATCGTGCGGGCGCCGATTATCCGCTTTTTACCGCCACAGACAATTTGTGCCGGCGACTCAGTGGTGGTTTGCGGGCAGGCCTACACGGAAGGCGGTTCGTACACCCATACCTGTACGTCGTATCTGGGCTGCAACAGCCTGATCAATTTCTCTGTGCTGGTGCTGGAAGCGCAGGCGAAAATTGTGACTGCCGCGCAGGGGCTGACCTGTGCCGAACCGGAACTTATTCTGACCAGCGCCCCCGCCATCGGTAGCAAACGTTGGCTCAATATGCAAGGCGAAATCGTAAGCACCGGTGACAACCTGACCGTTTCCACACCCGGATTTTATTTTTTACAGGTAAACGCCATGGTGGGGCCTGCAAACTGCTCGGCAACGGATACCATCCTGATCAAACAACTGACCGAACCGCCGCCAATTTCAGCTGCCGGAGGTACACTGACACCGCAAAGCCCCTGGGTAATCCTGCAGGTGCATTCCCTGTTTTCCAATGTTTCGTATGCCTGGACCGGGCCGGCAGGGTTTGCTTCAAGCCAACAAAATCCCGCAGTGTCTGTTCCGGGTATGTACACCGTGACGGTGACCGACCTGGAAACCGGCTGTACGAGCAGCGCCACGGTGGATGTCATTCAAGGGTAACTGGGTTTATGCAAAATTTAAAGTTTTCACCACGGAGACACGGAAAACACGGAGCGATCTGCATTTTTTCACTCCTCCTGTTTGCCGCCTGTAGCGGCACGCCATACACCGAAGGGGAACGGCTTTACAAAACCCATTGCGCCAATTGCCACATGGATGACGGCGTTGGCCTCAGCGCCTTGATCCCGCCCCTGGCCGGCGCCGACTTCCTGGAAGCGGAGCGCGAACGCCTGCCCTGCATTCTGAAATATGGCCTGAAAGACACCATCCTGGTAAATGGCCGCCAGTATGCCGAACAAATGCCGGGGGTGCCCACCCTGTCGGCAGTGCATGTTACCAATATCCTGAATTTTATCAACCACAGTTGGGGAAATGCGAACCCGCCGTACCGGCTGGACGAGGTGGAGCGTTTGCTGGAGCAGTGCAAGTAGTGCCGCCTGGTGTGCCCCTGGCGTCATTCGGCTAATTTCAGCCGGCGCAGTTGCTGCTTTCCCGGGCAACTGCCTATTTTTGACGCCCCGTCCATGTTCCAGAAAACCTACACAACGCGGAAACTTTCCACTTCGGACATATGAAACAATTCTACTTTTTCCTGGCGGCCTGGCTGATGGCGGCCACTTTGCTTGCGCAAACACCGGCAAACGACCACTGCGATGCACCGATTGACCTGGGCATCGCTCCAAATTGCACTTCCAATATTTACACGAATGTGGATGCCACGCCTTCGGATATCGGTTCGAACAACGTACCCAGCTGTTTTGGCGGCGGCGTACCGGGCAACGATGTGTGGTTCTATTTCACCTGCCCCGGCGCTCCGCTGGATTTCCGGGTTGAACTGACGGGCGCCGGCGTCAGCCCGATTACCGGCACGCAACTGGCCGTTTACCGCGGTGATTGCAGTGCAGACGGCCTGGCCGAACTGGATTGCATTGCCGTCCCGCAAGGCCAATCCGACCTGTTTCTGGATTTGGAAGCGCTCACGCCGGGCGCTATTTATTTTATCCGGGTTTCCAATTTTGCGCCGGGCGGCAATTCCAATCCCGGTACGTTCAATCTCTGCGTCAATGAAATCCCGCCTGTGGTAACCATTGACCAGGGCAGTTCAAGTTTGTGTGCGGGTACGCTGTACGATACCGGTGGTCCGGATGGCGATTACAGCGGCAATGAAGATCATACGTTTACCATTTGCCCGAGCACTCCGGCTGCCTGCATTGAGTTCACGCTGGAATATTTCAGCCTGGATGCCGGACCTACGAACCTTCCCGGCGCTCCGGGCAACGACGTGCTTTCGTTTTACGACGGTACCAATACCAATGCCCCGGTGCTGGCACAGATCAACGGATTTAGCAATCCGTTCGGCACCGACGGCGGTGGCGGGGTTTGTTTCCGGGTGCAGGCGAGCAGCGGATGCCTGACCATTCAGTTTCAATCGGATGCCACGGTGCAGTTTGAAGGTTTCAAGGGACTGTGGACCTGTAGTTCGAAAGCCTGTGAAATTATTGACCCGATTGAGGTGGAGACTGCCGTGAACAATGCCGACATCGTTGATGCCATTCTGGCGCCGGGAACTACGGTCACAATTACCGACATCAAATGCAACTCCGGCGCTTACGGCACCTTCGGCTTTGCATCCGACAACAACGACCTGGGCTTGCGAAAGGGCCTGCTGCTGACCTCCGGCGCTTTGGGCAATGTACCAGGACCCAACAACCAGGATGACACGACATTTGCCCACCTCTCGGCCGGCGATGCGGATCTGGATTACCTCTCCGCCCAGCAGGGGAGCCCGGTAACATCTGAGGATGCCTGTGTGATCGAAATGGATGTGTTCGTCGCCTCGGACGAACTCACGTTTGAATACATTTTCGGCTCGGAGGAATACCCGGAATATGCCAACGATGTGTTCAACGATATTTTTGCCTTCCTGGCTTCCGGGCCGGGCATTGCCGGCGACCCGAATTTGGGCGGCGCCCAAAATATTGCCGTGTTGCCGGGAACAGCCACCCCGGTGCAGATTAACAGTGTGAACAACGTGGTCAACTGGGAATATTACCGCAACAACGGGGTTTGGGAAAATTCCACGCTGCAATACGACGGATTCACGTCTGATTTTTTAGGTGTTAAAAAAAGCCTCACCGCCCGGGTTGGCGTTATCCCCTGCAATACCTACCACCTCAAACTGGCGGTAGCCGACCGCTTCGACCCGCTGTATGATTCCGGTGTTTTTATTTCCGAAGTGCGGGGCGGCGCGCCCAATCTGGCCGTGGAATTTGCCAGCGGGCTCGATTATTTTATTGAAAACTGCACCGGCGATCAGGACCAACTCATCATCAGTCTGAGCCAAATCAAACCCAACCCGGTAAGCTACACGGTTACCGTTGGCGGCTCGGCTACCCCGGGAACGGATTACCTGCTGAATATTCCACCGGTGATCACCTTTCAGCCCGGCGACTCGGTGCTGACGTTTCCCATAATTCCCTTGCTTGATTCGGACGTGGAAGGCGTGGAGACCATTACGATCAGCCTGTCCAACGATTTTGGCTGCGGCTCCGTGGTTTTTCAAACCCTGACCATTGAATTGCGCGATGAGGCCGAAGTGCTTGTCAACGGCGGCGCCGATACGGTGTACGTTTGCCAGGGCGGAACCGCTCAACTGGAGGCTGCCGGCGCGTTGAATTACGTTTGGACACCTACACTGGCGGTCAGCGACCCGAATGTGCCCAATCCGACGATTACCCCCAGCCAGGATGTCATGCTGCAGGTAATCGGCTCAATCGGGAATTGTTCCGACACGGCCACTGTGTTCGTAAAAATTATCAGCACGCCAACGCTGATGATCACTTCCGATGCTGCGCCGAATATTTGCCAGGGCGATACCCTGCAATTGCATGCGATTACCAATGCCGGTTTGCAAGGGGTGTTGTGGACGCCGAAAACAAAACTCAGCGACGCCAACAGCGCCAACCCGTTGGCATATCCGTTGTTGACAACCACCTACACCGCTAGCCTGCAGGTGCCCGGTTGCCCGGCCGTATTCGATGATATCACCGTGCAGGTCGACACGCTGTTTTTCCCTGAAATCCCGGCGCTGGATACTACCGTTTGTCAAAATTTCCCCTACCAACTTGCTTCGGAAATCCAGGGCAGCAGCCAGTACCTCTGGTCGCCGCCAACCGGCTTGAGCGACTCCACCAGTTCGGGGCCGTTTGCCACGCCGGACCAGACAACGGTGTATACCCTCACGGCCACAAGCGCCAACGGCTACTGCACCCAAACAGCCACCGTAACACTGAATATCACACCCGCCGACGTCAATATTTTAGGCGATGAAAACCTGGAAATTTGTTTGGGTGACACCGTCGTGCTCCATGCCGACGCCAATCCGCCCGGCGCAGTTGTCAACTGGCAACCCGGTTTTTATGTAAACCCAACCAGCGGCCCGACGGTCGCCACGGTACCCGATGAATCCATTACCGTTTTGGCTACGTACAACATCAATGGTTGCCTGGTGTACGACTCGGTGCATATCCGGGTGGATTCGTTGCCCGACCTGGCTATTGTGAAACAACCGGAAAAAGAAATCTACTGCCCGGGCGATACGATCTACCTGCTTTCCCAAATTTATGAACCGGCCGGCTTTCCCGGTATGGTGCAACATTGGGAACCATTCGGCGGTCAGTTGACCCCGGTGGAAAACTGGAATATGGTGATCAATGCAACGGTTACCAACACCTTCCGGCGTATCACCGACAACCACGCCTGTACCGATACTTCAGCGGTTTTTGTGCCGGTGGGTGTTCCGCCGGTCATCGTTGCCACCGCCAACCCGCCGGCCATTTGCCCGGGGGAGTCGGCTCAGTTATCGGTGACCGTCAATCCCGATCAGGCCGTGGAATGGGAAGACCCTTCCGGGGCACTGAGTTGCACCATGTGCAAAACCCCGACGGCGAGTCCGGTGCAAACGACCACATTTATGGTCAATACCCCGGATGCCGATTGCCCGATGCCAACCAGTGTGACTGTGACGGTGTTGCCGTTGCCGGCGCTGGATTTGTCGCCAAAAACGATTTGCCGGGGCGATAGCGTCGTGCTGAACAACATTCCGACCAACCCGCAGGACATGTATACCTGGACGGTGGTGGCGCCTGGCGACCCGGCCTCGATTTTGGATGCCGGCATGGCGGCAGCGACGGTTTTCCCGGAAGCGACAACCACCTACAGCGTTTTTGCCCAGGGGCAGCAATGCACCAACCAGGGCACCGTGACGGTGACGGTGAACAGCGCCACGATCGATGCCGGCGCCGGGCAGACGGTGTGCCAGGGCAGCCCGGTGACGCTCACCGCTACCACAACAGGTACCCCGGGAACCATTGTTTGGTTGCCCGGACCCGGTACAGGGCCCAGCATAACCGTCACGCCGGCATTGAGTACAACCTATACCGCCATTCTGGAATTTCAACCCAATTGCACCGTGGCCGATGCGGTGCCGGTGACTGTGGTGCCGGGCGTCCGGTTGGATTCCCTGACGATCGACCCGCAGGAAACAATCATTTGCGAAGGCGCCCTGATCCGGCTCCATGCCTATGCCACGCCGTCGAATGTGA
Source organism: uncultured Saprospiraceae bacterium (assembly GCA_964484205.1). Taxonomy (GTDB): domain Bacteria; phylum Bacteroidota; class Bacteroidia; order Chitinophagales; family Saprospiraceae; genus M3007. The sequence continues at coordinate 7,120 of CAZAEZ010000011.1, read as the reverse complement.
CCTTTGCCTGGTTTGAAAACGGCGCGGAAATTCCGGGCGCCGTGCTGGATTCACTGGTGATTGCCCCGCCCGGCGATGTCGAACCGGTAACGGTGACGTACTCCGTTATCGCAACCAATGCCGATGGCTGCACGGCAACGTTCGGGCCGGTGGAGCAGATGGTGCGCCGTTGTATTGTTTTTCCAAATGCGTTTACGCCGGATAATGACGGCCATAACGACGATTTTGGCGGCATTCAAACTTTTGGCGGCGAGTTGGAAATACTCGAATTCCGGGTGTTCAGCCGCTGGGGGCAAAAAGTTTTTGAAGCCAGCGGCACGCAAACTACCTGGGACGGCACCGTGGACGGAAAAGATGCACCCAGTGATGTATACGTTTTTTACGTTACGGTGCGTTTTGCCAACGGCGACGAAGAAACATTCAAAGGGGATGTGACTTTGCTGCGCTGATTTTTTTTGTTGGACAGGATGAAGCGGATTTTCAGATGAAAACATTTTGGCTCATGCTCCCTTCGGGCTGATAGTGAGGGGGTGACTCGCAGTCACCCCCTCACTTGCCCACCCGCTCAGCCAAACGGGAATATGAGCCAACATTTAATCCTGAAAATCCGCTTCACCCTGTCCAAAATCATTTCTAGATAGTGCCAAATTTTGAGTGGCGGATTCAACCCAAACCGCTGTAGATGAATTGAATTCATCATTTATCATTCATCACTCATCATTTATCATTCATCATTCATCATTACCAATTATTAAACCCACACCGCAATATGCGCAACGCAATTCTGCTGTTAACCCTGAGCCTGCTCCAATCGGTAAATCTGGAAGCCCAGGACAAGGTCGTTTCCGGTATCGTACTGCTAAACGATCAAAAACCTGCCGATTTTAAAACCATTGCCAATGCCGTAAAAAAAGACTGGAATATCCGCCTCGATTCTTTCCGCCAGGCGGAGAAAACATTGGTGCTGTATACCACCAATGCGACCATCATGTTGGCGAACATGGACTATCCGGCATCGCCGGTTGAGATCAGGCAGGCGGCTGAAGGCGCCTGGATGTGGCAAACGGCACGCCAGGAAGCGCCGCGCCATCAGTCGCAGGTTGTTATTTCCGTGATCGGCGCCGACGACAAGCCGATATATCTGTACCAGCTTTTTACAAAAACTGCTGCTGCGGTGCTCGAAAACGCAAACAGTTGTGGCGTGTACATGCCTGCGCAGTTGGTGTTGCAATCCAGGGAATTTTACCTCCAGGCGGCACGCAACCTGGAGCAGGTCGTGTTTCCGGTGTATTGCTGGGTGTATTTCGGCATGTTTCTCGACGAGGGCGCGAGCTGCGCCTACACGCACGGGCTGCCGGAGTTTGGCATGCCGGACCTGGAGATCATAAAATCCAGCCATAGCATGCAGGAAGCGCATGCGGTATTGTACGATGCCGTGGCAGATGCCCTGCAGAACAACAAATTGCTGGGCAACGGATCGGTCATAGAAACCCTGGAAGGGCAAAAGATCACCTTGAAATTGTCGAAATCGCAGTACCTGGAAGGCGAAACGCTGAAAGTAGCGTATTGAAAAAATCCGGGCTGTTTCGAAAGGCTATTCGGCGATCAGCGTAACTCCGCCTGAAAACCGTTTCCGGTTACCGTCCAGAAATTCAACCTGAGCGACCCAGGGGTACACACCCGGTGGAGCCTGACGGCCCTGCCACTTGCCGTTCCAACCGCTTTGCGGGTCGTTGGGCTGAAAATTGCGTTTTTCAAACACCAGATTGCCGGCCCGGTCAAACACCTGGAGCTGCACGATGCGCGCTACGCCTTCGCCGGCATGCAGGGTGAAATAGTTGTCCTGGTTACTGCCGGGGTCAAAAACGTTCGGGAAATACAAATTGGTTTGCTCCACCACTACCGGCAGGTTGTCCCGGGCAATACAGCCGTCGGCATTGCGAATTTCAATAGCGATGTCGGTATCTTCCATGATCCGGACAGATTGCACCAGTTGGAACTGCGTGGCGAACAGGGCCGGCGGCCGCCAGCTTATGTCCACAAGTTTTGTATCGGGTGGATAAACCGCGGCATTTACCTGTGCCCAGGTGCCGGCAATTACCGAAGGATCATCAATGCTGAGTTTTACCCGGAGTTCTTCGGGTTGCGTCACCAGCACCGGGTAGCTTTGTTCGCAGCCGGTGGAGTCCCGAACAAACAGCACATATTCACCCGCCCAGAGCAAGTCGAAAACCGGCCGGGTACTGTACGATTGGCCGTCGAGCGAAAAATAGAACGGCGATTTACCGCCAAACACTTCCGAGATTTCAATAACCCCGTTGCGCAAACCGTAACATTGCACCGGTTTGACGGTGAGGTGCAGGCTGTCGATGCAACCGCCGCGAAGCAGGGAAAGGCCGGTAAATGTGAGTGAAAAAAGGAGGGTCAGGCGCAAAATTCCAATGGACATGGGAGGGCGTTTTGCTCATTCATAGTTTATGTTTCGAGCGGAAAGTTAATTACGATTTGGCGTTTTATCCGATTTTACCGACTTATTGTCGGCTATACAACGGAAAGATGGTATGAAAATAAAATCCGCTGCCCGGCTATTTTTACAAGACGTATGAAAAAGCATATTGAACAACTTGCCGCTATCGCCAGGAAACCGGCCCGAACGATTTTGGGACTTATGTCGGGTACTTCGCTCGACGGATTGGACCTGGCGCTCTGCCGGGTTTCCGGCGCCGGGTTTCAAACCAAAATTGCGATCTCCCATTTTGAAACGGTACCCTTTTCGGCGCATTTTCAAAAGGAAATCCGCCAGGTATTCGCTCAAAAAACAGTTGATTTCCAAAAACTGGTGCTGCTGAATGTAGTGGTCGCGGAAATGCATGCCGCCATCATCAACGAAACGCTGCAGCGCTGGGGCATAGCGCCCGGTGCGGTCGATGCCATTGCCAGCCATGGGCAAACGGTCTTCCACGCACCCCGTCAATTTCACGGCCTGCCGCAATATCCCAATGCCACCTTGCAAATCGGCGATGGCGATCATCTGGCGCTTCGGACGGGCATTGTCACGCTCAGCGATTTCCGGCAAAAACACCTGGCTGCCGGGGGCGAGGGCGCTCCCCTGGCGCTTTATGGCGATTATTTGTTGTTCTCCGAACCGGGTGAAGACCGCTTTTTGCTCAACATCGGCGGTATCGCCAATTTTACTTTTTTGCCGGGCAATGGCGATTCCAGCCGTGTATTTGCAACCGATACCGGCCCCGGCAATACCCTGCTCGATGCAGCTGCGCAACGGTATTTTGGAAAACCATACGACGTTGATGCCCAACTGGCCACCAGTGGTTCGGTCGATGAAAATTTGCTGAGCCAGATGAAAGCGCACCCCTATTTCTCCCTAAACCCGCCCGTCACAACCGGGCCGGAACAGTTCAGCCTGGACTGGGCGCTCGGCATTACCACCCATGGATTGCAGGTCGCCGATGCGCTTGCTATGCAGAAAAACGCCGATGCCGCCGACTTGATCGCCACCCTGACCCGGTTGACGGCCGATACCATTGTGGAGGCTATTCGCAAGGTGCCGCGCACCAGCGCCCGGAAAGCGGTTTTTCTGAGCGGCGGCGGCGCCCACAATCCATTGATCATCAGCTATCTGAAAGAACAACTGCCTGGCTGGGAATTCAGTCCGATTGCCAAGCTGGGCGTCGACGGAGATGCCAAAGAGGCGGTACTTTTTGCTATTCTGGCCAATGAAACCCTGGCCGGGACGGTGGAAGACGGCGCGAAACTCGGTGGGCTTCCACTGGTGGGCATGGGCAAAATTTCGTTGCCCGGGTAAGTGCGACTTGGCGAGCGGGCAAAAAAAAACATGAGTCATTTCGTAATGACCCATGTCTCCATACTTCAAAATTGGCTGATTAACGTGTGCGGGACTCCTTTGATCGCCGCAGCGCATTTAATTCTTACCGGGATTAACAGTGCACAAATGTACTGTTTATAAATATAATTCGAATTTTATATGATGTTTTTTTAAGCGGGTTTTCCATTAAAAGAAAAAATCCCGCGTGCCCAATATCCCGTCAGGCAGGCCAGGGCGGCTACCAGTCCGCCGAGCGTGCCTGTAAGCAACAAAATTTGCCACCTGCTTAATCCCATAAACAAGGCGCCGATCTTGCCGGCCAGCAGCCCGTCGTTTGCCGAATCGAGCCAATATGCTGCTGCCAACCATAGCAAAAAGCCGCCCACAAAACCGGCGGCGAAGCTCTGAAGTGCATTTTTTGGGATCAACCAACCTGCCAGCGCCGCGATCGGTGCCAGCGCCCACCACGGCAATCCAAGAAAGCCAAACTGGCCCAGCATAAAAATGAACAGCATTGTAAACAGTGAATCTTTCATTGTGGTAAAAGGCGTTGTCGGGCCAGTTCCCGGTTTGCCGGGATAGCCGCAGGTTGGTCAAGGAAAAGTAACTCGTAGTAATCGCCCGCAGCCCAGGCATCAACCATGTTGTCGTAATAATGACTGCCTGGGTTGCCCGATTGGCCCCCCGGATAAACACCCCAGGCTTGCACCGGGCGGGTCATAGATACCACCATGCGAAACGACGGGCCGTGCCCCTTTCCAATGGCATTCGGTGCATTGCGCGTACCGGAAGTGGCGACATCCAGCCGGCTGAAAGCCTCGATTTGCGTCAGGTGCTTAATGGCAAAACCTTTGAACGTGGACCAAACCATATCAGCGTGTTCCATTTGTTGCGCTTGCCGGGCCATTTGCTGAAAGCCTTCGGTTACAATTTCCTGCGCCGTCTCGCGCCCGGGTGTTTCCAGGCGATCAAAGAAAATACTGCCGGGGTCGCTGTGCAGGATTTCCGTAAACCGCCAGGTTTCCGGGTACAGCACATCCGTTTTTGCCTGGCGTAGTTGGTCCATTTCGTCCCATGTTCGGGTGTAAACGGAATCGTACCACATTTCGAACAAGGCCGGGGCAATAGCATTTTTTTCATACCGCCCATCCCAGTTTTCCAGTTCGGTCAGCAGTTTTTTGGCGCCCGCATCCAATCCGTTCCTGTTGAGCAGTTGCAGGAATACCGGCAAGGCATCGGCCGACAGGTAGTTGAAATTGTCCAACTGCAAATTTTTCATGCTGTCGGGGGTGATTTGCCGCATCGCAGCCAGCCGTTCGTAGATTCGGCGCCCCCGGCTGTCGTCGAAGTTTCCCAGGTAAAAGTAAGGGTAGGAGGGTGGGGTGGAGTGCTGGTTGGCGGAATAGACAAACCCGCGCGACGGATTTTTCATGGCCGGCAACTGCGCATTCGGGACAAAGCCCTGCCAGGCATTGGCACTTTTGCTGCCGTCGAGGATGAAACGGCCCTGCTCGCGCGCGCGCACGGGCAACTTTCCCTGCACGGTAATGGCAATATCGCCGCTGTGCGCTGCGAATGCCACGTTTTGTGACAGGCAATCCAGGCCGGGAATGGCTTTGCGGTAGTCTTCGTAATTTTTCCCTCCGGCAATATCCAGAAACCGGGCCAGGCTTTCCGGTGTGGGTTCGTCATGGGTCGAGTACCGGTAAGCGCAATTGTAAAGCGGCTCGGCGGGATCGTCGTACACGACGGGGCCCCACATGGTGTAGCGGACGGTATCCAGCACATCGGCCTGGCCTTTTACCCGGATCGTTTCCACGCGCAGTTCAGCCTGCTTGACTTGCCCGTCGACCCGGTAGGCCGTCCGTCCGGCGTCGGTCCAGTCGATGCGGTACCAGTCGGATACTTCCTGGCTGACGTTGGTAAAGCCCCAGGCAATGTCCGCATTGAAGCCAATGGCAATGCCTACCGCGCCGGGTACTACCACGCCGTAGCAATTCAGCTCCGGCGTATGAATTTGTTGTTGAAACCAGGTATGCGGCAGGCGGAGCGGCAGGTGCGTGTCGTTGGCCAAAATAGGGAAACCCGATTGGGTGCGGTTGCCGGATACCGCCCAGTTGTTGCTGCCGTTGAGGTTTCGCATGCCGGTGGGCAAAGTGCGCTCCGGGATGTTTTTTCCGGGACGCAGAGACAGGCTTTGCGCTGTATTCGCTTGTTGGAAAACGGGTTGCATGCCTGTCCATTGGCCGGTGTCGGGCACGACGGGTTGTTGCTTGGGGTTCCACAGCGGGTAGAGGTAATCGAAGGTGTCGCGACCAAAAGCGGCCAGGCTGTTGGTGGATGCCAGATCGTCGTTGCGGCTGTTCAACGCATCGATCATGCTTTCGATCACCAGGGCCGACTTCAACGGCGACCAGGGTTCGGGCGCGTAGCCCAGCAATTTGAACTCGAGCGGATAGGTGGCCGGCGTGAGCTGGTCGATCCAGGCATTTACGCCGGCGGCGTAGGCGTTCATGCGCCGGGCTGTTTCCGGATCCTGTTGCCAGGCTTTCCAGTCGTTTTCAGCAGCGAAGGGCAGGCCCCGGCGCCGGGTGAGCCGGTCCATGTTGAGGGTGCGGGTGCCCAGGATTTCCGAGAGCCGCCCGGAAGCCTGGCGTGTGGAGATATCCATTTGCCACAGCCGGTTTTGCGCGGTGATGTAGCCCTGCGCCATCAGGGCGTCTTCCAGGTTTTCCGCAAAAATATGCGGCACCAGCAAGTCGTCGTAAACGACCTCTACCGGTTTTTTCAGGCCCGGGATGTGCAGCGGTTTCGCGAGGCGGGCGCCGGGGTTGGCAGGTTCGGCGTTTTGCCAGAAGCCGCTGAAAGGGTTAAAAAACTGGCCCAGGGCAGGCAGGGTTTTGTCGCCCAGCTGTTGGGGCGTTTGCAGCTGCCAGACGAGCAACGTGGTAAGCAGCAGGGCTACCAAAAATCGGATGAGACGCATGTTTGTGCGATTGGGCTACGGCCAACGTAGCGATATGAACAGGCAACAAGATTTTCGGTCGGTCCTGCAAAAACAGGGCGCTTCAGCGCAGTATTCACCTTTGAATTTCAGCCAAAAGATTTGGCCAAGTGATCAAATGCAGCTGGTTTATTTGGAAAACATCCGGTTCTCCAAAGAACTTTTAAAAAAAACCTAAAATTTCCGGGGAGAAATTTGCCTGAACTCCGAAACTTGTCTTAAACTTGCAGCAAGTAGTTTTTGTGTTTATTTGTTTGGGTTAGAGTCCCTCG
>CAZAEZ010000010.1:0-130273 GCA_964484205.1 uncultured Saprospiraceae bacterium | reverse complement strand
ATTTTTAATTTCAAGCCTTTTCGCATTATTTTTTGGGGTTTGGGGGTTGGGGGTGGGGTTGACACACTTTAACACAACCAACAATAACCCTCTTCGACTACCATTGACATAACAATTATCAACGACACCCAGCCATGAATCAATCCTCCACTCGCAACCCCTACCTCATTCCGTTTATCCTGGTGTGCAGCCTGTTTTTTTTGTGGGGGCTGGCCAACAGTCTGAACGGCTCGCTGATCCGGCATTTTCAGTTTGCGCTCGAGCTGAAGCGCTGGCAGGCCGGCATTGTCGACTCGGCGTTTTATTTCGGTTATTTCGTGATGGCCATTCCGGCGGGGATTTTCATGCGCAAGTTTGGGTACAAGCGCGGTATTCTTGCCGGACTCATGCTGTACGCCGGCGGGGCGCTGCTGTTTTACCCGGCGGCAGACATCCGGGTGTACGCCTTTTTTCTGTTTTGCCTGTTCACCATTGCCTCCGGCCTGGCGTTTCTGGAAACAGCGGCCAACCTGTACGTTACCGTGTTGGGCGATAAAAACGATGCGGAATGGCGCATCAATTTTGCGCAATCGTTCAACGGCATCAGCATCATCCTGGGGCCGGCCATCGGGAGTTGGTTTATTTTTTCCAAAAAAGAATACACGGCAGAGGTACTCGCCGGCATGACGCCTGAGCAGATCGACGCCGCCCGGGTGCAGGAGGCACTCTCAGTGCAAGGGCCTTACCTGTGGATTGCGGGCGTGGTGTTGCTCGTCGCCTTGTTGTTTTGGATCACCAAAATGCCCGAGGTGGGGCGCGAGGAGGAACTGGCCGAAGGCAAGGTGGGCATTCTGGAACCCTTCCGGAAATACCGGCACCTGCGCCTGGGCGTGCTCGCGCAGTTTGCCAACGTGGGCGCGCAGGCTACGCTTTGGGGTTATTTTGTGGATTTCAAAATCGACTTTGCCCGCAATGAACATCTGGGCTTTGTCAACAGCCTGTACCGGGTGGCCGAAAACGCTACGCCCGACCAGATCGCCGGGTTTCACGCCTCCTTTGCCCTGGTGCTCTTCATGCTCGGCCGTTTTCTGGGCACCTACCTGATGAGCCGCATGGATGCGCGCAAGGTGCTGTCCTGGTATTGTTGGGCCGCCGTGGCGCTGGTCGTGCTGGCTTTTCTGACCGGCGGTTTGCTTGGCATCGTTTGCATCATGCTGACCTATTTCTGCCAGAGCATCATGTTCCCCACCATTTTCGCGCTGGCCACCAAAGGCATGCCGCCTGCCGAGCGCAAAATGGCTTCTTCACTGGTGATCATGGCCATTGTAGGTGGCGCGGTGATGCCGCCGATAGCCGGGTTGCTGTCGGGTGTCGGGGGTATGCAGCTGGCGCTGGTGGTGCCGATCGTTTGTTTTTCTTATGTGGTGTATTACGTGTTGCGGGGGTATGTGGTGCAGAACATTGCTACAACTACTTAGTCCAAGTTGTGACCAATCGTACTGGAGACAATTTTGTACTAGTGAAGGGGTGACTGCGAGTCACCCCTTCACTTGGCTCCCCGGTCAGCCAACCGGAAATATGAGCCATTATAATTACCTAAATATGCTGAATGCCGGCTTGCTCTAATGCTTCCGTTTCGTTTTTCCGAGGCGCTTATCTGGCAGTCGTTTTCCCGAAATAGCCGCCCTACTTTAACCTCGCGCCAGTCTTCATCCGTTAAGATCATACCTCCATCCATCTGAGCGTAAACCATTTCGCCCTCATCCACCTGCTCTATTCGTGCACTTGGTTCTTCCTGCACAATTTCGGCTTCCAAAAGCGCCCCGTAGGAATCTGTAACCCGGTAAAGTTGCGTGCCGCTTACCTCAACCCCAGCCAGTTTTTCCAAGACCTCTACACCATTGCCATAACTCTCCATTTGACCCACATAAACCATCATTTCCTGAAGCAATGGACTGATTGCAAAGCCCTGCACTGATCTACTAAAGTCGCTGCTGTTGGCTATTTCGATTTGTCCAAACCGGGTTTGGAATTTCTTTTTTTTCGACGATCCGCCGGAATTTCGCTTACCGACGATTCCAAAACCGCTCGACCCAACTCGATCCATGTAATATTTGAGGAAGTCGGTCAAGCGAAGTTTAAAAAATAAGGAAAACAAATCTACCCCAAATTCCCTTCGCTTCCAAGCACTGTACCGTCAGACAGCAGCCAAAGCCTTTTTCAAATCCCCCACCAGATCCTCCACATCCTCTATCCCCACGCTCAGCCGCATCAGCGTATCCGTAAGCCCCACTTTCAGGCGCTCTTCGCGCGGGATGCTGCCGTGTGTCATCGTGGCCGGGTGGTCGATCAGCGACTCCACGCCGCCCAGCGATTCGGCCAGGGAGAACAAGTGGGTGCTGCTGAGCACCGTACGCGCTGCCGCTTCGGTGTTGTTTTTCAGATCGAACGACACGATGCCGCCGAACATCCGCATCTGCCGCTTGGCAATGGCGTGTCCGGGGTGGCTTTCGAAGCCTGGCCAGAACACCTTGGCCACCGCCGGGTGGCCGGCCAGGTAACGGGCGATCACTTCGGCGTTTTCGCAGGCGCGCTGCATGCGCAGGTGCAGGGTTTTGATGCCGCGCAGGATGAGGAAGCAGTCCTGCGGACCGGGCACGGCGCCGGAGGCATTCTGGATGTAGTGCAGGCGCTGGGCAAGTTCGGCGTCTTTGACGATCAGGCAGCCGTGGATGGCGTCGGAGTGGCCGCCCAGGTATTTGGTGGCGGAGTGCAGCACGATGTCGGCGCCCAGGTCGAGCGGGTTTTGCAGGTAGGGCGTGGCGAAAGTGTTGTCCACCACCGTCAGGATGCCGCGTTTGCGGGCCACCGCAGCAATCGCCGCGATGTCGATGATGTTCAGCATGGGGTTGGTCGGCGACTCGATCCAGAGCACACGGGTATCGGGGCCGATGGCGGCCTCCACGGTGGAGGCGTCCGTCATGTCGATGTAGCGGCTTTTGAGTCCCCAGGGGCCGAACACCTGCACCATCTGGCGGTAGGAGCCGCCGTAGAGGTCGTTGCAGGCCAGCACCTCGTCGCCGCTTTTCAGCAGTTTGATCACGGCGTCCTGCGCTGCCAGGCCCGAGCCAAAGCAGATGGCGTCGACGCCGTTTTCGAGGGCAGCCAGGTTTTTCTCCAGCGCCGAGCGGGTGGGGTTTTGGGTGCGGGCGTATTCGTAGCCCTTGTGGTCGCCGGGCGCGGCTTGTACGTAAGTGGAAGTTTGAAAAATCGGCGTCATAATGGCGCCGGTAGACGGGTCCGGATCAATGCCGGCATGGATGACCTTGGTGGCGAATTTCATTGCTGAATTTAGTTGTTTCTGAAAAGGGTGGGCAAAGGTAAGTTTTGTTTTGTCAACCCCACCCCCATCCCCTCCCCCCGCGGGGAGGGGGGCTTGATTTCGCTTTACTCTTTGATCACATAAACGGAATCGAGATTTAACTTGTGGGAAAGTTCTCCTCCCCCAAAGGAGAAGGGAACCTGATTCCGGTAGTAATTGATTTTGTAACCGGTATCTGGACTTAGTTCGAGGGCAAGCCCCCCTCCCCGCGGGGGGAGGGGTTGGGGGCATAGCCATCAACTTAAGGATTCACAGGGCTATAAAACTTTTAACTTTTGACTTTTCAAATTTGACTTTTGACTTTCAAGGCAGTTTTCCCGCCCGTAAGGACTCAATAAAGTCAAAAGTTTAAAGTCTAATTTGAAAAGTTAAAAGTGTACACCCCCTCTGGTTCCTTAAGTTGATGGCTATGGGGGTTGGGGGTGGGGTTTTCACTTCCGATCCAAAACATCCTTAACCGCCCAAAGCACATCCTTTTTCCCCAAACCATACTTGTCGAGCAGTTCAACCGGCTTACCGCTTTCGCCGAAGGAGTCGTTGACGCCCACGTATTCCATGGGCACGGGCAGGCGGTGTGCCAGCAGGTTGGCGATGGCGTCGCCCAGGCCGCCGTTGCGCTGGTGTTCTTCGGCTACAACCACCGCGCGGGTTTTGCTGACCGAGTCGAGGATGGCCTCTTCGTCGAGCGGCTTGATGGTGTGGATGTTGATGATCTCGCAGGAAATGCCCTCGGCGGCCAGTTCCTGGGCGGCTTCGATGCAGGTCCAGACGAGGTGGCCCGTGGCGAAAATGCTCACGTCTTTGCCGGAGGCCAGGTGCAGCGCTTTGCCGATCCTGAACTTCTGATGTTCCGGCGTAAAAACGGGCCAGGAAGGCCGGCCAAAACGCAGGTACACGGGACCGTCATGCTCCGCAATGGCGATGGTGGCCGCCTTGGTCTGGTTGTAGTCGCAGGGATTGATGACCACCATGCCGGGCAGCATGCGCATCATCCCGATATCTTCGAGGATTTGGTGGGTGGCGCCGTCTTCACCAAGGGTCACGCCGGCGTGAGAGGCGCAAATTTTCACGTTTTTGTGCGAGTAGGCAATGCTCTGGCGGATCTGGTCGTACACGCGGCCGGTGCTGAAATTGGCGAAGGTGCCGGTGTACGGAATTTTACCGCCCGTAGCCAACCCGGCAGCCACCCCCATCATGTTGGCTTCCGAGATACCGCACTGGAAAAAACGCTCCGGGAATTCTTTGTAAAAATGCTGCATTTGCAGCGAGCCCATGAGGTCGGCAGTGAGCCCGACAACTTCCGGGTTCTGACGGCCAATTTCAAGAAATCCGGCGCCGAAGCCCTCGCGGGTTGCCTTTTTGCCGGTGCTGACGATATCGGATAGTTTCATTTTTTGCTTTTTTTTTTACCCGCCGTAGCCTTGGCGTAGGCGGGTTGGTCAATTTTTTGAGTCATTGGGGGGCATTAGAAGTCATTATCAGTCATTGGGGTCATTAGGTCAAGTTTGTAGGAAATAGCCAACCCCTAAAAAGTTGAATCAATCCGCACTCCGTAATCCGCACTCCGCAATTCAATAATCTCCCAACTCAGTTTCCGGCAATTGCGTCATCGCTTTTGCGAACTGTTCGTCGTTGGGCGCTTTGCCGTGCCAATCGTGTGTACCCTGCATAAAATCGACGCCATAGCCCATTTCGGTTTTCATCAGGATAACCACCGGTTTGCCCTTGCCGGTACGGCGTTTGGCGCGGCGGAGCATGGCGATCACTTTTTCCAGGTTGTTGCCTTCTTCCAAAATCAGCACATCCCAGCCGAAGGCTTTCCACTTGGCCGGCAGGTTGCCCAGGCTGATCACGTCGTCGTTGGCGCCGTCGATCTGCTGGCCGTTCCAGTCGACCGTCACCACCAGGTTGTCCACCTTGTGATGGGCAGCGAAAAGCATGGCTTCCCAACATTGCCCTTCCTGCAACTCCCCGTCGCCGGTCAGGCAAAACACCCAGCGTTTGTCGCCGTTGAGGCGTTTGGAGAGTGCGGCGCCGATGGCTACCGACATGCCCTGCCCCAGCGAGCCGGAGGCCACCCGAATACCGGGCAGGCCCTCGTGCGTGGCCGGGTGCCCTTGCAGGCGGGAGTTGATTTTTCGAAAAGTAGCCAGCTCGGCCACCGGAAAGTAGCCGCTCCGGGAAAGCACGCTGTACCAGACCGGGGAAATATGGCCGTTGGACAGAAAAAACAAGTCCTGGTTTTTGCCTTCCATCCGGAAGGGTTTGGGCGAGTGTTTCATAACGGCGCCGTACAGGGCCACAAAAAATTCGGTGCAGCCCAGCGAGGCGCCGGGGTGGCCGCTTTGCACGGCATGTACCATGCGCAAAATGTCGCGGCGGACCTGTGCGCAAAATTCAGAAAGTTTGGAAATATCAGCCATAAATGGAAATAAGCCGGGGTAATGAAGGCAAGGGCGTTCCCGGTGCCACAAAGTTAGACAACAACCGGAAGTTCCCAACAATGTGCCCGTTTTCTGCAACCTGCAAAGCCGTTTTTTGTCAAATGGCCGGCCCTGTTTTTCAAAATAAGTTTCCTGTGTACTTTTGCAGGCTGGAAATCCAGACCAGAATTTTTCGTGTGCTCTTTTTTTCACAAAATGCCGTTGCATTATGTTGGAACTTAAACCCGTCAATCGCCGCAGCGGACTGTCGCGCGAAACATTTGCCCAGGAGTACCTGTACCCTATGCGTCCGGTTGTTTTTACGGACCTCACGCAACATTGGCCCGCCCGCCAGCGCTGGACCACTGCGCATTTTAAACAACGATACGGCCACCTCCGGGTGCCGGTTGTTTCAAACAACTACTCCAAACCCGGCAAGGGCTACATGACGCCCGACATGGTCATTTCCTTTGCCGAATACCTCGAAATTCTTGAAGCCGGCCCAAGCGACCTGCGCATTTTCCTGTGGAATATTTTTCGCGCAGCACCTGAATTGCGCCGCGATTTTCGCATTCCGACCATCATGAACGGGTTTATCGACGAACTGCCCTTCATGTTTTTTGGCGGTCAGGGTTCGCATGTCGCCCTGCACTACGACATCGACATGAGCCATGTTTTTCTCAATCAAATTCACGGCCGCAAACGGGTGATCCTTTTCCCGCACGATCAAAGCCGGAACCTGTACCAGCATCCGTTCACCGTGGCCAGTTATGTCGACCTGAACAACCCGGATTATGCCAAGTTTCCGGCGCTGGCAAATGCCTGCGGCTACGAAGTGCTGCTGCAACCGGGCGAATCGCTGTTTATGCCCTCCGGCTATTGGCACTACATCGAATACACCGACGGCGGCTACTCGATCAGCCTGCGTTCGTTCGACTCCATTCCGGCGCGCATGCGGGGGCTGGCGAATATTGCCCGGCACTACGTGGTGGACAAAAGTATGAACCGCCTGATGGGCCCCAGCTGGCGCATGATGAAGGAACGCATGGCCGAGCGGCGGGCTGAGGCGCTGCGCTGAGTTTTTTTCACCACGGAGACAGGGAGGCCACGGAGTTTAAATTCTCCGTGGCCTCCCTGTCTCCGTGGTGAAATCTTCAAAACTTCAAGATCACCCTTCCCTGGTACTGCGACTGGCGTTTGTCTTCGATGAGGATATACGCCTGCTCCAGGAGTTTTGCCGACATGCAAAAGTGGGCATCGTCCAGCTGCCGGTGAAAGCGGCTGCCTGCACACTTGCCGGCGCCGGCCGTGACGTCGATCTCGCACCAGTTGCCGTCGAGCAGGACGGCATTCCAGGCGTGGTTGGGACGCACTGTGGCGGGGTCAACTTTTTCCGCAGTAAACCGGGCATAGCCTTCCAGGCGGGAGCAGTAGATACCACCCAGGTTGCACATCAGTTTGAACATCAGCGCATAGCCGTCGCAGCGGGTGCGGCGGGTTTTCAGAATATTCTCGACTTGTTGTTGGGTGTAGTAGAGCGGGTACACTGCTGTTTCAGGTTCCCGGTCGAGGTTGTTTTCTTTACCGCAATCGTAGGCAATGTGTGTGCCCAGCCAGGCAAAAATGGCGCGCGCTTTTTCCTGGTCGGTCGTGTAAGGGGCCAGTAGGGAATCGGTCAATTCAATGAGGTTTTGATCCTTGAGTTTGATTCCGGCTGCCCGGGCGTCGATTGCCGGAAAATTTTCCCTGCGCACATCCTGGGCAACCAACGAAAGGCCAAGCAACATGAAAACCACCTGTAACAACTGTTTCATGGTTAAAGGTTTAAAGAAATCCGCTGAATTGCCATGCACTGGCATTTCGGCCAAAATCAATTGGCGGGAATAAACTGTGACGCCTCCGTTTTGTTTAACCAATCTATTTTTCAAAACAGATTTAATTAAACAAAACAATCCAAAAACGTCCTTACCATGCAACACTCGTCCTTTACTAAACGCACAAATGTGCTTTACCTGCTTCTGTTCACCCTTGTTTTGGGGTTCACAGCTTGTCAAAAAGACGCCCTCGTCGAGGGGCCGGCAGTATCTTCCACCAATGGCGTTGCTTCCAGCCGTTCCAGCGGAACAATTGTAGACATTGCTGTTTCAAATCCGGATTTCAGCACGCTCGTTGCTGCCGTGCTCAAGGCTGACCTGGCGGAATTTCTGAGCCGCGACAATTTGAACGCCACGGTTTTTGCGCCAAACAATGCCGCCTTTGCTGCGCTGCCGGCGCCGTTCAACAACGCACAGAATATCAGTAACATTTCCGACCCGGGTCAAATCAAAACCCTGGGCCAGATTCTCCGCTACCACGTAGCGCCCGGCGCGCGTACGGCTGCGCAGCTGGCAAACGGCTCGTATAAAACGTTCAAAACTGCCGCTACGCCCAACAGCAATATGCTTTACGTGGGCCGCGATGTGGCCGGCGGGGTTTTTATCAATGGGAATACCAAGGTAATCGCTGCTGACGTGCTCGCCGACAACGGGGTAATCCATGTCATCGACAAGGTGCTGTTTTTCCCGACGCAGGACGTCACGCAAATCGCGCTGAAAAATAATTTCACGGCGCTCACCGCCGCGCTGAAAAAAACCGGCCTGGCCAATGTGTTCATGAGCCCGACCACCAATGCCACCGTTTTTGCCCCGACGGATGCGGCCTTTGCCGCGCTGCCGGCTCCGTTGAACAATGCCGATAACATCAAAAGCATCACCGATCCGGCAACGATCAACACCCTGCGTAATGTACTGCGCTACCACGTAGTGGGCGGTCGCGTTTTTTCCGCTGATCTGCGGAACAACATCACGGTGCCGACACTGCTGTCGGGCAAATCGCTCAACATTTCCCTGGCCAGCGGCGCCATGGTGAAAGGGGACGGCAACGCCATGGGTTCGAACATCGTACTCACCGACCTGCTTGCGCTCAATGGCGTGGTACACGTGATCGATCAGGTGCTGCTGCCGTAATTTGAACCTGAATTTCTTTTACCACGGAGGCACGGAGCACACGGAGTGGCCTTACTCGTCCTACGGCTTGAAGCCGTAGGACGAGTTTCTTCATCCCCGTTCCGCCAGTTCCAGCCAGCGCATTTCCTTTTCGTCGAGCTGATTTTGCACGTCGCCCAGCTCCGTGGAAAGTTTGGTGGCTTCGCCGGCGTCCAGGTCCGGCGCATTGAAGCGGGCCATAATCTCAGCCTTGCGGCCTTCCAGGCGGGCGATGTCTTTTTCCAGGCGCTTCATTTCATTACGCTCGGTATTGGTAAGGCCGGCTGTGGGCGTTGAAGTTTGCGGCGTATCCGGCTTGCTTTCCGCTTTTTGTTCGGCGCGGGACTGCTGCTCCGCGGCGCGTTTTTGCAAGCGGTATTCGACGTAGGTGCCGTTGAAATCCTTGATTTTCCCGTGGCCCTCGAACACGAAAAGATGGTCGACCAGGCGGTCCATAAAATAGCGGTCGTGCGTCACGATCACCACGCAGCCGGGAAAATCTTCCAGAAAATCTTCCAGCACCTGCAGGGTGAGCACGTCGAGGTCGTTGGTCGGCTCGTCGAGGATCAGGAAGTTGGGGTTGCGCATGATCACCGTGAGCAGGTAGAGGCGCCGCCGTTCGCCGCCGGAAAGTTGGCTGACGTATACCTGCTGCTGGGAGCGGCTGAAGAGGAAGCGCTCGAGCAGCTGGGCGGCGGTGAGTTCCTTGCCTTTTTCGAGGGGGATAACGTCGGCGATGTCGCGCACGGCATCGATCACGCGTTTGTCCTGGTTGAGTTGAATGCCCTCCTGCCGGTAAAAGCCGAAAACGATGGTGTCGCCCACGACCACCTTGCCGGTGTCGGGTTCCAGACCTTGGGTGATCAGTTCGAGGAAGGTGGATTTGCCCGCGCCGTTGGGACCCACGATGCCGACGCGTTCCTTGCGTTTGAATTTGTAGGAAAAATTTTCGATCAGCACCTTGTCGCCGTAGCGCTTGCCGATGTTGTGGCATTCCACAATTTTGCTGCCCAGCCAGTTTTCCTTGATCTGGATGGATAGTTCTTCTTTTTTGACTTTCAGGGCTTCGTTCGTTTCCTTGCGGTTGTAGTACGAATCGACCCGGGCTTTCGACTTGGAGGTGCGGGCGGCAGGGCTTCGGCGCACCCACTCGAGTTCGCGTTTCAGCAATTTGTTCTGGCGCTCGTAGGTGGTGCTTTCCACTTCTTCGCGCGTGGCTTTTTTCTCCAGGTAGTCGGAGTAGCTGCCCTTGTAACGGTAGAGTTGGCCGCCGTCGAGTTCGATGATGCTGTCGCAAACATTTTCCAGAAAATACCGGTCGTGCGTCACCATGAACAGGGTGATGCCCGGCTGCTGAAGGTATTCCTCCAGCCACTCGATCATTTCGACATCGAGGTGGTTGGTCGGCTCGTCGAGGATGAGAAAATCGGGTTCGTCGAGCAGCACTTTCACCAGGGCCAGGCGCTTGACCTGCCCACCCGAAAGCGAACGCACTTGCTGCTCCAGGTTGTGCATGCCGAAGCGGAAAAGCAGTTCCTTCACCTTCGATTCGAACGACCAGGCCTGGTGTTCGTCCATGGCCGTGATGGCCTCCTGCAACTCCGCAGTATTCTCCGGGTGCGCCAGGGCGTGTTCGTAGCGGCGCACCAGGCGCACGAGCGGGATGCTGTCGTCGAGCACAGCGCCGAGCACATCCTGGTCGGGGTAAAAGTCGGGGTCCTGATCGAGCCAGCCGATGCGGATATCCTTGCGCAGCGTCACTTTGGCCGACTCGCCTTCGGAGCTTTCCCGGCCGGCGATCACGCGCATGAGCGTGGTTTTGCCGGTGCCGTTTTTGGCGATCAGGCCGATCTTTTGCCCCTTGTCGATGTGCAGGCTGATGCCCTGGAACAGGGTTTTTTCGCCGTATGACTTGGTGACGTTTTCTAGCGTGAGGAAGTTCATGTGTTGCGCCGGGCGGTTTTTTTTCGGGGGCGAAGGTAGGGGAATCAATACGCAAGCCCGCTATCGAATTTCATGCTGCAACACAATGTTTTTCTCATAACCATTCACTTTCATGTACGAGTCGTACAGCAATTGGTTGTCTTCAGGCCCCTCAGTCAGGAAGTTATACCAAAAGCCACCGCTACAGGTACTGACCACCGTGCGCTTATTACTTTCATGTTCGATCACCAAAAATTCGATCGTGTCAACTTCGAGTTCCGGAAACCTGTCATAACCCAGCTGCGCCATGTATTCCAGGTCTATATCGGGGTCGATTTCCTGCAAAGCGCGGCGTTCGCAGCTCCCGTAAAACCGGAAGGCGCGCACCGGCGTCTGATCCACCTGGTGTATAGTTACGCCGGGCTGGGCCGGATATTTCAAGCCTAAATCGAACATGGTGCGGGTTGGAATTCGGCTTACGCTGGTCTTTTTGACAGCGATCCCGCCGCTATCGACCACCGGCGGTGTTTCCTTGAACAGCGATTGCAATTCCAACTTGGCATAAGGCCCATTCAAGGAATCGTAAAAATATATGGTGCAGCTTCCCTGATTGCTCACTTCAATACGAGGCGCCAGCAAAATAGAAGCATGTTCCAGATTGAAACTGGAAATGGATTTCCCGATCAAGTCCTCGAACAGACGCAATTCATGCTTGGGAAACCGGGTGTCGTACTTGAATAGCGGTTTTTTCATTTAAAAAAGGTGATGCGATTTACCAAAAATAGTTTGGAAAAGGGAGTTGATAGCCCTCCGGGCAAAATTGAATTTTTTAAAACCCAGATTTGGAAAAAAGCGTTGCATAGGTTGCAGTTCAATGCATATTTGCCAGAAAACCTCCAAATTTCTCCTACTTTTGACCACAGGTGAACGCGAACTAAAAGTTCGCGCTACAATCAAACTGCACTACTTTCATTTCCATATCGCCGACAAATCCGTCCGGCTCCAGGTAGCCGGCCCGGACGGCGCCGTGCTCGAAGAAGGCCGGTCGCCGCTGAATTTTGAAGACAACCTCTTCAGCGCGCTCAACGTGTTGCACCGCCTGATGACCCGCGGCGGCCGCCGCAACGCCTACCACCCCGACCGGGAATTTATCCGCAAGATCGGCGGCATTCAGGCCAGCCTGCTCAACATGACTGCCCCGGATGGCGCCAAAGCCGAAGCGGTGCAACAACTTTTTGAAAAATACTGGAAACGCGTGGGCGCCGAGGCCGGCGGGCATGCCTGTTTCACGTTCAATTTTTCCCAACAACCACCCTATACCGAACTGGCCGAACTGCCCTGGGAATTTCTCAGCTACCAAAATCTGGACCTGGCCACAAACGATACCCCCGGCGCCGATTTTTTGCGCACCATTGCTTTGCCAAAGCCGGCCGCAGCGCCAGTACTGGTGAAAAAAGGGGAGTCGCTGGGTATTCTGCTTATCGTCAGCGAGCCCGAACCCGATGCATTGCGCAAGTCGGACGGCGCCTTTGTCAACTACCGCGAATCGTACATTTTCCGTATCCTGCGGGTTTACGAAAACCTGATCTACGCCGCCGGGCAAGATCACCCCGTGCAGGTGCGCGTGCTCTACCAGCCGCGGCAGGCCGAGGTGCAGCAAATTCAGCTCCAGCGACGGGCTGTGGAGTTCGGCAGTTTCCTGGAGCGTTTTCAGGAAAAAATGCTGGAAGCCGACAACGACCCCATCCGCGAGCGCGACAATGCCGATTTCAAACCGGACATCGTCCATTTTATCGGCCACGTGACCACCGACGAACGCGACGAAGAGGTGGTCGCCTGCCCGAAAGACGGCCAGGAGGTCGACTACGTGCCCTATCAGGCTTTTGCCAATTGTTTTGCCGCTGATCCGCCGGCGTTGTTCATCCTGCAAACACCCGAGGGGGTGCAATTGCACCGCTGCCCCATTTCGCGAAGCGGACTGCTGATGGACCTCACGCAAAAGCAAATCCCCTACCTGCTCAGCTTCCAGCACCCCATGAGCGAGCAGGGGGCCATGGCCTTCGTTCGCGAACTGTACCGGCAACTGCTAAACCGGCAAAGCGTGCCCGCCGCCGTGCGGGAAAGCCGGGTCAAACTGGTGCGCAACTTCGGCAACATTACCGAGGCCAATGCCTTCGGGAGCCCGACGCTGTACGTCGGCCTCGACCCTGCCGGCAAGCTGCACTACAGCCTGCTGAGCGATGTGCCCGCCGAACAACAAGCCGACACCGATGCCGCCCAACTCCAAAAGATGAACCTCGGCGAAAAACTGGAGTGGTACGGCCGGGAAATCCGCCGCCATGTGGAACAAAACGAACTCGACGTGGCGCTCAACCGGCTGAAGGAAATCCTGAGCGCCATCAACCGCTCGCCGGAAGCCGACATGGCAACCGCTTCCATGTACCTGAACGAGGTGAGCAACCTGCTGGCCGAATTTAACCGGACCAACGAAGCCTACCGAACAGCCGAAATTGATATCCGGGAACGCTCGCGGCTGTACAAAAACCTTGGCTTCCGGATTCTTGAATATTTCGACACCAACAATTTGCCTGCCCTGATCCGCAAAAAAACAGACGCCGGGCGGGCCTCCGATACGCCAACACAACCCAAACATAAAGACCGGATCGATTTGTCCGGATGAATTGCAAAACCCGTTTTAAACAATGCCCTCATTTGATCCCATAGTTGCAGAAGCATACCGCCGGGCCGCGCTGGCAGGGCGCGACATGTATGCCTTTGCCGGACAAATGAACCGGGTAAAAAACCTGTTGGCCACCGAGCCTGACCTGTACAAACAATGGGACCGCCTGGATGATCTCATCGGCGAAAGCCTTCAATCGGGCGACAAGGCGCAGGACCTTCAATTGCTCCGGCAGGCATTTTACGACGCTTTGCCCGGCATTTTCGCGGAGCGAATTTTTCAAGCCGGCGCGGGGGATGCCTGGCAAAACTGGTTGGCAGCCTTTTCGGAGGCGAGTTTTCACTGGCGTTTGCAGGCACTGCAGGCACTTTGCGCAGCGCCCGAACTCGACCGGAAATTTGGAAAAAAACTGGACCGGTACCGGCAGTTCATCCACTTGTTTCTCGACCGCCGGTGGGTGGAAACCCGTCCGGTGTTTGAACAGCTGGCCGACGATGAAACGCTGCCGCAGGAACAGCGCGGCTACCACCACTACGTTTGCGGCCAGATCGACTTGTATTTTCAATACAAATACGAAGTAGCCAGGGCGCTGTTTGAAAAAGCCCAAAGCCTGCTCGAAGGCAAACCGCTGGGCCTGCACGGCCTGATCGAATATTACCTGAAAGGACCGAACCGGGAGAAAGATGTTGATCGGGCCCTGGCCCTGGCCGAAGAAGCCCTGGCGCTCGATCCCGATCATATTGCCTCCACCATCCAAAAAGCCGACGTGCTGGTTGAAAAAGGGCAGTTGGCCGAGGCGGAAAACCTGTACCGCATGGCCAGTCGAAAGCGGCCCGGCTACGGGCAGTGCTACACGCGCCTGATCGACCTGTTTGGCAAAGAAGAATTGTTTGCCAAAAAAGAAAATGAGCTGACCGCGCTGATGGAAACCGTGGAGCAGCTCGACCCGCACACCAATTTCCTGACGCGCACCGATCTGGGTGGTATTTACCAGTTGCAGGGCGAAGATTATTTTCAAAAAGCGGAGGCCTGCCACCGTACGGCGATGGAGCAATACCCTGAAGGCATCGTGGCGCTCCTGAACCGCGGCTATTTTTACCTGGATTATCAAAAGCAGGCGGAAAAAGCCCTCGGTGATTTTGATGCTGCGCAAAAAAAAGCCCCCGACGCCTGGGAGTGTTGCCTGGCCATTGCCCGGGCCAACGAAGCGCTGGAAAACTGGGAGTCCGCGCTCCAGGCCTACCAGCGAATGCAGGAAATCATCCCCACCTGGGAACGCTTCATCCTGGTGATGACCGGCCGCTGCCTGCGCCATTTGGATCGCCCCGGCGACGCGGAAAACGCCCTGCTCCAGGCCTGGGCACTCGACTACTTCGACGATTCCGGCGCCCTGGCCGAACTATACGAATACGCCCAAAATCTGTATAAAAATACCGAGCCCCCCCAACCGGAAAAGGCAATTGAGCTGCTGGAACGCACCGCCAAAGCGCGCAAGGGCATTCCGTCCGACATAGCTGCAGGCATTGCCAACCGCCAGGGCCACGTCAATTATTATCTTGAAAAATATGCCGAGGCCCTGCCGTTTTACCAAAAAGCAGCCGGTTTTGAACCGTTGGAACCGGTGTATTATACCAACCAGTTCGACTGCCTGGAAAAACTGTACCGGGCAAATCCGGATGAAACCACTTATGCGCAGGCCATAAAAGCACTGGACACTGCGGCCGGGCTCGCGCCGCAGGATACATCCATTGTCAAAAAACGGCGGCAGCTCGCCTTGGTGCGGCACAATCCGCAACTGGCTAATTTGCCGACCCTGTACCAGTTGCATGTGGAAGTTGGCCAACCCCTGTTGAGCCAGATCACCACCGATTTCATTTCCCTGCAACCGGAAATGCTGGCCCTCACCGACGCCCTGCGCAACCGCGTCCGGGAGCGGTATGCCATCACCCTTCCCGGCGTTCGGTACCGCGACATTACCGACGGCGACGGGGTGTACCAGTTCCGGCTGTACGAAACGCCGGTTTGGCTCGACCGCCTGCCCCTGGCCGAAAACGAAACGCCCGGAATGGCCGATGTACTGGAACAGTTGGAGCATTTTGTCACCAATTATTGTCTCGACCTGTTTGTTAATTACTGGGATGTAGACAAAGAAGTGCCCTTGCTGCCCAATGCCGAGCTGGTGCATTTTACCCGGCTGGTGATGGCCCTGCTGGCCGAGCAAACGCCCCTGCCCCCCCTGCCCGATCTGCACCGGCAATACCGCCAATTGGAAGGCAGCCGGCATCCGGTAGCTGTGGCTGTTGAGCAAATAAGGCTTTGGGAAAAAGTGCGGGCTACGCTGCCCGGCCTGCAATCCGAATACCGTTACATTGGCCTGGGGGAGCGGGAAGAACAACACATGACCGATTTCCTGACCGGGAAAGGAAACGCCCGGGCACTGGCGCTGCCGCTGGATTTTATCCGCAGTTTTATGGGCGCTATTGTCCGTAAAACCCAGGAGCATGATGGGCTGCAAATCGCCCTGGTTACCCGCCAGGAGCAGCTGCGGCCTTACCTGCGCAGCGTGCTGGCGGCCTTGCCGCAAATTCCGGTGTTAAAAACAGCGGAATTGCCCGCCGGCGCTTCGGAGCGTTTTTTGGCCCCCCTGGTTATCGACGCCGGCGATGATGCTTTGTTTACGCAAACCTATGCGGATTTCCGGTCGAACATTTCACCCGAAAAAGACCAATAACTGAAGATATGCCAGTCCGTTTCGACATAACCGCCACCCTTTTTCCCGTACCGGGCACAGCTGTTCCGGATACGGCGACGGTGTTGGCGGCGGTAGAAGCCGGGCTTACCGATTGGTGGCCGGCGCTGGGCTTACCTGCCCAACCGCAACTCAGCGTGCAGTTAAGCACCGAGCCCGCCGACCTGTTCGATTTTTCGCTGAAAATGGGCGGGCGGCAAGTACCCGTTCCGATGGTCAATGCCGGCAATGCCCCGGCTGATCTTGCTTTTCGTATCCTGGAGGCCATTTTTTTCAACCGGACCAGCCTGATCGACAGCGAGCAATTGCGCAGCTTGCGTGCGCACTGCCTGGCCGGCCGACGATCCCACATGCCCTGGAATACCGCACCGGAAGCCGACTGGCGTACTATGGCGGAATTGTTGCTCCAAAACGGGTTCAGCCTGACACGTCTGGCTGCTTGTTTTGAAAAATGGACACCCGGCCAGGCGGTAGAAACGGCGTTTGAGGAATTGATCGGCGAACTGGAAATGTTGCGGCTTCGGGTGGTTGTACACCCGGCCGTTGAAAATCTGGAAAGTCGGTTTTCAGATTTTTACCAAGGGGTTTACGAAAGCCTTGGCGTGATCCTGCCGCAAATTGTACTCGAAACCGACGAGCGGCTTTCGCCCGGTCATTTCCGGTTGCAGCTCAACGATCTGATGTTACCCGTGCAGCCCGACCCGGAAAACCATCCGGACCCTGTGACGGACATCATGCACTGGCTCGACTCCCGGGTGCGCCAATGTGCGGGTTGGTTTATCAACACAGGTTTGCTGGAGGCGCAATTGGATAGTTTTGAAGAAAGTAACCGCGCGCTTATCGTCATGATCCGTGAGCAATGCCCGACGCACCAATTGTGTGCAATACTCCGGCAATTGCTCAGCGAACGCGTGAACATCCGGAACCTGACGGAAGTACTCGACGTGCTGTTGCGCATCGACGGCCCGGCGGCAGTAGACGATAGTTTGTTTTTACCTTATTTCCCGCCGGTGAGCCGGGTGGTGGTGGTGCCGCCTGGCGCCGAGGCCGCTCCAGCCAATACACAGCAACTGGCCGGGCAGGTGCGCGCCAACCTGAAGTACCCGGTTGTATACCCGCATTTGAAAGGCGGCGTTATGCCCTGCTATACCTTCGACCCGGCGGTGCTGCGCGATTTGCGGGAAGGCTTTTTTGGACGGGAAATGCCCCGGCCGGGCAGCACATTTTATCAGCTGCTTCGGCAGATATTTGAACAGACAGCCGTTGATCTCCCGCGCCCGGTATTTCTCGTGCCCAGCGGCTTGCGCCATGCCGTGCAGGCTGCATTGCGGCCCTATTTCCCGTCGATTGCAATAATTGGCCACGAGGAGTTGCCGCCGTTTTTCGTTCCGAGTGTAAAAGCCACCGTAACTTTGCCCTGAATTATGGAAGCGATCATCCGGGAAATCCGCCAACTTGTGGAAGGTAACCGCCTCAGCGATGCCCTTGATCTGTTGCTGGCCAACGCGTCGGAAAGCCAGCAAGATGAAGTGCGCGTGTTGAAGCGCAACCTTGCGGGGCTGGAACGGGAAAAGCGCATCGGGGCGATCGACTACCGCGAATATACCCGTGAAGCCGTAAAAGTAGCGGCCGGGATACTGGATCTGACCGGACGATTAAAACAATGAGTCGCAAGAACAAACTCAGCAAGTTCGCCGACATTCTTTCCTTTCCGAATGTTTACGAGTGCTACGACGTGCGCAAACCTGAGCTGGTTGGCACGGGTATGGAGCCGGTCGATTTGCGGGGCCGTTGGCGGGAGGATTATTTTAAAAACGAGCAGCCAATCACCCTGGAACTGGCTTGCGGAGCCGGCGAATACACGGTGAATCTGGCCCGGCAATATCCGGATCGCAATTTTATCGGCATCGACCTGAAAGGCAACCGCATTTGGAAGGGGGCCAAGATGGCGCTGGACGAACAGCTCCCGAACGTGGCTTTTTTGCGTACCCGGATTGAGATTATCGAACATTTTTTTGCGCCCGGGGAGGTCGCTGAAATCTGGATCACGTTCCCGGATCCCTTTCCGCGCAACAGCAAGTCAAACAAACGCCTTACCTCCGCTTTTTTTCTGGAAAAATACCGCCGGGTTCTGCAGCCGGGTGGGTTGGTGCATTTGAAACACGACGATCCCGGGTTTTACCGGTTTACCCTCGATACCATTGCTGCCGATCCGCGGTGCCGGCTGATATACGCCAATGCCGACATCTACGCGGCGGCGCTTGCATTTCCGGAACTGGCGATTCAAACACGGTATGAAGCCATGCACCTGGCAGCGGGGAAGGCCATTAAGTATGTGCGCTACACCATTTAGTATAGATTTGTGGCAGCAAGAATTAACACTTAATAATCAGCTGATTATGAGAAAGACTGTACTTTAGCGCCCTGTTTCCGCAAACCCGCATGGAAAGCACATCGCGTGTGAATACACCGGCCTCCCCGGTATGATTTTTGCTACATGCGAGTAATCCCTCGTAATCGTATTGTTTTTACCGCCACACCTGATCCTTCGGTTAGGTGAGTCTGTATTCTGTCATTATCAAAAACGCTATGATGAAAAAAACCTGTACGCTAATTGCCGTTTTACTCCTGACACTCTCGGCTACGGCCCAAAAAAGGGAAAACCTGTTTGTCCGGCTGGGGCTTAATTTTGGAGGTTCCAAGCTGTATCACAATACCCATTTTAATTCCACGAACTTGGTAGAGGTTTACGAACTGGTCAAGATCAGCCACGACCCCGACCCCTATGAGTGGCCCGATTTTGAACAGGACTATGGCCTGCGCACGTCCTACTTACAACCGCGCTATGGCCTGAACCTGTACTTTGCCCACAAACTGTTCCCGGTATTTCTGAACATGGAGTACATGTCGTCGCCCTCCAGTTATCAAAAAATGATGTTCGCGATGACTCTGGGTCTGGGCAAGGATTTCCACCCGATCGATATGGACTTCTTTTTTTCGGGGCATGCCGGTTTCAAGCGCGTGTTCAAAGACGCCGGCTTTGGGGCCGAAACCATTACGTTCAGCACCAGCAAGGAAGCCCGCGACCACCTGGCTACGTTTTACAACCCGTCCAAACCCCTCGGGGCACAATCGGGTAACATGCTCGCGTTGAAGGTCGGTTGCGGCCACGTGCTCGGCGCTGCCGAACGGGCTGCCGTGGGCGCCGAGTTGTTTTACGAGTTGGACGTGACCAACGAAACCGTGCGGCAGGCGCGCATGACCAATTTCGGACTGAATATTTATTTTCGGTTTGACCTGGCGAATACGTCGTTCTAACGCCCTGTTTTTGTGGCGATTACAGAAATGATCGTCGGCCTGGGGATTCAGGCCGACGATTTTTTTTGCATTTTTTTAAAAAGCCGGGAACTTTTGTACCCGCTGTGCCGGTTTCTTTTTTTTATACGGTGAATTGCGCGCAGCTTCACCCAAAATCAAAACCACCTGAAATGGCAACTTTTACCATCATGGCAAACGAACGAACAAAAGCAGCTTACCACCATGTTTTTGAGCAGGAGTTCTACCCGCTCATGGATGCTGTGTACACGTTTGCGCTTCGCCTGACAAACGACACGACGCGCGCGGAAGACCTTACACAGGAAACCTTCCTGAAGGCCTGGCGGTTTATCAACCGCTATGAGCCCGACACCAATGCCAAGGCGTGGTTGTTCCGGATTTGCCGCAACGCGTTTATCAATGAGTACCGTTCGACGGTACGCGAACCGCGCAAAGTAGACTACGAAGACATCGTGGTGTACCACAACGAAGACGAGCCCGCAACTCCGGCCTATGCCGGGCTGCACGAGGAAATGGGTGGCCGCCTCATCGGCGACGAGGTGACAAAGGCAATCAATGCCTTGTCGCCGGAGTTTCGCCTGGTCATTCTGCTCGATGTGGAGGACTTCAGCTATGTTGAGATCGCAGCGATTGCCGACATTCCAATCGGCACTGTCCGTTCGCGCCTGCACCGGGCCCGCACCATGCTGGCTGAAAAACTCCGGGGCTACGCACAGGGGCAAGGCTATCAAGTGAATGGCGGCGACACCAAGGCACTCCTGACCTGACCAAATAAGGGTTTACCCGGCTAAGCGCTTTGCTCCGTGGTAAACCCTTCTTCTATGTCACCATGAAACCAGGAAAATCAATCGGTTATCAAACATTATTTTCGTTTTCACTCTCAAAAAGAACATTCAGTTTTCACTAGTCACCGCACCATACTTCAGGCCGTTGTTTAACATGAATCGTATGCAGCACCAATCGATTATTCATTCAGCAAGGGATTTTTCCCGGGAATTTATTGTGTGTTGTTTGTCGTGTTTTAACCAACGTCCCGGTCCAAACACATCCGTTATGTCATACAGTTTTATTGATAAAAAACAAGTGCTGTGGAATAGCCTGTCCCTTGGTTGGCAACCAAGCCCGGCCATAGCATTTGTCTGTATGCTATCCGGAAGTTGGGGCCGGCAGCAACCTGCTTGTCTGTGCGTTGGCGTAAACTAATTTGTAGCATGAAAAATCCACGCAAATCGCCCAATAAAGTGGCAAGCGCCATAACCAGAGGGCTAAAAAATGTCCAGCAGGACCTCGCCGATCTTCCTTTTTTCATAGCGTCTGAAACGGACGCCGTGCCCCAGGAAAAGCACAACCCCGAAGAAGCTTCCTTCCGATCTTTACTGCACCATTCACTAGCCAGGCATAGAGCTCCTCAAGCTCTGCGAGAACGCATAAAAATCAAAATCAAGAACATGCCTGATTGAGTGCACATATTGTTGCCTACCTGTTTAAATTTCCCATTTCTTTAAATGCTTTTATCGCCGGAAGATTTAAAAATCGCTCCGGCGATTTTTTTTTGCTTGCTGGAAATAAGCCGTGCTATGGGCACAATCTGAAAACTTTTTCGTTTTTTGGCGGGTATGATTTTATGCCGGTTTAATGCCTATTTACCTGCATATTTGTGCTGCAAACAGCAAATCAAAACCATCGCAATAACACAGCATCACCATGAAGCGACCGCCTGCTTTTCTTTGCATTTCCAGCTATTTCAAAGGCAATGATTTCCTGAGAGGAATGAAAGCCACTGGCGCCACGGTATACCTCGTAACCTCCAAAAAACTGGAAAACAAACCCTGGGCGCGCGAAGCCCTCGACGATATTTTCTACATCGAACAAGGGCCTCAAAACCACTGGAACATGGACGATGTGATCAGCGGGATGGCCTGGTTGATGCGGACTACTAAAATTGACCGCATCGTTGCGCTTGATGATTTTGATGTGGAAAAAGCCGCGCATCTGCGCGAACATTTCCGGAGCCCGGGCATGGGCCAAACCACCTACCGGCACTTCCGCGATAAACTTGCCATGCGCCTCAAAGCAAAAGAGTCGGCCATCCGGGTACCGGGGTTTTCCGACCTGTTTAACGACGACGATATCCGGCAATTTACGCAAGACTATCCGGCGCCCTGGATCGTCAAACCGCGCGGGCAAGCTTCGGCTACCGGCATGAAAAAAGTGGCTAATGCCGATGAACTTTGGGCCCATCTTGAAACACTCGGCGGCGAGCGGCACCAGTATTTGGTTGAGCAATTCAAACCAGGCGATGTGTACCACGTCGATGCGCTGTCGGCCGAGGGCAAGGTGATCTTTGCCCGGGCATCGCAATATTTGGCTCCGCCTTTCGATGTCGCACACGCCGGCGGTATTTTCCGAAGTGCGATTATGGAGCAGGGCGATACCGATGAAAAAATGTTGCTGGAACTGAATACTGCGGTCATGAAGGCATTTGGCATGCAGTACAGCGCCAGCCACACAGAATTTATTAAATGCCACGAAGACGGTCAGTTTTATTTTTTGGAAACATCCTCCCGCGTCGGCGGGGCGCACATCGCTGAAATGGTTGAATGCGCATGCGGCATAAATTTGTGGCGGGAATGGGCCGGTATCGAGTATGCTGTGGCCAGCGGACAAAAATATAACCTGCCTAAAACAGGCAAGGATTACGCCGGCATCGTTGTTTCCCTCACGCGCCAGGAATGGCCAGATACCAGCCAGTTCGACGATCCGGAAATTGCCTGGCGCATGACCGACATGAGCTACCATATCGGCCTGATCGTGCGTTCACCGAAACGCGCCCGGGTACTTGAACTGCTCGACGATTATACGGCGCGTATTCAGCGCGATTATCATGCAAGTGCCCCGGCCCCCGATAAACCGCAGGTTTAACCCTGCTGATTTTTAAAAAGTAAACCTGTATCCACAAAAATGGCCTATACACTCACCGGGTCCATTGGCCTCGATCATTACCGCGCTACACTGCGCACCAGGCAGCACAGCTGGCATGCCGACGAACCGGTTGAAAACGGCGGCCAGGGTAGCGCCCCTACACCCAGCCAACTCGTTTTGGGCGCCCTGGCGGCTTGCAAACTGATCACCACGCGCATGTATGCCGACCGGAAGGGTTGGCCCGTGGGTAAAATTTCGGTTGAACTGGAAATGACCGTAGATTATGGCGCCCGGCCCGCGCAAACCCGGATCAGCTGCCGCCTGCATGCCGAAGGCGAACTCGACGATGCACAACAGCAACGCCTGGTAGCTATAGCCGACAAGTGCCCTACGCACCGGTTGCTTACCGGCGATGTCGCTGTGGAATCCGAATGGAAGAACGCTCCACTTGCTTAGGCTGCATTTGCCTGTTTATAATGACAATTGGCCATCTTGCAAGGGTCATTCAATCAATTCGGGAGTTTGATTTAGAAAAGGCTATATAATTTAACCGAATTCGCAATCAACTCATTCGGGAATGAACAGCTTAACCCAAGGTCTGAATTTAGCCGCATTGATTTTACTGTGCACGACGGTGTTGCACAGCCAGCCGGCAAAAATAAAATGGTTTCCACAGGTTCGGACGGCCAAAGATCAGCGGACCCTGATGCTGCTCAATGCGGGCGACCGGGGTTTCCATCTGCTGCGCTGGCAAGACAGCCGTACCGATGCCGAGGGCGTTAAAGCACCAGCCCTGCCGCTACTCACGGTATTGACGCCCGGGGGGGAGCGCCTGCATGATGAGCCTTTGCCCGGCTTTGAAGACGGCAGCAAGGATTTTCGTTTTGCGCTGGCTACCGACAGTGTGCTGCTCGTAGTCTACGAAGCCTCAAACAGCACCGGTACCCAATCGCTTTTTGCCCGACGGCTAAACCTCGAAAACCGGAAATGGTCGGCAGCGCCACAGGTTCTTTTTTCAGATTTATCCAACCGGTCGCCGGCTTTCACCAACACCTGGTTCAGCCGCTCAACCGACGCGCGCCGCAGCTGTGTGTACCACATGACCGGGGGGCAGACGCCCCGAATTGCTATCGCATTATTGGATGAAAATTTACAAGTGCTTTGGCAACGCTCCGCGAACCTGCCTGAAGCATCCGGAACACGGGCCATGCGCCAGGTTTTTTGCAGCAACAGCGGAACCGTCCTGGTGCACTATCAGATATTTAATCCGGGCGCACGTATGCAGGGTCAACCGTATGAAATGCCGCCGACTGTTTACGGCGCCAATGGCCTGGCATTCTATCGGAGTACAGAATGGGCTGTGCAGGCAGAACCTTATTCGGATGCTGTTTTGCTGCTAAACGATGGAAAAAATGCACCAGCTGATTTTTATCCTCAGTTTGGTAAAAAATTTACGCCTTCTTTTGAAATTTCGGAAGGGCCCGACGGGCGGTTTTATTGCGCCGGATTTTACAGCGACGAAAGTAACGACAACGCGGAAGGCTATTTTGTTTATACTATTGACCCTGAAAAAAAAGCGGGTTCAATTATTAAACAGGCCCCTTTTCCGGGTTCCCTGCGCAGGGTGTATTTGTCTAAAAAAGCGGCGGCTGACAAGGAGGCCATACCGGGTTTGTCGCTGCGTTGGTTGCGCTGGGCGGCCGATGGGCGGCCGTGGATATTGGCTGAACGGCAGCATTTTAACATGAGCCCCGGCCGCATAGAAACCGCCACACTGCTGCGGATGGATAGCACATTTCGGATCAGCACGGTCCGGGAAGTCGAAAAATATCAACGCATTCAAACCGGTGAACCGCAAAATTTTGCCTCCCTGGCCGCTGTTCCCGACACAAAAAATGGCTGGTGGCTGTTGTGGAACCAGGGTAATTGGCCCAATGCCAAACTCATGCTCACCGAATGCGGGAGCCGGGGTACTTCTGTTGATTATGTTGTGGACAATACGGCGCGATCGAACGTGTCGCTGTTGCCGCAAACCTTGCTTCGGCAGGGCAATGCCTGGTATTTTGTCGGGGAAAGTGAATACCACGAACGGATACGAATTGGGAAACTTGAATGAGGTTAGAGGTTGTTGGTTCGCGGGTTTCTGGTTGGAAAGTTAGAGGGTTTTCAACATCCGAAATGGTGTACAACCCTCTAACTTTCCAACCAGAAACCCGCGAACCTTTTATCGCGCAAAAGCCACGGCCCGCTTCTCGCGGATAACCGTCACCCGGATTTGCCCGGGGTACTGCATCTCGTCCTGAATTTTCTGAGAGATCATAAAGGAGAGGTCGTCGGCGTACTGGTCGCTTACTTTGTCGGCCTCAACGATCACCCGGAGTTCCCGGCCGGCTTGCATGGCAAATGCTTTTGCAACGCCTTCGTAGCTCATGGCCAGGTCTTCGAGTTCGCCGATGCGCTTGAGGTAATTTTCCAGAATTTCGCGCCGCGCGCCGGGGCGTGCACCGGAAATGGCATCGCAGGCCTGAACGATCGGTGCGATGATATTATTCATCTCAATTTCATCGTGGTGGGCGCCAACAGCGTTTGAGATAACCGGGTGCTCCTTGTACTCCTCGCAAAGTTTCATGCCAACAAGAGCGTGCGACAGTTCGGTTTCTTCTTCGGCGACTTTACCGATGTCGTGCAGCAACCCGGCCCGTTTGGCCATTTTGATCTGCTTGGGATTGAGTCCCAGTTCGGCGGCCATGATGGAACACAGGTCGGCTGTTTCGACGGAGTGTTTGAGCAGGTTTTGGCCGTAGGACGAACGGAAACGCATCCGGCCAACCATCCGGACCAGCGCCGGGTTGAGGCCGTGGATATCCAATTCGATAACCGTACGTTCCCCGATTTCAATGATCTGCTCTTCGAGTTGTTTGCGCACCTTGGCCACCACTTCTTCAATGCGGGCCGGGTGAATACGGCCATCGGCCACCAGGCGTTGCAGCGACAAACGCGCCACCTCCCGGCGGATCGGGTCGAAGGAAGAGATAACGATGGCTTCCGGTGTATCGTCGACGATGATTTCCACACCGGTTGCGGCCTCCAGCGCCCGGATGTTGCGGCCTTCGCGCCCGATAATCTGGCCCTTCATGTCGTCATTTTCCAGGTTGAACACCGACACCGTATTTTCGATGGTGAACTCGGCAGCCATACGCTGGATGGTCTGGATGATAATTTTTTTCGCCTCTTTGTTTGCATTCAAATTGGCCTGCGTAACGGCGTCTTTGACGATCGACATCACCTCGCTTTCACTCTTGGCACGCACCGCTTCGAGGAGTTGATCTTTGGCGTCCTGTTGGTTCAGCTGGGCAATTTTTTCGAGCGCTTTGATCCGCTCTTCATTGGCTGCATCCAGTTCTTCTTTTTTGCGCTGCACAATTTTTAACTGCTTGTCCAGGTTTTCGCGCAAGGTGCTTATTTCAACTTCTTTATTCTCCAGGTCAGCCTTGCGCGTGTTGAGCTCGTCGACCCGGGTCTGAAAGGCATCCATTTGGATCTGCAGGTCTTTTTGTTTGCCGATCACATCCACCTCCATTTCTTTCAGTTTGACCTGATGCTGCGCTTTTTCAGTATCAAACTGGCTGCGCATCTGGGCGTAGCGTTCCTTGGCTTCCTGGATTTTTTGCTGCTTGATCCGTTCGTTTTCCGATTCGGCCTTACTGACAATTTTATCCGCTTTGGTAGCCGCTTCATCCGTGATACGCTGGGCGGTCAGACGTGCTTCCTTGATGGCCAGATCGGCCTGCTTGTTCCCTTCTTCAATGGCCTTCAAATTTGCCTTCTTGGCTGCCTGGCTAACTATAATATAGGTTATTATGCCACCGACAACCAAGCCTATAAATACACCGGTGAGGATCTCCATAGTTGGTTAAACATTAGACGTTAAAAAATAAAATATATCGCTTGCGAATGTGTCATTCGCTTAAAACTCAAAAACAAAGCCCGTATTCCCGGGCAGACAAACTACCCGGAATACTGCTGATCAGACTAAAATGGAAATACGTCGGAAACTACGGATCAGAAGGTTGGGATCAGGCCGGCAGCCTGATTAGCCCGGTGCGATTCTACGGCGTAGGTCAGCAAAGCAAGCGCGAAACAATCTTGCAGGTCACGCGACGGTTGGCTGTCTTGGAAAGCGGCTATTTTGTCGTTAATCGCTTTGGCCAGGCGGTGCATCAACGCCTCATCTGTTTTATTGATATGGAGCAGATAGGGGCGCCCGGCTATCAGGACGGTGACCTGAATCGTATTAGTTGATTGTGCTTGGTATGCCATAATTTAATCGGCCGTAAAATTGATACGCTGGTTTTTCGCAGATCATTTTTATATAGAATCGTAAACAGTAGCATAAACCATTCCAATTCAATACACTGCGTTTTCCAGCGTTGGTTTTAAAGGTTTTCTGATCAGTCAAACACGTATTTCCAGAATATTATTCACAAATGCCTCCATTTCCTTTCACGTTTGAAAAGAGCCGGTGCGGCTACATTATTTGCGAATACTTGCATCTAATTTTTGTTCAAATGCCTGCTGCAATTGCTGCATGAGGGCGTCTATTTCCTTGTCTTTCAATGTTTTTTCAGTGTCTTCAAACAAAAAACTAACCGCATAGGATTTTTTCCCGGCGCCAATTTTTTGTTCATCTTCGAAAACATCAAACAGGTTGATTTCTTTTAGCCGCGCCTTCGCTGTTTTATTGGCTACTTGTTGAATCTCAGCAAAAGTAACCGCACGATCAAGCACCATGGCTAAATCGCGGCGCACCACAGGGAATTTATTTAATTCCCGGAAATGAATTTTGCCGGAGGCTAATGCAGCTAAAATGTGGTCGAAATTGAAATCGGCAAAAAAGACCGGGCTCTTGATATCCATCTTTTTGACGATTGCCGGTTGTACCTGGCCAAATGTTACCAGGTCCTTTGGACCACGATGGTAGCGCAGCGCCATCTGAAAGGGATGTTCCTGTACAACCGTTTCCTGAAAACCTGAAACCCCAAGCCGGGCTAGCAGGTTTTGAATAAATGCTTTCAGGGTATAAAAATCGACCGACGGTTTTGGCGTCGGCTGCCAGCTTTCCGGGCTATGCGCCCCGGTCAGGTATACTGCCAGGCGGTAAACTTCCCGTTTTTCTGCGACAATGTTTGGCGGCCCGGAAGGCGCCACCGTGGCTGCCGGAAGCGGCCCGGAATAGGTTTTCCCAAATTCAAACAGGCGCAGATTGGGGTTTTGCCGGTTTTGGTTGTGCAGGATAATTTCGAGCCCCCCAAACAACAGCGTCGGTCGCATACAATCGAGCCCCTGATTGGCGGTATTGTGCACGAAAACCAGGGATTCCTTTGGAACAGGTTGTAGGGCATCCGGACCGGTGTAGTACTGCGAATTGCTAAGCGAAAGGCCCATACATTCGTGAAAGCCATTTGCAGCTAAAAATTCGGCAGCGATGTTGCGGATAGTATCCGGATTCGGTTTAGGCGAAATTTCCATGCTGGTGCGCATCACTCCGGGCATTGGTACATTATCCAGCCCGTACACCCGCAGGATTTCTTCAATGACATCCGCTTCACGAGTCACATCGGGCTTGTTCGTGGGGACCACCGCAGTGAATCCTTTTTCCGTGGCATTTTCAATGCTGATCTCCAGTGCCTGCAGAATACCGGTAATGGTTTCTTTCGGTATGGCCTGGCCGATGAGCGCATGCACGCGGCTGTATTCCACCGGGACCCTGACCGGCGCCACCGGTTCCGGGTAGATATCCGTAATCGCTGAAGCTACCGAGCCGCCGGCAAGTTCAAGAATCAATTCCGCAGCACGGTACAAGGCGGGAAGGCAGCCATTGGGGTCTACCCCCTTTTCAAAGGTCCAGGCAGCGTCGGTACGCAGGTTGTGGCGCAACATGGAACGGCGGATCCAGGTTGGGTTAAACCGGGCACTTTCGAGAAATACATGCCGGGTTGCTTCCGTAACGCCACTGGTAGCGCCGCCAAATACACCGCCGATACACATTGGGTTGGAAGCGCCGTCGCAGATCATCAGATCCTGGTCGGAAAGCTTCCGGTCCACGGCGTCCAGGCTTTTGAAAACAGTACCTTCGGGCAAGGTTTTCACCACGATTTTCCCGCCTTGAATCTGGTCGGCATCGAACGCATGCAGCGGCTGCCCCCGTTCGAGCCGGATGTAGTTGGTGATATCCACTACGTTGTTGATCGGGCGTTGCCCCAGGGCAAGCAACCGTTCTTTCAACCAATCGGGGCTTTCCTGGACCGTTACATCCCGAATCAGCACGCCGGTGTAGCGGTGGCAGGCATCGGGGTTTTCCACGCGCACTTCAATTGCGGATTGCGGATTGCCGATTGCGGATTGTCCATTGCGGCGTTCCGGACTGAGGTTTCGAAGCTCAGCGTTGGGGTTTTCGTTGTGTCGCACCCAGGCCAGCAAATCGCGGGCAACACCCAGATGGTTGGTTGCGTCGGCGCGGTTGGGTGTCAGGCCGATTTCAAAAATGACGTCGGTGTTTAACTTGAAATATTGCGCCGCAGAAATCCCGAGCGGTGTGGTGGCGGGAAGCACGAGAATTCCGGAATGATCCTGCCCCAGGCCAAGTTCATCTTCGGCGCAGATCATACCCTGCGAGGGTACGCCACGCACTTTGCGCTCGCCAATTTCGAACAGTTGGCCGTCTTTACTCAACACACTTGTACCGGGAAGTGCCACCAATACCAGTTGGCCGGCAGCCACGTTGGGCGCGCCGCACACAATGGAGCGGATGGCGCCATCGCCAACATCTACCTTGGTTGCCGAGAGGTGATCGGTGTCAGGAATAGGTTCGCATTCGAGCACCCGCCCCGTGCACACCTTATCCAAGTCTACCGGCGAGGGTTTTACTACATCCCATCCTTCCACTTCAAGCCCCAATGAGGTCAGTATGTCAGCGATTTCTTCGGGCGATTTATCTAGGTCGAGAAATTCTCGAATCCAATTCAACGAAACCTTCATTTCCTCTGAAAATCAAGCGGATTACTTCAAATTCGTTTTAACGCAGGGTTAAATTAAGAAACAAAGGTAGGGAGCTTTCGCGAAAATTAAGCGCTAAATATTATACCCGCCTGATCTGTGCCCCCAGGGCATTCAGCCGCTGATCGATATACTGGTATCCCCGGTCAATCTGGTGGGCATTATGAATTACACTTTGACCTTTGGCCGAAAGGGCCGCAATAAGCAGTGCCTGTCCGGCCCGGATATCGGGGGAGGTCATTTCAATGCCGCGAAGTTGGGACCGCCGGTCGAGCCCGATGACCGTGGCCCGGTGCGGGTCGCAAAGAATAATTTGGGCGCCCATATCGATCAGCTTGTCGACAAAGAACAGGCGGCTTTCAAACATCTTCTGATGAATGAGCACACTCCCCCGTGCCTGGGTAGCCACCACCAGCACGATCGACATCAGGTCGGGCGTAAAACCCGGCCATGGCGCATCATAGATGGTAAGGATAGAGCCGTCTATGAACGTATTGATCTCGTAATGTTCCTGCGCCGGTATGTGCAGGTCGTCGCCACGGCGGTCGATCTGAATTCCCAGCCGCTCGAATACGCTGGGTATGATCCCCAAATGATCGACGCCTGCATTTTTTATGGTAATGGCCGATTGGGTCATGGCTGCGAGGCCAATAAAACTACCCACTTCAATCATGTCGGGCAGGCAGCGGTGCTCGGCCCCGCCGAGTTGTTCCACCCCTTCGATATGCAGGAGGTTGGAACCGACGCCGTCAATACGGGCGCCCATGGCAACCAGCATGCGGCACAGCTGTTGCACATATGGCTCGCAAGCGGCATTGTAGATCGTGGTTTTGCCTTTGGCTAAAACAGCGGCCATCACGACATTGGCTGTTCCGGTAACTGAAATTTCATCGAGGTGCATGTAGGTGCCTTGCAAACCCTGTTTGGGCTGCTGCACGTAGTAGATGTTCTTTTCGTCGTCGTATTTAAACTCGGCGCCCAATTGCTGAAAGCCGTGGAAGTGCGTATCCAGTCGCCGCCGTCCGATTTTGTCGCCCCCGGGTTTGGGTAGCGTTGCCCGGCCAAAGCGGGTCAGCAAGGGGCCGACCAGCGTGACCGACCCGCGCAAACGCTGCGCGTCTTTCAGAAAATCATCGGATTGCAGGTATTTCATATCAACCGTTCCGGCGCAAAAACGGTAGCTGTCGGGCCCAAGTTGTTCGACAGATACGCCAAGGCCGCGCAACAGGTCGATGAGTTTGTTGACGTCGATAATGTCCGGGATGTTGGAAATGGTTACGGGTTCATCGGTGAGGAGTACTGCACTGATGACCTGGAGGGCTTCGTTTTTTGCACCCTGGGGTTGAATTTCACCGTGCAGGCGGTTGCCGCCGGTTACTTCGAAAGAGTCGAGTTGCATGAATTTGATTAATGGTTAAAAATGTTTCCAGCCCTGCGCCTTCAAGTCATGAAGTTTTCCACCCTTCGTGTTCAGTTTGATCCCGGCATCCGCTTCCAGAATTTCGCCGGCAATATAGATGTCGGGCAAAAAGCGCACTTTATCAGTATCCTTAGGGTCGATGGTGAATAGCAGTTCGTAGTCTTCCCCACCATTGAGCGCGCAGGTAATCGGGTCGAGTTTAAACTGCAGGGCCATCATTTGCGCCTCCGGATGAATGGGCACACCGCTTTCCTCGATGATTGCGCCAACGCCGCTTTGTTTACAAATATGAAACAACTCGGAAGCCAGGCCATCCGAAATGTCGATCATAGCCGTCGGCACCAGATCGGCTTTGCGGAAGGCTTCGATCATGTCACGCCGGGCCTCCGGTTTGAGTTGGCGCCCGACAATATATTTCTGATCTTCCAGATTCGGTTGTACATCGGGATGCTCCTGCCAGATGCGTTTTTCACGCTCAAGCAATTGCAAGCCAAGGTAGGCCGCGCCAAGATCGCCGGTTATGCAAATCAGGTCGCCCGGACGGGCGCCACTGCGGTAGCTCAGGCGCTCTTTTTCACCCTGCCCGATCGCCGTGATACTGATAATCATGCCCTGCGGCGAGGAAGTGGTGTCGCCGCCTACCAGGTCGACGCCATAGGCGTCGCAGGCGGCCCGTATACCGGCGTACAGGTCTTCCAGTGCTTCCACCGAGTATTTGCTGGAAATGGCAATGGAAACCGTAATCTGCCGCGGTTGCCCGTTCATGGCGTAAATATCCGACAGGTTTACTACCACGGCCTTGTAGCCGAGGTGCTTGAGTGGGGTGTAAACCAGGTCGAAATGGATACCTTCCACCAACATATCGGTGGCGATGAGGGTGCAAAAGTTGCCGTTATCAACCACGGCAGCGTCGTCGCCCACGGCTTTCACCGTGGAGGGCTGGGTAACGGGGAATGATTTGGTCAGGTGGTCGATCAGGCCGAATTCGCCAAGGGTGTTCACATCAGTCATGGGCGCAAATCTTCAAATTTTTAAGAGAACCAACCGTAATTTATTTCGAAACTCGGAAGGTACCAGGCATTCGCTGGAGTTCAGCTGGAGCGCATCGCGAAAACGCAGGCGCAGGCTCTGGCCAAACGTGTTCATCAGGCTGTTCCGGTCAAAATCGCCCAGGGCATTTACCACATACTCGCTGCAGGTGTTTTCGTATTTGATTTCATCATTGAACATGAAGTGAATATTTTCCTCCTTCAGCATCAGGAAATAGGAAGAAAAAGTTGCTTCATCGTCCTGCGAATATTGTTTTTTGTGCAAAACGGTTGTCCAGTGCAATTCGCCATTGGGGTTTAGGGTCATCAGCAGCAGGTCGTCGTAATAATAATCGAGCACCAGGCGCATGCCGTCGCGCCAGAACCCCCGGGAAGCCCCGCTGCCCCGCTGAATTTCATGATAACGCTCAATCACCACCATCACGCCCCCATCGCGCCGGAGCACCAACTGCTGGATATTGGCATCCGTAATGCCCTTGTTGTCATCGGAAACATCTTTGCGCCGGAGAATGGAAATCACCTTGTCGTTGAATTCTTCATAGTGCAAAAACGGCGCCCCACTACCCGGAACTACCCGAACAAAAAATACACCGTTGGCCCGGTCGCGGTTTTTATCGGCGTACAAACCCGCCCCAACGAGTTGGCGATTCAGGTTGTCGTAGCGAAATTGCACATCGGTAGTCAGAAAATCAGGCAAGGGCACCTTGTAGGTCTGGTCGCCACTTTCGCGCACCTGAAGTACCTGGTATTCATGCGTTTCAAGTTTGCTTCGGCGGTTATTTAATTCGGTGATCATGAAAAAGTCGCCATTGTTTCCCAGGGTCATTGAGCGCAGGTTGGAATCAAAAAAATTGTCATTCAGCATAATGACCTTATCCCAAAGTACCTGCATTTTATCGAGGCGGAAGCAAATGGATTCCATGCGCGTCCGCTCGGCGGTATTCATCGCCACCAGGCAAGTCCGGTCTTCACTTTGCAGAATTTCAAGTGCCGGAGGAGAGAACATCCGTTCGCCGTAATTTTTCACCGTCATGCTGTCGATCAGGTTGGCGCCCGGATCGTACTTGTGCACGTGCAGGGTTGTCATGCCGCGCTTGCGGCGCTTGTAGACCACTGAAAAATCGTTGCGCCCGCCGATTACAGCCAGTATCTGAATGCCGTTTTTGTCTATGTCTTCGAGTTTCCGGTTCCAGGACAAGCGCATTTGATTGTCAAAAGCCTGAATCTCAAACTCGTCAAATTTATCGCGAAACAACAAAATGCGGTCCCGCAAACGGCCGATGAGTTCATAACCAAAATCATTGCGAAGGGTCAGGGGCTCGGAGATATGCAAACTGCTCTGCCCCATGCCCGGCAC
Organism: uncultured Saprospiraceae bacterium; assembly: GCA_964484205.1. Classification (GTDB taxonomy): domain Bacteria; phylum Bacteroidota; class Bacteroidia; order Chitinophagales; family Saprospiraceae; genus M3007. The sequence goes on along the minus strand of CAZAEZ010000010.1, from coordinate 96,974 downwards.
TGCCAGCGCCAGCAGAAAAACAACGGTGCACACAACCTGTGTCAGTAGATAACGATAGCCTGAATATACTTTTTTCATGATCCTGCATTTGGGTGGTAACGATGTGCTGAAAACCGGTTGTTATTTGCAAAATACGCAAGTACAAAACTACTTTTTCCGCAGCTAAACGCTACTTTTGACAGCATGCATATTTTGATTATCAACGGCCCGAATCTGAATTTGTTGGGCAGCCGCGAACCGGAAATTTACGGTTCCCAAAATTTCGAGACCTATTTTAACGAATTAAGGTCGCGCTTTAGCGACATTCAACTGGAATACGTTCAAAGCAACCACGAAGGCGCTATTTTAGACCATCTCCACACCGCCGGAATAGCGGCCGACGGCATCGTGCTCAACGCCGGCGCCTACAGTCATACCTCGATCGCCATTGCCGACGCCGTGGCGGCCATTCAGACACCCGTTGTTGAAGTGCACATCAGCAATGTGCATGCCCGGGAAGCCTTTCGGCACCATTCCCATTTGTCGGCAAAATGTGTGGGGAGTATTGTCGGATTGGGCCTTGAGGGTTATGCGTTGGCAATCAGCTATTTTCAAAAAAAGCAGAGCACTGCACCCGCCTGAAAGATGCCGGAATCTGTTCAAATCCGCCATCTTTGCGCCCACAGTAAAAAACCGAAACTTCCCGTATGATCGAAGGATTTATATTTGATATGGACGGCACGATGGTCGACAACATGATGACCCACCACCGCGCCTGGCAACGCAAACTCGCCTCCCTCGGCCTCCAACTCAGCCTCGAAGAAGTCCGGCAAAGTATTCACGGCATCAACGAGGAAATTATCGAACGCTTGTTTGGCGAACGCTTCAGCCCCGACGACCGGCGGCGCATAGCGGCCGAAAAAGAAGCGGAATACCGGCAAATTTTCCGCCCGGAACTGAAACTCATCAACGGACTCGACGAATTTATCCATGCCGCAAACCAGCTCAACATTCCAATGGGCATCGGCACGGCGGCGCCTCCCGAAAATGTGCAGTTCGTGCTGGATGAACTCCAGCTCCACCCGTTTTTCCGCACGGTCATCGATTCCAAAATGGTCCGCCAGGGCAAGCCAAATCCGGAGGTTTTTCTCAGCGTAGCGGAAAACCTGGGCCTGAAACCTGAAAATTGCCTGGTTTTTGAAGACTCGCCCACCGGAGCCGAAGCGGCTCAACGGGGCGGCATGGCAGCAATTATTATCACCACCACCCATACGCCGGAGGAGTTTGCCCGTTTTCACAACATCGTGCATATCGCTCCCGACTTTAAAGCGCTCCGGCCAGGCGATTGGGTTGGAAAACAACCCCACAACAACTAGTTTTATGCCATGCAGGCAAGTAGATTCTTGCTACATATTTTACCATGTTTGAAAAAATCTTAGCCGCTTACCAACACGACCTGCGGCGCGAGCTCGGCCACATCCTCGATTGGTGGGAAAAACACATTTTCACCTACGAAAATGGCGGCCTCTACGGCAGCATCGATCACCAAAATAAGCCGAACCCCGCTGCGCCTCAAGGGCTGGTAATGTGCAGCCAGTTGCTCTGGAGCTTTTCGGCAGCCTTGCCCATATTGGAAGATCAAAGCAAACTTGTTTGGGCTAAAAGTTTTTATCGGCTCCTGAAAAACAATTTTCATGATCAGGAACACGGCGGCGCCTATTGGACTATCGCGCCGGATGGCAGCCCGCTGAATACCCGCAAACAAGCCGCCGGCCTGGCTGCCGCGATATACGGCTTGTCGGAATACGGCTGGATCACCGTATCCGATACGCCGCTGGAGGAAGCCGCTGAATTATTTCGCTGGACTGAAAAACACCTCTACGACAACGTTCGAGGAGGGTACCTGGAAGCTTGCGCCCACGACGGAACCCCGCTGACCGATATGCGCCTGTCGGCTAAAGATCGCAACGACCCCAAAACTGCCCACACGCATTTGAAGCTGCTGGAAGCATACACCAACTTGTACCGCTTCCGGCCCGACGCAAAACTGGCCGGTCAACTGCGCCAGCTCATCCTGTTGTTTTTCGATTACATCGTCAATCCGCTTTCCGGGCATCTTACCCTGCATTTCGACACGGGCTGGGCGCCGCAGTCCGATTCAATTTCCTATGGGCTGGATATCGAAGCAGCTCAGGCCCTGCTGACCGCCGCAGAGGCATTGGGCGATGGCCCGTTGACTGCCCGGTGCCGCGAAAACATGGTGATCATGGCCACGGCGGCAGCGCAGGGGCTCGACGAGACCGACGGTGGCTTGTGGAGTTCAAACCAAATGACAGAAAAACGCTGGTGGGGACAAGCCGAGGCCATGAGCGGTTTTCTTTATGCCTGGGGCATTAGCGGCGAGGCGCATTTTCTGGAAAAATCGCTGGCTTGCTGGCACTTCGTACAAAAATACCTGCTCGACCGGAAGCAGGGCGAGTGGTTTTGCGGCATCGATGCCAACCATCACCTGCTGGCCGGCAACGAAAAAGCCGGTATAAAGAAAGGACCACTGCACCAGGTGCGGGCTTGTCTGGAATGTATGCTCTTCGGTTAGGCCACCCGGCGCTTCAGACAAAATCCATCGGTTCAAACCGTTTTCCTAAAATCGCCCCGGCATCCGTACCCAGCCAACGCTCCAGCAAGGTGGCGTATACCTGCCGGAAATCGACGCTGAATTTCAGGTCGCCCTCGTCGAGGTCGGTGAGTGTGGGCAGTGCGTTCAACAGCCCTTTTTGTTTCAGCCGGCCACCCAGGAAAAACATCTGGTTGGCAGTGCCATGGTCGGTACCGCCACTGGCATTTTGTGCCACCCGCCGCCCAAATTCGGAGAAGGTGGCCACCAGTACGTCGTTCCACCGGCCTTGTGTTTTCAACTCGGCGCTGAAAGCCGCCAGGGCATCGTTGAGCTCCTTGAACAGGCGTTTTTGCTGGCCGGCCTGGTTGATGTGCGTATCAAAACTGCCCAAAGACAGGTAATACACCGACGTTTCGGAACCGCCCAAAATAAGCGAGGCCACGGTTTTCAGATGCCGACCCATGCCGGTATCCGGGTATGTTCCGGCACTTGATTTCAGGCGGCTTTTTTCAAAAAGATAATCGGCGGAGGAAAGTGTTTCCGCCATGGTTTTGTACAAATATCCCACGGGCGAATCCTCGTGTTGCCGCTTGTTTTGCGCAGCCAGATAATCGGTAAAGTAGGGGCTTCGGGCAGTTTGATACAACTGGCCGGGGTTTTGCAGCGCCAGGCCTTTTTGCTGGACACCCTTGAGTGCCAGGCTCAGGGTATCGTCGATTTCCAGCACCGTGGCAGGACAAATTTCCCGCCCGCCGCCACGGCACTGCGCATCCAGGTAACGGCCAAGCCAGCCCGTAGACCAGTATTCATCGGCAGGGCTTGCGGAATGCCAGATATCCATACTCCTAAAGTGCGAACGATCGGGATTCGGGTAGCCGACGTTGTGCAACACAGCCAGATCGCCGGTATCGTACAGGCTTTTGAATACCTGCAACTCCGGGTGCAGGCCGGCTTCATCGGTCAGCGGAAGTGCATCTTTTTGCGGGATACCCAGGCGGGGGCGCTCCTTGTAGTAAATATCGTTTTGGTAAGGCACCACGGTATTCAACCCGTCGTTGCCTCCACTGAGTTGGATCATAACCAAAATACGGCCGTTGTGCGCAAGTGCGCCGGGCCGGGCATGTGCCTGCAAAAAGCGGGGGACCCACAGCGCAGCCGTGGCCAGGGAGGCTGTTTTTAGAAAATCGCGGCGTTTGATCAGCATATTTTTTTCAGTTGCCGGTTAGATGGTTTCTGGTTTCTGGTTACGGGTTACGGGAAGTGAATCGTTCTAACCAGTAACCCGCCAACCAGAAATCCTCTAACCTTCGTTCAACATAATTGATATTCCGGCGTAGCCATGAGTTGCAGGGCTGCCGACTGGATCAGTTGTTCTTTGGACGTGGAATTGGTGTGGTTTTTCAGCGTGTCCAGGGGCGGCTGCGCATCGGGCATTTGCCAGAAATAACGCGCCATTTGCGGGATTAACGTTTGCGCCGGCTGCGCCGAAAAAATGTCGAGCACCGGTTCCCAGTTGACGGTGGCGGCCATGCGTTTTTGCAGGCGGCTTTTGCCCTGGCGACCCATCATTTGATCGTCGTCGTCTTTGGGACTAATGTCAAATTCACTTTGGGCAGCAATAATATGCGGCAGCCGCAGGCGCAGCATCAGGGAGCTGCTGTCGATCCAGTTTCGGCCGCCGGGCCAACCCGCCACATTAGGCGGATAGAGCAGCACCTGGCCGAGGGCGCGCTGGAGCGTGAGTTGGCCCTCCGGGTCGTCGAGTTGGAGGGGCATGGCACGCCGCATGCCAACCCAAAGTTCTACGGGCGATTTGATTTTCCGGCCAATGTTTTCCTCCTCAAAAAACCAGCTGCTGGTAAAAATCGCTTCGAGCAGCGGCAAGATTTCGTAGCCGCTATCGAAAAACCGGTCGGCGAGTTGTTGCACCCTGCCGTCGCCGGGTATTTGGTCTTCATTGACCAGAAAACGATATAATTTCCGGACAATAAAATGGGCGGTTTGCCGCTGGTCGAGTAAAATATCCAGCACATCGTCGCCATCGAATTTGCCGGTTTTCCCCAGCACGGTTTTTTCACCGGTGTCGTGATAAATGCGCCGGAAAACAAAGTCGCCGTTCAGTTTGAAGCCCCAGCCGGTAAAGGCCCGGGCCGCCTCTTTGATATCGTTTTCGGTATACCGGCCGCGGCCCAGGGTGAACAATTCCATGACTTCCCGGGCAAAATTTTCATTGGGGTGTTGTTTTTTGTTTTGCTGGTTGTTGAGAAAAGCCAGCATAGCGGCACTCTTGGAAACGGCCCGCAGGAGGTCGCGGAAATTGCCCAGCGCATGGGTTCTGAAAATATGGAGCAACTGCTGCTGGTACAGGATATTGATATTCCGGCTGGCAAAATGGCCATGCCAGAACAGGGCCATTTTTTCGCGCAGTTGTGCCTCCGTGTGCACCATTTCCTCGAGCCAGATCAGGTTGAGGCTTTGCAGGGCTTCGCGGCTTTGTTTTCGGGCCTGCTTGCGTTCGTCGTCGTTCAGGCGTTTTTTCCTGTTTTCCATTTTTCCCAATTCACCTACGCCCATCAACAGGCCGCCCAATGCGCCGTCGACAACATCAAAAAACCGGGGTTCAGCAGCGGCCGCGTCGCGCAGCCTGGGCCACCAACTCGATTCGGGGTACTTTTCCCACGTTTGCCAGGTTTTGGAGTTGGGGCCGAAGCCGGCGCGCCAGAGCAGGTGCTGCAGTTTGAGTTGCTTTGTTACTGCCATAAAATTTATCGGATTTGAAATTGGACACGGGTGAATAACCACCGCCCCGCGTCGAATATTTTGGGGTAGGACTTGAAATTGGCCGGGATGTTTAACGCTTAACAGAATTTAAGCGCAGGCTGCGCATGTTCCTGTTATTCCTGCCGCGGCTTAATCCATGTTGTAGTTCACACCGACGCGAAACATCCGGCCGGGCTGCGGATTGTAGAGCAGGTCGTCCTGGGTGCCCGTGGCGTCGATGCCCGCATAATGTCGGTTGAACAGGTTTTTGAAATGCAGGTACAGGAGAAAATTTTGGCTCAGATACACCCGCAACATGGCATCCCAGGTTCGGTAGGCCGGGTATTTTGTCAGCACGGTTTCGCGCTCATAGAAATCCTGGTAAACAACGGCGCTGCTGAGAATATGATTTTGGCGGTTTGAGCTTATGGTAAACTCCCATTTGCTGGCCTGAAGCGAAAGCCGGAATTGGGTCATCCAGCGCGGGAAACTGCGAATATCCCGGGTAGCCGGGAGGCCATATCCGAACCATTCGCGCCCGCGAGTGTATTGAAAGTAAAAATCGAGGTGCGCGGTCACCACACCGGCTTCCGGCCTGTTTTTCCGCAGGTGAAAGTCCAGAATATCGTTGCCGATCGTGCCCTGAATACCCCACATCGACAGCGCCCGCCCGGGTGCATTTTCAAATCCATAGCGCCAGGTTTGGTCGGTTTGTGTCAAATAGCCGTTACGCGCCAGGTCGTGCGCCTCCTGGTAAAAGAAAAGCAAATCGGATGTAAACCGGTCGGAATAGCGCCGGATGCCGAATTCTGCTGTTCGGATGCGCTCCGTTTTTTCCAGATTATGAGAAAAAGGCTGGGCAGAAAGGGTATCTGCCGCATCAATTTGATACGTCAGCACCCTGCCGTAGATCGGCGGGCGCCGGAAGCCGTCGGCATAACTCGCGCGAAAAACCCAGGTACTGTCGGGTCGGTATTGCACGGCCAGCCGGGGTGAAGTTACCAAGGCGTTTTCAACGGCAGCATTCACCGCCAATCCACCGATCAGCGTCATTTTTTTTGTGCGCAAATGCAGTTGTGCGAAAACATTCAAATCCACATAACCATCTGCTTTGACATCAAACGGGCGGATAAATGGGCGGTCGGGCTCACCAAAAACAGCCGCCTCCACCGGGGCCCTGAAGTAACCCATCGGCGGTACGCCGCCCCCCATATTTGTTTGAAAACCGGCATCCAGGTACAGGTAGGGCCGGAGGGTAGCATTGATGCGCGACTCAAAACGGGCGTCGATACCCTCCGCCACGAAATAACGCTCGTCCGAATTGTACTGCGTGAAAATATCATTCAGCACAGTTTGCTGCTCTGCGGGCGTTTGGATTTGCGGCGCTTTGGCGTAATACATCGCCGTGCTCAGCTGATCAAATACCGGGGTGAAGGAAGACGAATTGCGCACCTGATAGCGAACCAACGAAAGGGTGTTGGTTGCAATGCGTTTGGCCCGGCGTTTTTGAAAGCGAAAAGCCACCGTTTCGATTTGCTCCACGATACGGTTGGAAGGGTTTCCATAAAAAGCAGCCAACGGGCTCAAACCCAATCCGCTGTGGTCCAGGCGAATAAGTCGGTTGTAGTTGAACTGAATCCCGCGCCAGGTGAGGTTGATGCCCAGCAAGCGGCTTTCGTGCGGAATTTGTGCCGAGCGCGCAACGGTGTCGCCCGGTTCGCGGGCCCGGTAGTTTGGGTTGTTCAGGTAGAGGCCGGAAGTAAAACCCAGCGGCAGGTAATTTTTTGTGGTAAACAAATTGTCGTCGTAGAAATAATCCAGGCGCTCGCGCACCGTGCTGCTGCCGTACAAGCTGAAGCGGAAAATATTTTTGTCTTTAAACAATTTCCCCCCGAGCATCAGGTCGAGGTTGTTGAAGCCAAAATTGCCGAAGGAGAGGTCGGCCTGGGTAAAAATCGGACGCTCCGTTTCTTTTAAAATAATGTTCACCACACCGGTGCAGGCGCCGTCGCCGTAAATCGCGGAAGCCGGGCCAAAGACCACCTCGATACGCTCTGCCTGGCGGATGGGCAACTGGTATCCAATGGGCATGCCCGCCGCCGCCGTTGGCTTGATCGGCACATCGTTGATCAACACCTTCACATACTGGTTGCCCGACAAGCCCCGCAGCATGAACGTTTCACCTTCCAGCGCATTCCCCGGCTGCGACACCCGCACGCCGGGCGCCGAGCGCAATACATCGCCAAGCGTGACAAAACCATTGCGCAAAATGTCATCGGCGGTAACCACCCACACCGTGAAAGGCAGTGCGTTCACCTCTTCGAGCGAACGGGTTGCCGAAATCGCTTTTCGTTTTGGAATACCCCGGCGTTGATCCTGGATATGCCGCTCATCCAGCCGTTCGGGTAACAGGAGCAGCGAACTGGAATCGGGCTGTGCCAGCAGTATGGCCGCATAAAAACAAAAAAACAGGGTGAACCGGAGATGCATGCCAGGTGGGTTTTGGATTTTTTTGCCAAACCTACAGGATAAGTTTCGTTCGCACAAAAGACAAAGCGACTGTTTGCGTTTATCTTCGCCGGTATCATGCCGACTATACTTTACCAGGATTCCCTGCTGCTCGTCGTCAACAAGCCCGCCGGTATGCCGGCGCAGGCCGACAAAACCGGAAACCCATCCGTGCTCGAATGGGCCGAAGCCGAATGTGGCCAGGCACTCCACCCGGTGCATCGCCTCGACCGACCGTCCAGCGGCGTACTCCTGCTGGCTAAAACCAAAGAAGCCATGACGCTGCTCCAGCAGCAGTTCCAGACGCACAGCATCGAAAAAACCTACCTGGCCGTGGTTGCCGCCGCACCGCCCGATCCCGAAGGGACGCTTGTTCATTTCCTGCAAAAAAACAGTGCAAAAAACCGGGCCTTTGCGTTCGCCGACGATCGCCCGGGCGCCCAACGCGCCGAACTGCACTATCGCCTGCTGGGCAGCAGCGAGCGTTATCATTTATTGGAAATCCGGCTCATCACCGGGCGGCACCACCAGATACGGGCCCAGCTTTCAGCCATTGGCTGCCCCATCAAAGGCGATGTGAAATACGGCGCCCGCCGCGGCAACCGCGACCGCTCGATCCACCTGCATGCCTGGAAAATTGCGTTTGAGCACCCGGGGAGCGGGGAGTGGATGGAGCTCGTGGCGGAGGTGCCGGAGGGGGATCCGGTTTGGGGAGCGTTTGAGGGTTTAATGGGCGAATGGTACTTACAAGACACATAGCAACCTAAAAACCAATCCACTACTATCAATTTTAACCCATTTGTGGGTTACAGCTTTTTGTAGTTTTAAATTTGCTGAATCGCAATGCGGATTTTTATTGCCACCTTGGAAAGCGCCTCTTCTTGGTTTTCCCAAAGGCTAATAGCTTTAAGGTGGCCCTTCTCATCTTTAGGCACAATTTCAATATCACTTATCTTGATAGGATTTCCATCTATTGAGGTAGAAACATAAGGTAACCCTCCTAAGTCAAGTGGTTCTACCAACACCGGAATTATTTTGGCATTTTTTGTTTTTAATTTTTCAAACGCTTCTGGCAATTCTACATCACGAATATAATCTGAGGCTATAAAATCTGCTGATAGCAAGAGTATATATACATCGGCAAATTCTATATTTTCTTTAATTTTGGTACCCCATAGTTCACCTGGTAGAATTTCCATGTCTGTCCAGTCCTCTATTTCTTTTGCTTGTCGCAACCCTGATAGATGAGTGCGCAAGCGAAGAAGCCAATGAGTGTTTTGATGAGAATATGAAAGAAATACTCTTTTGGCATGTACTGTATTGTCTGGTAATAAAGGAGAGAAATATCGGATTGGCAATTTTTCTCCTTTAGCGATGGATATTTTGGCATTCCCCTCTTGGGCGCTACTAAGTAGTTTAGTGTATTGAATATAGTGCTTCCCATCAATCGACACATCTAAACTTGAGTTCAATATTGCGTCAAGATTTTGAAAAGCCATAATCGTCTTTAAAAAAGTCTGCTCATTTAACTCAGAGGATTGAGGTTTTGCAACTTTAGATTTGGAGATATTTTTTTTAACTGAGGGTTTGGGCATTTCTTCATGTAGACTATTCTTCCGATTAAGGATATTAAGACAGTTGGCAAAAATTTCTCTCTGTAATTTTTTCTGACGTGAATCCGATGATTTTGCAACACCTATAAGTATTACTCCATTTTTTTCATTTTCAAATAGGTATAATCCTTTAATTAGTACAATAAGGTTATTTTTTAATAATACAATGCCGTGTTTCCAAAAATGCCTTAATTCTGTATCGTTATCAGATACATAATGTAATAGAAGGCCATGTAAAATCTTTTTGTAATAAAATAGCGGCACTTTCAGCCAAAATGTAGATTGCATGGCAGTGTGTGCAGCAATATTGAACAATGCCTCAAAGCCGTGTGACTCTGGTAAATATTGTGGAGAGATAAAACACGTTTTTGACTCTGGTTCCGTGTAAGGTAAAATTAATTCAAGATGCTTAGTTATTTCAAGAAATATACTTCGAATTTTTTGGTCATCTATTTTATCAAGATATTCATCTGTGATCTTGCCATTATGTTCTATAATCTGCTGGCCCAGTAAATGATAGATTTTTTCCGTTAACAAGTCTGGGCGCAAAAAAAGCCAATCACTAAGGTTTGGGATATCTGGAAAAAACACCGCAACGCCTCCTCTATCGAGCCAACGGGGAAGTGCGTAGGTTTCATCAGGCGTTAGGTTGCGTTCAAAAATAATTTGGCATACCTTATAAAAATCGCTTAAGTCAATCCATATGCCATTTTTTAAAAATTCAGAAAATGGGTTTTGTGCTTTTACATCTTCTCGCAATGATAGAATTATATTACGTATTCTTTGCCAATCAGGTCTAGCATGCCCTTCATTCTTTTCTGCTTTAGTAGCCAATGCATGTTCTATCTCTGTAGTAAAGGCTTGTAAACGAGCAATTTGCCTGGAATCGTCTTTTAAACATCCTTTTTTTATACTAACATGAAATGATTCTTGAATATTATACATCTTTAAATCGTAATCTATCTGGCTCCTGTCACTATCAAGGTCATCTGTTTTATTTTGTACAACAAATAATGGAGCATTTTTAGCTTCAAAACCATAATATCTAACAGTATCGAGCCAGTATTCTTTCTCAAAATGGTCTAAGTAAACTTCTGGCCCACCATCTAATAAACGAATTTTGCTCTTCCCGTTTATTTCTGTGTCTTTACTCCAAAAAACAATATAAACTGCATTATCGCTTAAAAAAAGTCGATATGAACCATGATAATATTCTTGTCCTCCAAAATCCCAAATACTGACTGATATATTTGATAATTTTGGAAAGCGTTTTATATCTGGTAGCCAACGCTTAACTTCCATCCCGTGGGTACTATTTCGTTTCCCTAAATATTCTCCTGTTTCAAGAAAATGAACAAAGTTGGTTTTTCCCGTATTACTATTTCCCAGCAAAATTAATTTCACATCCCGCCTGTTATCTTCAGGATTTTTAGTTTTAATAATTTTTGCAAGCCCTTCAAAATGCGCTCGCAATTGTCGAGCATCACCAGATTGCCAAACGTCGGGTGGACAATCTTCAATAAGACAACCATTTGCTTTAAATGTAAGAAGGCTCGCTATCTTCGTTAAGGGTTTTAATCGAGTTACTAATGTGTTCTCGCAATTTATCTCTTTTAAATTTGATAAATTTTTTAAACAGGATAAATCATCCACCATAGTATATGAACAGTCGATAATTTCTAGGTTGGGTAGATTTGAAAGCGAAGTCAAATCATTTATTTGAGTATCAGCAAACTCAATAATATTTAAGTTGGATAAATTTGCCAAGGCGCCCAAGTCACGTACAGATGTATTGCTACAATTTAATCTTTTAAGTTGAACAGCATTTGCCAAGGCGCCTAAATTAGGTACATTGGTATTCAAAATATTCAAGTATTGTAATTTTGGCAAACTTGCCAATACTCCAAAATTACTAATCTTTGATTGGGAACAATCTAGATACTCTAAATTGCTCAATTTATCTATATGCGTTAAATTGACTTGCCAAGAGCTACGCCTATCTCCATTAATATATAACCGCTTTAGATTTGTTAATTTATGTATTAAAGTTGAGAGAATAATACGTCTATTTTTGGGCCCCTTATTAACATTTACAACCCATTCATTCTTATCAGGATCCCAGAATTCATTACTCAATATTAGTTCCTCCAACCAATCCAGTTGCTTAATTTGGGGTGGTAGATTATTTAAACCACAATTACCGAGGTCAAGCGATAAGGCTTTCGTTCTTTTATTTTCAGCGATTCGCTGCAAAGCAAGATTGGACATGGTTATATGAGTAGATGTATGAATGTAAAAATAACCACTGAAGCGAGGTTGAGAAGACTCAATACAGGATATGCATTATGTGGGCAGCAAAGGCCAAACAAGCCAAAATCTGGTCTTCCTTCAAATGTGGATAGGCACTCAAAATATCTGCAATGGAATGTCCTGCGGCCAACTTTTCTAAAATCAAATCTACCGCGATCCGGGTGCCGCGGATGGCCGGTTTGCCGTACAATACGGCCGGGTCAGATGCGATATGTGAAGCCCAGTCCATTCCTGATCTTTATTTTCAAACAAAATTACTTTTTAAAGCCAAGAGTTCCAACTGCACCCTACTCGTCCTACGACTCCAAGTCGTAGGACGAGTAAACTCCTCCCCCTCACCCAAACCGCTCCACCAACTGCTTCTTCAACGCCAGCATCTCATCCCGAAGTTGCGCGGCAGTGATGAAGTCCAGGTCCTTGGCCGCCTTTTTCATACGTGATTCGGTTTCGAGCACCATTTTTTCCAACTGGCTGCGGTTGGCGTAGGCCACGATGGGCTCGGCGGCCAGATTTTTCTCCTCGGATTCCACGTAGTACTGGGTTTGTTCCACCCCGCGAATGTCGAGGATACTGCGCTGCGCCAGAATTTCCTCGCGGGTACGGGTCACCGTGGTTGGCGTGATGCCGTGCTCCTCGTTGTAGGCCATCTGCACCATGCGGCGGCGGTTGGTCTCGTCGATGGTGTTGCGCATGGCGTCGGTGATCTTGTCGGCGTAAAAAATGACCAGGCCATTGGCGTTCCGAGCGGCGCGGCCGGCCGTTTGCGTGAGTGAGCGCATGTTGCGCAAAAAGCCCTCCTTGTCGGCGTCGAGAATGGCCACCAGCGACACCTCGGGCATATCGAGACCCTCCCGCAGGAGGTTGACACCCACCAGCACGTCGTACTCGCCCAGGCGCAGGTCACGGATGATCTCCACGCGTTCCAGTGTTTCCACTTCGGAGTGGATGTAGCGGGTCTTAATGTCGAGCCGGAGCAGGTAAGCCGTGAGTTCCTCGGCCATGCGCTTGGTGAGGGTGGTCACCAGGGTGCGCTCGTTGAGGGCCACGCGGCGCTGGATTTCCTCCATCAAATCGTCGATCTGGTTCAGCGATGGGCGCACGTCGATGGGCGGATCGAGCAGGCCGGTGGGGCGTACGAGTTGCTCCACCACGAGGCCTTCCGTTTGCTCCAGTTCATAATCGGCCGGAGTGGCGCTCACAAAAACAACCTGGTTGATCAGGCTTTCAAATTCGGCGAAGCTCTGCGGGCGGTTGTCGATGGCCGACGGCAGGCGAAAGCCGAAACTTACCAGCGATTGTTTGCGGGCGCGGTCGCCACCCCACATGCCGCGCACCTGCGGAATGGTCACGTGGCTCTCGTCGACGATCATCAGGTAGTCGTCGGGGAAATAATCGAGCAGGCAGAACGGCCGGGCGCCGGGTTCGCGCCGGTCAAAGAAGCGCGAATAGTTTTCGATGCCGCTGCAGTAGCCCAACTCGCGGATCATTTCAATATCAAAGGTTGTGCGCTCTTTTATTCGGCGCGCTTCCTGCGGGCGCCCTTCTTTGATGAAATATTTCTCCTGGGCGGTCATCTCGTCCTGGATCTCGTTCAGTATTTCATTCAAACGGTCCTTGGGCGCGATGTACAGGTTGGCCGGAAAAATCGCGGCGTTGTCCATTGTTTGGATGCGCTTGCCACTCTCAATTTCGATACTTTCGATGCTTTCGACCTCGTCGCCCCAGAAAATGACCCGGTAGCCCCAGTCGGCATAGGGCAGGTTGATGTCCACCGTGTCGCCACGCACGCGGAAAGTGGCGCGGCTAAAATCGGTTTCCGTGCGGGAGTACAGGCTGTCGGTCAGGGCGTACAGGAAATTTGTTTTTGACAATTTCATGCCCGGGTGAATGCGGATGATCCCGGTCTTGTAATCCTCGGGGTTTCCCATGCCGTAAATGCAGGAAACGGAAGCCACAATGATGATATCCCGCCGGCCGGAGAGCAGCGTGCTCGTGGCCTTCAGGCGCAGTTTGTCCACCAGTTCATTGATCTGCAAATCCTTTTCAATGTAGGTATCCGTCACCGAAATATAGGCCTCCGGTTGGTAGTAGTCGTAGTACGACACAAAATACTCCACGGCATTGTCGGGAAAGAACGACTGGAGTTCGCCGTACAGCTGGGCGGTCAGGGTTTTGTTGTGCGTGAGTACCAGCGTCGGTTTGTTCACCCGGGCGATCACATTGGCCATAGTGAACGTTTTGCCCGAACCGGTCACGCCGAGCAAGACCTGGGCGCGCTCGCCTTTGTTAATGCCGTCGACGAGCTGTTCGATGGCCTGGGGTTGGTCGCCGGTGGGTTTGTAGGGGGATTGAAGTTTGAATTCCATGTTTTGCAATCGCTTGGCGTCTTTGCACCTTCGCGGTTCAGTTTTTTACCGCGAAGACGCAAAAACGCGGAGAATTAAAAATTATTTACAAAGCGCCTGATCTCATCTTTCATTACCGGCACATTGAAATTGGGTAAAAATCCGAGCCGCTTATTTGTCAACTTCAAATGACTGATAAGCAGGGCTTGGTGCACAAGTAAAGTTGTTTTAACTGTTTTAAGTTCCAGAATAATCGCATCAGGCCAAAAATGCCCACTTACTACTCTCCAACCAAATTAAACGACAGTCCCACAAAATAGCCCAGTTCGTAGCGCGATTCCGTGTTGAGTTCGCTCGAGTCGCGCGCAAAGGTATCGCCTACTTCATAGCCACCGCTCAGTTTGCGCACCTTTCCGCCCAGCAGGCCGGCGCTCAGCACAATACGCTGGCCGCGGCCAAGTACCAGGCTGGGGCCCAAAAAGAACGCCACATTGTCCAAGCCGTTTTCGCCGCCCAACGGGATGCCGACGCCAAAGGAACCGCCCAGGGAAACATCGCCGCGGCTTTGGCGGTAAAAATGCACGAAGGAGGTCAGGTAGGGGTTGAAGGCATCTTTTTCGGTGCTCCCGATGGCGCTGTCGCGCACATAAAAATCGAGCGGACGGTCAAAAAACTGGCCGAAACCCACCCCCAGGCTCGCATTGATACGCAACCCCCCATACACACTCAGCGTGATCGGGGCCAGTTGTTTTGTGGATACGCCTTTGATTCTAATCGAATCGATCGGCGTAAATTTCAAACGCAACTCCAGATTTTCAGACCCGACGGTTTGCCGGTAGGTTTTTGAAAAATCGTTTTCCATCACGGTGAGGTAGGTCGTGCGCAGGCCGGCCAGGGTTTGCACGTCGAGGCTTTTGACGTTGGTAAGTTTTGTATTCATCTCCTGGAGATTTTCCCGGAACGTTTCCAGGTTGGCCACCGCCACCGCAGTGTATTGGTTGGCTGTAGATTTAAACTCGCCAAAGTTTTCGAGTTTCAGCCCGGGATCTTCAAATTTCGGATCGCTTACCGAAGCGCTGGTTACTTCCATAATCCCAACCGCTTCGCTGTAGGCTTCCACATTGGTATCATAATCGCGTTGCAGTTTTTTTATCTGACCGGCCGCATCTGTTTTTTCAAGCACCTTGCTTAGGTCGAGAGCATTGGGATCTTCTTCGCCAAAAATGCGGACCATGTATTCCTGTGATAGTTTTTTGATCTGGCGCGGTTCCAGATTCGGGTTGTAACGCAAATTTTCCAGCTCGGAGGCCACGAAAGCCTGCACCTGTTGGCCTTCAACTTCCAATTGGAGGTTGTTTTGGATCTTTTCGATTTTCGTGTACAGCTGCTTTTGCTCCAGGAAGGCTTCATTGAATTTTTCTTGCAGCACTGCCATTTCTTCCCGAAGTGCCTTCCGCTTCAACTCCTCCGCAGAGGTGCCGGCGCCCGACGTTTGGGGGATACCGATCGTCGGCGGGGTAAATTTGCCGGGCTCGTCGCCGGCGCCAAAAAACAGGTCGGTTGGCGCCCCGCCAGGCAGCAGCCCACCCAGGTTGAAGGGGTTGGCCTGTCCTACTTTTACCTCCTTCTCTTTTGTTTCGACAGCGATGTTGTACAGGTAATTGTTGTAGTTTTGAACATGTAACATCACATTACTGCCTTTGCGCGCCCTGGGCTGCTCAACCACCCGGCCGCCCTGCATGTAGAACACCGAATCGGTAAAAGCATCGTAATAAATGTGGAGATCCTGGGCGCTAAGCAAAGTCCCTGCCAGTAGAAACGGTAGTACTAGTTTCAGACGAGTCATTTCAAATGATTTTTTTTAAATAAATGGTTACAGGTGGTAAGTATATTGTTTTTCCTGTATTTACGTGGAGAAATTGAGTATATTTTCGCGATTGTTTTAACAAATAAAACGCATAGGCACAGTCCTTTGAAAATCAAAACTCCATGTGTCCAATGTGCCTAAATGTGTTTTTACCAGTTAAATGTGTTCGTTCACTTAAACCAAAATACTTTATGAAATCGAAGTTGATTTATCTTCTGTTTTTCATCCTCCTCGCTGGCAACCTGGCTGCCCAGCAACGCAGTTTTGGAACGCTGCCAATGGCCAGGAAAAGTAATGCCGCCATTGTGGGCGCCCCGATTACCGGTACCCCGGAATACGAAAAGGCGCTGGCTGTGTACAATCGCCTGGTGGCTGCCCGTGGCGACTTTCGTTTTCCGGTGCCCGACTTTAAAATGACCGACGACGTGGCGCAGGTTGCCAGCATGGACTACGGTGCGCTCGAAATTGTTTTGGAAAAAAAGGCCTATGATGTGTGTGCAAGTTTCGGCGCCGACGCCGATGCCGCCATTGCCTTTTTGCTGGGCCATGAGCTTACCCATTATTACGAAAAACACGCCTGGCGCTCGGGTTTTGTCCGGGAGTTCAAAGGCCTGGAAATCGGAAAAACCCTCGATCTTGAAAAAGACACCATGCTGATCGACGATATCGCGCACGAAACCGAAGCCGACTATCTGGGCGGCTTTCTGGCCTATTCCGCGGGCTATGGTTTGTTTGACAAAGGCGGCGACCTGATCAAGAAACTTTATGAGGCCTACAATATGGTCAAAGATGATCCTCTGACAGGTTATCCATCCCTGGCAGACCGGCAAGCGCTGAGCGCCCGCACGGCGAAAAACATGGAAAGCCTGGTGCAGGTATTTGACATGGCCAACCTGCTCACGGCCATCGGCAACTATTCGAGTGCTTACGAGTATTACCGTTACGTGCTGATGCAATACCAAAGCCGGGAAATTTATAACAATTTGGGAGTTACCGCCATCCTCGACGCCATGCAATATTTCAAGGAAAGCGAACTGAAATACCGCTACCCGGTGGAACTCGATCTTACGTCGAGCGCCACCAAAGGCAATTCCGGCGCGGGGTCGGTCCGCAACAACTTGCTCCGGCAGGCGATCCTGCACTTCGACGCGGCCATCAGCCTCGACCCCGACTATGCCCCGGCGTACCTCAACAAGGCCTGTGCCTATGCTTTGCTGGACGATACCGAGCGCGCCCGTTGGTATGCCGAAAAAGAAGCACGTATGGCGATCGAAAACAGTAAGAAATACGCCAAAACGGCGATCGATGTTGATGTTCTGATCGGAATCCTGGAGGCCAAAGCCGGCCATGCCGAGGCGGCGAAAAAATTATTGAAAGCAGCTGCCGGCAAGGGCAGTAACCTGGCTGCCATCAACCTGAAAATCATGAACGACGAGCCCTTAGGCGAAGAAACCGGTTCAACCGGCGGCGGCGGTTTACGGGCAAAAATTGAAAAGATCGACGGACAGAAAATAGATGATATCGCGAGCGAACTTCCCTATGATCCGGAAAAGGATATGGATATCAGCACAAAAATCAAATTCCACCAAAAAGCAAAGCAAGGCCCCAATTCCAAAGTATTTATCCATCATAAAGGAAATTCCTTTACCACATTTCACCTGACCGGCTTAAAATACAACGGCGAATCAGCCCGGGGTATCAAAGTGGGCGACGATACCGCAGCGGTTTCCGACAAAAAAGCCTACGGCACGCCCAAACGCACGATCGAAACGCCACTCGGGCAGATTTGGGTGTACAACAGCATCATATTTATCCTGGACAAGGCCGGCAAGGTGGAGCGCTGGATTACGTACCAGGAAGATTGATTGGAAGTAGTTTGGCCGGCATCTAAAAACAAGCGCCGACCCGAACATTCGGGCCGGCGCTTGGCATTAATTTGCAGATTTGATCCTTAAAAAATCAATACCCGTCATTTTGAATCATCGACTGGTTTACATCCATTTCGCGCTGCGGAATCGGGTGAACGGTACGAAAATCGTTGGCTTCAATTTCACAAACGCCGCTGACCTCCAGGCCGGTACTGCATTGCTGGCGCACCATTTTGGTGCCGGTCCGCCAGTAGTCGAATGCCGTGTGGCCTTCAAAAGCCAGTTCGCGGTGGCGCTCGGCGAGGATGTCGTTGATACCATTAGCCAGCACCAGCATCGGCGTTGCGCCGCGTTTGGTACGGATCGCATTCAGGTCGAGCAAAACGCCGGGATCGAGGGCGTTCTGGCGGAAACGGGCTTCGGCACGGATCAGGTACATCTCCGCTACGCGAAGCAGTTTCGGGCTGTGCAAACCAACTACACCGTCCTGTTCGATAAACTTGGACTGGTAGAATTCGCCGTTGGTGTGTTGGAAAATCAGGTTTGCGCGGCTGTCGCCGGGCTCATACAAATCCATCAGATCGGTGGTTACACGAATGTCGCCGTAACCTGCCGGAATGTAAATATTGCCCAGATTGTCCGAGCCCCGGTTTTCCGACATTTCATTCCGCAACGTAAATATCTCTTCCGAAGAGCCCGGTGCAGCGAACATGGCTACCACGTCGTCGGCCAGTTCGTATCCGGCGCCGATTACGTTGGTGGCGGCAGTAGCGGCATTTGCCCAGTCGCCTTTATACAGGTATACGCGGGCGAGCAGTGCCTCGGCAGCATTTGGCGAAAACCGGTAAATGCCTTCGTCGCGCAGCAGGCCTTTGGCAGCCGTCAGGTCGGCAATAACCTGGGCGTACACTTGTTCAACCGTATTGCGGGGTGGTTCACTGATGCTGGCTTCGAGCACGATCGGTACACCCAGGTCGGTGCTTGGATTGCCGTTGGTGTATTGTTTGGCAAAAAAGCGCACCAGGTCGAAGTGGGCCAAAGCCCGGATGGCCAGGGCTTCACCTTTGATCTGGTTTTTCTCGGCAGCATCGCCTTCGAGTGCGTCAATATTGTTGATCACATTATTGGCACGCAAAATGGCTGCATAGGCGAGATTCCAGAAGTCCGTTATGTCTCCATCGGCCGGAATCCACTGATAGGTGTAACTGGCAATGAAGCGGTTGGAGTTGGCAATGGACAGATACACCAGGTTGGCTTCCGTTTCCGGCATAACGAGGTATTCCCGGCCGTAATAGCCAAGTGACTGAACAGCGTCGTAAGCACCGAATACTGCCGTTTTCATGGAAGGCAAATCAGCAAGCGCCTCACCGGTAGACAACGACTGGAAGGGGTTGAGTTCCAACTCTTTCGAGCAGGATACCATAAATAAAATGAAGCACAGGAGTGGAATTATCCTTGTATTTTTCATATTTCTATTTTTTTAAAAATTGGATAATGTTGGAATCGTATTTTGAAAATACGATTTCGAAAATCAGAACGTCACGTCGATGCCAAAAGTGATCGACTTACCTACCGGATACCGGAAAAATTCATCCCCGTTTTCGTTGGCTTCCGGATCGAAACCGGTGTAGTCCGTCATCGTCCACAGGTTTTGACCTTGTGCATAAAGCGTCAGGCCCTGCAATTTGGCTTTGCGTACCCATGCGGCAGGCAGCGAATAGGCCAACTGCACATTCCGGAGGCGAATAAAGGAAGCATCTTCCATATAACGGGTCGACGTGTTGGCCGCGCCGGCATTTCCGCCGACCCGGGGTTGTGGGCGAACGGCGTTGTCGCCAGGATTTTGCCAGTACCCTTCCAGGGCTGCTTTGGAGTGTGCCCAGCCGAAACGAAGGCCGTCACTTTCAATAAACGGACGTGAAGCATTGTACAATTGGTGCCCCTGCGCGGTATAGAAAAATGCCGACAAGGCAAATCCCTTGAACGAAAAGGTGTTGTTCAGGCCGGCGATGTAGGTCGGTTCGGCATTGCCAACGATTGACCGGGCGGCCTGGCTGTAAGTGCCTGTGACCGTTCCATCGGCGCGCAACCATTGCGGCGTACCATCATCCGGATTTACACCGGCCCATTCCTGAATATAAATGGAACGGATTGGTTCGCCAACACGGTAGATCTGACGGCCGTTGAGAATGTCCTCGTCATTCGGCAGTTCCAGAATTTCGTTGTTGTTGAAGGAAATGTTGAAATTCAAATCCCAGTTGAAACCATCCGGGCGGGTAGCTTTAACCGGCATCAGATTTAAGACGACCTCAATACCGGAGTTTTTCATCTTGCCGATATTTTGCGTAGCCGTCGTAAAGCCACTGGTGGACGACACCGGTACGCTGAGCAATAAGTCTTCCGAACGGCGGTCGTAGTATTCTACACTACCGCTTACGCGGTTGTTCAAAATTCCAAAATCAAGCCCGACGTTCAAGTTGTTCGACTTTTCCCAGGTCAGGTCCGGATTGCCGATCTGCGATGGGCTGCTGCCCGGTTCGTTCAGATAGGCTGCGCCAAAACCATAGAGCTCCTGCGTAACGAAATTGCCGATATCCGCATTCCCCGACGTACCGTAGCTGGCGCGAAGACGCAGATTGCTCAGGAAGCCGACGTCTTGCAGGAAGGCCTCTTCGCTGATGCGCCAGGAGCCACCTACCGACCAGAAGTTTGCCCAGCGGTTGTTGGCGCCGAAACGCGAAGAACCGTCGCGGCGCAAGCTGGCCGTCAGCATGTAGCGGTCTTTGAACGAATAGTTGGCCTGGCCCAGCCACGACACAAACGAATATTCGCTTTTCGTGCCGCTAACACCTTGCGGTTCGGCGGCAGATGCCAGCGTCCGCAGTTTTTCGGAAGCAAAGCCCTGGCCGGCAGCCCAGTAGCTTTCAAAGTCAATGTTTTGATACTCAAATACGCCCATGGCATCGAAACTGTGATCCTGGCCGAAGTTGGTGAAATACCGCAGTTTGGACTGGCTGGTCAGCGCACGGTTTTGGTTCAGGGCGTTGGTCAGCTGGCCGCGGAAAGGGAAGCCGTCGTTGGTGGAAGCGGCGTCGTAATCCGACTCATTTACATTGATAAAGTCAACGTTCACACTTTGTGTGAAGGCCAGGTTGTCCAGAATTTTATACGTACCCGCCAGTTTGGAAATCAGGCGGAGTGTATTCACATCCACCGGGTTCCGTGGCAGGGAGTACAGGAAGTTGTCGCCCGCAAAAGCGATCCAGTCGTCTTCCAGACCGGAGTACAGCTCACCGGTAGCCGGGTTGGTTTTACCCTGCAAGGGTGTGGTGGTAAAGGAAAGCGCCAGCGGCGACTGGAAGCGGTTGCCGTCTACCGCGTTGTTCGATTGCGAGTACGAACCGTTCACGTTCAATTCGAAGCTCAGCTTATCGGAAGCGTAGTGGTCGATATTGCTGCGCAGCGACAGGCGGTTGAAATCCGACAGGTACAGGATGCCCTGCTGGTCGAAAAATCCGGCAGAGGCAAAAAAGCGGGTTTTTTCATTACCGCCGCGAGCCTGGAGTTCCAGGTTGCTGGTATGGCCTTTGTTGAAGGCCTCCTCCACCCAGTCGGTTGTGTTGTCGAGCATCGAAGCCGGGCGGCTGGCATCAATTTGTGCCGGAGTGCGCCCGCTATTGGCCAGCACCTGGCGTTCGTAGTTCCAGGTTTCCTCGGCACTCATAAGTTCAAAATTACCAAAGCTTGGCATGGTCATCCCTTTTTGGGCTTTCACGTTAATATCGGTTTTACCGATTTTACCGCGTTTGGTCGTGATGACGATCACACCGTTGGAGCCTCGCGAGCCATAGAGTGCCGTTGCGGATGCATCTTTCAACACCGTTACGGTTTCAATGTCGTTCGGGTTCATCTGCGCCAATACGTCCGGTGCATTGAACGTACCGCCGGAGGCAAGCGTGGTGAAGTCGCCTTGTTCAACGATGATACCGTCTACCACATACAGCGGTCCACGGCCGGCATTGATCGAACCTGTGCCGCGGATACGCACCGGCTGCCCGGCGCCGGGCTGTCCGGAGTTGGCCGTGGTGTACACACCAGCCGCGCGGCCCTGGATCAGCTGGTTCACATCCGTCATCGGGATGTTTTCCAACTGCTTGGCGCTGACAACGGCCACCGAGGAAATCAGTTTTTTTGCTTCAATCTCAGAGTACCCGGTAACGACGATTTCCGTCAGCACTTCAGGAGATTCCTGCAATACGATGTCGATGGATTGAAGACCGGCAATGCTTACTTCCTGCGTCAGGTATCCGGTGTAGGAAACTACCAGGACATCGGCGCCCGCCGGAACATCCAGCGTAAACCGGCCGTTAGCATCTGTAATCTTGCCGGCGGTTGTGCCTTTAGCAAGCACTGTTGCGCCGATCATTGCTTCCCCGGCATCATCCGTTACACTCCCGGAAATCGTCCGTTGGGCCGACAAACTGCCAATACCCAATAGCATTAGCAATGGCAATAAAAGATAAACCTTCTTCATGCGATAGTTGATTTAGTTACCAAATTTGTGTTATTAAATGTGGGCTCATTTTACAAAAAGCACAATCAAAGATATTTCTCGTCCGCAGAATTTTTCTGAAAAAACACACGAAATTTCTATTTTGTACAAAATATAAAATTTGCATTCCTGATAAAGTCAGATTTATCAGGAATTTATTAATCCCCCAAACCGACTGGTTTCCAATTGGATAAATTTGACCGGCCAAAACAGCATATCCCGCTTTTTATACCTTTGCCCCGCAACAGCCATTGTCATTATTTTTTGAAACCAGGCTGTCGAAACGGCCCCGAAATCACAAAAAATACAGCATTTCACTATGGAAATTATCGGCATACTCGGCGCCGGCGCAATGGGTAGCGGCATCGCGCAGGTTGCCGCTGCTCACGGACACCGGGTGCTCCTATTCGACGCCATACCATCGGCGCTCGCCAACGCAGAAAAAAAACTGGAACAAACGCTGGAAAAACTGGTCGCGAAAAACAAAATGACCAAGACCGAGGCCCTCGCCCTGGCCGGTCGTATCCGGTATACCGCTCAATTGAGCGCTTTTCGGGAGTGCACAGTCGTGATTGAAGCAATTGTGGAGGCCGTTGAACCCAAACGGCAGGCATTCGAAGATTTGGGGGCCATCGTTGGGCCGAACACGCTGCTCGCAACCAACACTTCTTCCTTGTCGGTCACGTTGATAAGCGCCAGTGTGCAGGATCCCGAACGCGTGCTGGGCATCCACTTTTTTAACCCTGCTCCCTTGATGCGCCTGGTCGAAATAATCCCGGCCTTGCAAACTGCACCGGCAACCGTGGCGCGTGCCCGCAAACTGATCGACAGCTGGGGGAAAACTACCGTGCTGGCAAAAGACACCCCGGGATTTATCGTCAACCGCGTTGCCCGGCCATTTTACGGCGAAGCCCTGCGCATTTTTGAAGAAGGTATTGCCGGCGCTGCAACCATCGACTGGGCAATGCGCGATCTGGGCGGCTTCCGGATGGGTCCTTTCGAGTTGATGGATTTTATTGGAAACGACGTCAACTACGCCGTCACCGAAAGCGTTTTTCAGGCATTTTACTGCGATCCGCGCTACAAACCCGCATTCACCCAAAAACGCCTCGTCGATGCTAACTACCTCGGCCGGAAAACCGGGCGCGGCCACTACGACTACCGCGAGGGCGCCGTGCAACCCGAACCGGTCAAAAATGAAAAACAGGGTCGTGAAATTCTGGACCGCATCCTGGTCATGCTGATCAACGAGGCCGCCGATGCGCTGTATTTGAATATCGCCAGCCGCGACGACCTAGACCTGGCCATGACCCAAGGCGTCAATTACCCCAAAGGCCTGTTGGCCTGGGCCGATGAGCTGGGCCTGCAAAATGTGGTGGATCAACTTGACCGGCTTTACGCCGAATACCACGAGGAGCGGTACCGCTGCAGCCGGTTGTTGCGGGTGATGGCACGGGAGCAAAAAGTATTTTATTGATTTACGATTTACGATTTACGATTTACGATTATCTTGGGTAGGGGCAGTTCGTGGTAATGTGTGTACTTTCAAGGCTAATAATTGAGTATTGAAATATGACCGAAAACGAACTCAAAAAGCGCTTTAAAGATTGGGCTGTAGCCGTGGTATTATTTACCCGAAAGTTTCCAAAAGACGCCGACTTTAAAGCTGTACGAGGACAAATCGTTCGTTGCGCACCTTCCTCAGCGGCAAATTACCGCGCAGCCTGTCGGGGGAAGTCTACCCCGGATTTTATCAATAAGCTAAAAATTGTCGAGGAGGAACTGGATGAATCTATGTTTTGGCTCGAGTTTATAGTAGCACTTTCGGCTGATTTACGACAAGAGGTAATTCCACTATTCAAAGAAGCAGATGAGTTATTGGCCATCATTGTTTCCTCAATAAAAACATCGCGAGAAAAACAACAGTCTCCCAAACCACAATCTAAAAATCGTAAATCGTAAATCGTAATCTCGTGCTCACACCAAAAGAAATCTTCCACCGCATGTTCGACAACGATCCGTTCAGCCAATGGATGGGGATGGAACTTGTATCGGTGGGCCCCGGTACCTGCAACTTGCGTATGGGAGTGCGCAAGGAAATGCTCAATGGGTTCAATGTTGCCCACGGGGGCATCACCTTTTCGTTGGCCGACAGCGCCTTTGCTTTTGCCTGCAATTCGCATGGCCGGCACGCGGTGTCGATCCACTGCACGATCGAACACGTGGCCCCGGTGCGGGAAGGTGATGTGCTTACTGCCATAGCCACCGAAGAAAACCTTGGCAACAGTGTGTCCAACTACGCCATCCGTGTCGAACGGGCCGATGGCAGCCCGGTGGCGTTTTTCAGAGGAGTAGCTTACCGGAAAAAACAGGAATGGGCCTGAGCGGCGTTCGGAATACTTCCGGACCGATTATTGCTGATAGCACTACCTTTGCCGGAATAAATTTGGGTTATTCCGAATTTTCAAGCTGACTTCGGAGAAGTCAAATATTTGTAGATCATAGATTTAATAGAGCACGGCGACCTCGGAGAGGTCGAATTTCTAACGCGCAATGCTCTCCGATGCGACCTCTCCGAGGTCAGGGTTACGTAAAAATTCGGGATGACTCATGTTTGAAACATACTGAGAAAACATGAAAAGTACCCTGACCGTCCTGTGTTGGTGGCTTGCCATTTGGTGTTTGCCGGCTCAAAACGGTACCCCGCAAGTTCAACTGGCGATTACCGACATTTCCTGCGCCGGGAACAACGACGGCAAGATCGAGCTGACACTCCTGAGCGGCGCCCTGCCGGTCGGCTTTCAATGGGCCAACCTGAATACCGGCGCTTCCGGCACCGGGCAGTTTACCTTGCTCAATCAGCCGTTGAACCTCAGCAATCTGCTGCCCGGGATGTACCAGTTCAACTTTAATGCCGCCAACGGCGCCGATACGATTATCCAGCGGCTCGTGCGCGATCCGCTCCCGCTACAAGGCAAACTCGTACTGCTCACCAACTTCGGCGGCTTTCAGGTCACTTGTGCCGACGGCTCCGACGGCCGGGTGCTCTTCGACGTGACCGGCGGCACTCCGCCTTTGAGCTACGCCTGGGCAAATGGCGACCAGGGCAGCCGGGCCGACAGCCTGCCGGCAGGCCCCATATCGGTTACCGTAACGGACAACCAGGGGTGCACCCTGAGTGCCGACACAGTACTCACCACACCCACGCCAATTATCAGCACGCTGGATGCCCTGGGCGAAACCTGCTTCGACCAAAACACCGGCCGCATCAGCATCGAAACGGTGAATGGCGGCGTCCCACCTTATGTTTACAGCCTCAACGACGGCCCGGCCGGCAGCCAAACCAACTGGACCAATCTTCCCGACGGGTATTATTTTGTACATATCGAAGACGCCGTTGGGTGCATTCAAACCGAGGCGGCTATCCTGCCGAGCGGCCTGGAATTCATTCTGGAACTCAGCAACGACACCAGTATGCTGACGGGCGATACGTTACGCCTGCCCTATTACTCCGACCCGCCTGCCGATACCCTGATCTGGAATCCGGTTTTTGGCGTTCAGGTTTTTCCATCAGGCGAAGTGCTGCTCTTCCCTCCGTACAGCACCAGTTATCACGTTACTGCTATCAGTGCCGAAGGCTGTGTGGCCGAGGATGTCATTCGGGTTGAGGTGAGCCGCGACCGCGATGTGTATGTGCCCAATGTGTTTGCGCCGGCAGCGCAAAACCCCGAAAACCAGCGTTTTTCGGTGTATGGCAGCGCGGGTATCCGGACCGTGGCACTGTTTCAGGTGTTCGATCGTTTTGGGCGGCTTTGGTTTGAAAACCGCAACTTTTCGGTGAATGACGCCGCCGCCGGCTGGGACGGCATGCAAGGCACCGATGAAGCGCCGGTGGGTGTGTATCTCTGGCGTGCGGTACTGCACTACACGGACGGTCGGGAAAGCCGGCTGCAAGGGGATGTTACCGTGGTTCGGTAAGGCACACCTTTGTTGCAAACTGGCTCAAACCGGGAATCCAATTGGCCGTTTGCGCCAAAGTGCATTACTTTGGTTCCCTTAATCATGACGCACACTGCTACGGTACAATCACATCCCTGTTCGGCACGGCACGCGCTTTTGCGAACGCTCTGGTATTTTGAATTATTTCAACATCCGCTTACTGCCGCCGAATTAGAACGATTCAGCAATTGTCCGAAATCGGAGCTGGGCGACCTGGAAGAAATCTTACAGGAACTCGTTGCCGAGGGTGCCGTTTTTCAGTTCGGGGCATATTTTCAAACCAAAAATATTCCGGCCTGGGTTGAACGCCGGAAAGGCTTCAACCAGCGCGCCGATGTGATATTGCCCACCGCGCGCAGGATGGCAGGGCTGATCGGCGCATTTCCTTTTGTTCGGGCCGTGTTTGTCTCCGGGTCCTTATCCAAGCACTGCATGGCGCCCGAGAGCGACGTGGATTTTTTCATCATCACCACACCACGGCGGCTCTGGCTGGCGCGCACGCTGCTTGTTTTTTTTAAAAAAATAGTGCTGTTCAACTCGCACAAGTATTTCTGCATCAACTATTTTGTGGATACCGAGCACCTGGAAATTGAAGAAAAAAATCTGTTCACCGCCACCGAAACCGTGACGCTCCTGCCCCTGTACGGCCGGCACTGGTACGAGCGTTTTTACCAGGCCAATGCCTGGGCCTGGGCGCAGTTTCCCAACCTCCCGGCACGCCCGACGGAGCAGGTGCCTGAAGGGCAGCGGTCGTTCCTGAAAAAAACTGTGGAATTTTTGTTGGGCAGCCTGCCCGGCAACTGGCTCGATTTGTTGTCGATGCGGTTTACCGTTTGGTATTGGCGCCGGAAATTCCGGGATATGGACAACGACACCTTCGATCGGGCCTTGAAATCGCGCCGGCATGTGTCCAAACACCATCCCCAGTATTTTCAGAAAAAAATCCTGGATGCTTTTGCCGAGCGGGTGGCGCGGGAGGTGTAGGGGTGCTCTCCTTTTGTGATAGTGTAGATATGTTTGAATCAGCGCCTTACAGTAATTAACGTATCTTCAATAATATATGTCAGTTATTCTAAACCATAAAAATTGGTTGGTTGCCGATTGGGTTATGAGAAGCTTCAATCGGGATGTCATATCCATTGATTCGAGTGGCAGGTATGATGATATAAAAAACGACTTAGAACGTGCTATTGAAAACTATACATATTTATTGAATTATTCTGATTGCCCAACAGAAAAGATATCAAGATTCAATGAATTGGTATCTATGGTTATTTCTGGTTTTGAGGAGAATAAATTGCACTTTGGAGGCGAAGCTATTTCATTTGAAAGTTACTTGAGTAAGTTATCAGAATTATATGATATTACTGCTGAGGAGGTAAAGGGGGATGGTCCTGAATAGTTTTACCAAGCGGAAGTGGTTTGCGAAAAGCCGCGGAGGCCAAGTCATCCCTTGCCTTACCCTTCCGAAATACCAGATTTACCGTACTTTCCCCAAAAAAACTGGCTGATGTTCAATTTTTCCCGCCTCCTGCTATTCTTGCTGCTCCCCCTGTCTTTGTGCGCACAGGAAAAACCCACCCTGCAATATTACCTCCCCGAAATTGCCTACAACCCTGCTATCCCAACCCCGGCACAATACCTGGGCTATGAAGTTGGCGAATGGCACATAAGCCACGATCAACTGGTGGGCTACATGCGTGCGCTCGACCAGGCCAGCGATCGCATCAGCATGCAGGAATACGGCCGCAGCCACGAGCACCGCCCCTTGCTCTGCCTGACGATCACTGCACCGGAAAACCACGCGCGCCTGGATGCTATCCGCCAACAGCGCCGCGTACTTGCCGATCCTGCCCGCAGCGCCAGCCTCGACCCTGCCGCTTTTCCGGCGGTGGCGTACATGGGGTATTCCATCCATGGCAATGAAGCCAGCGGCAGCAATGCCGCGATGCTGGTGGCCTATTACCTCGCGGCCGGCCAAACGCCGGAGTTGGAAACGTTTTTAAAAAATACCATCATCCTGCTCGACCCGAGTTTCAACCCCGACGGCCTTCAGCGCTTCTCCAGTTGGGTGAACAGTCGCCGCAGCCAATCGCTCATGCCCGACCCGGCGCACGACGAGTTCAATGAAAGCTGGCCCGGCGGGCGCACCAACCACTACTGGTTCGACCTGAACCGCGACTGGCTGGTGGCCCAGCAACCCGAATCAGGTGGCCGCGTGGCCATTTTTCAGGACTGGCTGCCCAACGTGCTCACCGACCACCACGAGATGGGGAGCAATGCCACCTTCTTTTTTCAGCCGGGCGTGCCCAGCCGCGTGCACCCGATCACCCCGGCCCGCAATCAGGAACTGACGGCGCAGATCGCGCAGTACCACGCGCGCATGTTGTCGTCCAAAAACGTCCTGTTCTTTTCGGAAGAGAACTACGACGATTTTTACTACGGCAAAGGCTCCACCTACCCCGATGCCAACGGCTGTGTGGGTATTCTGTTTGAGCAGGCCAGCAGCCGCGGCAGTGCGCAGGAAACCGACAACGGCCTGCTCACCTTTCCCTACAGCATTCGCAACCATGTGCTCACCTCGCTGTCGACCATGCAGGCGCTCGGCGCCATGCGGGTGGAGTTGAACAGTTATCTACGCGATTTTTTCAAAACGGGACTCGCCGAATCCCGCCAGGATGCGACCGGCGGTTATGTTTTTGGAAACCCGCAGACAACCCGGGAAGACCGGGAATTCCGGCAACTGCTTCTGCGCCACAACATTCAGGTGCATGCCCTGGCTGAAAATGCCACTGTCGGCGGTGTTTCTTTTGAAAAAAACAAGGCCTGGGTAGTCCCCGTCGAGCAGGCCAATTATCGTTTGCTCAAGGGCATATTCGAGCGGCGAACTACGTTTACCGACAGTATTTTTTACGACATCTCGGCCTGGACGTTGCCCGACGCCTTCGGCTTGTTTTGGGCGCCCGCCGACCGGAAAGTTTTTCAATCGCGCTGGCTGGGCGAAGCGGTAACCGGAATAAGCCTGGTGAGCGCTCTGCCACCCGTGCGGTTTGCCGGCAATGAACCCTACGCTTTTGTGGTGGAAAGCCAGGGGTACGATGTGCCGCGCCTGCTGGCGGCCCTGCACCGTGCGAAGATTCGGGTGCAGGTGGCCACCGAACCTTTTGAAGCAGAAGACCGAAAATACAATGCAGGGAGCCTGCTCGTGGCGCTCGACCGCCAACCGCTCGATGCGCAAGCCATCTATGGCTGCATGCAGCAAAGCGGCGCGCAGGATGTGGTCGTCCGTATTTTGCAAAACGGCCTGACCGCACAAGGCCCTGATTTGGGAAGCAGCAGTTTTGTCACACTGCAAGCCCCGAAGGTTGCCCTGGTGACCGGCCGCGGCGCGGGGGTGTACGAAACCGGGGAAGTGTGGCACCTGCTCGACACCCGCTACGGCCTGACGCCCTTGCTGATCGATGCGGAGCGTTTTGGCCGGCTCGACATCAACAAGTACAACGTGGTGATTTTAGCCGACGGCAATTTCGGGCATCTATCCGTTGAAAAACTGCGGGCTTTTGTGAACAGCGGCGGCACGCTCATCGCCACCGGCGCCAGCCTGCGCTGGTTGAAAACGACCGGCCTGGTAAATCTGAATTTTCGCAACACCCCGAAGGAGTCCGAACCCGGCCGCCGGCCCTACGGCAGCCTCGGCGAAGACCGGCGCGCGCTCCAGCTTTCAGGGGCAATTTTCGAACTGGAACTCGACCTGACCCATCCGCTTTGTTTCGGTTATGTGCGGCCGCGCTTGCCTTACTTTCAGGCCGACACAATTTTTGTGGAAACGGCTAAAAATCCCTACGCGACACCGGCTGTTTTTTCAGCCAATCCGCTGCTCGCCGGGTATTTGCACCGGCAACAGGAAAAACTGGTGCCGGGCGCAGCCGCCGCCTTGGTGGCCGGCGGTGGCTCCGGACGGATCATTTGTTTTCCCGGCAACCCCAATTTCCGGGCATTTTGGTACGGGACCAACCGCTTGTTTGCGAATGCGGTGTTTTTTGGCGGCGTTATTAGCGGGGCGGCGGTGGAGCGGTAGGCCTGGCAAACCATTCTTCATCCGTACATTTGCACAAAACAACCGACATGCGCCGCAACACTGTTTTATACCTCACCCTGCTCCTGCTGACCGGCCTGGCCGCCTGCGTTCCGCCGGAAAAAAAGGTGCCCGCCAACCAACTGGTCAACCTTGACCTGGCCAATAAGGATGTGCAGCACCTGTACAACCTCCGCGACCAGGGCCGCACCGACAGCCTGGTGCGTTACCTGAGCCATAAAGCCGCCACAATGCGCTACCTGGCCGCCATGGCCTTTGCTTCGGTGCGCGATTCCAGCGCGATCGAGCCGCTGGTGCCGCTGCTGAAAGACACGGTGGAGGAGGTGCGCATTGCCGCTGCATTTGCCCTGGGGCAGATCGGCGCTTCGAGGGCGGAGCAACCCTTGCTCGATGCGTTCCGGCGTGATGATTCGCTTTCCCAACACCAGCGTTTCAATGCCATAGTACTGGAAGCCGTCGGCAAATGCGGCAGCCTGGAACGCCTGAAGCAGATCGCCTCGGTGAGCACTTATTACCCCTCCGACACGCTGCTGCTGGAGGGACAGTGTCGTGCAATTTACCGTTTTGGCCTGCGCAAGATCACCGATCCCATCGGTACGGCGCGCATGGTGGGTTATGTGTTCAATGAAGACATCCCGGCTTCGGCCCGGCTTATGGCGGCACACTATCTGGCCCGCGTTCCGGATGTTGCGCCCGACAGCGCGCAGGCCGTGCAACTGGCCGCGGCTTTTGTGCGCTCGGGAGATCCGGATGTAAGAATGGCGCTTACCCGCGCGCTCGGAAAATCGAAAACCGGTCCGGCCTTTGCGATCTTATCCAAAGTGATAAAAACCGAGCAGGACTGGCGCGTGAAGTGTGACCTGATCAATGCGCTGGAAGGTTTTGAACCTGATACGGTGCGCGCCCTGGTGTCGCCCTTTTTTCAGGATGTGAACCCGCACGTGGCGCACACCGCAGCCAATTTTTTTGTAAAAAATGGCCGTCGCGAGGATGGCGACTACTACTGGCGCATTGCCCGCGACAACCCCGAACTGGACTGGGCTACCAAAATTGCCTTGTACCGCGCATCGTACAAATGGATGTCGGGGCGTACGGAGCCTGAAAAAAAGGAATACCTGAACTATCGCCTGCGCGATTTTTTCCTGAAATCCAACAATCCGTATGAGCGTGCGGCGGTCCTTTCGGCGCTCACGGAGTTTGCCTGGCAGTTTCGCTGGATTTATGACAAGGGTATGCAAGACACCAGTCTGGTGGTAAAAACGGCTGCCGTGGAAGCGCTGGTGCAAATCTGCATGCGCGACGATTTTTACTACATTTTCGGGGAAAAAGGCCGCAGCGTCCGGCGCGAGTTGTTTGTGTATTTGATGGAGATTGTTAAATCGGGCGACCCGGGCATGATTGCTGCCATCGCCGATGGGTTTTGCGCACCGGCGTTGAATTACAAAGCAACTGCCGATACCAGCGATCTGAACACCATGAACCGGGCGCTGCAAAAGCTGCAAATCCCCCGTGATTATGAAGCGGCGCTGTCCCTGAGAAAAGCTATTGGTTGTCTGAGCGATGATCAACAGGCGGTAACGCCTCCAAAAATTGCCTACAACCACCCGATTGACTGGAAGCAGGTGAACAAGTTGAACCAAACCATGCGTGTGGTGCTGCAAACACCCGAGGGCAAAATCTCGCTTCAGCTATTCCCGGTGTGGGCGCCCGGTTCGGTGGCCAATTTTCTCAATCTTGCGGAGAGTGGTTTTTACAACGGGAAACGCTTCCACCGGGTAGTGCCCAATTTTGTGGTGCAAGGTGGGTGCCCCCGGGGCGACGGCTACGGCGCGCTCGACTATTCGATCCGCACAGAGATCGGCCTGGCCTGGTACGACGACGAAGGCTACCTCGGTATGGCTTCCGCCGGGCCGGATACCGAAGGCACGCAGTTTTTTATCACGCACTCGCCAACACCACACCTTGACGGCCGGTACACGATTTTTGGAAAAGTGACCCAAGGCATGGACGTGGTGCACAAACTTCAGGTGGGCGATGTGATCACCAAGGTAGTGGTGCAGTAAACTTGGGTTAGTATAGTTATCTGCGTCGTTTATCGCGCACTTGCCGGCTTTGACCGAAATGGGGTTTACAAAAACCGGAATGAACTGTTTAGAGGCTGTTGTCTCCCTGAATTCAAACTTTCTACCAAGGATTTACCCCGTGCCTCCGTGGCGAATTAAAACACGTACAAACACAAACATGCTCACAGCAACAAATCTTACCAAAACATACCCAACCGCCAACGGCAATCAACTCACCGTACTCGAAGATGTGAGTTTTGAACTTGCACAGGGCGACACCTTCGCCATTGTAGGCCCGTCCGGCAGCGGAAAAACCACCTTGCTGGGCTTGTGCGCAGGCCTTGACCGCGCCAGCAGCGGCTCGGTAGCGCTCAACGACATCCGGCTCGACGAACTGTCGGAAGACCAACGCGCCGAAATCCGCAACCGCTACGTAGGATTTGTCTTTCAAAACTTCCAGCTCATCCCCACACTGACCGCCCTCGAAAACGTCATGGTCCCGCTTGAACTGCGCGGCGACAAAAACGTAGAGCAAACTGCGCGGCAATGGCTGGAAAAAGTGGGCCTGGCCGACCGCCTTGACCACTACCCAGCCCAGCTTTCCGGCGGCGAACAACAGCGCGTCTGCATCGCCCGGGCTTTCGCCAATCAACCCAAGATTCTGTTTGCCGACGAACCCACCGGCAACCTCGACGCGGAAAATGCCGCCGGTATCGTCGACCTGATCTTCGACCTCAACCGAACCGCCGGAACCACGCTGGTACTGGTTACCCACGACCCGGAACTGGCGAAACGCACCGGCCGGATTTTGCGGCTCAAAGGTGGCAGAGCAGAAGCCTGACCTACGGGCTTATTCCACGGTGAGGTAGGCCGCCACACGATTCAGCCAGGTCCGGTCGGTGAACGCCGCTATTTTTTCCAAATCCTGAACACGGGCAAATGCCCCGTGTTGTTCGCGATAGGCTACGATGAGTTGCCCCTGTTTAAAGCTGAAATAGGGGTGTGCATTGAATTCCGCCACGGTGGCTGTGTTCAGGTTTAGTGGCCGGAAGGGCGGTGTTTCCAGGCGCAACAGTCCCTGAATTTTTTGAAAAATGCTGTCGGGAAGCCCGCGGGTTTCCGCCACTTGTGCCGGACTGACAAAACCGCCGAGTTTTTCCCGGAACCGCACGATTTGTTGGGCCCGGTAGGCGCCGATACCCGGAAGTTGTTGCCAGGCTGATGCGGGGGCAGCGTTGATGTCGAGCATTTCAACTGGGGTAGCCTCCCGGGTGCCACCCGCATACGTTGCCGGGCGAACCGGTGTTTCCACGCGGGCAATGGCGATGTATGGCTCCAGGCGTTGATAATCCGTTTCGCGCAGGCCGTATAGTTTTCGAAAGTCTGTTTTTTCAAAAAAATAACCGCCTTTTTCCCGGTAGCGCAGCAGGCGGGCCACCTGGGTTTGCGGCAAACCCAGGCGCAGCAAATCTGCCTCGGAGGCCGTGTTTGGATCGAAGCTGAACGATTGCAGCTGCGCCACCTGTTTGGGTTGCCAGCGTTGGGTAGCGCGTTCGGGAGTTGATTCAATCCGGACATAGGGCCGCAACCGTTCAAAATCGGCTTCGGGGAGCGTGTAAATTTTTTGCAGGTCATCGGGTGTACGAAAGCGGCCACCGCGCGCGCGGTATTTCACAATGGTTTGAGCGACTTTTTCCCGCAAACCCAGTTGGACAAATACTTCAACGGAGGCCGAGTTAGGATCAAATTCAAACATGGCCGCCGCAGGAGTTGAGGCTGCGTTGGATGCTGCTGCGTTGAATCGTTGCACCTGTTTTTTAAAATCGGAAAGGTCGGGCGGTACGGGCCGGTAAAACTGCCGGTATACCGCAGGCACCAGAAAGCCAAGCCCTGCCAGGCATAACAATGCCACGGCGCCGTGGCGTTCGGCTTTGGTAAAATGAAATTGGCGGATCAGTTGCTGTAGCATGGGATCAAATTTTGATGAAAAAAATGTCCGTGCGACCACCGGCTACAGCGTAAAACAATTTGGTCTGTTCAGGGGATAACCAACTCCCAGGCGCCTTTTTCCCCGACATCATAAACAGCAAGGCCACGTGCCCGGCAATCTGCTTTCCAGCGCTCTACCCGGCGCCGGCTGTTGGATGCAGCAAACACAACAAGCGCACAGGGAAACAGCCGCAGGCATTCGTCGATGTGGATGTTGGGATTACTATGCAGGACCAATACATCGACAGTGACCGGAGGGCCGGCCCGGTCGTTGACCTTGAAATGCCGATCGACCACAGCCAGTTTTTTTTCAAAAAATTGTAAAAACGGCGGTTGCCAAAACAGTAGCGGGTTCGAAAACCCCGGCTTCAATGCCGCAGCCTCCCGAATACCACAGGCCCAGCGGTGCGTTTGTGCGGCAAATTGCTCCTGCCGTTGGCTGAGTGAATCCGTCCAGCTAAACTGTTTCTCTCCGGCGAAACCATCCAGCAGAAAATGGCGGTTGGTGTGGTAGACGATCAGTTTTTTTTGGCGCAACTGTCCGAATTTATGGATCGCGTATGTGCCACTGAGCAGTACAACCAAGCCCAGCGTGGCCAGCGTCGGTTTTGATTTTTTGAGGGCGATGGCCCGTGGGAGCAGCCAAATCAAAATCGTCAACACGACTGCCATCCAGGCTTCGAGCCATATCCCGTTCAGGACACTCCCCGGCAATTGCTGAATTGCCTGGATGGTCAGGTTCATGACCCGGATCAGCTGGTAGAGGCACCAGCCCAGTCCATCGGAAAGTCCGGGGCTCAGGGCATGTAGCAAAATCAACAAAAAACCGCCCCATAAAAACACCGCCCCGCCCAGTACCACCACCCATCCGGCCAGCCAGAAATACACCGGAAACTGGTGGAAATAGTACAACGACAGCGGCAGGGTTCCCAACTGAGCCGCCACACCAATGAGCAGAATTTTCCATCCCTCTACTGCCCACTTGGGCAAGGGCGGTGTTAATTTTTGAAATTGTGGATAAAAAAATACGATGCCGGCTACTGCCGAATAGGAAAGTTGAAAACCCGCTTCGAAAAGCAGGTATGGGTTGAACAACAACAACAAAAAGGCCGATGCGCCCAGGATATTCCAAACGGACGCTTGCCGCCGGATGGCTTTACCCAGAATAAACGCTGTGAACATGACCGAGGCGCGCAGCACGGATGGGGTTGCGCCCGTGACAAAAGTGAACATCCAAATGCCTGAAAGCACAAACCCCGTTTCGGCCCACCGCCTGGCAGGGCCACGCCAGGGAATCCGGTTCAGCACAAAAAGCAAGGCAACGTACAGTAAGCCGACGTGCATGCCCGACACTGCCAGCGCATGCATGGAACCGGTGTCGGCATAGCTCGCCCGTAGTTCGTCCGACAAATCTTCCTTGAATCCAAGTAAAAGCGCTGAAGCAACGGCATATTCATCCCGGCTGGGGAAATGTGTCCGCAGCATTTCCAACAATTGATCACGCCACCGGAAGGCCGCCCGCCACTGCGGTTGGCCATATCCGGCAGCGCGCACCTCAAATGAACTGGCTTTTACAAATGCCTGAAAGTGGAGGTTCTGGAAATGGAGGTAACGCCGGTAATCAAAGGCATGCGGGTTTTTGCGCGGCTGAACCGGGCGGATGGGAGCGCGCACCCAAATCCGGTCGCCGTAGCGCAAGCGCTCCGATTGGGGCGTAATTTCTATGAACAACAAAACGTTGCCGGAACAGGCGTGGAGTGTATCGGCCGACCGACCGGCTGCGTGCAGGCGCAACGGCACTTTCAGGGTGGCGCCTTTCGAAGGACTGTCGTACACCGTACCGTAAAACACAGTGGCTTGTGGACATATCCGGCTGAAATGATCCGGCTGCTGCCGTTCGTCGTGCGCAACCACATGCCAATAACCTGCCCCCAACAGCGTGATTGTTAGCAACGCGCCGAACACCCAGCGAAACCGGTAGGCATATTTTTGGCGCACCATAATTATAAGTCCAAAACCGCTTAATAACAGCGCAACACCCAATCCAGGAACGGGTTGATTCAGCCAGGCACCGGCAACAATGCCAACCGCCCAGGGCAGGAACAAACGAAGGAAGGGTATGTGGCGCGGATTCATGTAAGGCAGTTGTTTCTACTGCCGAAAATAGCATGGGCTTCTTGTGGGAAACAAGGGATTTACAGCGCGCCAATCACATTTTTTGAAATTACATGTAAAAAGTTCGGTTTTTTAAGTTACTGAAAAATAGATGGTTAAACACTGCAAAGTAGCACTTGGCGGACGATTTACTTGTATTGGGAGCATCTTGCAATTGTCTTGGTTTAGGGCTGAATTTTGTGGTAACCCGAACCTCTGGTTCGGGCATGTGTACCCGAACCTCCGGTTCGGGCTGTTTCAAAATCCGAACCTCAAGTTCGGAAATTACGCACCTACTCTGACTCGTGCAGTTTACCTCATCAAATCCAAGGTTCATATTTTACCTGGAAATGTCAGTGACAGGGTTTTTGTTCTTTACTTTTTAATGCTGGTTCGGATTTTTTGTCCGAACCGGAGGTTCGGTTTACATGAAAATATTCTACGAACGAAATTTACCCCACTGGCAGCCACCCGGGGCAACGTTTTTTCTCACCTACCGGCTGCATGGATCTATTCCGATGCCGGTTTTAAATCAGATCCGGGAGTATGCTGCGCAATGCACCACGGCCGCCTATGCCCGGCTGTTTGGCGCCGATCTGGATCGTGAATTATATGCTATTCAGCGCCGCTGGTTTGGTCAATACGATACAGCATTGCATAAAAATCCTAATGGCCCGTACTGGCTGGCGGAAAAATCAAATGCCCTGATCGTATCCGAGTCTATCCATTGGTGTGCAGCAAGATATTTTGAGTTGTTTGCCTTTTGCATTATGTCCAATCATGTGCATTTGCTTATCAAGCACCATATCGGAGCGCCGCAGCTGCGCGACATCATGAAGAGCCACAAAGGATACACCGGCTTACATTGCAACAAAGCATTGGGGCGAAACGGCAAGTATTGGCAGGAAGAAACTTACGATCATGTAGTCCGCAATGACACGGAATTTGAACGTATTCGGACGTATATTTTGCAAAACCCGGTGAAAGCAGGGTTGGTGAAGCGGTGGGAAGATTGGCCCTGGACTTTTTTGGCGTAACCCGAACCTCCGGTTCGGGCTTGGCGTAACCCGAACCTCCGGTTCGGACAAATAATAAGAGCCCGAACCGGAGGTTCGGGTTACACATCATAAGAAACCTCCACCACATCCGTCTCCGGATGCGACTGACAAGTCAGGCAATATCCGGCTTTCACCTCTTCATCATCCAAGGCATAGCAGGCATCCATTTTGACTTTGCCGTTGAGCACCTTGGCCATGCAGGTCGAGCATGCACCGGCCGTGCAGGAATACGGTGCATCGTGTTTTTCCTTGACCATAACGTCGAGAATAGTAGCACCGTGCGGCATGGTGGTTTCGATGCGTTTGCCGTTGAGGTGTACGATGAGGCGCACAGGCTGATCATCGGGGGCTGCGCTAAATTCGCCCGGCGTGTGGTTGGGGTTTACAAAGTGTTCGGTGTGTATTTGTTTGGAATCAATGCCGCGGGCCAGCAACGCCAATTTCACCGTATCGGCCATATTGCCCGGGCCGCAAATGAAATACTGGCAGTCGGTTTCCGGCACATGTGGTGGATTTTCTTCCAAAAAATCGTTGACGACCTTGCCGCCAATCCGGCCTGTCTTACCGGCCCAACTTGTCGTATATTTTTTAAAAATACCGAGGAAGCTGCCGCTGGCTTCTTTCTGGGGCTGGCTGAGCATAAACTCCATTACCAGTTGGCCGGAGTACCGTTGGGCGAGGCGCTCCAGCTCGTCGCGAAAGATGATATTCTCTTCATTTCGACTGCCGTACAACAGAAAGATGTTGCTCATGGGCTCGGCTTCCAACGTGGTTTTGAGGATAGACATCAGGGGGGTAATGCCACTACCTGCTCCAAAAATGAAGTATGTCCGGCGTTTTTCCGGGTCAAGCGCAATGTGGAAACGTCCGTCAGGTGGCGCTACCTCCAGGGTGTCGCCGGCTTTTACCTGGTCGTGCAAAAACGTGGACATCTGGCCGCCGGCCACTTTTTTGACCGTTACGGTAAAACGCGATTCGAGCGGGCTGGACGACATGGAGTACGAGCGGCGCAGCTCGTGGCCGTTGAGCTGATGCCTGATGGTAATGTGTTGGCCCTGCTTATAGGCAAATGCTTCCCGGAGGTTATCCGGGATTTCAAATTCAAGACTGACCGTATCGGGTGTTTCCGGGATGATCTTATTAATTTTGAGCGCGTGAAAATCCATGTGCTATTTAAAAATTAGGCGCCCCGGGTCTTTACGGAGCGTTTAAAAAACAGGTGCCTTGTGCGTGCGCTTCAACCTGAATAAAAAGGCCGGGCGACCGCAAAAGTACGGCAGCCTAACAATTCGAACAGTTATTAGTTGTTTATGCGGGACTTAAAATACCTGATTGCTTACCTGTTGCCGGTGACTGCCTTGCTGGCATTGGCCTGGCAGGGGTTTTGGACCTGGAGTACGGTGGTGCTTAGTTTTGGTATCCTGCCCTTGCTGGAATTGTGGGCTCCGCAGTCCACCAAAAATATCGAACCTGAAATGGAAGCCGACCGGGCAAAGCGCCGCTTCTTTGATGTGTTGTTGTACCTGAATTTTCCGCTGCTTTTCCTGATTGTTGCCGGTTATCTGTACACGGTGCAATACCGGGCATTGCCGTTCAGCGAATGGCTGGGCCTCACGCTCAGTACGGGAATTGTGGTAGGCGCCATTGGCATCAACGTTGCCCACGAACTGGGCCACCGCCACCGCATATTCGAGCAAACATTGTCGAAATGGATGCTTCTGCCGGCACTGTACCAACATTTTTTTATTGAACACAACCGTGGGCACCACAAAAATGTGGCTACAGATCTTGATCCGGCCACTGCCCGTTTGGGCGAACCCGTTTTCACTTTTTGGTTCCGTTCAATTGTAGGTAGTTGGCGCAGCGCCTGGAGACTGGAGCGTGAGCGCCTGCAAAAAAGCGGGATAAGCTTTTGGAGCCTGTACAATGAGATGCTGCGGTTTCAACTGTGGCAGGCAGGCTGGCTTGGCGCGATTTATTTTTTTCTGGGTGCAAAAGCCCTAACCGGGGCGATGCTCATCGCGCTTATTGGCGTGCTGTTGCTCGAAACCATCAATTACATCGAGCATTACGGCTTGCGCCGGCGCATGCTGCCTTCAGGCCGCCCCGAACCCGTTACGCCGGCACACTCCTGGAACAGCAACCATGCGTTAGGACGGATATTCCTTTTTGAACTTACCCGCCACAGCGACCACCACTACAAAGCGACCCGGCGGTATCAGATTCTCCGCCATGTTGACGAAAGTCCGCAGCTGCCATTTGGGTACCCGACCAGCCTGCTGCTTGCCCTGGTGCCTCCGCTTTGGTTCAAGTTGATGAACAAGCGGGTGACTAGCGCAGCCCACAGACAGTAAAAAGCCGAGACCGGACATTACCGGCTCGGCTTAATACGAAATTACTAAACACGGGTCTCTTAAGTTGAGGTTTGACGGGTAGTTTAGGAGATGGTTTGGTTGGGCGCGCGGTTTTTTCTATAAGTTTTTCAAAAAATCAATCACTTGTTGTTCTTCCAGTGGTTGCGGGGTTAGAGACATCTGCACATTGCTCCCAATTTCTGTAAAACTGGACACCAGCCAATGCTGCCCGCCGGTTTTTCCTAAAACCACCACCTTCACCGGGTAGCCCAAGGGTGCTTCCGCAAAACAAAACGTCGAGGTATCATTATCACCCTTTAATTCAGCTACTGCGCGAATGTTATCGAAAACCAAAAATACACGGGCATTCAGGGCAGTGAACTGGCCCGGCAGTGAAACGCAAAAAGGGCTGCTTTGTTCGACAATCGGACGGGCACAATTACTCCAGCCCAGCGCCGGTACAATCAACTCATAGCCCGACTGCAGGCCAGGCGGATTGATCGACGGCCATTCGGCCCAAAACGCCTGTGTCCCTGTTGCGGCCCAGCCCTGCCAGCCGGTATCCGGATCAATTTCACCGGTAAATACCTCCATACCCGGGCTCACAGTAGTTGCCGGAATCTGGACTTTCACATAGCGGCCGGGAAGCAGTTGTAGAGTCTTGCCGTTACAAGTGGCCCGAATTTCAACCACACCGGCGCTTTCCAGCATAAGGGCGTCCGGATACCGGCTGGTGGAAATTCCGCGGGCAATGATATCGCCTTTGCGCAGTACCGTTGTCACGTCAATCTTCAGAGACGGGCAGGTGCTGCAGGGCACCGTTGCGCCGGTTTCATCGGCAAACAATTGTTCCGTATCGGCCAGGAAAACCCGGGCACCGCTTGAAGTAGTCAGTGTTGTATCCGGGATAGAGCCCCCAAATGAAAAAGTGCTGCGGGATAGCGCATCAGGCACCTGTTGGAGCAGCGGGCCAAGATCTTCCTGGGTAGCTACGTACGGACGAAATTCCTCCACATCCTTGCGGCAACTTCCTGCCGTTATCAAGGTGCAAAGGAACAGGTACAGGTATATTTTTTTCAAACAAAACATAAAGTCGAGGTCAGGTTTAAGTGCTTATATTTCAAATTAGAGTATATTTTTTTGCATGCGTATTGAGTTGGAGATGCTGGCTGAAATCTATTTGCTGCCTTGCTTCAAAATTTTAACAATTGCGACCCGGCAAACACGCCACCCATTTTCAGCGATTATCAATTATCCTTCCGGTCAATTATTTGTGTGACGCCAAAACGTATCCCTCCGATCCCGTATGATTGATCTACCGGATAACCGGGCTGCGTTACCGGTTCCAGGATATGCCGGTAATACGGTTCGGCAAATACCCGGGTACGCGGTGTCACATGAAAAAACCATTGGATGCTGCCCAACAGGCTCAGCCCCACTTTGGGGCGAAACACCTGGTACTGCTCGAGATCAACCGGGGTGTCGGCCACCGACAGCATGCTGCCCCGTTTTTGGAAAAGTACATTCACTGAACCGCCCAGGTTGAGGCTGATACCCGTGGCGCCGCTGCGCAGTTCAAGCGCTGCCTGCAGCGGTATGTCCAGCAGGGCAAAGCGGTTATACGTTTTTACGTAGTTGGCCCCGTATTGGATATCAACCGTATCCGGCACCGATACCCATTGCCCATTGACATATTGTTGGGTGATGACCACGGTGTATTTGATAAAATCGGGGTCGATGTATTCAAACTGCTCGACAAATTGGTCGTAGTGAAGTCCTGTCCGAACCGCAAAGTTCCCGGCAAACAAGTACGAAGCCCGCACCCCGGCATTGAACGCCCACTGGTGTTTTTCACTGCCCAGGCGATCCTGCACGTAGCTTTTATATTCCGGATCGCCGGTGTCCAGCTGCTTGTTTATCAGCGAAGGGCCGGCATACGCATCAAACAGCCAGGCTTCGCGGTTGGAGTGGAAGTCATAGCATTTTTTTGGTGCTTTCCTTTTTATCGGCGGCAGGTCAAGTTTTGCCGGATGTGGCCGGCGATCGGGAATGGTCAAAAGTGTGGGCGCATCCTGGCCCAGGGTAGCGGTTTCTGAAAAGTCGACTGTGCCCAGGCT
Organism: uncultured Saprospiraceae bacterium; assembly: GCA_964484205.1. Classification (GTDB taxonomy): domain Bacteria; phylum Bacteroidota; class Bacteroidia; order Chitinophagales; family Saprospiraceae; genus M3007. Next base: position 54,725 of record CAZAEZ010000010.1, on the reverse strand, counting down.
AGAACCTCCTGTCAACTGCGCTTCGGCCGGAGTGCCAGAGGGCGTATTGGCTGCTGCCGTTTTTGGTGCATCCGCCGGGTCGTGCAAATCGCTTGGGGCACTATCGGGCAATGGCGCAACCGCTTTTGCCGGGAGCCGGGCAGATCGTGGTGATTCAGGACGGGCAAAGTTTTGTGTGGCTGACGGTTGCGTTTTTTGAATCTGTTGCGGCACCGTTGTTGGCTCGAAACTCCCGGAAGACACGGAAGCCGGCGTTGTTTTTTGTTTAGCTCCCGCAGAGGAATTTGAACCAGCCTGCTGTTTTGGAAGGTCGGCGGCAGGATGCCGGGTCGCAGCCGTGTTGGTCAGGTCTGGCGCAGCGGCCGGGTCGGGCAAATACGCCTGCCACAAGGCCCAAAGTCCGGCACTGGTAAGGCAGGCAGCAAACAGCCACAGAAAAAACAGGCGTCTGCGGCGGGGCCGGCGGATAGCGCGCTCTACATTGGCCCACACGAAGTCGGGCGGCGGTACCGCGGCGTGTTGCAGGCGCTGGCGAAATTGTTGGTCGATGTTATTGGGTTGTTCCATTTTATTTCATTTCAAGGAAAACATTCCTTTCACTAATTGGCATTTCTTTGGTTTTTAGGATCATTCGGCATTTCGGACGTCAACTTCTGCCCGATTAAACCGGTGTAATTGGTCCAATTGGTCGCACAGCCAACGCCGGGCTTTGGTTAATTGGGAGCGCGATGTGCTTTCCTGTATACCCAGCATATCAGCGGCTTCGGCGTGCGAGTAGCCCTCAATAGCCACCAGGTTGAACACCATGCGATAACCTTCCGGGAGGCGGCTGATCAGGGCCAGGATTTCCGCTTCCGAGAGGGTAGCCAGGGCATCAGGGGCAACCGGGGCTTCAGGCAGGCTTTCATAGCCATTGAATTCCATGTCAAAACGCTGTCGTTGGTATGCACGAAGAGCGGTGTTGATCATGATTCGCCGTACCCATCCTTCAAAAGAACCCTGAAACTGGAACTGGTCCAGCTTCGTGAATACTTTGACAAAACCTTCCTGGAGAATATCTGCTGCGTCGGATGAAGCGCGTGCATAGCGCAAGCACACCGCATACATCTTGCCGGCAAAAAGCTCGTACAAATGCCGCTGGTGCTGCGCCGACCCGCGCAGACAGCCCTGAATGAGATCTTGTTCGTTCAAAAAACCCTGGGTGCTTGCAAATGTTTTAGTTCGTTCGTCAGCTTTCAAGGCGCGGGGCAGAACGCTCCCGAAGGTACGTATTTTCAGATGCGCTACAATGCTATTTTGCTGCCTGGACCGACAAATAATTGATCAAAAACACAAAATAATACCCAAAAAACCGACCGCCACTGACCGGCCTGCGCAGGCTGCAACAGAAAATTTCGCGCGAGACCGGTATTGCCGGAATTGAAAAGCTATGGGGCCGCCAAATGCAGATTTGGGCATAAAGAACTGATAATCAACGCCTATTTCGCGCAGCATATTTTTGGTAAAAAAATAAATGAGCGAAAAAAACACTCATTTTCAGGGGTTTATGAAATATGCCTTTCGGAAAATTTTAAGAATAGCTTTGTTGTTCAACGAGGTAATCCTACCTTTGCCGCCGCTTTTAAAAAGCCCCTCATTTTAACGCTAAAATTTCAACGCTTAATAGTCTATAAAATGGATACGCTGAGTTACCGGACGGATTCCGTCAGCAAAGAAAGAGCAGAGCACAAATGGTATGTGATCGACGCTGAAAATCAGGTGGTTGGCCGCCTGAGCAGCAAAATCGCATCCATCCTGCGCGGCAAAAATAAGCCCAGCTTTACGCCGCATGCCGACACCGGCGATTTCGTCATTGTGATCAATGCCGACAAAGTGCGCCTGACCGGCAAAAAATGGGACCAGAAAGAATATCTGGACTTTTCGCTTTATCCCGGCGGACAACGCCGCACGCTGGCTTCTGTATTGCTGGAAAAAGATCCGCGCCGGATCATCGAGCGCGCCGTGAAAGGCATGCTTCCCAAAACCAAACTGGGCCGTCAGGTGTACAAACGCATGTTTGTATATGCCGGTGCCGAACACCCGCATACCGCACAAAAGCCGGAAATGCTGAAAGGCTAACCCGAAAACCTGTAACGTTTAAAATCACACACACGAAATATGGAAATGATAAATGCCATAGGGCGCCGGAAAACAGCCGTTGCCCGGGTGTATCTGATGAAAGGCGAAGGTAACATTACCGTAAATGGTAAGGACTACCGTGAGTACTTCCCGCAGATGCATGTGCAGCACAACGTAACCGATCCGTTCAAAGTGGTTGAGGTCGACAATATTTATGACCTTAAGATCAACGTACGTGGCGGCGGTTTTAAAGGCCAGGCCGAAGCCGTCCGCATGGGGCTCAGCCGCGCATTGGTGAAGTTGAATGAAGAATTCAAAAAGCCGCTGAAGGACAAGAAATTCCTCACGCGGGACAGCCGTGCCGTCGAACGCAAAAAATACGGCCGTCCAAAAGCGCGCAAACGCTTCCAGTTTTCCAAACGTTGATTGGTTGAACTGTTAATACGTTGATTTGAAAGGCGAAGGAACCCTTACCGACTCAAATCAACAAATCAACAACTCCACGAATCAACATCTCAACTCTTCAACATTTCACAAAAATTGCTTTTGAAACATGCAAAAGCCAGAATATAAGGACTTACTCGCTGCCGGCTGCCATTTCGGCCACCTGCGCAAAAAGTGGAACCCGAAAATGACGCCCTATATCTTTATGGAGCACAAGGGCATCCACATTATCGACCTCAACCGTACGGCCGAATGCCTGGAGCGCACTGCCCAAGCAGTAAAAGCGATTGCTCGCAGCGGCAAAAAAATCATGTTTGTCGCCACCAAAAAACAGGCCCGCGACATCGTGCAACAGGCTGCTGAAAGCGTCGGCATGCCGTATGTGACCGATCGCTGGCTGGGTGGCATGATGACCAACTTCATGACGATCCGCAAGTCGGTCAAAAAGATGCACAACATCGAGCGCATGCTGGCCGATACTACCCTGACCAGCATCACCAAAAAAGAGCGCCTGACCCTTAGCCGGGAGCACGCCAAGATGAACAAACAACTCGGCGGTATTGCCAACCTGAACCGCCTGCCGGCAACGGTATTCATCGTGGATATCCACCATGAGCATCTGGCACTCGCAGAAGCGCGCAAACTTGGCATCAAAACCATTGGCATGGTGGACACCAATTCCGATCCCACCCTGGTCGACTATGCGATCCCAAGCAATGACGACGCTTCCAAAGCCATTGCCTATATAACCAACTACATCACGGAAGCAATTCGTGAGGGTTTGGAGGAGCGTAAGGCTTCCAAAACGGAAGAAAAAGAAGGCGCCGAGGCGTAATCGCTACCGGGTTTTGAGTTGGCCTTCCCAGGCAAAATTCAACGCCCGGCAGGATGCCATTTAAAACACAAAACTCAAATCTCTTTTTAATGAGCGACGTAAAAATTTCTACTGCAGATATTCAAAAACTCCGCGAAATGACGGGGGCCGGCATGATGGATTGTAAAAAAGCACTGGAGGAAGCCGGCGGTGATTTTGAGGGCGCTGTGGATGCGCTGCGTAAAAAAGGTATTGCCAAAGCAGCCAAACGCGAAGACCGCGAAGCCCGTGAAGGCGTCGTGATCGCCCAAACCAACAACGACCAAACTAAAGGCATTATCGTTTCCCTGCAATGTGAAACTGATTTTGTGGCCCGTAACGAAGGCTTCATCGCGATCACGCAAAAAATTGCCGATATCGCCCTGGCTAATTTCCCGGCCACCCTGGAGGCGCTGCTCGACCTGCCTTACGAGGCCGGCGTCAGCATCCGCGAAAAAGTGGGTGAGCAAAATGGCATCATCGGCGAGAAAATCGAGCTGGGTCGCTACGAGCGCGTTGAAGGCGCACAGGTACTGACCTACAACCACTCTAATAACAAGCGCTCGGTACTCGTAGCCCTCACGAAGGCAGGCTTCGAAGATGCCGGCAGGAATGTGGCCATGCAAATTGCTGCCATGAACCCGGTCTCGGTCAGCAAAGACGATGTGGATCCGAAAATTGTGGAAAAAGAAATCGAAATCGGCAAAGAGTTGGCCCGCAATGAAGGCAAACCGGAAGACATGCTCGAGAAAATTGCACTTGGGCGTCTGAACAAATTTTTCCAGGAAAATACGTTGCTGAGCCAGAAATACGTGAAGGACAACGCCGTATCGGTGTTGCAATACCTGCAAGGCCTCAACAAAGACCTGACGGTTTCTGCATTCAAACTGGTTTCGCTCTGATCCAATACAGCCACTTACGGGGCTTCCAATCCCGGATTTTCAACATTGAAAATCCGGGATTTTTTTTTGCCTTGTAACTTTTAAGCAATACGGACGTATAAAAGGCAACTTGCCTATGAAGCCACATTAAACCGGCCGGCCGCTCTGCCAATTCCAGAGCGGCCGCATTTTTTTATCCCGACAAAAATCATGCAGGGGTATGATACGACTCATCTGCCAGGTTGAAGGTGCACCGGAAATTTGCAGCATTTCTGAACCTAAACCTGTAGTTTCTATGAAATTTGAGTACAATCTTTCGGTCGGCGAATGCGTCCTTTCCTTCTTCATGATGATGGCCGTCATCATTCTGGGTATTTTCACCGGCCAATACTGGCTGGCTGCATTTGGCTTTCCACTATTTTTACGCGGCCTGTTGGGCTGGTGCCCGCTCAAGTCCTTTTTGCAAAGCCGGCGTACAGCAAAATAAAGCCAACGATTGGCAACCCAAGACCATGCCCCCGTTTGTGGCAATCTCCAGCCAATCGGCTATTTCCGGACATATCAAAAGCCTCAGCAACACTTACCTTTACGGCTGTGAAGCAACTCGCATGTTTGATACTGGCATCGCTTATTTTTGCGCAAATTTCGGTGCGAACTGCCTGGACATTGCACTACCAGTGGGATAAGGCAGTGTACCTGCGGGCTTGCGAGAACAAAAACAGGCCGGAATTGCATTGCGACGGGAAATGTTATTTGAAAAAACGCCTGACGACAACGCAACAGGATTCTCAGGCGCCCCAATTACCTGAAAGTTTCTTCACTCAAAAAGAAGCATTGCTGTTTTTTGAAGCATTTGGCAACTTGAGCCTGAATAAACAGCCGCTTTGCGCTACTCCGGCGTTTCCGCCTTATGCTTTTTATGTACCGGAATCACCCGGTTTGGCCATTTTCCACCCGCCTGATTTGAGAAAGTCATAACACGATATTGCTCAAATTTTCTCATTCCAAATTTGAAATATGCGAACACTGTTCATTGCAGTGGCGTTTCTGGTATCCATACCGGAAACGACCGCTTGCGATGTGTGTGGTTGTTCGGCTGCAGGCAATTATTTCGGGATACTGCCGGGATTCCACCGGAATTTTGTTGGATTGCGTTGGACTACGGAATCCAGTCGGACAGCATTGAGTCCGGATGCGCTTCGTCGTGGTCAAATACATTCCATGGAGCAGTTTCAAACGCTTGAAGTCTGGGCGCGCATCTATCCGGCGCGCCGTTGGCAGGCGTTTATTCTGGCACCTTACCGAATGAACCGGCAAACGGAAGGAACCCGGGTTTCGAAAATGCCTGGCCTGGGTGATATTTCGGTGTATGCCGGCTATTTGCTTGTCGACGGCACCGATAGTATCCGTAGCCTGTGGAATCACACACTTAGTGTTGGTGGCGGGGTCAAACTGCCTACCGGCCGGCACCAGTCCGTGGCAGCCGATGGCGCCGTGGCACATCCGAATATCCAAGCCGGTACCGGGAGCACCGACTTCCTGGCTACCCTTGCGTACACGGTTCGCCGCAGTGGCTGGGGCAGCGCTGCCGACCTGCAGGTACGGTTGACGACCACCAATGCACAACATTACCGGTTCGGCAACCGCCTTAGCGGTTCCGTCAAATTTTTCTATTGGTCCAATCAGGGTGCGATTTCGCTCCTGCCCCACACCGGCATTTTTTTCGATGCCGCAGCAGCAGACACCGACCGGGGCAACCCGATTGAGGGCAGCGCGGGCATTACCGGCTATGGCATAGTGGGACTGGATGTTTACGCCGGCAGGTTTTCAACCGGCCTGAGTTTCCAGCCCCCTCTATGGCAAAGCCGGGGCACGGTACAATCACGCAGCCGATGGACCATTTCCGTTAACTACATTTTTTAACCAATACTATATCAATCTTAAATCATGGAAAAATTAAAATTGGGCTTGCTTGCCCTTTTGGTTCTGACAACATTTTTTACCGCCTGTAAAGACGACGAAGACGATGAACTTTCCGGCTTTGCCGATGTGGAAATCGAGTTCGACAACCGGGCCGGCGACGCTTCGCTGGTGTTTGGTACGGAATACACCAATGCAGCCGGTGAAAAACTGACGTTTTCCACCTTCAACTATTTCGTGAGCAACTTTGTGCTGGTAAAAGCAGACGGCAGCGAATACGTGGTGCCCAAGGATTCCTGCTACTTCCTTTGCAAACACGACGACCCGGACAGCCGTGATGTGGTGCTGAAAAATGTACCGGCCGGCGATTACACCAGCCTGAAATTTATGATCGGGGTCGACAGCGCAAAAAGTGTTAGTCCCGCAGGCGAACGCACCGGTGTGCTCGACCCGGCAACAGGCGCCAACGGCATGTACTGGAGTTGGAATGCCGGCTACATTTTTGTCAAAGTGGAAGGCACCTCTCCGCAGGCGCCACTCAACCCGGGTACCGGTGAAAATACTTTTCAGTACCACACCGGCCTCTTTGGCGGCTATGACAGCCCGACGCTGAACAACCTGAAAACCGTCAGTCTTGAAACACACCATGGCGAACCGGCCAAGGTGCGCCGCTCGGGAGGGCCGCATTTCCACCTGTATGTGGACGTGCTGGAAATGTTCACCGCGCCGACAAACGTGAGCGTGGTTACCAACCCGACGTCACATGCCGGCCCCTATTCCAAAACGGTGGCCGATAATTATGCGGATATGATCACGCTCGATCATGTGCACAACCCCTGAGGCCTTGCCGCTGTTATACTGAAAACGCGTGCACCGCACCCAAACGAACGGGTGCGGTGTGCGCAATTTCGCTGCTTTAACAGCTGTTTTCGGACAGGCAAAAAACAGATTTATGAAACAGTTTTTATATCTCCTGGCTTTTCCCCTCCTGCTGTTTTCCTGCCGGCCTGCGCCACCGGAAAGTTTGCCGTTGCCCACGGAAATCTGCGTGTCTACCATTCACCACAGCTGGCCGATCCCGGATGCTACCGTTTATGTGAAATTCAATGCCGACAGTTTCCCCGGATACAAACAGCCGGATGCCTATTTCGATGCGATATTCAAAACCGGAAAAGACGGCCGCGGCTGCCTGGCGCCGGTGCCCGAAGGCCGCCATTGGCTGGTCGCCCTGGGCTACGACAGCCTCTATTACCCGCATGATGTGATGGGTAATTTGCCGGTTACTATTTCGCTGGATGGTATCGCCAAATTCGACAGCATTATTTATGTATCAGAAAAACATTAAACTCAGCCTATGCGGACCTCCTGGTTTTACCTCTGCCTGGCCGGCCTTCTGCTGGTAGGTTGTAAAAAAGACGAGCCCCAATCGGTATTCACAGGGCCCTTCCTGCCATCCAATTTTCCCCAGCCGGCCTACGATCTCAGTCAAAACCCGGTAACGGAAGCCGGTTTTGCCCTGGGTAAAAAATTATTTTACGACCCGATCCTGAGCCGCGACAACACCATCGCTTGCGCCGACTGCCACATTTCTTACGCCGCATTCAGCCACCCCGACCATCCCACGAGCCACGGGATCGACGGCCTGTTTGGCCGCCGCAATGCCTTGCCGGTGCAGAATATGTTGTGGAAAACCGGTTTTTTCTGGGACGGCGGGGTGCCCAATCTCGATTTTGTTCCGTTGAATGCCATCCAGAATCCTGTGGAAATGGATGAATCGCCGGATCAGGTACTGGCCAAATTACAGGCACATCCGGACTACCCTGGGCTGTTCAAAGACGCCTTCGGGAGCGAAAAAATTACCACTGCCGCGTTTTTACAGGCGATGTCGCAGTTTATGGCGATGCTGGTGAGCGCCAATAGCCCCTATGATCACTACGTGCGCAAGGAGCCGGGCGGCACCCTACCGGGCGAGGCGCTGGAGGGGCTGGCTGTTTTTCAGCAAAAATGCGCCGGCTGCCACGCCACCGACCTGTTCACCGACCAGACTTATCGAAACAATGGCATACTAAGTGATTTTACACTGGATCAGGGCCGCCATGAAATCAGCACATTGCCGGATGACATTGGCAAATTCCGTGTACCCTCCCTGCGCAACGTGGCCGTTACTTCGCCGTATATGCACAATGGCAAATTTAAAACACTGGAATCGGTGCTCGACCATTACAATGCCGGTGTAAAGGACAGCCCAACGCTTGACCCACTGTTGCGGCAGGCCGACGGCACCTTAGGGATTCCATTAAGCGCGCAGGAAAAAAGTCAGCTGCTGGCTTTTTTACAAACACTGACTGATGAGGATTTTGTACGCGACACGCGATTTGCACAATAGGACAGGTTCGCCATCCGCATTGCACACTGCGAAACAAAACCGCATACTTTTTTTATCAACATTCCCCAATTGCGCGGAAAGCGCCGTTTCTTTGCAGGCGAAATTGAATTCAAGGCCGGTAACTTTACGAATGAAATACTGCGCATTTTTTAAAAAAATAAAAGCATCCTCCACACGTATTCAGCGTCTGGGGGATTTTTTTTGCCCAAAATGCATACTCCGGCACCAATATTGAACTGCTTCTAACTACAAATCTGGACTGTCAATGACGCGCAAGTACAAACGCATTCTGCTAAAACTTTCCGGCGAAAGCCTGATGGGGCAACAACGATTCGGCATCGCCGCCGATATGCTCCAGCACTATGCCCATCAAATCAAAGAATTGCGCGACCTGGGTGTCGAAATTGCCGTGGTCATTGGCGGTGGCAACATTTTTCGCGGCATCCAGTCGGAAGGCTCCGGTATTGAGCCCGTAACGGGCGACTACATGGGCATGCTGGCCACCGTGATCAACGGCCTCGCGCTCCAAAGCGCCCTGGAAAGTCTGGGCGTGTATACCCGCCTGATGACCGCCCTGAAAATGGAAAACATCGCCGAACCCTACATCCGCCGACGCGCCATCCGCCACCTCGAAAAAGGCCGGGTAGTCATTTGTGCCGCAGGCACCGGCAACCCCTACTTCACTACCGACAGCGCCGCCGCGTTGCGCGCCAATGAAATCGGCGCCGATGTGATCCTCAAAGGCACCCGCGTAGACGGCATCTACACCGCCGACCCGGAAAAAGACCCCGGCGCCATCAAGTTTGACCGGCTGACTTTTGCCAAAGTCATCAGCCTGGGCCTCGAAGTGATGGACATGACGGCATTCACCCTTTGCCGGCAAAACAACATGCCCATTATCGTGTTCGACATCAACTCCCCCGACAACCTGCGCCGCATCGTAACCGGCGAAGAAGTCGGCACCCTGGTGGAAGGCTGATAAACTTTTCAAATTGGCCATCCATGCCAAAAAACAACGCGATGACGATCGTTTCCTACAACATCAACGGCCTGCGTTCGGCGATTTCCAAAGGGTTTATGGACTGGCTGAATACGGAGCAATTTGATATCGTTTGCCTGCAGGAAATTAAAGCCCTGCCGCAGGATATTCCCCTGCTGGAATTGGAAGCCATGGGCTACCAACACCACTGGCATACTGCCGAAAAAAAAGGGTACAGCGGCCTGCTAACCCTTTGCAAGCAAAAACCGGATCAGGTGTTAACTGGTTGCGGCATGGAAAAATACGACCGGGAAGGGCGCATCTTGCGCACCGATTTTGGCAACTGGACATTGCTCAACTGCTATTTCCCCTCCGGCACAACGGGCGAAGAACGCCAGGCTTTTAAAATGGAATTTCTCGATGATTTTTTCCATTGGATTCAGGAGTTGAAAAAAGAGCGCCCCAATCTGATTGTCGTCGGCGACTACAACATTGCTCATACCGAGCAGGACATTCACAACCCCAAAAGCAATAAAAACAGCAGCGGCTTCCTGCCCGAAGAACGCGCCTGGATGACCAAATGGTTTGGAAATGGTTTCACGGATGCGTTCCGGCATAAACACCCGGAGGAGCAGGAATACAGCTGGTGGAGTTTCCGGGCCAATGCCCGCGCCAACAACAAAGGCTGGCGTATTGACTACCAGTCTGTCACCGACGGGCTTGCCGCCAGCATCGTCGATGCACGGCAGCTTACCACGGTGATGCACTCCGACCACTGCCCGGTATGGATGGAAATTGAGTTGTAGTACCGCTATTTTTTTCCGGCTGCTAGAAAACGATCGTCGGTCAGGGCGTGCAAAAAAGCCTCCAGATCTACTTTTTCCTGCTCGGTCAGGCCAAGCGGTTTGGCCAGAAGGGTATCCCGGTTGAAACTGTGCGTGACAAATTTGTCGGGTTGGTCGTAGTAGTCGATCACTTCCCGGAGGGTGTTGAAGGAACCGTCGTGCATGTAGGGCCCCGTTACGGCGATATTGCGCAAGCCGGGCACCTTAAACTTGCCGAGGTCTGCCGAATCTTTTGTGATGGCAAAACGTCCCGGGTCGTTGTACTTTTTCCCATCGAACAGGCCGATATTCCGGAACTCATCGCCGGTAAAATCCGGAGAGAAGTGGCAGTCAAAACACTTGCCCTTGTTCATCAGCACCTGCCGGCCCCGCACTGCCGACGCCGACATGGCCGATGCATCGCCCTGCATCCAGCGGTCGAAGGGTGTATCGGCGGTTTCCAGGGTGCGCACAAACGATGCGAGCGCGTCTGCCAGCGTCAACGTGTCGGGTTGGCGCCCGTAAATCGCCTTAAAATAAGCCTGGTAACGCGCGCTCTGGCGCAGGCGTTCCAGTGCAACCGGCATCGGCAGGTTCATTTCCACCGGATTTTCAATCGGCTGCACCACCTGTTCCTCCAGGGTGCCGGCGCGGCCGTCCCAAAAAAAGGCCGACCGGGCGCTCATGTTCGTAATTGCGGGAGTATTGCGGGTGCCCGCTTGCCCGTCGACACCAAAACTTACCGCCGTCGTATCTGAAAATGCAAAAGCCGGAATATGGCAGGAGGCGCAGCTGACAGTTTGGTCCGACGACAAAATCGGGTCTTCAAACAGCAAACGCCCCAAGTCTTCGCTGCTCAACGGAGCCCGGGAAACCGGTTGGTAGGCGGTCGCCAAAATAAAAAAGCCCGCGAAGAGGCCCAGATACAAGTACATACGATGCATAACGGGTGCAAAGATACGAATGCAGCGGGTAGTCCGGGTAGCGGTTTTCGTCATGTGCGCGTGTGCTTTTCGTCATGCTGAACAGCCTGGTATGCATAAACACATCCACAACTCAACGCGTCAGCACATCAATCACCGTTTTCACCGCCACAAAAATTGGCTCCCGCCCTTCTTTGGTGACCAACGCCAGGGGATTGTCTTCATCTTCCAGCACGGCCTCTTCGGCAAAAGCCAGCAGGTCTTCCTGGGGCGTGTTTTCAAAAAAGGCATTCAGGCGATCGCGAAAATTCTTGGCGGTGCTCGCCTCCAGCATTTCATAATTTTTTTCTTCGGCCTCTCCAATCGCGTCTTCAGACACCGTTTCGACAGGGCCGTTCACTTTTTGGTTGGCCATCCAGACGATGAGGGCGAGGTATTGCAGGAAACCCTGCTCATCGTCGGTAAGCAAATGGAAGTTGTCGTCATTGAACAGGTAAGCCACCAAAACAGGCTGTTCGTCGGCAAACTGTTCCATGTGGCGCTCCGTTTGCTCGTCGCTCAGCGAATCCAGGAGATCAATGATCGAATCAATAATTTTTTCAGAAACAAATTTCATGTATCAAGCAGGGGTAATTGAAAAGGGGCGACAAAAATATAGACTTGAACGCGAAAAAAAGGGACTGTATTCCGACCTTTACCACCCCTGCCCGATTTGTCCCCTACCCATCCTAATCATTTTGGCATGTTTTTGTCAGCATACCGGCAACTGTATGGTGACCTCATTTGTTTTTTAAAACAGGCTCATACCTGTACTTACGCCTCGTTTAAGGTGCTGAACGCGATTATTTCGCCGCCCGGTTGACTGGTGTACAAAGCCAACTTTATACTGCTTATGCTTCGTGCTGCTCTTCTCGACATGTACAACGGCGAATCCAATCGCGGCATTCCCATGCTGAAATCGATGCTCGCCCGCTATGCCAATGTGCTCCGGTTTGATCATTTTGACGTGCGCGTAAAAAATGAACTCCCTGATCTTTCCTACGACATTTACCTGTTTTCCGGCGGCCCGGGCGATCCGTTGGAAGAGGAAGGCGCCTGGTTTAAACCGTTTTTCCAGTTAATAGAAAATTTGTGGCAATTGAACCGTGCAACGGTGGAGCACGAACAAAAAAAACATGTTTTTTTCATCTGCCATTCTTTCCAAATGGCTTGCCATCATTTTGGCTTGGGAGAAGTAAGCCAGCGGGCTAAAATGTCTTTCGGCACCTATCCCGTACATAAAACGCATTATGGTAAGGAAGAAACTTTTTTCGAAGGCTTGCCCGACCCGTTCTACATCGCCGATTTCAGGCGCTTTCAGGTGATGAAGCCCGACCGCCAACGGTTTCATGCAATGGGTGCAAAAATTCTTTGTCTGGAAACACTGGCGCCGCATGTGCACGCCGAACGCGCCCTGATGTCCGTTCGTTTCAGCCCGGAGATGTTTGGTACCCAGTTTCACCCGGAGGCCGATCCGGCCGGTCTGCTGGAATACTTCCGGGAGCCTGAACGCAAAAAATCCATTGTGGAAGAGCACGGTGAAGCGCGGTATTTCCGCATGATGCACGACCTGGCCAGTCCGTTGAAAATCCAGCGCACCTACGATACGGTCATTCCAAACTTTTTGGAAAACGCTGTGGAGCAGCTCACCTTGTTGCCTGTTTGAGGTAATTTTTAAAAAACAATTTGGCTATTCCGGTACTTTTTTCCGGATCAATACCTTCCGGCCTTCCACATCATACTGCAAGCCCAACGGCTCACATACCATGCGCAAGGCAAAAGGAAGATCGTGGTGGATAAACACACCGCTAAACCGGCGCCCTTCAATCCCGGAGGCACTGATGGAAATATTGTACTGGCGTTCCAGTTCGGCAAACACCTCGTACACCGGCGAATCGGCAAAGCGGCTTTCGCCTTGCATCCACGACGGCCAGGAATCGACAATGGGTTCCAGGGGCGCCCACAAACCATCCCGCGCACTGGAGCGCTGCCCGGCGCGCAGTGCCTGTTTGATACCCTTGTCGGTAGAAGCCTGAACCAGGCCGGTATAACAAGCCACCACAAAAGCGCTGCCGCGATATTTTACGGTAAAGGAAGTGCCGAGCACCTTCACCGTGCCGGATACCGTTTCTACGACAAAAGGCGCGAGGCCTTTTTTTACTTGAAAAAATGCCTCGCCGAGCAGTCGTACCCGGCGCTCGGTTGCCCAGTTGCCGGGAACAATTTCGACCGACGAAACGGCATTCAGGCGCACGGTGGAGCCGTCGGGCAATGCCACGGTTTTTTGTTCGCCAATAGCGGTCGCCGAAATGGACGGGCCTGCAGGCGCCGGCTGGAAAACGGTCCAGGCCAGTAAGGCCAGGGAAAGCAATGCCGCACAGCCAACCAGCCACCAAAGCAGGCGCAGGTTGGAATGTTTTTCAGAAGTTTCTACTTCCGGAATACGGCCAAGTAAATCTTGTATTTCCGAGTCGGACAAACTTTTGGGCTCTCTGAGACCCAGCAAACGCCGGAAAACAGGAAAGTACGGATGCCGTTCAACAACCTGGCGGTCGGCATCGGAAAGATCGCCTTTGATCCAGCGGGCAAAGAGCGCATTATGGCGGAATGCGTTTTCCATCTTTGGATTTTCTTAACGCATTTTGAGCGAATAAATTTTACCTTGATGTATTCTGCGGGTCTAACCGCACGTTAATTGGACTGAACTAAAACACACCAGGCCTATGAGTCATTTAGACAGACGTACCTTTTTAGCCCTTGGTAAAAAAACCGCCCGACCCACCCAAACCATCACCGACCAAACGCTCGTACCGATCCCGGTCGGCCTGGAAGCCAAAATGGCTGCCCGGGCAGCCAGCCCACCCACGTCCGGGCTGGCGCCGTATACCGGTCCCTGGACGAAAGCTGAAGTGCTCCACCTGTTGCGCCGGACGCTCTTCGGACCTGTGAAGGCCGATGTGGACTATTTTATGGGTAAAACCATGCAGGATGCTGTCAATGAAATTCTGTACACGCCGTACACCCCGCCGCCCGAACCGGTAAACGATTACAACAACCCTAATTATACCGATCCCACCGTTCCCTTCGGTCAGAGTTTCCTGAATGCACCGTACGAGCCCGGCGCCGAATTTTACCGCCTCGAAAGTGTACGCGCCTGGTGGATCCGGCAAATGCTGAACAGCGGCCGCAGCATCCGCGAAAAAATGACGCTTTTTTGGTACAACCACATCCCCGTCCAGTTTACGGAAGCGCCCTTCGGCAGTATGCTCTACCGCTACAACAAGCTGTACCGCGAACAAGCCCTGGGCAATTTTAAAACGATGATGCGGGCGATCACGCTCGATCCGGCCATGCTGATCTACCTGAACGGCTACCTCAACTCGGCATCGGCGCCCGATGAAAACTATGCCCGCGAAATTCAGGAACTCTTCGTCATCGGGAAAGACCTGCCCGACCACTTCACCGAAGACGATGTCAAAGCCGCTGCCCGCCTGCTTACCGGCTGGCGTACCGACGGTTTCACCACGTTTTTCTTTCCTACGGAGCACGATCTTGGGGACAAACAGTTTTCCGCCTTTTACGGCAACCGGTTGATCAAAGGCCCGGGCCAGGTTGACCCCAATGCCGGCGCCGCCGAGCTGGATGAATTTCTCGACATGCTGTTCGACCACCCGGAGGCTGCCCGGTATATGTGCCGCAAGTTGTACCGCTTTTTTGTGTATCACGAAATCGATGCACAAACCGAGCAAAACGTGATCGAACCGCTGGCGCAAATTTTCCGCAACAACAACTACGACATACTCCCGGTGCTCGATGTGCTGTTCAAAAGCGAGCACTTTTTCGATGTGCTCAACCGGGGGGCAGTGATCAAAAGTCCGGTGGATATGGTCGTCGGACTGTTCAAACTCTTCGGCGTTAACCTGCCGGGCAACGCCGACCTGCTCGACAACTTTGCTATCAGCCTGCAAATGGGGGTACGCATGGCCGACATGCTGCAACAGCCCGGCGACCCGCCCAATGTGGCCGGCTGGCAGGCGTATTACCAAAAACCGTTTTTGGATAAATTGTGGATCAATACCGCCACACTGCCCGAGCGCGGCCGGTTCACCGACACCATGGTGTTTGCCGGAATTTTCGGCTTTAACAACCGCGCCGTGATCGACCCGCTGGCCTGGGCAAGTACGCTCAGCGACCCGGCCGATCTGAACACGCTGATCGACGAATCGCTCGACCTGCTGTTTGGCCTGCCGGTTTCGCAAACAGTGAAGAATTCGTTTAAACCGATTTTGCTGTCGGGTTTGCCCAATGACTCCTACTGGACGATAGCCTGGGAACTTTGGGAAGCCAACCCGGGTGATCAGATGCTCGCCGGCGCTGTACGCACGCGCCTCCAGGCTTACCTGTACCGGGTGCTCCAAATTGAGGAAACACACTTGATTTGATCCGCGGTGCACACCGGTTGAAATCCACAATTTTTTTTCAAAAACAATTCAAGCATGAAACGCCGAAATTTTCTGAAAAATATAAGTGCCGGGGTGGCTATTCCATCGCTGGTAAACGGTTTTGGGGTGCGCGCCTTTGCAACAAATCCGTTCGCAAAATTTATGGAAGGCCTGAGTACCGACACCGATCATGTGCTGGTGGTCATCCAACTCGAAGGGGGCAACGACGGGCTCGGCACGCTGGTGCCGCTCGACCAGTACGACAATTTGAACAATGGGCGGGCAAACGTCCTCCTTCCCCAGAACAAACTCCTGCCGCTCACCAACGCCCTCACCCTGGGCATGCACCCGGCACTCAGCGGCCTGCAAAGCCTGTACAACGACGGCCAGGTGCGTATCGTACAAAATGTAGGCTACCCCAACCCCAGCCTGAGCCACTTCCGGGCTACGGATATCTGGATGTCGGGTTCGGATGCCGACGAATATTTTCCCAACGGCTGGGCAGGCCGGTACCTGGCCTACGAGTACCCCAACTTCCCGATCGATTACCCGAATGCCAACATGCCCCACCCGCTGGCCATCGAAATCGGCAACTCCATGTCGCTGAGCCTCATGGGCCCGCAAACGGGCATGGGCTTCGTTATCCCAAGCACCGGCGATTTTTACAACCTCCTCGCCGGCGTGCAAGACCCTGCGCCCAACACCCCGGCAGGCGAACAACTGGCCTATATACGGCTGATCGCCCAGCAATCGAGGGTGTACGCCCAATCCATCATTGACGCCTCCAATGCCATTGCGGACCAAAAAACTTACCCGGATACGCCCCTGGCCGCCAAACTCAAAGTGATTTCCCGGCTCATTGCCGGTGGCATGAAAACGCGGCTGTACATGGTCAGCATCGGCGGCTTCGACACACACGACGAACAGGTGGATCCCGATGATCACACCCTGGGCATCCACGCCGGGCTTTTGCAGCAACTTGGCGACGCCATCAAGGCGTTCACCGACGACCTGAGTTACCTTGGCACTGCCGACCGGGTGGTGGGCATGACCTTCTCCGAGTTTGGCCGCCGGATCACCAGCAATGCCAGCGGCGGCACCGACCACGGCGAAGCAGCGCCCATGTTCCTTTTTGGAAAACCTGTTTCAGGGGGTGTGACCGGTTCAAACCCGCAAATCCCGCAGGCGCCCACGGTGTTTGATAATCTGCCGATGGAGTATGACTTCCGCTCGGTGTATGCCTCGGTTTTGCGCGATTGGTTTTGCGTGCCGCAAGACGACATTCCGGGAATTTTGTTGCACGACCTGCCCTTCGTCGATCTCTTCGAAGCCGGCGTGCCCTGTGTGTCTACCGCCACGCACGATGCCAACCAAACGGCCGGAAAATCCCTGCTCAATTGCTGGCCCAACCCGGTGCGCGATACCCTGACGCTGGAGTACCAGACTGCGGGCGGCATTGCGGTGGTGCAAATTCTGGACGCTTCCGGAAAAATTGTGGCCACCCCGGTAAATACCTGGCAACCCAAAGGAACCTACCAGGAAAACTGGAATGCGGCGCACTTGCCGGCGGGTACGTATTTCTGCCGGTTTGTCAATGAAAGCCGGCAGCAAACGAAGATGGTGGTAAAAGTGCAATAGCGAAGGGTAAAGGGCCCTATGCTCTTCGCCCCGATTGACGCCGCTGTTCGGAGTGTTGATAAGCAAAATGTTGGCGGCACGACAACTCCTTCCCGATAAAATTGATTTCGCATCCGTTTCGGCCTTCAGGTATCCGTTTCCTGAAGGCCGTTTTTTTAAAATTTCGATGCTCAATTCTTATGCAATTTTTACCTTTAGCAACGCTTAAAAATAAGATCACGATTTAGAGCCATTTTCAACATCGTCAGGTTCCTCGCTCTGCTCGGAATGACAAGTTGCTGAACGTGTGGGTTTTTATACCAGATTTCTCGCTACGCTCGAAATTCCCCCTGCGCGCAGGGGGAATTTCGAGCGTAGCGAGAAATCTGATGGAAATTGTATTCATCAATTGAATGTCATTCCGAGCGGAGCGAGGAATCTGAATTTTTTCAAATCGTGACGTAATTTTTTAAGAGCATGTTGGGGATTTTCCCCGCTAAAGCGGGACAGGACTGCCGGAGGCAAAAACGAGGGCTTTTTTTGACAGTTTTTTGCGTTTTTTCAGGCGCCTAGCCCAGCTAAGTGCCTGAAAATGCTCTAAGCGTTGCTTAGGAAAAAACAATACTTCCCCACTGTCGCTGCGCAAAGAACATCTGATTTTGCCTATATCCATTCATACGATTATCCGAAGCAGGTACAGCGTTTTTGCACTATTGACATTCCTCGCCGCACTGCCGCTCGCAGCACAGGAATATATTGCCAATGTGGAACATTACAGCGTGGAGCAGGGCTTGTCGCATCGGCAGGTTAATGCTATTTTTCAGGACAGCCGGGGCTTCGTCTGGCTCGGCACTCCCAACGGGCTAAACCGTTTCGACGGATATAACTTTCGGCAATACACCAAAGAAAAAAGCGGGCTGTGTTTTAATTACATCCAGGAAATTGCCGAGGATGCGGATGGGTGGCTGTGGTTGGTGGAGCAGGAGCAAAAAAGTATTTGCCTGTTTCATCCGGACCGGGGAGAAGTGCTTACACTCGAAGAAAAGTTTGGCAAGACGGACAGCCTGTTTGCCCGCCGGCGCTTTGGGTATAGAATACTGAACGACGAAAACGGCGCAATATGGCTGCCGGCTACCGTTGGCGATACACTGTTCCGCTATCATCCTTCGGGCGGCGTCAAGACCATATCCGTAGAAGGGCCTCCGGGCAAAATATTTCCCATCCGTTTTTCCGACCGAAAGACACTATGGATATCGAGATCTATCAAACGGATAGAGGAATTGAGCTTGTCGGGCAAGGTTTTGCAGCGTTTTGAAAACGTATGGTTGTATGGCAACTGGGCGCTGACGGACAACGGTATGCTGTTGATCACCCGAAAACCTTTAGGTACCGAGCAACTCGTCTTATCCGACCTTGAACACAAAATTTTGCCCTACCTGCCCGCGATAGGACATCCGCCGCCCCACCCGGCGCTCATTTTCCCGTTCGACGACAAGGGCAAATTCGTGGTACACGACAGGCTTGTGGATGCGCAGGGCCGCACCCTTGCGCAATGGAAATTTGCCCAACACGACCGAAGCAACTTCATGTGGCGGGGCTACCTGGTGGACCGGGCCGGCAGATACTGGCTGGGCGACGACTTTGGTTTTTACATACTGCAAATCAGGCAAAACCGCTTCAGCCATTTATTTTATCAAAAAGAGGCAAAACCCGGCCTGGGAAACAGTATACGCGGCATTGTTGCCACCCCGGAAAAAGTGTATGCCAACCTGGAGGGTTCCGGTCTTACTGAACACGACAGGCGCAGCGGAAAAGTCCGGCGCAGCGAAACGATTCCCAAAGGCTGGGGCAACTTCGCGCTGGCCTTCTCGAAAAATGGCGAATTACTTTCCGGAACCAAGAACGCACTTTTCCGCCTGAAACCCGATGGCTCGGTGATTGAAAAAATTCAGACTGATTTCGATGTCTGGGCTTTTTGCGAGGATGATTCCGGCACACTCTGGCTCGGTTCATCGACCAACGGGCTGCATAAACTCCCTCCCGGCGCCTCGACACCAATTCCTTTTATCCGCTACAACGGTTTCGACGCACTGGCTTCCGCGTTTATCCTGCACATCGAGCAGGATGCCGCCGGCTCGTTGTGGGTATGCGCCGACAACGGCTTTTACAAGGTACATCCGCAAAAAGGCATCCTCGCGCGGTACTGGCCAGGCGGAAGGGGCGAGTATTTTTTGCCCGCCGAAAATTTTCTGCATTTTCACCTGGACGCCGACAAGGTGTTCTGGCTCGCCACCTCAACCGGCTTACTGCGGGTAGCGTCTGTACCAGACAGCGACGGAAGCCGGCGGCTCCGGTGGGACGAACATACCGGCAAATGGTTCAACCGCTCCAACAAACTGTCGAACGATTTTATTTATGCCGTTTACGAGGATAAAACAGGCCGGCTCTGGTTGCCTACCGACCATGGCATCATTTGTCTGAATAAAAAAACGGAGGCTGTCAAAACCTACTTCGTGTCCGACGGTCTCTCCGACCCGGAGTTTAACCGCAAGGCTCATTTTCAGGCGTCCGACGGTACACTTTACTTTGGCGGCCTGAACGGTATCAACGTTTTCAATCCCGCCGATTTTCCGGAAGTAACCGACACACTGGCTGGTATTCCGCTGGTGCTCACGGCTTTTCATCAATTTGACGGAAAACAAAACCGGCTGTCGGACCGTACCTACGAACTGCTGCAAACCACTGAAATCCGCCTTCGCCCGGATGACCGTTTTTTCAATATCGAACTTGCCCTGCTGAGTTTCGATGAGCCGCAACTTATCCAGTATGCCTGGAAAATCGATGGTTTGGACAAAGACTGGCACTACCAAAAAGAGCGGCAGATCAATTTCGGCGGGCTGCCGTACGGCGTCTACACGTTGCGCATCAAAGCGCAAGCGCCCGACGGGCAAGGGTCAGAAAAAGAATTGACGTTCACCGTGCGGGTATTGCGGCCCTGGTATTTGCAAACCTGGTTTTTGGCGCTGGTGGCGTTTTTGCTGAGTTTGGGCGTACGCGGCTACATTCACTGGCGCAACCGGCAGCATATCCTGGAACAAAAAAAATTGGAAGGCATGGTGGAAAAAGCCACCGAGCGCATCGAACTTGACAAGCGAACTATCGAAAAACAGGCGGAGGCATTGCGGCAACTGGACAAGGTGAAATCCAACTTTTTTGCCAACGTAAGTCACGAACTGCGTACGCCCCTGACCTTGATGCTGGGCCCTATTTCGTCTATGCTGAAAAGCGGCGAACTGAGCAATCGCAATTTTACCTACGCCAACCTCGCCCAACAAAACGGCACGAAACTCCTGAATCTCGTGGGCGAAATCCTCGATTTGCAAAAATTAGAATCAGGTAAACTCGAACTGCACCCTAAACCTGTACTGCTGTATCCCTTTTTGAAACGCATCGCCGCCCAGTTTGAAAGTCTCGCGCAAAACAAATCCATTGCGTTCGTCTTCCTTTACCGCGCCGAAAAACGCCTGCAAATTGAGGCCGACACCGCCAAACTGGAACTGGTGCTCAACAACTTGTTGTCCAATGCCATGAAGTTCACCGGGGCGGGAGGACGGGTAGAATTCAAGGTGGAAGACCTTGCCCACAGTATTCGGCTGACCGTCAGCGATACCGGCCGGGGAATTCATGCCGACGATTTGCCGCGTGTTTTTGAGCGTTTTTTTCAAAGCCACCAGGCCGACACACCCAGCGAAGGCGGAACCGGGATCGGCCTTGCTTTGGTTAAAGAACTCTCCGTTTTATTCGACGGCAGTGTGCATGTTCAAAGCCCGGGAGCGGATGGGAAAGGTTCGGCTTTTCTGTTTGAATTCCCTAAAGTCGAAGTAATGGGCGCGGCGGCCCCCCTTGTCGAAACGACTCCCGAATTTTCCGATAATTCCTTCGCCGCCCTGGCTGGAACGGCACAGGGCGATGCAGCAAATCCGTTTGTACTTTTGGTGGAAGACAACGCCGATTTGCGGACATACCTGCAGGTTTTGCTCGCAGAAAAATACCGCGTTGTTGTCGCCGAAAATGGGCAACAGGCACTGGAACGGTTGGCAAACGGCGCTGTTCCGGCGATCATTATCAGCGATATTATGATGCCCCTGATGGATGGGTTTCAGCTGTTGGAACGCTTGAAATCTGCCGATCAATACCGGCACATTCCGGTCGTGATGCTGACCGCCCGCGCCGATATGCAGGACAAACTCCGCGCGCTGCGCATTGGCGTGGATGATTATCTGCTCAAACCGTTCGAGGAAGAGGAATTGCTGACACGGGTGAAAAACCTGCTGCTACGTCAACAAAACCGTTATTCCCAAAATCCGGATGCAAAAGACAAAACAGCTGCTGTGCCCTGTATTTCGCAAGCCGACAGCGAGTGGTTGTCCGAATTGGAAATTTGGGCGCAGGCAAATTTGCAAAATGAATTCCTCAGTGTGAGTACAATGGCGCACCAGGTTTCCATGAGCGAGCGCCAACTGCTACGCCGCCTGCGCGAACTCACGGGACTTTCGCCGCAACAGTATATCGCTGAAATACGCCTGCAAAAAGCACGCGATCTGCTCGAACGTGGGGCTGTTCGCACGGTGGCAGAAACCGCCTATGCCGCCGGATTCAGCCACCCCAAAGTGTTCTCCCGCACCTACCGGGCGCGGTTTGGCCGACTTCCTTCCGCCTATTTTTGAGGGTTTTTCTGAAAAATGTCCGATTTCGTGTCCGTTTTGTCGGATTTGGTACCTGTTGCCCCCACACTTTTGTGGCCATGCGGCGCATTGCCCGATGCCGTTTCAACAGGTCTATTTTTCCAATAAAAATCAATTCTAAACAATTATGAAAAAGATGCGATTCCTGCTCCCCTGCATTGCCTTCTTTCTGTTTTTCCAGCAGACCATATATGCCCAATCTGCCAGACTTGGCATTCAGGGCATCCTCAAAAAATCCAATGGCAATGCCGTGGACGACGACACTTACCAGCTCACGTTTAAACTGTACAACGTGGCGACAGGCGGGACAGCCCTATGGCAAGAAACGCAAGACGATGTGGAAGTGGCCAGCGGCATTTACACCGCCACGCTCGGCACCGTGAACCCGCTCAGCATACCTTTCGATGAAACCTACTACCTCGGCGTGACGGTAGGCGCTGCCTCCGGTGCGGAAATGTTGCCGCGCATTCAACTTACCACCGCGCCCTACGCCCTCTCGCTGATTGGGCAGAGCAACCAGTTTCCCAGCAGCGGTATCGTGAAAGCCGACAATGAAATTATTGCAGGCAAACTCACCGTCGGTCAGGCAAACCTGCATGCCACCAACCATGCCATTATGGCAATCGGCGGGATGCTTGCCCGGGGCGGCGCGCCGGGAGGTAGTGGCGGCAGCAACAATGGCTACGCTTTCACCGGCAATGGCGGTGACAACGACAGTGGCTTGTTTTCGACCGCCGATGGCCAGGTTTCACTGTATACCAACAATGCAGAACGCCTTAAAGCGACTACAACCGGCGTGGAAATCACCGGGAACCTGACCTCCACCACAACGGTGCTCACCGTAAACGACAACCTGAACCTGACTACAGGCAATACCGTGCAATACAACGGTTTGAGCGACTGGCGACTGGTAGACCGCGATGACTTCCTGAGCGGCAGTTTGGACGGTTGGGGCGGTACGACTGCCCTGAACAACAGCACAACCGCCACCATTGAAAATGTTACGTTAGGCACCTTTAACGGAAATTCGATTCGTCCAACCACTTCCAATGCCCACTGCCTGAAAAAGACGTTCAACCTTGCCGCTGCCGGGTCTTACAGTTTTGTTAAAATAAAATTCAAGTATTATTACATAGACAGCTGGGATTCGGACGATACCGCGATCGGCGGCTTTGCCACCTCGACGAATGGCACCAATGCCAATATCTGCTGGATGAACTCCGCAGGCGTATATTCTACCGCAGGCGCCAACCCCGCCAACTACACGGGAAGTACAGGTTATTCGGACGGCGCTTCTATCGGGGAAATGGTGGCTGCGACGAGTGCAACGTCGTTTGTCGTCTTTTTTGGAATGCGGGGCGACAGTGGAATCAGTGACGAACGTTATGGCATTGGCAACATCGAAGTTTGGGTACGGTAAATCACCGTAAACCGCATTTTTTCACCGTCAACTACCGACCCAACTGTCATGAAAAATATACTTTTCACAATCAGCCTGCTGTGCGGGTGCTGTTGCCTTGCGCCCAATCTTCATGCGCAAAATGTCAACTGCTCCGACGGCACCGTCACCGGCACTGAAACCTATTCGGGTACTGTTTTTTTCAACTACGGCAGCATCACAAACTCCATAAGCCTTAAAAACCGCACCACTACCTCGGTGGGAGAAACCTTCATCGGCGATTATTTTGGACAGCAATTCAATGGCGTCGCAGGATTTTACAGCCGTTTCCTGCTGCCGCCCACGCCGCCACAAGTCACTGCTACCGAAGGCGATTTGGAAGATCGTATCCAGATTGAATGGACGGTTGACCCGCTTAGCCCGTCGCCTGAATTGGGCTTCAATATCTACCGCGACAACGCTTTTATCGGTCATGTGGACAAAGAGATCCGCATTTTCGTGGACTTCAATGTGCAGGCGGGCAAATTCTACAACTATCAGGTCACGGGCGTGAACAGCTTCGGCGAAGGGCGCAGGGGCAGCGGCCTGGGCTTTCTCAATCCCAACGGCATTGTGACCGGGCAGGTCAAAACCTTCAACGGTAGCCCCGTGGTAGATGCTGAAATCACACTGACCCCTACACTCGGCACCGCGCTGGAATTTGGCGGTGACGACATGGCCTTTGCGCCCTTCGATTCGGCCTTCCTCTCGCCCAAATGGTCGGTGAGTTGCTGGGTAAAAATCGGTGCGGGCAACCCCGCCGCCGGAGGCGCCATTCTCGACTTTGGCAGCCCGGTGAATAAAAACTGGTGGCTGACCACCAACGGCGCCGCCAAGGGGGTGCGGTTCAACGTCGGCGCACAATCCCTTGCACACAATTTTGCCACCAACCCCGACGGCTGGCACCACGTGGCGGCCACTTACAGCGGTACATCCCTCCTGCTTTATGTGGATGGCGCTCTCACCGGCACCGTCACGGCGCCTATCTCGACGGACACCCTGCCGCTTTTCTTCGGGCGCAGGCCCAACGGGGCAAGCAATTTTTTCACGGGCAATCTGGACGACGTGCGCATGTTCAATCGCCAACTTTCGCAAACGGAAATCAACCAGTTCAAAAACCGCACGGTCAACGCTGACGCGAACGGTTTGGCGGCTTACTGGAAATTGGACGAAGGCGTTGGCTCAAAAGCATACGACATTTCGCCCAACGACCTGAAAATTTACCTCTGCGGCCCCGGCTGGACTGCCGACCGCCCCGACGTGGTGAACGGCGCCGTGACCGACGAAACGGGTTTTTACAAAATAGAAGGCATCAACTACGGCGCCGGCACCATTTTCACCGCCACGCCTTCCAAAAAAGTATTCAACAACTACGCCCTCGAATTTAACGCCGCCAATTCGGAATACGCCGTGCTGACCGATTCGGTGCTGCTTGGCGCCCAAAACGCAAGCCTGGAAATGTGGGTGCAAAATTTTGAAAACACGGCCGGTTTCCGCACCCTGCTGGCCAACGAAGCAGGCACGGGCACACCCGTATTTCTCCGGTTTAACCTGACCAATGGCGATATCAGCATGAATATGGCCGGAGTGACCAAAACCTTTGGCCCGCTGGGCGCCGGCTACCGCCACATAGTCGTAAACATGGCAAAAAACGGCGCAACCACCGATGTCTCCGTTTACAACAACGGCACGCTGGTTTCTACCCAAAACTACGCCGTGGCAATGCCGAATTTTGGATTGCAAACCTGGCAGGTCGGCGCGCGCAAAACCGCTACCGGCAACGACCAGTTTTTCAGCGGCTTGATGGATGAAGTAGCCTTTTACGATACCTTGCTCACGCTGCCTGAAATTCAACTGAACTATGCCAACGGTGTGAACCCCACCCACCCGCGCTTGCGCTCCTGGTTTTCATTCAACGAAAGTCGCGGCACGGAGATAGAAGACATCGGTCAGGCCCGTACGGGCAAAGGAACCGTGCATGGTGCGCTGTGGAGCTCGGTCACAGGCATCACCTCGGCTTTGATGCACCAATTTCAGCCGGACAAACAACTTGTGACGCTCAACGCCAGCAATACCAGCACCGACAAAATTGATTTTACCGATTTGAGCACAGTGGCCGTGACAGGCTTTGTGCGCTACGACGGCACCAACTGTTTTGCCGAAGGCGTGGAAATCCTGGTGAATGGAAGTTCTAATATTCCGCCCGTGTTTACCAATAGCGAAGGCCGTTTTGTGGTGGATTTGGAGCCGGGCGCTTCGGCTACGCTCAGCCCGAAATTTAAAAACCACACGTTCGCGCCGGCGTCATGGCAGGTCAGCAACGTGGTGTCGCCGGTGGCGGGCATCCTGTTCCGCAACCTCACCAAACGCTCGGTGCGCGGCAAATTGGTCGGCAACGACCGGTGCCGGCGCAGCATCATAGAGAGCACGGCTATTGTAAAAATGAAAGTGGAAACGCTTGACGAGTGTTTTTCACGAGAAATAATTTTGAATGACCCGATCAACAACCTCATTGACACCTCCGGCAAATTTTTCTTCGACAACCTGCCGCCCATCCCGATGACGGTGAAGTTGACAGAGCATTCCAACGGAACTATCCTGAACTATTTCAGCGGCCCGGCAGGCGCACCGACGACTGATTTGACGGAAAAAAGCGACACGGTTGATTTCATTTATTATTCCAAACCGGAAATCGAAATCTCGATGCTCGACACCAATCAGTGCGGGCAACAAATGCTCGAACAATCGGATAAATACGTCCTTGATTTTCGCGTATTCCAACCCTATCACGGCGGCGTGTGCTATTTGGACACGGCGGAACTGCGCATCGACAATGAGCTCGCCGACCTGCCATCCTACGACACGCTGATGACCGAGGGCAAATTGCGCTACCGCTTCACCGCCGGGCAGCCCAACCTCGTGCCGCCGCACCTGAAAACCCTGACCGTGTTGGCGATGGCCGATGGCGAGGACAATACCACCACCACCTCGGCGGTGGTGCTTGGCAAACGCCCGCGCAACATCAACTTCGCCTCCACCACGCCCGAAATCCCCATTCTGATTCTCCGCGACCCGCCCGGAGACGCCAGCAGCGCGTTTATTGAAAAAGGAAAAACAGTGTGCAATGGCTGGTCCATCAACGCGGCCAGCTCGGTGGCCGGCACGGACGAAACTACCGTGGCCATCGGTCTTGAAACGGAAATCGCTACCGGCATCGGCGTGGAAAAAACCTTCAAGGTGGATGTGACCAACAGCTCCACTTTTGGCGTGACCGGCACCGTTGCCTCCAGCGTGACCGAGTCTATGGAAACCTGTGTCACGGCCAACGAACTTATTTCCACCAGCGACGGCGACGGCATTATCGGCGACGACGCAGATGTGTACATGGGCGGCGCGCTCAATCTGCTGTTCGGCATCACCGACGATTTGCGTTTTGACAGCCTGGCTTGCAATTATTATCGCGATACCGGCGTGGTTGTTTTTCCTGAAAAATTCCTCACCACGTTCATTTATACGGACGATCAAATCCGGAACGTCGTCATTCCAAACCTCGACGGCATCGGCGACACAACTTCGGCCAATGCCTGGCGCAACATTTTGGCACTCAATGAAGATTTGAAAGAAAAAGCGGCTTTCGAGCGGAATTTCTCTTTCGACGCCGGTGTGGTTTATGAAAACTCCACGACCACTGAAACCACGAAAAGCCAGGCCATCGGCATCGCGGTAGAGGTGTCGAACACCATCGCGGAAGAATTGGGACTTGAAGTGGACGGTATCGGCGTGACCCAAACATTCGCGCTCGAGCTGACTTTTGGCGTGGAAACCGAGTTCAGCGATGCAACGACCAACGCACTGACCGTCGGATACACATTTTCCGACGACGATATTGGCGACAACTACACGGTGGATGTGAAACAGGACAAGGTGTACGGCACGCCGGTTTTCAAAACGATTTCCGGCAACACATCCTGCCCCTACGAACCGAACACCGTACCGCGCGACGGCGTGAACATGACGGTCAACCAAACGGCTATTGCCAACATATCGGCCAATGCGCCCGCCGTGTTCCGGTTCACCATCGGCAACATCAGCCAGACCGATGAAGAACGCGAATATGTACTGGCTTTAAACCCGGCCAGCAATCCCGACGGAGCCGTCGTCAATATTCAGGGGTTGGGTGCTTCCGTACCGTTCAGTTTGGAGCCGTTTGGCAACCAGGAAGTCATCGTGACGGTGGAGCGCGGCCCGGTTGCTTATGATTATGTTGACCTCGAATTCGTGTTGTACAGTGCTTGCGAAGGCATCGGCAGTGACGATCCGAATTTGGCGAAAACCATCAAAGTCAGCGCTTTTTACATAGAGCCTTGCAGCCCGATTGACATCAGCTCACCCACACAAAACTGGGTGCAGACACCGGCAGACGGCAACACGATGTTCATCACGCTCAACGATTATGACCGCACCGACCCCGACCTTGAGTTGATTCGGGTGCAATACCGCAGAACGCAGGGCGACGGAATTTGGATAAACATTACGGATGTGCCAAAGGCCGACCTCGACCCCGTTTTCGAAATCGTGCAGTGGAACACGGGCATTTTGAAAGACGGCTTGTATGAAATTCGCGCCATCACGCAGTGCTTCGGCAGCCAGAACGCGGGCATCTCACACGTCATTCAAGGAAAGTTTGAACGGGAGCCACCTGAAATTTTCGGCGCCCCCGAACCTGCCGACGGTGTGCTTTCGCCGGGCGACGAAATCAGCATCACGTTTACAGAGCCGATCCGCTGCGACCAAATCATCCCGGCCGATTTTTTCAACAACAACAACGTGGGTCTGTACGACGTGGCCACCAACACGTTGATTGATGCCGTCATCACCTGTTCCGGCGATAAAATCATCATCGTGCCGAATGTGCCGAACCAGTTTATCGACAACAAATTCCTGCGCGTGGAGGTGAACGACATCAGGGATTTGGCCGGCAACAATTTCACCGGCGCGGAGTGGGAATTCTTCGTGGACCGGAATTTGCTCGACTTTGAGGGCAGCAACGTGGACGTGACGATGTACGAAGGCGAGGAAAAAGTCGTGTTGCGCACCCTCACCAACGTCGGGGGAGCCATCGCGACCTTCCGGATCAGCGGCTCGCCGAGCGTACCGGCCATTCCGGACCCGTTGCCCGTGCCGGATTGGTTCAACGTGTTCCCGAACATCGGCTCTTTGCTGCCCGGTGAAGAGGTAGCCATCACGTTCAAATTTGACAACAACCTCCCGCAGGGATTGTACCGCGACACAATTTATTTCAACAACGCACAAGGTGACGAGCGGGTCATTGTCAATTTGCGCGTATTGTGCCCGCCACCCGATTGGGACTTCGACCCCGGCACGTATCCGCATTCCATGAACATGACCGCCAAGCTCAACATCGAAGGCGATTTGTCGGAAGACGAAGAGGACATGGTGGGAGCGTTCATTGACGGCGAACTGCGCGGTTCCGGCCACATCCGCTACTTGCCCGCGCTGGACGAGTACATGGTTTTTATGACCATTTACGGCGACACCAGCGACCAAAACAAACCCGTCAACCTGGAAATATGGGACGCCTCCGAATGCCTGCGCTACGGCGAAGTGGTGGAGCAATTCACATTTGAGGTGGACAATGTAACAGGCACGGTCGGCAATCCGCTCATACTGCACACGAACAGTCAGGTGCGGCGCGACATCCCGCTGAGTGCGGGCTGGAACTGGATTTCGTTCAATCTCGCACTGCCCGACCCCGCCCTGAACCCCGCGCTGGCTTCGTTGGAGCACCCGGAAAACGACCTGATAAAAGCGCAATCGAGTTTTGCCTTATTCTTTGGCAACGAATGGGTTGGCTCTTTAAATGCCGTAAACAACGCCAATATGTTCCAATACCGCGCCGATGTTCCCGACACGATTCGCATGGTGGGCGGCCTGATCGACCCGGCTACGGTGTCCATCCCTGTCGCTACCGGTTGGAACTGGATTGGCTATGTGCCTAACTACGCCCTGCCGGTGAGCACCGCACTCGCCGGGTTGCTGCCCGTCAATGGCGACATCATCAAAGGGCAAACGGCTTTTGCGCAATATCTCGCCGGTTTTGGCTGGCTGGGTTCGCTCCAATTCCTGGAACCGCCGAAAGGTTATCAGTTGAAAATCAGTGCGCCGGGCACGTTGACCTACCCGCAACAAAATTTTGCGGGCGACATCGTGACCGCGCGCGGCCAACCCACGCCAGTTTCCAGTCATTGGGTGGTAGACCCGGCTCAATTTGAACATTCCATGACGTTGGTGGGCATGCTTTCCGTCAATGGCGAAAACGCGACGCAGGAACAGCAGGAGTTGGGTGCTTTTGCGGGGGCCGAATTGCGCGGCGCGGCACAGGCCATTTACATTGAGCCACTGCAGGCATACCTGTTTTTCCTGACGGCCTACGCCAATGCCGCGGGCGAGCAATTGACCTTCAAACTTTTTGACGGCGCGACCGGCCAGATGCACGAATTGACCGAAAAAATGTACTTCGCAGCCAACCTGCATCAGGGCGAAATTGAAGCCCCTGTGCCGTTTACGCTGCAAACCAGCAGTTTGGCCGACACGGAAGCGCTACAATTCCTGGATGTGCGGCCCAACCCATTCGGCGACGCGACTTCCGTTCTGTTCCGTTCCAAACAGCCGCAAGACGTGCAGATTTCCATCGCCGACGTGGCCGGCCGTATCCTGTTGCAGCAAAAAATGGCGGCAATGGCGGGTCTGAACGCTTTTCGCCTGGATGCCGGCGCCATCCCGTCCGGGCTGTATTTCGTACGCCTCGAAAGCAGCGAAGGCGCGGCGGTACGGAAAGTGGTGAAAGAGTGACAAACTTGGATGGTGTGGGTCAGGTAGCCTGGGCTGCCTGATTCACCCCATCCTGTGTTTTTTTAAAAAAACCTTTTGAATCACGTTCAAAAATGTTTTCCATGAAAAAACGAGCTAAAAAGCGGTTGCTGTGGGCGCTGCTGCTTTGGGTAAATTTATCGGCAAACGCCCAGCCTGACTGGAACGTCAACCCCGCCGCGTTTCAATACAGCATGACGTTGGTGGCGCAACTTCAAGTCAATGATTTGCCCAACGGTTTGCCCAACAACCACCTGGCGTTTTTTTCTGATGGGCAAATCCGGGGTTATGCCACGCCCGTGAGTTTCAACGGGCAAGCCTACTATTTTGTCAATCTTTATTCCAACCAATACAAAGACGACACGCTCTACATCCGGGCTTACCTCGCCAACGAGCAAAAAATTTATGAATCGCCGGATACGATGGTATTCAGACACCACCAGAATATGGGTACCATCGGCGAGCCGTTTCAAATTCATTTGTATTTGGGCGAACGCCCGCTGATTTACACCTTGCCGACGGTGAATTACATGGAAAACACCTGCCCGGACATCCTCGATGTGCAGGCGACCGACAACCTGAACAGCGAAGGCAGCGGCCTGACGTACAGCATTGCGGGTGGAGCGGATTCCGACCGATTCAGCATTGACCCGCAAACGGGACTGCTGTCGTGGTTCAATTTTGCGCCCGGCGTAGCCATGCCCGAAGATGCCGACGGCGATAACCGGTATGAGGTGCTGGTGCGCGTCACCGACGCGTCGGGGCTTTTTGACGAACAGCACATCACCGTCACTGTCGTGAACAGCACACCGCTACCACCCCTGGTTTGTCCCGACGATCTGGCCTTGGCGAGCAGCGACAACGGCCCGGGTGATTGTGGCACGACGACCGACCAAACAGCCATCCTCCTGCCCAATAGTTGCGCCGCGAGTGCCCTGACATATCAACTGAGCGGCGCCACCACTGGCAATGGCATTGGTCTTGTGCCTTCCGGCCAGATGTTTCTAAAGGGGCTGACGACGGTGTATTATTTTCAAAATTCAGGGGGCAACATCAGTGAATGCGCCTTCTTTGTGACGGTGCAAGACGACGAACCGCCAACACTCAGCTGCCCCGGCGACCTGACGGTTTCACCCAATTTGTTCAACCCCTGCGCTGTTATGGTCGGCGACATTAACGCCGGATATAGCGACAATTGCCCCGGAACGACCTTGTCCTATGCGTTCAGCGGCGCCACAAACGGCGGCGGTAGCGGCCAAGCCGGCGGCCAAACTTTTCTGCCTGGCGCCACGACGGTGCTATACACCGTGATTGACGGAACCGACCTGAGCGCAAGTTGTTCGTTCACAGTGACGGTTTCCAATTGCAATACCGAGTTCGCAGGCTCCATCCTGTGGGAACATGACGGGACGAGCGGAGTGAAAGATGCGACGGTCAGCCTCACCGGCAGCGCCACGGGCAATGACCTGACGGACCTAAACGGCGATTACCTGATTTCCCTGCCGTACCAAACGGGCAATTTCGTTTTAAAACCCACTAAAAACATCAACAAAACCAACGGCCTCACCTCCGCCGACGTTACCGCCATCCAGCAACATATTACGAACATCAGCCCCCTCCCGGCGCCCTTCAAACGCATCGCCGCCGATGTGAACAAGAGCAATTCGATTACCTCGCTCGACGCCACGCTCATCAATCAGGTGCTGCTGGGCAACCCGCAAGCCAATGCCATTTTCAATACCTCCTGGCGTTTCGTGCCTGCGACTTACGCCTTCCCCAACCCGAACCTGCCCTGGGGCTTCCCCGAACAGATCAACCTGACCGGCGTGAGCGGCAATGTCGGCGATCAGGATTTTTACGGCATCAAACTGGGCGACGTGGTTAGCGTCTGGACCAATCCGGCCAACTTCGGCGTAGGCGAGCGGCTTGTATTTCGGGTGCAGGATCGCGTGCTGGAAGCCGGCGCGGAAATCGTAACCGAATTCCGCGCCGATCAGTTGGACGATCTCAATTCCTTCCAGTTTGCGCTGTATTTCGATCCGGGACAATTGCAGCTGGTGGAAATTGAGCCGCTAAACAATTTGCCGGTTTCGTCGGAAAATTTCGGCACGTTCAATATTGCCGAAGGCGAAATCCGCGTGGTGTGGGCGCAAGCCACGCCCCTGATACTGAGCGAAGCCACGCCGGTATTTCGCCTGCGGTTCACGGCCCTGGCAAGTGGCGCGCGACTGAGCGAGGCGCTGCAACTGAACGACGCGGCGCTGCCAGGGCACGCCTACAACAGCAAGTATGCGAAGTCGGGCGTGGAATTGCGCTATTCGGCCTCGACGGGTACGGAACAGCGGGTGGCGGACACCGGGTTATCGCTAACGAATCAGCCGAATCCGTTTGTGGAGGTCACCACGTTGTATTTTGTCCTGCCGCAAGCGGGCCAGGCTGAACTGCGGGTGAGTGATGCGACCGGGCGGCTGATGTTTTCCCAAAAGAAACATTATGCCGCCGGTTTGCAACAGGAAATGCTGCGGCTGGAGGGGGCGAGCGGGCTGTTGTTTGCGGAATTGGTGACAGGACAAGGGTGTGTCGCGCGGAAAATGCTGGCAGGGAAAAACTGACCGGGCAAATATCCCGCCCTAAGCCCTTTGCCCCATAGCCATCAACTTAAGGCGAATAGGCTTGAAATTCAACTGATTACATGATTGAAGATTACATGATTACATGATTGAAGAAGTGGTTCACCATTCTGAAAAGGTTGAAATATTGGATGCTTTATTAAAAATGTTGTGCACACTACGGATACTTCTTCAATCATGTATTCATGTAATCAATTAATCGTCAATCTATTACTACTTAAAATCCCTTAAGTTGATGGCTATGGCCCTTTGCCCTCAGCCCTCAGCCCTTTTCCATCAATTTTATCTGGTTCATGGCCATCAGTTCCTTCAGGGTTTTCTGCATGCCGTCTACCGAACCGTCGAGGAAAATAATGTTGCCCTGCCCGTGCTCGGTAAAGTTTTTGATGGCTTCCGTCCACATGGAGAACAGAATAAAGGAAGCGTCGAGTTGGGCATCGCGCATTTCCTTGGCGGCATGGCCTACGCCCTTGGCCACTTCCTCCCGAAACAAGGCAACGGCTTGCCCGCGCATCTTGGCGGCTTCGCGCTCGGCCTCCGCGGATATTTTTATGGAATTCCCTTCGGCTTCGGCGGCTTTTGTTTTGGTTATGAGCAGGGCCTGTCCCTCGTTTTCAGCGGCGGCTTTCAGGTTGTTGGACGCCACTACTTTCGACATGGAGCGCAATACTTCGTCGTCGAAGGTGATATCGTTGATCTGCAGGTCGAGCAGGTGAAAGCCCCATTCTTCCAACATGTGGTCTACGTTGATCTTCACAGCCTCGGTGATCTCGCGGCGCAGTCCCAGAATTTCGGCCTGGCGTTTGGTGGCCACATAAGCCCGGATACTGCCTTCAACGGTGCGCGAAAGGGTGGCCATAAAATCGCGGTCGCTGACAAATTTAAACGCCACATTCTGGATCGTTTCTTCCCGGCCATCCAGCACGGAAAACAGGAGCAGTGAGGTAAAATGCACATTT
Organism: uncultured Saprospiraceae bacterium; assembly: GCA_964484205.1. GTDB lineage: Bacteria > Bacteroidota > Bacteroidia > Chitinophagales > Saprospiraceae > M3007. The sequence goes on along the minus strand of CAZAEZ010000010.1, from coordinate 20,636 downwards.
GCCTGGTCGACGGTAACGGCCTGAAAGTTCAATTCAACTGCCCGGTTTTGGATGGAAATGCGTTTGAAAATGCGTTCAATAACCGGAATCCGGAAGTTGAGACCCGGCCGGAGGGTACGGCTGTATTTGCCAAAAATAGTGGTCACTGCCACCGTGCCCTGACCGACGGTAACGATGCTCAGCAGAAGTAGAAAAAGTACCAAAATTGGAAGAACGAGTTCCATAAAAAAGTTAGTTAGGTTTTGAAAATATTTGACTTGAAAAGAACCAAAACCTGGTGGATTCGGCTTGTTCGCCAAATGCCAACGGCATAAGTCCTATTTTTACCGGCAAAATCGGAATTTCCACCATGAATTTTTATAAATTCTGCATCAGTCTCGGAATCCTCATGCTTTCTGCCAATGCCCGGGCACAAGAAATCCGCGGTACCGTACGCGACGCAGACCTCGGCACACCGCTGGCCGGTGTCAGCATCAGCATGGGTAAAACGCCGGATATTGACCAGCTGGCCATCACCACCGATGCTGCCGGACAGTTTTTTACCGACGCACTGCCGCCCGGCACCTACCTGTGTTTTTTTACGCTGGAAGGCTACGAGCCCTTGTTAATTCCGGAGGTCAGGCTGTCGTCCGGGAAAGAAACCGTCCTGGAAATAGCCCTGCGCGCCGCCGCAACCGAGTTGCCGAACGTGACAATTAAAGCCACACCTGCAGACCGCCGTGCATTGCAACCCCTGGGTGAAATACCGCTGACCCGCGAGCAAACCCAGCGCTTCCCCGCCACGTTTTTCGACCCTGCCCGGTTGGCCCTTGCCTACCCCGGCGTAGCCAATACCGACGACCAGGCCAACGGCCTGAGCATACGCGGCAACAGCCCCGCCGGCCTGCGCTGGCGTCTCGAAGGGCTCGACATTGTGAACCCCAACCACCTGCCCAATGCCGGCACCCTCGGCGACCGGCCCACCACCTCCAGCGGCGGCGTGCTGTTGTTCTCCGCCCAGCTGCTCGACAACTCCTCCCTGCTCACCGGCGCCTACCCGGCCGGCTATGGCGAGGCGCTTGGCGGCATTATGGACATCGGCTGGCGGCAAGGCAACAACAGCCGGCACGAATTCACTGCCCAGGCCGGCCTGCTCGGGCTCGATATTGCCGCCGAAGGCCCGCTTGGCAAAAAACAAGGCCATGCCTACCTGGCCAACTACCGCTACTCCACCGTCGGTTTGCTCGGCGAAATGGGCATTTCCTTCGGCGGGGAAACGATCAGTTTTCAGGATTTCTCGCTCAAGCTGGATTTTGCCGGGAAAAACGGCGGCCACTGGTCGGTGTTCGGCTTCGGCGGGATCAGCAAAAACACCTTCGAGCCAGACCGGGACAGCACGGCAGTCGAAGTGTTCAAAGACCTGCTCGACATCGACTACAAATCGAAAACCGGCATTCTCGGCGCTTCGCATTGGGCGCCTGTCGGCAAAAAAACCTCGTACAAAATTGCCGCTGCCATTTCGGCGCAAAGCAACGAGCGGGATTCCCGCTTTTGGGCCGACGGAGGCTATTTTGAACAGGATGAAATTGACGAGGAAAAATGGTCGGGGTCGGTGCTCGTCACACACCAGTTCAACGCCAAAAACCGGCTGCAAGGCGGCGCCATGACCAACCGGCAGTTTTTCAAAACCGAGGCAACCTACCAGTTTCAGCCGCAAGAGCGGATCGACCGCTCGTACTGGACGTACCAGCCCTGGCTGAACTATTCCTGGAGCAGCAGCAGTTCAAAAACGCAGGTTCAGGCCGGCCTGCACAGTTTGATTTTTCCGCTGCAAAACCGAACCAGCCTCGAACCGCGCCTGTTGCTCACCCAGATTTTGAACGAACGCCACCGGCTAAGTTTTTCCGCAGTGAAATACAGCCAGGTGGCCTCGCTGTGGATTCGGGGCGAGCCCGACCTGACCGAAGCCTGGCAACTCAGCCTGCGCCACAGTTGGAATACTGCCGAGGTGTGGAGTTTCCGCACGGGGCTGTACTGGCAACGGATTGACAACGCGGCGGTATCGTCGGACGGGCGCGATGCCTTCTCGATGCTCAACGTGAGTGAGGGCCCGCTTTCAGCGCCCATCTTTGCCTACACCGGTTTGGGCGAAAACAAGGGCCTCGAACTCACCGCCGAACGCTACCTGAGCGGCGGCTGGTTTTTGCTGGCCAATACCTCCATTTTCGACTCCCGCTACCAGGGCAGCGACGGCGTTTGGCGCGCCAGCCGCTGGGACCTCAGCCACATCGCCAACCTGACAGCCGGCAAGGAATGGCAGCGCGATCAATGGCCTGAACGCCTGCGCGCTTTCGGCTTCAACGGGCGCATTACCTGGGCAGGCGGCCAGCGCGCCGCACCCGTCGACGTGGTCGCTTCGGCAGCGGCGCAGGCCACGGTGTATGACCTTTCGAACGGCTACACGGAACAGTTGCCCGATTTTCTGCGCCTCGACCTGCGGGTGTACTGGCGGCGCAACATCGGCAAACTGCGCAACAGCATTTTTGCCATGGATTTCCAAAATGTCTCGATCCGGAAAAATGTGGCTTACCGGTATTACGATGCCTATACCGGCAAGGTAGAAACGAAGGAACAACTGGGACTGGTGCCGAATTTGAGCTGGCGGCTGGAGTTTTAAGCACCCAGCAGCTCCCCCAACCGCCAGACATCCTCAAAAGAATTGTACAGCGGCACCGGCGCCAGGCGGATCACATTGGGCTCCCGCCAGTCGGCAATCACCCCGTTTTCGGTGAGGAAATCATAGAGCGCCTTGCCGTCATCGCCGGTGAGGGCGGAAATCTGGCAGCCGCGAGCCGACGGTTCGCGCGGGGTGATGATGCGGAAACGCTGTTGTTTTTGGTTGGCTTCGTCGAGGATAAATTCCAGGTAAGCCGTCAGTTGCAGGCTCTTGGCGCGCAGATTTTCCATGCCGGCGGCATCGAAAATATCGAGGCTGGCTTTGTGCGCGGCGAAGCTGAAAATCTGCGCATTGCTGAGTTGCCAGCCTTCAGCGCCGCGCATGGGCCGGAAGCCCTTGCGCATTTTAAAACGTTCCGATTCGTCGTGGCCCCACCAACCGGCAAAGCGCGGCAAGTCGGGATTGTTGCCATGCCGCTCGTGCACAAAAGCGCCGGAAGGGCCGCCGGGACCAGAGTTGAGGTATTTGTAACTGCACCACACGGCGAAGTCGGCGCCCCAGTCGTGCAGGCGCAAGGGCAGGTTGCCCGCCGCATGTGCCAGGTCGAAACCGGCGTAGGCGCCAATTTTGTGCGCCGCCTGGGTGATGGCCGCCAGGTCGTAAAACTGGCCAGTGTAGTAGTTGACGCCGCCGAAGAGCACGAGTGCCGTTTTGGCGCCTTCTTTTTCAATGATGGAAACAATGTCCTCGGTGCGCAGGGTGTCTTCGCCCGGGCGGGGCGCCACTTCCACGATCGCCTCGGCGGGGTCGAACCCATGCCAGCGCACCTGGGTTTCGAGGGCGTACTGATCACTGGGGAAAGCCCCGGCCTCCATGATGATTTTGAAACGCTCCCCGCTGGGCCGGTAAAACGAAACCATCATGAGGTGCAGGTTTACCGTGAGGGTATTCATCACCACCACTTCGTGGTTTTGGGCGCCTACGAGCCGGGCCGTTTGCTCCGTTAAAAATTTGTGGTAATACATCCAGGGCATGGCGCCGCGAAAATGCCCTTCTACACCGTAGGCTGCCCACTGGTCGAGTTCGGCCAGCAGGGCAGGGCGCACGGTTTTTGGTTGTAATCCGAGGGAGTTGCCGCAGAAATAGAGTACCGGGCGGTTTTGGTGTTGGGGAAAAAGGAATTGTTCGCGGTAATGGCGCAGGGGGTCTTGCGCGTCTTGTTTTTGAGCGAAGTCGAGGGTATTGGTCAGCTGCATGTGTTTATACTTTGAGCGCGGCAGTCGTTGATTACATTTTTAAAAATGCAAGTATCGGAATTTGTTGGCGGCTGGAAGAAGGCTGCGGTGTTGCGATGGCATATTACTCTTGGAATTCAATCCTCCACAAAATACATGTCCACCAAGCCCTTGTTGTGCACTTCCTTTTTACCCCGGTAGGAGCATGTATACCGGTGTTTGATGGCAGCACGCGTCGCCCCGGAAATATTGATGCGCCCGGGCTCGCCGAGTTCTTCCAGGCGGGCGGCCAGGTTGACGGCATCGCCCCAGATATCGTAGGCAAATTTGTTTTTGCCGACCACGCCGGCGATCACCGGACCGGTATGCACACCAATGCGCATTTCGCGAAAAACGGCATCCGGGTTCGAAGCGTTGCGTTTTTTCAGCCAGTCGACCATTTCGCGGGCTGCATTTACGGCATCCAGCGCATGGGTGGAGTTGGGCACGGGCAAGCCGCCCACGCACATGTAGGCATCACCGATGGTTTTGATTTTTTCCAGGCCGTATTTTTCACAAATCTCGTCGAAACCAAGAAAGCAGGCGTTGAGCTCATCGATGAGCCTTTCCGGCGTGAGGGAAGCCGACAGGCTGGTGAAATTTAAAAAATCGGTGAACAGCACTGTCGCTGCTTCATAGAACCGGGGTGTTGCGTAACCCTGGCTGCGCAGTTCCTGTGCCACCTCATCGGGCAGGATGTTGAGCAGCAGGCGGTCGCTTTTTTGCCGTTCTTCTTCGATTTGTTCTTTTTGGGCTTCAATCTTTTGATTTTTCGCCGCCAGGCGCCGGCTGGAACGGCGGGCCAGCCACCAGGCCAGCCCCACCAGCGCGAGGATTACCATGCCCAAACTACCCACGCCGTACACAAACCGCCGGAAACTTTCCTGCTCACTTTGCTGGTATTCCTGGTCGCGGCGCAACTGTTCCACACGCACACTGTCGGTCATCCGTTTTGCCCGGTCAATCTGTTCCTGCTGCCGCAGGCCTGCAATCAGCCGTTCCTGTTTCTCCGCATCCAACTGCTGGGCAGCCAGCCGCAGTTGCTGATTGGCTTGCAGGGCCAACAGCGTTTGCTCGCGTAGTTTGGACCGGTCCACATCTTTCTGGGCCTGAAGCAACCGCACTTCATCTTCGCGGCGCTGGCGGTCCAGTTCCAGGTTTTCGTTCATCAGTTTCAGGCGCTCCTGTTCGTACCGGGATTGCTGAAGTTCCAGGTCCTTGAAATTTTGCCGGGTGATGAGGTATTTGATCTGGCCTTCGGCCTCGCTGAGCAGGGCGCGTTGGCGGTCGATGCGTTGCTGGCGGGTTTGGTCGCGCAAGCGGATGGAATCATTCAGGATCAGGTATTGCTGGTACGCATCGAAGGCATTTTCAAAATCGTACAACTGGTAATAAATGTCGGCCGAAGTGCGGTAACAACGGGCCAGCAATTCGCTTTGCTTCGTACTCTTAGCCAGTTGGATCGCCTCATTATTGTGGGTCAGGGCATTGTACACATCGCGATTGCTGAAATATACACCGGCGATCAGGTGCTCCAGACTGGCTATGGACGGCCGGTCGTTTCCCTTGCTCAGTTCGCGCCTTGCCCGCAGGAGGTATTCGATCCCGGCCTTGTTGTCGCCAATGTTATGCAAGGCAATCCCAATATTGGCATACACCACCTGGATATGGTCGCAATTGATGTACTCGCATTGCAGTTCCGCCTTTCGGAAATATTCCAGGGCGCGTTTGTAGTCGCGCAGTACGGTGTATTGCTTGCCCATGTTGTTGTACATCACGGCGCGGTCTTCGGGATAGCCGTTGTATTCGATGATCTCTTCAATGGCCAGGTAGTAAAAAAGCCCTTTGCCGGGGTTGCCGTGGTCGCTGTACGAATTGGCCAGTTTCTGGTAGATTTTGACCAGGCTGGAAAAATTGTTGGTCTCCTTATAATGCCGGATCAGGTCCTTGTAAATCACCTCGGCGCTGTCGTACTGCATATTGGACAAACAGGCGTCGGCGGCTTTTTCCATCGTGGGATAGTCTTCCGGTTCCAGTGTCAATACTTTCCGGTAATAGCGCCGCGCCTGTTCGTAGAGTTTTTCTTTCAAAAAAAGATCGCCCAGGCCGCGGTATACCTCCAGGAGGGCCGATTTATCCAAAACCAGTGGGTTTGAAACGCCCCCGGGGCTCAACTTTTCTTCCGCTTCCAGAAAATATTGCAGGGCCTCTTCGGTGCGGCCGGAGCGGGCACAAATCTGTCCAAGTAAAATAGACGCGCGTACCGTACCGCCATCGTACCGCAGGTCGCGCGCAATACGCAGGCTCTGACTGGCCAGAGCATACTTTTCGGTTTCGGAGCCCGATGCCCGTGCACGATTCAGAAGCTCGTCAATTTCAATCGTGGAATGCTCCAGTTCTTCCAGGCTCTGAGCCGGGAGTGAAACAACCAGCCCCCCCAACAGGAGCATCGGCAATATCAGGCGCAAGGAATGGAGTAAAGAAGGCATTTCACAAAGTTGATAAAAACTCGCTGCATGGCAGGAAATTTGGGTTTTAATCTTGGAATCCTTTCAGAACGACGGCAATACGGCCATACCTGCCTGAAAGTGGTTTGCGAAAGTGCGGATGCCGGACATATTGTCGGCGTGACTTGAGTCACGCCGACAATAACCTCAAAGACATGCAAGCGCCAGGTTGAAGCCCGCGGCCAAGAAGCCGTTTACTCCACATAGATTTCATCCACAAACAGCCAGCAGGGATTTCCGGCGCCTTTGTGCCCTTCCGGGCACTTGCCCAGCGCTTGCCCGATAACCCGAACGTACCGGGCGCTTACATTGCCGAGCGGAACAGCCAGCTTTTTTTGCAAAGCCCCCGTGGCCGTCACCGGCACGTCGTTCTGCACCGTGCCGCCGGCCGGTGTAAATTTTTTGCCGTCGTCCGAAACCTCTACCCGCATACTGACCGGGAAAAATATCCAGGAATTTTCGTCCTGCAAAAAATTGACCTGCACCTGGTTGAGGGGCTTTTTACTGCCCAGGTCAATCACCACATCGAGGTCATGGCCTTCATAGCCTTGCCAGCGTCCCGACCGGAAGTCGGCTCCACCGGGCTGCAAATCCACCAGTGCCTGCTTGCCGCCGCCGGTGTATTGCGCGCTGTAGGGGTGGGCGATGCGTAAAATGCGCAGGTCGGAGCGCAATTTGAAAAACTCCGCTTCCGCAACCGGGCTTTTCCGGCCCTGGCGTTCGGCGTAGAAAAACAGATAGGTGTTTTCCTGAATAGTGAACGGTTCCTGGTAGACCTGGTATTGGGGACCCGGTGGTTCAACGCCCGCCCCGACAGAGTAATAAATGGTAGCTTCCGGATCGGCGCAGCCGAGTGTGATTTTCTGTTTGTCCTGAAAAACGCGGCCGGCGCCGGCTGCTACGAATGGGATAGGGACAATGGGGGCGCCTTCAATTGCCGACACCGGGCGTTCCTCCGGTTTTTTACCCCACTCGGAAGGCTTGTCGCCCATGTCGAAGCGCAGGGCACCGCCATTGCGGATGTCCTCGTGGGTGATCCAGGTTTTTGCCAGCGGCTGACCGTTGAGGTAGGCCTGTTGAACATACGGGCGGCGCGCGGAAGCGCCTTTTGCCTCAATAGTGAACGTTTTTCCGTTGTCCAGCCGAATGGTCGCTTTTTCAAAAAGCGGCGAGCCGATGACGTACTCGGCGCTTCCCGGCACCACCGGGTAGAAGCCCAGCGCAGAAAAAACGTACCAGGCCGACATCTGTCCGCAGTCTTCATTGCCGCTCAGGCCGTCGGGCCGGTCGGTGTACTGCTCATCGAGAATTTGCCGCACGCGTTGCTGGGTTTTCCAGGGTTGGCCGGCGTAGTTGTACAGGTAGGCCATGTGGTGGCTGGGTTCGTTGCCCTGCACATACTGGCCGATCATGCCGGTGATGTCGGCCTGCTGGCGACCGGTGGTTTTGGTTTCCGCGGTAAAAAGTTTGTCCAGCTGCGCGGCAAATTTTTCGGGGCCGCCCAGCAGTTGCATCATTCCCGACACATCTTGCGGCGCGGCAAAGCGGTATTGCCAGGCATTGGCTTCGGTATAGTTAAAATTGACTTCGTAGGGGTCGAAAGGCGTATGCCAGGTGGAATTGTTTTTGGCGCGGAAAAACCCGGAGCCCGGGTCGAATACATTTTTGTAAAACTGCGCCCGGCGCAGGAAACTGTCGGCCAGGTTGCGGCGGCCAAGATCCTCGGCCATTTTTGCGATACACCAATCGTCGAAGGCGTACTCCAGGGTTTTGGAAACCGATTCCGGCTCTTCATCGGAAGGAATGTAGCCCAATTTCCGGTACCAGTTGAGGCCGTAACGATCCTGGTTGGCGCTGGCGAGCATGGCTTCCAGGGCGTGATGGCCGTTGTAACCGCGGATGCCCTTGCGCCAGGCATCAAGCATAACCGGTATGGCATGGTTGCCGATCATGCAGTCGGTTTCGCAGGCGCTGAGTTCCCAGATCGGGAGCAGGCCGCCCTGTTCGTATTGCCGCAAAAATGTTTGAATAAAATCGGCGGTGCGCCTGGGCTCCAGGATGGTAAACAGTGGCTTGCAGGCACGGTAAGTATCCCAAAGTGAAAAAACGGTGTACACATCGTGGCCGTCGGCGGTATGGATTTCCATATCGCGGCCGCGGTACTCGCCGTTCACATCCGAGTAAAGATTGGGCGCCAGCATCGTGTGGTACAGCGCAGTGTAAAACGTGCGCTGCTGCGCTTCGGAGCCGCCCTCCAATTCAACCTTGCCCAATTGGGCGGCCCATTTGGCCTGTGTTTCGGCTTTGATTTTTTCAAAATCAAAATCCGGACATTCGGTGTCCAGGTTTTGCCGGGCATTTTGCACGCTTACTGCCGACAGGGCTACGGTGGCCACAATGGGCAGGCCTTTGTAGCCGTAAAAATCGAGCAACCCGACAATAGCCTTGCTGTTCACAGATAGCTGGGAGTAGTGGGGTTCTTTGGTCAAATCAATTATCCGGGAATTGAAAAACGGCCGGGAGAAGCGAATGGCAAAATACACCCGTTGATCCTTGGCCCAGGCGCTCGACATGCGGTAGCCCACCAGTTCGCGGTCGCTGACCACCGTCATGCTGGAGCTCAGTACCTGGTCGCGGTGGCGCAGGTCGATCATGAGGTGGCCGAAGTCGCGGTTGGCCGGAAAGTTGTACCGGTGCACGCCGACGCGTTCGGTGGCCGTAAGTTCCACCAGTACCTGGTCGGGTTCGTTGTTGAGCACTACGGAGTAGTAGCCCGGTTCGGCGTGTTCATCCACTTTTTTGAAGGGCGCCGCGTATTGCCGGGGCTCGAAAAACACGCCGCGCATGTAGGGCTGGATCAGGATATCGCCGTAATCGGGGACACCGGTACCGCTCAGGTGCGTATGGCTGAATCCGTAGATCAGCGAATCGGAATAATGATAGCCCGAGCAACCGTCCCAGCCTTCCAGGCGCGTATCGGGGCTGAGCTGTACCATGCCGAAGGGCGCGGTAGCACCGGGGAAGGTATGCCCGTGTGCATCGGTGCCGATGAACGGATCGACAAGGTCCAGAATTGCGGATTGTGCACTCAGGGTGCTAAAGCCGGCCAATAGAAAACCGAAAAGGAAAATACGGTACATGGTTGGTGGTGGGTTGGTAGCCCGGCAAAGGTACGGGATTGTGCGTTGTGGCCTGGCGCGGGTGCTATGGATAAAAAATAACCGCAAAGACGCGAAGACGCGAAGGCATGCAGATGATTCATTGTGCCTTCGCGTCTTCGCGTCTTTGCGGTCAAAAAACAGTACCGGGAAATGAGGATTTCGCGTGGTGATTTACTTCGGGAAATCCAGGATAAAATTCCGGTTGTATAGCATCAAAATCAGGGCGGTAGCAAAAAACAGCGCCATAATGATGTAGAGGATGCAATATCCTTTGCCCCGGGAGTTTGTAATATTCTCCATATGTCGTTTGTGTTGTGGTGGTGCGAAAAATGTGGCGCAAAAATAAAAAGTGCGGGGGATGTAGCTGTCTAATGTCGCATTTTTTTACCTCCTGCATTTTGCCGGGAGGGGAATGGCGGATTTTTGATTGGGCAAAAACGATGTTTCCAGGCTATTCAAGTCGTTTGAACAACACTAATCTGGAATCGTTTTAAACGCACCGTGCCGGTGTTTGTCGGTAAAAAAACAGCGTTTGGCGCAAATGCCGGGGCTTGGTAAAAATCGAGTATCTTTGCACACCCGGCGCTTTCTACCCAAATGCAGATTGACCGGGCTTGCAAGCCCAATTGCCCGGCGCCGGGAAGAAGCTATGACGAATGTAATCCAATTATTGCCTGAAAGTGTGGCCAATCAAATCGCCGCAGGGGAAGTGGTCCAACGGCCGTCCTCCATTGTGAAGGAGCTGATGGAAAACGCCATTGATGCCGGCGCCACCCAGGTAAAACTCATTGTTCGCGATGCCGGCAAAACCCTGGTCCAGGTGGTTGATGACGGCTGCGGCATGTCGGAAACCGATGCCCGCATGTGCTTTGAACGGCATGCGACCTCCAAAATTCGCGAATCCAAAGATTTGTTTGAAATCAAAACCATGGGCTTCCGCGGGGAAGCCCTGGCATCGATCGCTGCCGTGGCACAAGTGGAATTGCGCACCCGGCGGGCTGTCGACGAACTGGGCGTGCGCGTCCTGGTCGAAGATTCCACCATAAAAACACACGAGCCTTGCCAGGCTCCGTCCGGTACGAGTATTGCGGTCAAAAACCTGTTTTACAATGTACCGGCACGGCGGAATTTCCTGAAAAGCGATCCCGTGGAAATGCGCCATATCCTGGATGAATTCCAGCATATCGCCCTGGCCAATCCCGATATTTTCTTTTCGCTGCACCACAACGACCAGGAAATGTTTCACCTGCCGCCGGGCAATTTGCGGCAGCGCATTGTCAAAGTTTTTGGCGAAGCCGTCAATAAAAAACTGGTGCCGGTGCAGGAAGAAACGGATGTGCTGAAGATCAGCGGTTTTGTGGGCAAGCCGGATTATTACAAAAAATCGCGCGGCGAGCAGTTGTTTTTTGTTAACAAACGCTTTATCAAAAGCAACTACCTCCAACACGCCGTGGTGAGCGCCTACGAACAATTGTTGCCACCCGACAACTTCCCGCTGTTCGTGCTTTTCCTGGACATTGCCCCGGGCAGCATCGATATCAACGTGCATCCCACCAAACAACAGATCAAATTTGACGACGAAAAACTGGTTTATAACTACCTGAAAGTTACCGTCCGGCATGCTTTGGGCTCCCACAGCATCACCCCGACACTCGACTTTGAACAGGAACCGGCGTTCCAGGCCGTACCCGCAAAATCGCCCACGCTCCACCCGCCCGATGGAGGAGGCCAGTCGTCGTCGGTGCGCGACTATCCCGGCCGGCAGCAAGACCGGCTCGCCGATGAAAACCTGCGGAACTGGCAGCGGCTGTACGAGGGCCTCGACCTGGCCGACAGCCGGGATTCGACATCGCCGTCGATTTTGCCTTCCGGGGCATCGGCGGATGTATCTCCCGGCAAATTTGATGTGCGCCCCGGCGCCGGGCCAACGGAAATGGACGACGACAGCGGCTCTTTTTCCAAAGGTCAGAAAGAGCCCTATCAGATTCACGGCATGTACATCGTCAGCCAGATAAAATCCGGATTCCTGCTGATCGACCAACAGGCTGCCAGCGAACGAATTTTGTACGAGCGGTACCTGGAGGCACTTCGCCAGCAGCCGGTGAACACACAAAAAGCACTTTTTCCAAAAAATATTGAACTATCGCCTGTGGATGCGGCCTTGCTGCGAGACATCCTGCCGGAGGTCAATCGCCTGGGTTTCGATATTGCCGAATTTGGCGGCGACACGTTTATTGTACACGGTGCACCATCGGACATCAGTTCGGGTTTGACCGAAGAAGCCCTGCTCGAGCGCCTGCTGACGCAGTATAAAAACAACCTGGAGCTCGAACTTGGCATTTCTGAAAACCTCGCACGCTCCATGGCCCGGAGCGCTGCGCTGAAACGCGGCCAGTTGCTAAGCGTTGTGGAAATGCAGGACCTGATCGATCATCTTTTTGCCTGTACTTCGCCGTATAAGAGCCCGAATGGCCGTACCTGTTTTATTACATTTGAGTTGGACGAACTTCAGAAACGGTTTAACTCCTGATTTGACATGCACCACCTGTTTATTCCCAATTCCTAATTTCGCGCACTAAGGAATATGTCCATTTTCCAATTTTACCAGCCTTTAACCGGTGTTGTCCGGCACTTGCTCATCCTGAACGTCCTGATGTTTATTGGCACCTATGCGCTTCTGGGGAATGAATCCTGGAACCAGCAAACCGGCGAGGTCGTCAACCTTGGCCGTCTGGTTTTGGCCGCCTACATGCCGGGCTCGGAGCATTTTCAACCGTTTCAGATCGTCACGCATATGTTTATGCACGGCGATTTGGGGCACCTGGCGTTCAACATGTTGTCGCTGTATTTTTTTGGCCCCATGGTGGAAATGGCCTTTGGCAGCAAACGGTTTTTGTTCTACTACCTGTTTTGCGGCCTGGGCGCCTTCGCGCTGCACATCGGTGTCCAGTGGTGGGAACTCGAGGCGGCCGGTTTCGACCCCCGCAGTTTCAACGGAGCCATGCTCGGCGCCTCGGGGGCTATTTTTGGTATTTACGTTGCCTTTGCCTATTTATACCCCAACCAGATCATCAGTCTGTTGATACCGCCGGTGTCGCTCAAAGCCAAGTATTTTGTTTTGATAATGGCCGGTATTGAATTATTTTACGGCTTCCGGGGGCATTCGACCGGCATCGCGCACTTTGCACACATTGGCGGTGCAGTCTTTGGCTTTGGCTTGTTGATGTACTGGTACCGGTTCCGGTTCCGAAATTGATGAATTGGAATATCCCAATATCCCAATATCATAATATCACAATACAACTATGGCTCTATTCGGCTCAATATGGGATGATATACGGCATACTTTCCGCATAGGAAATATGGTGATGCGCTTGGTCTTTGTGAATTTTGGCATTTTCATTTTGGTCAACCTGGTTTATCTCGTGCTGGCCTTGCAGCAAGGCCGCGTTGATGCCGAAGCCAACCTGTGGGAAGGCCTCCAATGGCTTTGTATTCCGGCTTCCGGCCGGACGTTGTTGTTCCAACCCTGGTCGCCCATTACGCACATGTTTTTGCATGAAAACTTCATGCACGTACTGGGCAATCTCTTTTTTTTATACCTGTTCGGGGTGATTGTCGGCGACCTGGGCGGCGACAAACGGGTGTTGCCTATCTACCTGCTGGGGGGGCTTTTTGGCGGGTTTATGTTCATGCTTTCCGCCCAGATCATGCCCAATATCGGCGCCTATGCGCTGGGGGCTTCCGGCGCCGTCATGGCCCTGGGCGGCGCTGCCATGGTGCTGGCGCCCGACTACCGGGTGCGGCTCTTTTTGCTGGGCGAGATCAAAGTGAAATACGTGGTACTGGTGCTGCTCTTGTTTGACCTGATCGGCATCGCCAATAAATATAACTCAGGCGGGCATGTTGCCCACCTGGGCGGCTTTGCCATGGGCTGCCTGTTTGTGTACCGCCTGCGCGACGGACACGACTGGGCCGAACCCGTGAACCGGCTGCTGGACCGGGTCGCAAACTGGTTCGCCGTAGACAATAGCCCCGGCCCCAGAGCGCCAAGGCGAACGCCTCAAAAGGCATTTTCCCGCACGTTCACAGCCACCCGGGGCGGCCGGGCGCCGCAAGACGAAAGCACGGCTTCATCTTACCAGGAGCGGCTCGATGCCATCCTCGATAAAATAAAACAAAGCGGCTACGAAAGCCTGACACCTGAGGAAAAAGAGTTTTTGTATGACGCGAGCAAACGTTAGCCCTTGGTTTTTTGCTATTGGCTGCACGCAGGATGGGTTGATGCCCGTGTACGGTACAGCCAACAGCCAATACTAAAAAAACCTGTAGCCAAAAGCCTGCATGTTAAAACAGATCATCAAAATCCTGAGTGCCGCCGTTATTCTGATGACGTTTTTGGCCTATCTGTGCCCCTTTGTCAATCCGGCATCTTTCCGCTGGTTTGCGTTTTTCGGGACGGCATTTCCCTGGTTGTTGCTGGCCAATATTTTGCTCCTGCTGGTTTGGGCCGGCCGGGTGCATCGTTTTGCCTTGTACCACTTGGCTATTCTGCTGTTTGGCTGGCAACACGTTACGGGTTTTATCGGCTTGAATTTCAGCGGCGATCTGGCCCCGGAAAATGCCGTTACCGTTACGACGCACAACCTGGGCGGTTTTTTTCGCGGCATTCATTTGTCGGAAGCCGAATGGGAGCAGATTTATACGGATTATGCCGAGTTTTTGAAAAAAAACGGCGACCCGGGCATTTTATGCACCCAGGAAACCGGACGCAAGTTTTTTCAAACCGTCGCCGAAAAAATGGGCTACAAACACAGTTTTCACCTCAACCGGAGCGGAAACGCCATCCTCAGCCGCTACCCGGTGATCCGGGGCGGGCAAGTGCCGTTTGGGCAACCGGAAAACACCTCCATTTGGGCCGACCTTAAAATCGGGGGGCGAACGGTCCGGGTGTACAATGTGCACCTGCAATCCAACAAAGTGACCAATGAAACCAAGCGCGTGATCCGGGACTCGGACTTGCAGGACAAACAAACCTGGCGCGACATCAACCGCGTGCTCCGAAAAGTCGGCGGCGCCACCAGCATACGCGCCGGCCAGGCCCAAAAACTGCGCGACCTCATCGCCGCCAGTCCGCACCCGGTGATCCTTTGCGGCGATTTTAACGACACCCCCAACTCCTACGTGTACAGCCAGGTGGCCGAAAACATGCAGGACACCTTCCGCGATACCGGTCTGGGCCTGGGCACTACCTTCTCCGGCGCGGTGCCTTTTCTGCGCATCGACTACATTCTTGCCGACCCGCGCATGCAGCCTTATTCCTGTAAAGTGTTGCGCCGCAGCGCATCGGATCATTATGCTGTGGTGGCGAAGCTGGGGTTTTAGGCAGGTACCAGCGGCACAGCACTTTCCCGCAATCGCGCATCCCGTTCGGCAATCTGTTTAATGGTTTTGAGCTGCACCCCCGTCATCAGGCTGTGTACCGGCGGGTAAAAAACATGACCGGCAAGCCATTCGGCCCATTTTGGCGCCGATTTCATTTTGGCGCGTACGATCAGTCGGGTGGCATCGGCGCCGATGGGTTCGAGCGCAAAAGCCCAGGTCATTTTAAACGGTTTCAGCACACCTTTTGCTTTTTCGGCTTCGCCACCGATCACAAAAAAGTTGTCTTTGGAAACTTGGTACACTTCAAAAAAATCGTCTTGTGCCGGTGTCGCAGCCAGCCGGTCACCGGGTTGGCGGTCGGTCCATTCCGGCTTCAGGTAATCAATACTGGGCACCCCACCGTGGTCGAGAAGATCGATGCTGTACCAGCCTGCACGGTCGCAACCCAATTGCATCAGGTATCGCCAGACGATTGCGGCAGGCGCTTCAATATGCACCTGGTGTGTGATGGCGTAGTTGGTGTCGGGAATAATTTCATCGCCGGGCAGCGGCAACGTATCAAAGTCGGGGAGTTCCATTTTTCCGAGCGCCGCCTCAAAATGTTTCATCGCAGAATTTCGGATCATCCTCGAACCGATCCCGATAATCCGGTAATACTTGCTGAGTTTATTCCAGCTCCGCTCGTCGGTAGCGGTGGTGCGCAATTCGAGGCTGACCGTGCTGCCATTCCGGTACGGCTCAACGGAAATAGCCCAGGCAAGTTTTCCCCAGCCGGGCGCTTCAAAATCGCGGAACGTATCGGGGCTGACCTCGGCGAAGGGGATGTTCAAATGCCAGAACTGCCCCACGGAGCCGACGACAACCTCCCGGCCGGGCACTTCCGTCAGCAGCATAAACCCGGTGCCCTCGCTGACTACCTGATCAACGCTTACTCCCCCATCTTCCGGCGCTTGTTCTTTTCCGGAAAACTTTTCCGGCAAGGTGCGGATATCAAATAACAACTTCACCCAGGGAATTTCGGAAGCGTCAAAATGCCGGGCCATTTCCCAGGCCTGCTTCGGGCCGGCTTGCACGTAAATTCGATGGATTTCGGTGTGCCGGGGTTTTGGCAGAAATTTTTGAATAGCACGCATGGCCGTTGATTTTAGTTTTTTAAAATATTGCTCCACTCACGCACAAACCGATTTTCGGCTACAAAACAAGGGTCGTTTCCCGGTGTCTGGCGTGCCGGTATATCAATACCATCAGCACGATCATCAGCACATTCCACAGAAAATAAGCCGCAAGTCCGGCCGGAGTAAAAACCCACTGCACGTCGATCACGGTAAAAACCACGCCTAATACGCTCAAAACGCCATTGCCGGCCAGCAATCCGCTGATCCAG
Source organism: uncultured Saprospiraceae bacterium (assembly GCA_964484205.1). Classification (GTDB taxonomy): domain Bacteria; phylum Bacteroidota; class Bacteroidia; order Chitinophagales; family Saprospiraceae; genus M3007. The sequence goes on along the minus strand of CAZAEZ010000010.1, from coordinate 4,269 downwards.
GCGCTCCAGCCGGTGTAATACCCCCGGAGCAACCAGGTCGCCACACCCAAGATGCCGTAACCCCACATTTCGACAGCCCAACACAGCGACATCGGGTTGGCCATTGAAAAGGCTGTCAGAATCGGGTCGGATTCCGGCTGATAATGCAACGCCAGATGGCGGACGAAGGTGGTTTGACAGATGTAGTTGAAAAGGATCAGTGTGGCGAAAACGGTCGTCGCGGCCAAAGCAAGCAACGTGACAAACCGCAGCCGGGTGTTTTCCTGTTTTACATTCAAATAATGACCGGCAGCCAGCAGCAGCATCCCGCCGACCAGCAACAACCCGAAGTAATACGGGACATCCTGGATGGCGTGGTAGTGGGCAGCAAATACAGCCGGGGATTCCCAGGCTGGTTGCGGGTAGGTCTGCTGCACAAAAATAAATGCCGCAGGACCCGAAAGCACATAACCGGCAAGCGCGATCGCTGCACCGGAAGCAATGAGTCGGTTGTGGTTCGGTTGCATGGTGGGGCATTTTGCCCACCGGTTGGTAGTGCCGGTAGAGGTGGAATGTTTTTTGTTTTTAACGGCCCGTAAAGCCGTAAAACCGGTGCAAAAATCCGGGCAGAAAGCCCATTTTGTCCATGATCGCGGTCAGAGCATTGCATGACAAAAACCCGGAATAAACATCGAAATTGGAACCAATTAATCCCTCCAAGCTTTTATACCTTTGCGCCCATGAATACAACCGAGCACAACCTGAAATTGTACAACAGCCTGAACGGCCAAAAAGAAGTCTTCAAATCCCTGCACGAAGGCCATGTAGGCATGTACGTGTGCGGCCCCACCGTATACTACGACGTGCACCTGGGCAACTGCCGCACCTTCGTCAGTTTCGATATTATTTACCGCTATTTGCAGCACATCGGCTATCAGGTGCGCTACGTGCGCAACATTACCGATGTGGGCCACCTGACCGACGACGGCGAAGACCGCATGGCCAAGGGCGCTCGTGTTGCCCAACTCGAGCCCATGGAAGTGGCGCAGAAGTACACCGTGGGTTTCCACGACATGATGCGCATTTTCAATACCATGCCCCCCAGCATTGAGCCCCGGGCTACCGGCCATATCCCCGAGCAAATCCAGATGGTGCAGGACATCATCGAACACGGCTACGGCTACGAGCGCAACGGCTCGGTCTATTTCAACGTGCGCAAATTTGACCGCGAAAACCCCGGCGCCTACGGCAAACTCTCCGGCCGGGTGCTGGACGAACTGCTCGCCGAAAGCCGCGACAACCTCAAAAGTCAGGACGAAAAAAACGATCCCGCCGATTTCGCCATCTGGATGAAAGCCCGGCCGGGCGATATCATGGTTTGGAAAAGCCCCTGGTCGGTGGGTTTCCCCGGCTGGCACCTGGAGTGCTCGGCCATGAGTACCAAATACCTCGGCCAAACCTTCGACATCCACGGCGGCGGCAACGACCTCAAGTTTCCGCACCACGAAAATGAGGTAGCCCAAAATATGGGCGCATGCGGCTGCGCGCCGGCCAACTACTGGCTGCACACCAACATGCTGCTGCTCAACAGCAAAAAAATGAGCAAGTCCGACGGCAATTTTATCACGCCGCAGGACCTGTTCAGCGGCGAAAACGACCTGATGAGCAAGGCCTATTCGCCCATGGTGGTCAAATTTTTCATGCTCATGGCGCATTACCGCAGCACGCTCGACCTGACCGACGACGGCCTGCTCGCCGCCGAAAAAGGCTACCGCAAACTGATGGAGACCAACAAGTTGCTCCAGCAGATGCAACCCGATGCGCGCGATTTCGACGGCTCGGAAAGCGATACCGACCGCGCCATTCTCGCCCTGATCGATGAGGCTTATGCCGGTATGGACGACGATTTCAACACGGCCATCGCACTGGCCGCCCTCAACGAGATGGGTAGCTACGTACACAAACTGGTCAACCAACAAATCGACGCCAGTGAAATCGCCCCCTGGGTGATCGAGCGGCTCAAAACGGTGTTTAACCTGTTCATCACCGACATTTTCGGCCTCCGCGACGAAGCCGGCGCCGATAACACCGACGGCACCGTGGATGGCCTGATGGAACTCATCCTCGATATCCGCAAAGCTGCAAGGGAACAAAAGGACTGGCCAACCAGCGATAAAATCCGTGATGGCCTGGCTGCCGTGGGCATTGCTGTGAAAGACGGGAAAGAGGGCTCCAGTTGGACGAAAAGTTAAGGACTGGAAAAATTGCGTTCTTTGTGCTCCTTTTACGCACCAAAAATTATGGCAAACAGCATGTTAAAAAATAAACGATTCTGGATCGTTTTACTCCTCATTGCGGCCTTCGTGCTGCCTTATTTACCGATCTGGACGCCTTCCCCAAAAACGATCACTTCTGATTCGACGAGTTCCAATGCCCCGGAAAAACCTGCCGTTCAGGTCAACGTACCGCCCTTCAACGCCGACTCGGCCTATTATTTTGTAGAAAAACAAGTCAGCTTCGGTCCACGCGTACCCGGTACACCGGCGCATAAAAAATGCGGGGCCTGGCTGGTCGCTGAATTCCAGCGTATGGGCATGACGGTCATCGAACAGAAATTTAAAGCGCAAACCTATTTTGGTGCACTCGACGCCGTCAACATCATCGCCCAGTACAAACCCGAACTCCCCAACCGCGTACTGCTGTGCGCGCATTGGGATAGCCGGCACATCGGCGACAAGGACAGCAAAGACCAGGACAAGCCCATCTTGGGCGCCGACGACGGCGCCAGCGGCGTGGCCATGATGCTGGAAATTGCGCGTACGTTGCAAGCCAATCCCATCGAACTCGGTGTCGATTTCATCTGCTTCGATGCTGAAGACCTCGGCGACGACCGGGAGCCCCAGGCCGGTGGCTCCATCATGAACCAGGGCAACGATGACGCCAAAATGCGGACGTGGTGCCTGGGCTCGCAACACTGGTCGCGCAACCTGCACAAACCCGGGTACTCCGCGCAGTACGGCATCCTGTTCGATATGGTGGGTGCGCGCGGCGCGGTATTCCCCCGCGAAAGCTATTCCGCCGCCTACGCGCCCGGTATTCAGAACCAATTGTGGAATATTGCTGCGGAACTGGGCTACGGCGCCTCCTTTCCCAATCGCGAAATCGGCAGGATTACCGATGACCATGTTTATGTGATACGCGCCGGTATTCCAACCGTGGATATCATCAACGTGCCAAATCCGCCGCCGCACTCGTTCGGCAGCTACCACCATACGCACAACGATGACATGAGCATCATCGACCGAAACACCTTGAATATGGTCGGACGCGTGGCAACTACAGCGATCTATCGCACGGCTGCGGGTGTATTCTTATAAACACGGATTCACCGCAAAAAGTAGCGGCTTCGAAGGGCTCACATCCAGATCAAACGATGCCGTTTGCAGGTTGAGCAGGTAAGCGCCGTCTTTCACCGCATCTGGCACGAAAATCATCTCGGTGATCGTGCAATGTTTCCGAACGGCATCCGGGTATTGCCAGAAGGAATGATGCGCAAGGAGCCGGCCGCCGTCTTCCTCCCGGTCGACGGAAGGCAGATCGAGCAGGAGGTGCTGCACACCGCATTCGACCAGATACCGGGCCGCTTCGTGGTGCAGGTAAGGCGGGTTGGCGCCCGAATAATTCCGCGTTTTTTTCAGTACATCGTTTGGCAGACTGCGGAGCAGCAGTGCTTCCGCCTCGTTTTTTTCCAAAATTTCTTCGAACTGATCCCGGAAAAATACCCGGTCGCCGTCGGCAGGGCGCGGGTACAGGCTGACCAGCTTGGCCCAAAAATGCTGTTGCAGCAGACATTCGTGCAACACGTACCGTTCACGTGCGATATGGCCCACACATTCCGTGTGCGTGCCGTTGCCATGCGGATTGAATTTTACATTGAAAAAATTAACCGGACCACCCCGGGCCGTGCTACCCACGAAGTCGCCGGCAACAACAGGGCTGTAATCCACCGGCGGCGCCCAGAAACAGTTGGGATTGTCCAAACCGTTTTGCAGCACGATGGACAAGTCGATTGGTTTCGAGAGATCCACTTCGTACTTGTGGCCGTTTTTTTCTACACTGATTTTCATCGACCTAAAGATAGTGCGGATTATGGAGTGCGGAGTGCGGAGTGCGGAGTGCGGAGTGGTTCACCTTTTCGGATTGTTATTGTACCGTGAGTTTTGGATAGGTTTTAACAGATGTCTCCCTCCGGTCGACATGACAAGTCGCTGCTATTTAAGGTGATCTATC
>CAZAEZ010000009.1:19784-133313 GCA_964484205.1 uncultured Saprospiraceae bacterium | reverse complement strand
ACGAAATCAGGCCCCCCTCCCATTTGGGGGAGGGGATGGGGGTGGGGTTGACACGCGGAAGACATAAAAGATTAATTTTAGTCAACTTGGGTGTAATGGACAGAGGCATAGTCACAGGACGAGTGGCCCGAGCCTAATAAGACCCGGGGCAAAAGTAGCGGTAAGGCCCAAGTCCGGACTCCATTTCCCAATTCCGTTTTATCGTTCGGTCAACCGGCTGTTTTCAAAACATCATTTTTCAAAAATTGAAATTTCCAGATTTTTAAAAATGGCTGATTTTCAACGGCTTGCTTTTTCATTTTTGAAATGAACTTTCGGAAATCCGGTGTTTGGCGGTGTACAAATTCGCTAAAAGTCAAACCCGGAAAACTTCTGTCCGCCTTTCCAAAACAAGCTCGGGAAGGATGCTGCGAAGGGTGTGGCCGTTCTACATTAGCCGGAAATCCGGGATAAAACCGGCTTGAAATCCGACACCGTACACATGAATAACTGGACTCTGGCAACGGCACTTTTACTTGCGGCATACGCTGCCGTGCTGGTCTATTTTGTGGTGCGCGGCGCGCGACGCACCCGCTCGCTGGCCGACTATGCCGTGGGCAGCCAGGGCTTTTCACCGGTAGTGGTTGGGCTGTCTTTGGCGGCAGGGGTAACGAGTGCGGCCACCTTTATCATCAACCCGGGTTTTGTGGCCCTGTACGGCTGGAGTGCTTTCCTTGCAATGGGCGTCATTTTGCCTATTGCGCTGGTCGGGTCGCTGATCGTGCTCACGCGCAGTTTTCAACAATACGGCGCCACGGTGAAGGCGCTCACCCTGTCGCAGTGGATGGGCAAGCGCTACGCCAGCACGGGCTTCGGCTTGTGGTTTGCCGTGCTGTCGCTCCTGCTGATCACCTTCATCGTGCTGATTTGCGTTGGCCTCACCAAGGTGATCGCTTCGGCCCTGGGAGCCAACGAACTGGCAGTGCTGCTTTGTCTCGTCGCTTTTGTATTTGGTTACATGATGTTTGGCGGCGCCAACTCCCTGGTGTACACCAACACCATTCAGGCCGTGCTGATGCTGATCGTGGCGGTGGTCATGTTGGGTTCGGGGCTGGTGTATTTCCGGGGCGGGATCGACGGTTTTTGGTCATCGCTGGCGGCAATCGATCCGGTGCTTACCCAACCGGTGAACCCGCAGAGTGCACTGTTCCGCGACTGCTTCGAGGTGGCATTCTGCAATTTCGTGGTAGGTGTGGCGATTGTTTGTCAGCCGCATATTGTGACCCGCTCGCTCATGCTGCGCGACGCCCGCGATGTCAACCGCTTCCTGCTGGTGGGCATCCTGGCCGAAACGGTGTTTTTTGCCGTGCTTTTCGTCGGGTTTTACGCCCGCCTGCGTTTTCCCGATCTGACGGTGGACGGCGCGGCACTCAAAATGGACGGCATCATTCCGGCTTATGTGGTGCATGCTTTCCCGCTGGGCGCCGGTTTGTTGGTCATTCTCGGTCTGCTGTCGGCGGGCTTGTCCACGCTGGAAGGCCTGATCCAATCGATTTCCACGACGATCACCAACGACCTGATCGACCCGCTGGCGGGGCCGCGCCTTGGCGCCGGCGACCAACGGGCGCGCCGGTTGGCCCGTTTGAACAAACTGGTGATCGTGGCCCTGGCAGTGGTTTCGGCAGCCTGGAGCTACGAACAATTGATCCACCCCAACCTGAGCGTCGGCATATTGGCCCAAAACGGGGTGTATGCCTTTTTCTCCGCTGCCTTTGTGCCCGTGTTGTTTGGCATTTTTTTAAAAAACAAATCCCTGCCGGCGCCGGCAGCAGCCTCGGTAACAGCTGTGCTGGTACACTTTGCGGTGTACTACGGCGGCCTGACGCCGTACACCTCCGGCGCTGTGCGCAACCCGGCGGTGGCGGCTGCCTTGGCCATTTTGAGCTCGGTGGTGGTTGGGCTGGCCGTGCATTTTTTCACCCGGACTTCCGGTGCTTTGGAGCAGCCGCAAGTACTTGAACATTAGTTGTTATGGTTGGGAAATTTATAGGCCGTTTTTTGGTCTTCTCCACTTTGCCGGTGTCAACCCCACCCCCATCCCCTCCCCCAAAGGGGAGGGGTGTCTGCCCACATTTCAATCTGAAATTATCAAGAGGGCAAGCCCCCCACCCCTTTGGGGGAGGGGATGGGGGTGGGGTTGAATTCCAAGGAGCGAGGATGAGCGTACAGTCAAAACCAAGAGCACTACTATTCTTCCTCCTCCTCACCACCACCCTCCCTGCCCAAACCAAACATATGCAAGACATCCCGTACCCGCCAGACACCAAAACCGTCATGCTGCCTTCCGGTATCGAAATGGCGTATCTCGATCGCGGCGAAGGACCCTACACCCTGTTGTTTGTCCACGGTCTGGGCGCCAATTTGAAAGCCTGGCAAAAAAACGTGGATTCGCTCAGCACGCACTACCGTTGCATAGCCCCGGACCTGCCCGGCTACGGCAAATCGGGGAAGGGCGATTACCCCTACGGCATGGCTTTTTTTGCCGGCGCCGTGCGCGCATTTTGCGATACGCTGGACCTGCGGAACGTCGTACTGATCGGCCATTCGATGGGCGGCCAGGTGGCACTGACGATGGCGCTTGCTGACACCAGCCGCCTGGCAAAACTGGTGCTGATCGCCCCGGCAGGCATCGAAACCTTTAGTGCGGCAGAGGCGGTCTGGCTAAAAACCGTATACACTTCGGCAGTCATTCAAAACACGCCGCCCGGGCAGATACGCAAAAATTTCCTGCTCAATTTTTACCAGTGGCCCGAGGATGCCGAATTCATGTACGAAGACCGGATGTTCCTGCGCGAAACGGCGGAGTACGAGGGCTGGTGCGCCATGCTGCCAAAATGCGTAGCCGGCATGCTCGACGAAACGGTTTTTGACAAACTGGAGCAAATGCCGTTGCCGAGCCTGATCCTTTTTGGCGAAAACGATGCCCTCATTCCGAACACGTTTTTACATAAAAATCAAACCACCGCCCAAATTGCCGAACTGGCACAGTCGAAAATTCCCGGCAGCCGGTTGCTGCAAATTCCCGAATGCGGCCACTTCGTGCAGTGGGAACAAGCGGAAAAAACCAACCGGGCGATCCGGGATTTTTTAGCCAATTGACCCCTGATTAAAAACCAACCAGATTCACCTATTCTTTCATTGTCTCAATGCTGCTCTTGTATGAAAAAGTTATTTACACTTCTGCTTTTAACCCTCACAACCGCCGGGTTGTATGCGCAACGCGGCATCGTATCCGGAAAAGTGACAGACCAGGTGACCGGCGAAGCCCTGGCCGGCGCCACAGTTGTGGTAGACGGCGCTACCGGGGGCGTTGCCACTTCGGGAGATGGTACGTTCAGCCTGCCGGTGGATGCCGGTGCGCGCACACTTTTGATTTCGTATATCGGCTATCAAACGGCTACGGTACCGGTGACGGTACCTGCCGGTCAGACGCTGAACACCGATGTATCGCTGGAGCCGACGGGCATCCAGGGCGGCGAGATCGTCGTGTCGGCTTCGCGGCGCGCGGAGAAGTTGACCAATGCCCCGGCCACCATCCAGGTGATCAACTCCCGGGCGATCAGCGAACTGCCGTCGTTCAATGTCGCCGAGCTACTGGGCCGCCAGAAAGGCCTCGACTATGTGCGTTCCGGCGTGTTGGGCATCGGCGTCAATGCGCGTGGATTCAACAGCGCATTTAACCCGAAAAACCTGCAAATCAACGACAACCGTTTTTCCACACTCATCGCTACCGGCCTCCCGCTGGGCGCCCTGAGCACTACGGTCAAGGAAGACGTCGAACGCATTGAAGTGATCCTCGGACCGTCGTCGGCGCTCTACGGCCCGAATGCGCACAACGGCCTGCTCAACACCATCACCAAAGACCCGCGGACTTCCGAAGGCACCACCATTGCCCTGGGCGCCGGCAATCAGAACGTACTCAGCGGCCGCTTGCGTCATGCCATGAAACTCAGCGACAAGTTTGCCTTCAAGATCAGCGGTGAATACACCAAAGGCACTGAATTTGATTTTACCGATACCGTTTATGCCGGCGCAGCTGCCTATCCGGAATATTTGCTCGACCGCGACTTCAATTCCCTGCGCGGTGAAGCCCAGGTGTACTACAGTGTGAACGACGCCTCCACGATCATTGCCGGCTATGGCGGCAGCAACAGCAACAACATCGGCAACACCAATGCCGGCCGCAACCAGATCCGCGACTGGCAGGTACACTGGTTTCAGGGCCGCTACGTGTCGCCGCGCTTTTTTGTAAACCTGTACTACACGCTTAGCAGCACCGATTCCACCTATGCCATGAACCGGCGCACGGTGAACTACTGGTCATATAAAAATGCGGGATTCTCCGAGGCGGTTGCCCGGGAAAAATCCATCAGCTCGCAGTATTTTCCGCTGAGCGACAGCACCGGCCTCGACCTGGCGCGCGGCGCCTTGTTTCAGGATAAATCCAACCGCCTGAACGGTGAAGTGCAGTACAACAACTCACTGGGGAACATTGTCGACTTTATCGCCGGCGTGCAATACCAGCGCGATGTGGCCAACAGCAACAACACCTACCTGATCGACGCAGCCGGCGCCATTGAGATCAACCAGATCGGGGGCTACCTCCAGTTGGAACGCAAATTCGGTACCCGCTTTCGCGCGGTAGCCGCTGCCCGGGCCGACAACCACGACCTCTACGGGTTCAACTTTATCCCGAAAGCGGCGCTGGTGTACACCACCGACAACAGCGCATTGCGGCTTACTTACGGCCAGGGAATTGCTGCGCCCACCATTCTCAATCTTGAAGCCAATATTTTCGGCGGCCTGCTTCTGGGCAACGGTCAGGGCTTCACCATCCGGGAATTCGATGTGACGACCAACCAACCCGTCGGCGATTACACCGTGGACAAGCTGGTGGTGGAAAAAATCAAAACGCTCGAACTGGGTTACAAAGCCCAACTGGGCAAACGCGTGTACCTGGATGCCAGCGCCTACTACAATGTTTCTGAAAACTTCCTGAGCCCGGCCATCAACGTGGCTGCCGACCGCGAACTTTTTGACCACGACAACAACCCGGCAACGCCGAACATTCCCAAAATCAGGGGGTATGCCATCAAACGCGGCGACGAAGACCTGGCCAATTTCACCACCGTGGCCACCCTGCCCGACGGCTCGCGTGGCGCCGACCTGATCCTGACTTACGTCAATTTTGGACAGGTGAAAACCTACGGCTTCGACCTTGGCCTGAATGTCAATTTGCTGGAAGGCCTGACCGGTACGTTGAACTATTCCTATTTCGGCTACGATCTGGATGCCAATGACCCGAAAAACGACGGCAACCGCGACGGCAAAGTCAATGAAAACGATTTGCCGATCAATACACCCGAACACAAGATCGGACTGGGGCTGAACTACAGCCGCGGCAATTTCTTCGCCACTGCTTTCGGACGCTGGGTTGCGGAGTACGATTTCTTTTCCGGGATCAATGTTGCGGCAAAAACAAACACGGATTTGATTTACGGCGGCATGCCGGTCGTGGAAAACGCCCGGGTGGGCACTTCCTTCAACTACGGCCCGCTGGGCGGCTTTTTTAACCTCGATCTGGGTGTGGGGTATACCTTTGCCAAACGCTACACGCTGTCGGCGCAGGTGGTGAACGCGCTCAACCAGGATGTGCGGGAGTTTGTGGCTTCGCCGGTGATCAAGCCGCTGTATTCCGTTGAACTGAAAGTGAATTTGCCCGGGATCAGCCGGAAATAGTGTTTTTGAGCGGGTAGTTTTTCATTCAGAACAAGTTTAGATTTTCAACTATTCATCTGCTCCATGCGCAATGCCGTAATCGCCTCGGTGGCTGCTTATGCTCCCGAAAAGAGGATCAGCAATCAATATTTCAACGAACTGCTCGGCGAGGACGTCGATACCTGGTTGCGTGAAAACGTACAAATTTTTGAACGCCGCTGGTGTGGCCCGGATGAATCTACGGCCGATCTGTGCGAGCAGGCTGCCCGGTTGGCGCTCGAACGCGCCGGGATCGATGCGGAAGCGCTCGATTTGATCGTGCTGGCTACCGACACCCCGGAGTATGTTTCACCCTCTACGGCTGCTGTTTTGCAGCACCGCATCGGCGCCCACCGGGCCGGTACGTTTGATGTGAACACTGCCTGCGCAGGATTTGTGACGGCGCTCGACATTGGCGCCAAATACATCCGCGCCGACGAGAACTACCGCCACATTCTGGTGCTTGGCGGGTATGCGATGAGCAAATACCTGAACCTGGAAGATAAAAAAACGGTAACGCTGTTTGCCGACGGCGCCGGGGCTGTTGTGTTGCGTGCTGAAAATGTGGACGATCACCACGGCTACCTGGCGAGTGAACTGCGCTCCAAAGGCGAATACAACAGCTGGATGGGCATTTACGGTGGCGGTACCAAGCAGCCTGCGAGCCCGGAGTTGTTGGCCCGGCACGGGCACCAGTTGCAGTTTGTGCGCAAATTTCCGCCCGAACTCAACCCCGAAACCTGGGCCGACATGGTGCAAACGCTGTGCCGGCGTATCGGTGCGACACCCGGCGATGTCCAGCATTTTTTTATCACCCAGATCAATATCAACAGCATTCGCGAAACCCTCGATCGGCTAGGCGTACCCCACGACCGTGCGACAACGATCATGCATAGTTACGGTTATACCGGCTCGGCCTGTATCCCAATGGCTTTGAACGAAGCCTGGGAACAGGGCCGGGTCCGTACCGGCGACTTGTGCTTTTTCATTGGTTCGGGCGGTGGACTGGCGTTTGCGAGTGCGGCATTTCGGATTTGAATTTGATGGACAGGATCGACAGGATTTAACAGGATAAACTTGTTTTTTCATGTCGGCTTTGTTCGTGTGATTAACCAAAAGAAAGTGGTTTGCAAAAAATTGTAGGCGGCCAGGCTATTGTCGGCGTGACTCGAAGTCACGCCGACAATATGCACGGCATCATACCTTTCGCAAACCACCTTCCGGCGGGTATAATTTTGAAAAAACAGGTTTACAACCATGGCGACAGACTGGTCGGCAAAATGGGCGCTGTACAGCCCGGAGAAGATTGCCTTCAAGGAATACGAAACCGGGCGAACGCTTAGCTACGGACAGCTGCACCGCCTGGGCAACCGCCTTGCGCAGCACCTGCACCGGCATTTTGGCATCGAAAAAGGCGAGCGCGTGGCGGTCCTGTCCGAGCACTGCCTGGAGTATACGCTGTTGTTTGCCGCTGCGCAAAAACTGGGATTCATCCTGGTACCGCTCAACTACCGGCTGGCCGCGCCGGAGATCGATTACCTGCTGCAACATGCCCAGCCGCGCCTTGTTTTGGCGGAAGCCAAATACCAGCAATTGCTCGACAGCGTGCCGACAACGGCCAAAATTCCGTGCAGCTGGACGCTGGAAGCGCTGGCCCAATTTGCCGATCCCGCCCTCGACCATCCTGCGGACGCGCATTTTGACAACCGCCCGATCGACGGGAACGACCCGGTTTTTATCCTGTACACCTCCGGCACCACGGGTTTTCCCAAAGGCGCCCTGTATACCCACAATATGCTGTTTTGGAACAGCATTAATACGGCCATCTCACTGATCGTAAACGCCGAAAGCCGAACGCTCAACGTGATGCCCCCGTTCCACACCGGCGGCTGGAACGTGTTGCTGACGCCGTTTTGGCACCACGGCGCGTACACTTGTTTGTTCAAAAAATTTGAAGCGGCGGCGGTGCTGGAAGCCCTGGCCCGGGAACGTTGCACCTTGTTTATGGGCGTGCCGACCATGCTAAAAATGCTGGCTGCCGAGCCGGGTTTTGAGTCGGCCGACCTGAGCAGTTTGCTCTACATCATCGTTGGCGGTGAGCCCATGCCCATCCCGCTCATCGAGACCTGGCATGCAAAAGGCATTTTTATCCGTCAGGGTTACGGTATGACCGAGGTGGGGCCCAACCTGACTTCCCTGCATCACAGCGACGCCGTGCGCAAAAAAGGCAGCATCGGACGCCCCAATTTTTATGTGGAAACCTGTATTGCCGACGAGGCGGGTCGCCCGTTGGCCGCCAATGAACCCGGTGAGTTGCTCCTGCGCGGCCCCATGGTCACGCCCGGCTACTGGCAAAATCCGGAAGCTACTGCGGCGGCCATACGCGACGGCTGGTTTCACAGCGGCGACCTGGCCCGGGTAGACGAAGACGGGTACCTCTACATCGTCGACCGGGTAAAAAACATGTTTATTTCCGGTGGCGAAAATGTGTACCCGGCCGAGGTGGAACGCGTGTTGCTGGAGCATCCGGCCGTATCGGAAGCGGCCGTAATCGGAGAGCCCAATGAAAAATGGGGCGAGGTGGGCCGCGCTTTTGTGGCGCTAAAACCGGGTGTTGCCATTGCCGAAACCGACCTGCTTGAATTTTGCCGGACCCGTCTGGCCAAATTCAAAGTGCCGCGCGCGGTGGTGTTTTTGCCGGCTTTGCCGAAAAATGATACGGGGAAAATCAACCGTCAGGCCCTGAAGCAAGTCTGAACGCGCCGGCAACAACCGGGTGCGTATCTTTGGGCATTCGCAAAACTGAATACCCGTACCCATGTTCCGACGCCATACCCGCGAACCCTTTCCTGTCCGCAACATCATTGTCCTGTCCATCGTAATGCTGGCCGTGCTGGCTTTCATCCTGCACCAATTAAAAAAGGTGGAACAGGAACCGCCCGCCAACCAACCCTTGATTATCGAACAAAACGGGTAATTCCCCTCGCGGAATGTCCCGTAGGGGCGACCCTCGCGGTCGCCCAAAACATGGTGGGCGACCGCAAGGGTGGGCGACCGCAAGGGTGGGCGACCGCAAGGGTGGGCGACCGCGAGGGTGGGCGACCGCAAGGGTGGGCGACCGCAAGGGTGGGCGACCGCAAGGGTGGGCGACCGCAAGGGTCGCCCCTACAGGGCATCAAAAATGGCGTCGATTTCGTCAAACGATTTCACGCCCACCTGTTCTTCATCGCCGCCGCGCAGGGCCAGGCCGGCCGGTTGCAATTGGTCGAGCAGGGTTGCCAGCGCATCGGCGGGCAGGTTGATGTCGAGCAGGGTGGGGTAGGTCGCAAACAGGTTTTTCCAGACCGTTGCGTGTGCTTGCAGTTGCTCGGCCGCATTTTTTTGGACAGAAAAATCCAGAAGAAAATAGGCGACATGGGGAGCGTTTTTTTGAAAAACGGCTTCCAGTTTGGTTCGGTCTTCGATTGCCGGTACCGTCAAAATCACCTCCAGGTTTTTTAGTAGGTTCAAACCGTCGGATTGGCCGACCTGCACGACGTCCAGTTCAAAAAAGCGGGCGGCTTCCTGTACGGTGGCGGCCGGTGTTTCACCAAATTCCCCAACAATTTTCGGGCCTTCCACCCATTCGCGGATGGCTTTCATAAAAATCGGATCGAGGTAACCTTCGGTACCTTCTTCCAGGTTAAAGCCCAGAAAGTCCACTGCTTTGGCGGCAAAGTAGCGGGCATCGGTGAGGTTGGTGATGGTGGAGGCTTTTATCAGCATATTTTTAGATTCTAAGGTTACTTGTTTCTGGTTAGAAGGTTACTGGTTGATACCATTCCGGGAAATTGAAAACCAGAAACCAGAAACCAGAAACCAGTAACCCTCCAACCTTTTTTGAAGGACAAAAATGCCACATTCCCGGCAAATTGCCGGATTTTTGCCGCGCGCTACCAAAAGCCGTGCATTACAACCAACAGCAGCCATCCATCGTGAAAAGATCGTATCTCTGGATATTCCTGACCATTTGTGTCCTGGCAATTGCCTGGAAACTGTATCAAAATAAAGAACAATCCAAACGCGAAGCCGCCCTGGCGCAAGTGACCCGGGCTTTTGTGCCGGTGGAAGTTGCCCCGGTGCAAGCTGAAGTGTTGGCCAATACGCTGGAAGCCAACGGCATTTTCCTGCCGGCCAAGGAGATGTTTGTGATTTCCGAAACCCAGGGTCGTGTCGTTGAAGTGTATAAAAATAAAGGCGAGTGGGTGCAGGAGGGCGACCTCATCGCCAAGGTGGACGATGAGTTGCTGAACACCGAACTGGAGGCCACCCAGGCCAATATCGCCAAGCTCAAAAAAGACCGCGACCGGCTGGGCAACCTGATCGAAGGCGAGGCCGTGGCAAAAAACAAGATCGAGGACATTGAACTGGGCCTCCTGGCTGCCGAGGCCAAGGAAAAAGCCCTGAAAAAACAGATTGCCAATACCAGTCTGAAAGCGCCGATGAGCGGCACGCTTGGCTTGCGGTTCATTGAGCGCGGCAGCGTGATCGGCCCTGGTATTCAGGTGGCGCAGATCACCAATTTGGAGAAGTTGTTTCTGATGGTCAAAGTTACCGAACGCGATGTGCTGCACGTCCGCAAAGGCCAGTTGGTAAGTGTGGTAGCGGATGTATACCCGGGGCAGTCGATTCCGGGTAAGGTGACCAACATTGGCTTGCGTGCCGACAATGCCTTCAACTACGACGTCGAGATCGAAGTGCCCAATCCGAAAAATGCCCCTCTTCGCGCCGGGATGCATGCTCAGGCCCGGTTCACCTTCGATGCCAACCGGCAGGGATTAACCGTGCCGCGCAAAGCCATAGCCGGTAGTTTGCAAGACGCCAAAGTGTATGTGGTGAAAGACAGCGTGGCCAAACTGCGCCGGGTGGAATTGGGCATTGTTTACGGCAACAAAGTGGAGGTCCGCTCGGGTCTTGAAAAAGATGAACTGGTGGTTGTGGCCGGACAGTTTAATCTGTCGGACGGGGTACAGGTTGAGGTGGTGGAGTGAGGTCTTGCCCTCGCCCTATGACTTCTACGGTTTCAAATAAATACCCGATAATGCGTTGTTAGTTCAGATGTCTCCCTTCGGTCGACATGACAAGTTTCAATGACAAGTTAGTTTCAATCAGATTTCTCGCTACACTCGAAATTTTACCTGCGCCCTGCTGCAATTTCGAGCGTAGCGAGAAATCCGGTAAGATTTAGTTTTAAAAATAAACGACTGTCATGTCGACCGAAGGGAGACATCTGGTTTCGATTGTTATCGGTTTATAAAGTGAAATCGTACAGGTTGTAGGACGAGTTCAAAACTCAAACCACACCAACCATGAAAGCCCGTATTTTTAATCAACACTGGCCAACCCACCTGTTTTACCTCCTGCTCCTTGGTGGCCTCATTTGGTATTACCAAAACCAATTGGAGCAGGAACGGAGGGCTCAACAACTATTCGGCGAGACCATCAAACTGGCGATACCCTACCTGGATGGTTATAGCCGGAACTTGCATGATGAAATTGAAAAAAATGCGGCGGCCTATTTGAGTGACGAGAACCGAAAATACAGGGTTTTTGCCGATTCAGCACGAAAAGCACATGCCCACTTTGTCTCCCGGTTTGAACAGGAATCCGGTAGTATTTCAAAAGACCTGCCTATTGCCTTGAAAGCATTGGCTGACACCCTGAACAGGGTCAGCGATGATGACCCGACAGTTGCCTTCCATATTGAGAATGCTATTTTGAAACGTGATTTTTTAACAGCACTAAAGCCTGGCGCGGCGTTAGCCTTGTTAGATCCAGAGTATCAAAAAGCGGTATTGACGTTGCGCACCCGATCCAGCGAACTTGCTGTGTTGGAATATGGTGCGCAAAAGACGGGTGGCGGCTGCGAATTTGACCTACACCAGCCGGCGATGAATTATTCTTTCTTAAATCCCAAAGTAGGCGAACTCTTTCAGGCGGATGTTTACCTGTCTAATTATTTTAGTTATCCGGAAGGAAAGATGGAAATCACGGTCGATGGCGACACCTTGCCAATTCGGGAAGGTCTTGCAAATTTTAAACGTCGGTTTGCTTCGGCGGGCAGGCATAGGTTGGAGGTTCAAATTAACCTTCAAGTCGGTCCCGAAAAACTTAACTATACAAAACTTTTTGAGGTTAATGTGTTGCCGCGGTGAGCCGGGATTACTCGTCCTACGACTTCAAGTCGTAGGACGAGTAGGCACGCCCTCACTCCACCGGCACCTCCACCGCCCGCAAGCGCCGCCGCTCGCCGAGTTTCACTTTTTTATGTTTAAAAATCCGGTGCAACAGGTACCCTGAAGCCAGTCCGGTGCCCGACACGATGGCCGTGCCGGCGGTGAGTTTGTAGTCGTCGAAAGCAGCGCCGATGAGGGCAAAACCAGCCCAGGATGCGCCAAAGATCATAAACGATGGCCCCAGGCTGCGCAAAATGCCGGGATGCTGGAGGCGAATGGCTTCGATGTTGCTTACCGGAATGGGTTTTAAATCCAGCGAAACTTTCTGCGAATCCATCTGCACATCCGTGATCGTGGAAGTGAACCACTCCGTTTCACCTTTAAGGCGGTAGGTAAGGTCTTGCCCGACATACATTTTGAGCGTCCGCGCACGGTTGGCTTTTTCCAATTGAATAAATTTTTGTGCCGGTAAAAGCGCGGGAAACAGGACGCAGGCGAGGCAAAAAAGCAGAAGGCGCATAGTTCGTTTTTTAAAATTCAGGCGATTTACATTCGTATGGCAACTACAACAACGTACTTTCGGTCGGGTTGATCGATTGCAGCGGCATTGACATCAAAAAACGGATAAAAAAACCGGATGTTCCCAATCCTGTTGTTCCGCTTTTCCTTCACATTGAAAAAATGCCGACTTTCGCGCTTCCACCAAATACGATCCGATATGTTTTCTGCAACAACGTACCAAACGCGCCGGACGCGGCTAAAGAAAGACCTGAAATCCGGCCTCGCCCTGTTTTTAGGCAATAATGATGTCGGGATGAATTACCCGGGCAATACTTACCATTTCCGGCAGGACAGCAACTTTCTTTATTTTTTCGGAATCGACAAACCCGGGCTTGCAGCTGTGGTGGATGTGGATAACGACCGTGAAATTATTTTCGGCGACGACCTGAGCATCGAAGATGTGGTCTGGATGGGCGCAATGCCCAAAATGAAAACGCTGGCTGCTTCGGTTGGTGTTACCGAAACGCAGCCTGCCCGCCGGTTGATCAATTTTTTGAAAAAAGCACGCCGTGCCGGACAAACGATTCACTTCCTGCCGCCATACCGGCACGACAATATGCTGCTGTTGAAAGACGCCCTTAACATGGTGCCTAAAAAGCAACACGCGGCTGCTTCGGAAACACTTATTCGGTCCGTAGTGGCACAGCGTATACACAAATCGGCGGAAGAAGTGGCCGAAATGGAGCGCGCCGTCAATGTTACCGGGGCCATGCATGTGGCTGCGATGAAAGCCGCCCGGGAAGGCCAGGTGGAAGCCGAATTGGCCGGTCTGGTGGAGGGCATGGCTGTGAGCGGCGGCGGTAATTTGTCCTACCCGGTCATTCTGACGGTGAACGGACAAATTCTGCACAACCACGATCACAGCAACATTTTGCAACGCGGACAAATGGTACTGGGCGACTTTGGCGCCGAAACAGCCATGCACTACGCGGGGGACATTACCCGGACTTTTCCGGTTGCATTAAAATTTACAACGAAACAGCGGGAAATCTACCAGATCGTGCTGGATGCCGAGGTGAACGCGATCAAATCGCTCCGACCAGGGCTACCCTACAAGGAGGTGCACCTGAATGCGGCGCGGCAGATGGCCGAGGGATTGAAGGCCCTAGGCCTGATGCAGGGCGATATGGCCGAAGCCGTAGCGCAAGGCGCCCATGCTTTGTTTTTTCCCCATGGCCTGGGGCATATGATCGGCCTGGACGTGCACGACATGGAAGATTTGGGTGAAAACTACGTGGGTTACTCGGAAACGGTGCAGCGGAGTACCCAGTTTGGTACGGCTTATCTGCGGCTGGGCCGTGCGCTTGAACCGGGCTTTGTGCTTACCGTGGAGCCGGGGATTTATTTTATTCCGCAGTTGATCGACCAGTGGCGGCGCAAAAAACTGTTTGCGGAGTTCATCAATTATCCGGCCTTGTCGAAATACCGGAATTTTGGCGGTGTGCGCATCGAGGATAATGTGTTGATCACCGAGCAGGGTTACCGTGTGCTTGGCGACCCGATTCCGAAGACGATTGCAGAGGTAGAAGGATTGCGACCGTAGTTTGCACGACTCGTCCTACGACTTCAGACTCGTCCTGCGACTTGAAGTCGTAGGACGAGTGCCCCACAGCCCCCAAAAAAAACGCCCGTCAGTTCACCGGAGAAAATACTGACGGGCGTTTGTCATTAAAATCCGAAGGCTCAGGAAGCGCCTTTGCCTTTGTTCAGCATCCCTTGCAGGAAACCGCCGATACCGCCGCCGGCTCCGCCGAGGATACCCCCGCCGAGGATTGAGCCAAGCATGCCGCCGGCTGTTTCACCGCCTAAAACGGCACTTAGAATCGAGCCCAGGCCACCATCGCCGGTTGCGCTGGCTACGGCGCCAAGTACGCCGCCGCCGAGCAGGCCCGACAAGCCACCGTCTTTCGGTGTTTGTTTGAGAAACACACCTGCCAGTGCGCTGATGAGCGGAACGGCCCAGGTGGCCGAACCTGCGGGTAAAAATTTGTTGGCCAGGAAACCAGCCACAAGCGTAATCGCTGAAGAGATCAAAGTGTTTTGCATAATACTGGCGTTTCGTTTTGAAAAGTTTGATTTGGTTGTATTAAAATCCGGCTTGGGCAAATGTAATCCAAATAAGTAATTGTCCAAATCAAATGTGGCCGCAGAAGCGTCCGAAGCGTGGCTCAGTAAAACAGCGCATTGGCAAACAGTTGCTTGCCGGGGCCCCAGAAACAGCGAAACAGCGGGTTGTCAATGAAATAAACCATATCGCCACGTCCGATTTTCTGGACTGTAGCAACCGGGGTGTTCTGGAGTTTGGGTTTTAGGCGGCTGCCGATAAATCCGATGGATCGGAAATTGGTTCCAAGCCAGATGGCCGTATTGGCGTTCGCCGGGAGTTCGTACAGGCTGGAGGAGGTTTTCAGGCTAAAATATTGTCCATTAAACCCGAAGGCCAGCGGATGCGTTGCATCGACTTCGGCCTGAACGATGGCGCCGGGAACCTGGTCACTTACCGAATCCCGTTCACGCGATTGATACGGCGTTGGCTCGGCGCTTGCGGAATCTTTTTTTGCTTCACTTTTGCTTTTCAACTCAAAACCCTCCTGGTCGGCAAAAGCCTTGACGGCGCCTTCACAAGCAACGATCCGGCCGCCCTGCCGCACCCATTCTTCCAGTGTTTTCAGTGTATTTTCAGCCAGCTGGTAGTTGCCGTTGGGAAAAATGATCGTGGTGTATTCGTTCCAGCGCAAACGGTTCAGCCGGTCGATCGAAACCGGCGAAACCGGGTAGCCCAGTTCCTGCTCCAGGAAAAACCAGGCATGTCCGTAGGCGTTTGGATTCACGTCGTCTCCGTAAACAAGCGCCACATTTGGCCGGGCAATCGGGACAAATTGATCGGATCCCAGATCGTGCCCTTTCCCAGCCCAACCGGAGAAAATCGGGTGGAGCGTGACATTTGTTTTTTTAGCCGCTTCTTTTACCAGTTGATCCAGGGTGGCGCTATGTGCCTGGTTATCGGCCCTGGTAATGACCAATGCGCCGGCTTTGAACTGTTGGTCCGACAAGGCAAATGGTCTCATGGCATACCGAACCTTGACACCCGATTGCAGCACTTGTGACAAAAACCGGGCTTCGGCAATCGAGCTGCGGTGGATACACCAGGCGTAGGGTGGTGCGGCGAGGCGGACTTCCGTTGCAACGAAGGGTTCGAAGGGGCGTTTGGGGTCGAGGCGCTGCTTTAGCGCAAATGCCTCCAGGCCAAATGCATAGGGCAGTGCCCAGGCCGTGATATCGTAGGTTAGCGAATCGCTCAGGCGATGTTCAGGTTCAAACAGTACCTGGACCAGTACTGCATGGGGCTGGTGCGCGCTGATTACCAGGTCTTTTTCGTCGAGGTCGAATGTTGTGGTGGCGCCGGACGAATAGCTGAATGCTTTTAAACCTACTGTATTGGCGCCGGCCCGCCCATACTGGATTTTATGCTGATCGAGCAATTGACACAGCGCGTTTATCTTGTTCGGGTCGTTGGTGTTCCGGATGATAAAGGTGCGGTATTCACCTTGAGGCTGGCTGGCGGTTTGTTCGTAATAATTCTGAAAATTTTCAACAATGCCGGCGGCGTTTTTACTGGCGGTTTCAATGGTGGATAGGCTGGTTGTCAGGTGGTGTTGGATGCGGGCATGCAGGGTCAGAGTATCGCCCGTGGCCGTTTTTACGGCGCGTCCTGCGGTAGAATGGCCTGCCTGCTCGTAGGTCATGCCGATGGCGCCATTGAACATGGGGTAAGTGTCGCCATAGGACGGATAGAACAAATCGAAGACTTCCTTAGTGAAGTAAAGCCAGCCGTTTTGGTCAAAATATTGCGCATGGTTTTGGCCGATTTGGCTTTGAAAGGTGCGCTGCCAGGGCGTGATATAATCGTGCATCGGCTCGGCTGCAGGCGCGAAGTAGTAGGGGTTGTCGATGTATTGTTCGTGCAGGTCGGCATGGATATGTGGCAACCAGCGTTGGTACAGCACCAGCCGTTGCTGTGTTTCCACCTGGGTGGCCCAGGCCCAATCGCGGTTCAAATCAAAATGGTAGTGATTGGTGCGGCCCCCGGGCCAGGGTTCATGGTGCTCGCGGGCGTCGCCGTTCGGGTTTTTAAGCCGGTTGCTGGCGCTGCGGTACCAGTGGGTGTAACGGTCGTACCCGTCGGGGTTTAGCGAAGGGTCGACGATGACGATGGTATTTTTTAACCAGGTTTGAATGTCGGGGTCGGTTTGGCTGGCCAGTTTATAGGCCAATTCCATGCTGCATTCGGATCCCGATGGTTCGTTTCCGTGCACACTCATGCTCAACCATACGATTGCGATATTTTCGGTGGTCGTGCCAGCCGGGGTTGTCTTGGTGGGGTTCAGGCCGGCAAGGGCGAGGTTGTGCAGGCGGATTTGCTCCAGGCGGGCTATGTTTTCCGGTGCAGAAAAAATAGCCAGCTGCAGTGGGCGGGCTTCATTTGTGCGGCCATAGCGTTCCAGCCGCATGGTCGCGGGTGCGGCACTTGCCAGGTATTCAAAATAATCGGTGAGTAAATGGTGGGGCGTAAATTGTTCGCCCAGTTGGTGGGGGAGAAAAGCGTTCGGGCTTTTTACCGGGTTTTGGGCAACAAGGGAGAATGCAAGGCAAAGCAATGCTGCGGGCAGGACAAGTCGGGAAACGTTCATCGCAAATATTTCAGAAAAAAAAATGCAGCGCGGCAGCTGCGCCGACAAACATCCGACATTTTCAGGAATTGGTCAATGCCGTTTCCGTTTGATTGGGCACCCGATAGCGCGGGTCAGGTCGGGGCTGGGCCGTTCGTCGCGAAGTACGGCTTCGACAGCATTCTCGACGTATTTTTTTCGGACGGCCGAAGGGGTTTCCGGGTTGTCGTCGATAGCGCCGATGTATCGAACGACTTTTTCTTTGTTCAGGACAAAGACATGGGGGGTGCGGTTGGCGCCAAATTTAGGGTACACCTTTTGTTCGGCATCGTACAGGTAAACAAATGGGTAACGTTTAGTTGCGGCACGCCTTACCATTTCATCGAAGCTGTCATCCGGAACGATTTCGGCATCATTTGGATTGATTGCAATGACAGGAAATCCTTTCGGGTTGAATTTTTTATGCAGGTTGATAATGCGCTGTTCGTAAATCTGGGCATACGGGCAGTGGTTGCACGTAAAAACGATGATATAGCCCTTGGCATCGGGAAAGTCGGCCAGGGAGATCATCCTCCCATCGACATTTTTCAGGCGGAAATCTTCTGCTTTATCACCAATGGCATACGAGCTGGGATCATTGGTGGCATTTAAAAATAGGAGAAAAGATGCCAGGAGGATTGGTATGCAGACGGGTCTTTTCATAGGTGCAGGGAGTATTAAAGTGTAAACGGTTTGTGGAAAACAGGTCGCCGGGGAAATCAAAAGCAAGATCAACCTAACGGGTGCCTTTGCTACCCATGCATGTTGCTTTTTGAACTTTGTTCACAAAGTTTAGCACAAAAGATTCCAACGCTTCGTAACTCTGAAATTTTTCCGGAAACAAGTTGCGTTGCCCACCCCGAATGACTACGGTGGCAGGGATGGTACCCTCCCAGTTGGGATGTATCTGGGGGATCCAACTGTCGGCATCCTGATCGGCGAGCAGCGCGATTTCAGGTTTAAGCGGATTTTTTTCCAGGAATGGGACTAAGGTTTTCTCAAGCCTG
Source organism: uncultured Saprospiraceae bacterium (assembly GCA_964484205.1). Lineage (GTDB taxonomy): Bacteria > Bacteroidota > Bacteroidia > Chitinophagales > Saprospiraceae > M3007. The sequence continues at coordinate 115,025 of CAZAEZ010000009.1, read as the reverse complement.
CTTTTAAAATCGAGGCTCACCATAATTACCTGGAAGTCGGTGTCTGCATGTTTTTGATAAAGCTCGTCAAAGCTGGGAAGTTCTTCCACACAAGGGCCACACCAGGTTGCCCAGAAGTTAAGCACCAGTGTCGTATGTTCGTCAACCTGCTGGATTCGTTTTTCCAGCTCGGAAAAGTTATCATAAACAGTAAAAACCTGCCCCCAAAGCACATTGGGTACAGTTACGAGACAGATGAAGGAAATCAGATAGAGATTCCGCATGGCAGGAAACGCAATAAAAATGTATTAAAAAAAGGCCATGCAAGAAACGAATAACTGTTGGAAAGCCAATCAGCTTTAACAGTTTTTACGATAAAAAACCGTGACAGCATCTTTTTTTAATGAAAATTCTTGGAACAAAACTATTCTGCAAGAACACATTCAAAAAAAGTGCCAAACTTAAATCACGCTTCTACGGTAGCGCCCGGATTTACAATGGACTGGTCTACGAGGATGCGGCCGCAGTGTTCGCAGGCAATAATTTTTTTATGCAGGCCGATCTCTAATTGAACCTGGGGCGGTACGTTGTTGAAGCAACCGCCGCAGGAATTACGTTCTACGGTTACGACGGCTAAGCCGTTGCGATAGGTCCGTCGGGTTTTGTCGTATGCTTTGAGCAGGCGCTCTTCGATACCCTGGCGGCCTTTGTTGCTTTTATTGCGCAGTTTGTTTTCTTCCGATTCCGTTTTTTCGATAATGCCCTGCAGCTCTACTTTTTTGGCATCCAGGTCTTTTTGCTTGGCTTCTTTTTTTGCTTCGGCAATAGCCAGGCTGTCTTTCTGGGCGTCCAGCTTTCCTTTGGCATCGCGAACTTTTTTCTCCGCCAGTTGAATATCCAGGTTGGCCAGTTCGATTTCCTTCGTCAGGGCTTCATACTCCCGGTTATTTTTTACTTCATCCAGCTGTTTTTGATACCGTTTGATATTGTTCTCGGCATCCTTGGCCATTGATTGCATTTGAGCAATTTCCTGCTCTGCTTCTTTTACGCTGGCACCCAGTTTTTTGCAACGCGTCTCCAGGCCGGCTATTTCATCTTCCAGATCGGCTACCTCCATGGGCAGCTCACCTTTCAGAATTTGGATTTCATCAAGTTGGGAATCAATAAGTTGCAGATCCCATAATTTTTGTAGTTTCTCGGTAATGGTTGCTTCAACAGACATTGGCAAAGAATGAATGAGTGAATGTGGCAATGATTGAAATTGGCGGGTTTCGGTGCATTTTTTAACAATAAAACACCGGATTTGTGGACTGCTCCGCCAAATGGAGCGCAAAATTAGGGAATTTTTCGTGTATAAGTTCGTATAAAAGTTCGATGGTAAATTGTTCACTTTCAAAGTGCCCGACATCGGCTATGATCAGCCGCCCTTCAGCGTCGAAAAATTCATGGTATTTGAAGTCGGCTGTAACAAAAGCATCGGCGCCTGCCTGCAGGGCATCGGGTAATAAAAAGCTACCGCTCCCGCCGCAAACGGCAACGCGTTCCACGGCTTTGTTCCGAAAAGCCGTATGGCGGATACACGGCGTTTTCAACGCCGTTTTAACATGTGAAAGAAATGCCTGCTCCGTCATTGGGGCATCCATCTGTCCGACCAGGCCGGCGCCGATATCCGGTGTGCCCGGTTTGGGGGCCAGGATGCGGGTGTTCCGTAATCCCAGTTTTTGGGCAATTTTTTCGTTTACGCCGCGCTGATGTACGTTGTCGAGGTTGGTGTGTATGGCGTAAATGGCAATGTCGTGGCGAATAGCCTGCATGACCGTGCGTTCAATGTACGTGGCCCCATTCAGGCGTTTCAAACCGCGAAAGACAATTGGATGATGTGCCACGATCAGGTTGCAGCCCTTTTGGCGGGCTTCTTCCACCACTGCTTCTGTGGAGTCGAGGCAGAATAAAACGCCGCTGAGGGCTGTTTCCGGGTTGCCGACGATCAGCCCGGCGTTATCATAGGATTCCTGTAAATGTGGCGGCGCAACGGCTTCCAAAACCGAAATTATATTTTTAATTTGCATACGTGTGAAATCGCCGGTTAGAGCGTGGTTTAACTTTTGTGCTTAAGGGTCAACCGGGTTAAATTGATAAACAACCTTTCATTTGATCTGTTCCCGGTGTAACTTTGCAGCGGTCATTCAGTCAAAGAATCCGGTATATGCCGGATGATTGGCTGAACCTGCAACTTGGATTTAAAACAATACAACTATGACTTCTACTTTGGTATTTATTGGTAATCTGGGCGCCACCGAATTGACGCTTATTTTTTTGGTGGTGCTCCTGATGTTTGGCGGCAACAAAATCCCCGAACTGATGCGCGGCCTGGGTAAAGGAATCCGGGAGTTTAACAGCGCCAAGAACTCGGTTGAGGATGAAATCCGCCAGGGCATGCGCGATGCGGAAAAGAAATCAATTGACAAGTAAGCCGCCGGTATTTTTTAACCTGAAAGCCCCGAATGTTTCAATCATCTGTTGAAACATTCGGGGCTTTTTATTTGAAATACAGATGATTAAAAAGGGATGTCCTCGTCATTCATGCGCGAAGGCATAGTGAGCGGGCTGGGTGTGAACGGGCCGGTGAGCGGATCGTTCAGGCCGGCAAAAGCAAGGTCGTCCATGTTGCCGAACTTGGCAAACTGGTCGGTGAATTTAAGTTTTACGGTATCCAGCGCACCATGCCGGTGCTTGGCGATGATAAATTCGGCCACGCCTTTGAGCGACATGCCTTGCTCGTCTTCCATAATCCCGTAGTACTCCGGGCGGTAAATAAAGGAAACGATGTCTGCGTCCTGTTCAATAGCTCCGGAGTTGTGGCTAACGATGCCGTTGGCCAGAAAAGACTGATGCAGGGGCACCGTCATATCGTATACAATTTCTTCTCCTGCGGGTTCTATGGACTTAATGACATCCCAGAAGAGATCACTTGTCGACCATTTCCGCAGATCTGTATCTTCAAGCAGATCGGCATACTGTTCAAGAACCGTTCTTGAAGGGGCAAATGCAAAATGCGAAGCGCCACCGTATGCTGTGCCTCGCCGTGCCGCCATTTGGCGTTGGGATACCCCTTGCTGACGCATTTTTTGTTTAACTGTGGTGAAAATTTCAAGTGGTACTGTGTCGCAGTTCGTGTTCGGCGCCATGGATTTCAGCAATGCTTCCAATTTTACAGCATCCATTCGCTTTTCTCCGAAAGCACCAATTTTTTCTAAAAATTGCAATTGATTGGTACCTCCCGATACCTCAGTAACGTACATTGGACGATACCGGCCTTGTTTGACCGTCCTGATCCGGGCTACGATGGAGAAGCGCAACAGCAGGTGGGCTACGTCTTCCGCCAATTGGCGGCTATTGGTTGAAAATACAATGCGGGGTGCCGTTCGACTTCCCTCTTTAGGTGTGAAAATAGTACCGTCGGTAGCCCAAAGGTGTTGCAAAAACAATCCAACCTGAACATTCGAAAGCTGAAATATTTCCTGTGGGAGATGTTTTTCAAACGAGCGATGGTTAAAAATGCCCAGGTCCCGAAGCCATCGATTGATTCCGGCTGGCTGCCATCGATTACCATTGCCACTAAACACCAATTGATGCCAATTGCCTTTGCTTTCATGTCGGTTAACTTGCACTCCGAATTGATTAACAGCTGCCGTAGCCACGGCTTCACTGTTGTGTTCGGAAGCGGTGGTATATCGTAGTGGCTGACCTTTCAGGTAGCTGCCATCACCGATTAGATGCGCCAACAAAATAAGCCGCTCATCAGCAATATGGACCGGTTTAGATGGTTCAGGTAATCCCCGTGCAATGGCAAGGCGGTCACCTGCCTGTAGATTTTCTACTGTTTTCCAACCCGTGTAATGCAGGAAACGATGACCTGCGGTAGCTTTGATTTTGCGTCCACTTGTTAACGTTATTTCAAAAATTGGTCGAAGACCAGTTTCCCAAACCAGTTCGGTCTGTTGTGACTGAAGTGTTTGTGTCTCTATATCGACTGCAACAACATTAGCACCTGTTCCCAAGAGTTTTTCAATGGGCTGCCAACTACCATCAGCTAATGCAATGCGCGTACCTGCCGGCAGGCATTCCCGCAAATCGCTCAACTGCGGCCGCTTGCTCCCGCCGCGCACTTCCACCGCCCGGCTCAGCTGCGACAGGGCGATCACCGGTACGCTCAGTTCCTTGGCCATGTTTTTCAAGGCCCGGGAAATGCCGGCAATTTCCTGTTCGCGGTTGCTGTTTCGGTTGTTTTCCGAGGCGCCGGTCATCAATTGGAGGTAGTCGATAATGACCAGCTGAATATCGTGCTGCATCTTCAGGCGGCGGCATTTGGCGCGCAGTTCGAAAATGTTGATGCCCGGTGTGTCGTCAATAAAGATCGGTATGTTGGACAGGCGCTCCACGGTGGTTTGGAGTTGCTGCCACTCGTAGTCTTCCAGTTTGCCGTTGCGCATTTTGGAGCCTGGGATTTCGGACTCCATGGAAATCAGGCGCTGTACCAATTGGGTGCTGGCCATCTCAAGCGAGAACAGGGCTACTCCTTTTTCAAAATCGCGGGCTGCGTTGAGTGCCATGGCCAATACGCAGGAAGTTTTACCCATGCCCGGGCGGGCGGCGAGGATCACCAGGTCGGAAGGTTGCCAACCGGAAGTGATCCGGTCAAGGTCGGTGAATCCGGAAGGTACACCGGTGAGGCCGTCTGTTTTGGTCGACAGTTCTTCAACCTGCTTGAGCACCCGGCTGCTCAGCGTGCCCATACTTTCGAAGGTGCGGCTCAGGTTGTTTTGGGTAATGGCAAACAGCCCTTTTTCTGCATCGTCCAGCAGGTTGAACACATCGGTGGTGTCTTCGTAGGCATCTTTGATGGTGCGGGTGCTGACGTTGATCAGTTCGCGCTGGATATGTTTTTGCGCGATGATCCGGGCGTGGTATTCAATATTCGCGGCGGAGGCAACACGGTTGGTGAGTTCAACCAGGTAGTAACTGCCGCCAATTTTTTCCAGTTCACCGGTTTTGCGGAGCTCTTCGGTGACGGTCAGAATGTCGACCGGGTTGGAGCGTTCAAACAGCCGCATGATGGCCGAATAAATATGCTGATGCGCTTCCAGATAAAAACTGTCGGGCCGGAGAATATCCATAACTACCGGCAGGGCATCCCGGTCCAGCATCAGCGCGCCCAATACCGCCTCCTCCAGGGGCAGCGCCTGCGGCTGCACCTTGCCAAAAACGTAGTTGGATAGCCCCTCCGACCGCCCGGCGCTGCTGCGTTGGGTTTTTCCTTTGAAATTGGCCGGACGCTGGTCCTGGTTTTCATTCATTTCTGTCATTGCAAACGGGATAAAAGACGGGAGACAAACCTACTTTGAAATCCGGATTTTTACATTTTCCAAACAATCCGTATCACGCAAAAACTGTGGAAAACTTGCGTTATAAATGTGGATAAACTAAAAAACACAGGAAGTTATTCACATTCGGGGTGGTTTTTCCACAGGTTGGCAACAGTGTTTTTACAGACTATTTACGAAAAACTGCATGTGTTAAAATTGTGAACGGTAAGCTGTTATGAAAATCCGAAAACTACCGACGGCGGGTTTTCAGAAGTTCGTTTGGAAACCGTGGGTTAAGCGAAGGTGAATTTTTTATTAAAAAATGGAGCCTGTTAAAAAAAAAATGGAACGCAATTTTTGCCGCCAAAATTAACAATTTTTGTTTTGAAATCAAAGCAGGCGGTTCGGATTTCATCAAACTTTTTGCGTCAACTGCTTGAAAAGCCCGGGGTTTATTTTTTCCGCTTTGCGCCCGGTTTTGCAATGCAGACGTCAGTTCCGGGTACCTTGTGGAAGCCCTTCGGACAGATACTTACACAAAAAAACGCCCCGCCGGATTCAATTGCCCGGCGGGGCGTTTTTTTAAAACAAAATGTCGGGTACGGAAAAGCGGCTGCTTATTGCCGTTCGTTTTCGACGTTGCCCTGGCGCAGGCGTGCATCTTCCACGGCTTTGCGTTGTTGCTCAATGTCTTTGATCGTCGTATCCTGGTCTTTTTGATTTTGCACCAGGTCTTCTTCGGCCTTTTTCAACTTCTCCTTGTAGGTTTCAATATCGCGAAGCAGGTTGGTATTGTCGCGTTGGAGCCGGCTCAGTTTTTTGTCCAGATCCGACAGCCTGTTTTCTTCCGCTTTGACTTCCTCGCCAACCACAGCCCTGCGCACATCGAAATAAAAGTTGGTGAGCAGTTTTTTCGTGTCTTCGGTGCGGCGGGAGTCGTCGTTGCGGTTTAAAAACGTGGGGCCGAGATCGAACCAGACATTCAGTTGAGCGCCGTCGCCGATCTTTTCAACTTCCGAATACAAGGTGAAATCTCCGGCGCTGACGCTGACCGACCGGCATCCCGTGGCAGTTTTTTCGCCTTTCTTTCCTTTTTTCAACTTGCTCGAAAAATTATTTTTTACAAAATCAGCCCACACGTCATCTACCAGGCGTCGGTCCGTATTTGGAAAACTGACGCTAAAGCCCGGGCGGGTGCCAAAAGACATTGACTTGTCCATCTCGGTTACCATATTAACTTGTGCGGGCAACGCAGGTGCAAGGATGAATGCCAGGACGGACATCAGTAAGCATCGTAACAGCATATATCGATCGTTTTAAATGAAAGAATTGGGTTGTATCATTTGTTTAGACCCCGAAAATCATGGCGGGTCACAGTGCTCAAAGATAGTTCCTTCGGGCCGATTGGCTTTAGGCTCCAAAAAAATTAAATGTGTTTGGCTGGTGCCAATTTGCCAAAAGCCTGTTTTCTTTGTCGTCCCGCTGACGGCTGTTGGCTATTGGTTGTTTCCGTTGATTGATATTTTCACGACCTGAGTGCAGCCAACAGCAGGTCAGCAACGTTTGGAAATAAACTAATCCAAAGTACGCACTATTAAACCATGGCAAAAATTTTAGTCGTCGACGATGAAATGCCCATCCGCAGAACCCTGCGTGAAATTCTCGAGTTTGAACAATATGTAGTGGAAGAAGCAACGGATGGCCTGGAGTGTGTGGCAAAAGCGCAAAAAGAAAAATACGATGTCATCATCATGGACATCAAGATGCCCAAAATGGATGGCATCGAAGCCCTGGAACGCCTTCAGATTCTTAGTCCGGAAACACCGGTGGTCATGATCTCCGGCCACGGCAACATCGAAACCGCTGTGGATGCAGTTAAAAAAGGCGCGTTCGATTACATCTCCAAGCCGCCCGACCTGAACCGCATGCTCATCACGATTCGGAATGCCATGGAAAAGGCCGAACTGGTGACTACCACCCGGGTACTGCAAAAGCAGGCGCGGACCAGCAAGGGCATTACCATGATCGGAGAAAGCGCTCCCATTGCCGAGATCAAGCGCATGCTGGAAAAAGTAGCGCCCACCGAAAGCCGCGTGCTCATCACCGGCCAGAACGGTACCGGCAAAGAACTCGTTGCGCGTTGGATACACGAAAAAAGCAACCGCGCCAGCGGCCCTATCGTAGAGGTCAATTGCGCTGCCATCCCTGCCGAATTGATTGAGAGCGAACTTTTCGGCCATAAAAAAGGCTCCTTTACCGGTGCTATCGCCGACCGGCCCGGTAAGTTTGAACAAGCCAACGGCGGCACACTCTTCCTGGATGAAATCGGCGATATGAGCCTCGATGCGCAGGCCAAGGTGCTGCGCGCGCTGCAAGAAAGCAAAATCACCCGCGTCGGCGACAATAAGGAAATAAAAGTTGATGTGCGCGTACTTGCCGCCACCAACAAAAATTTGCGGGAAGAAATTGATGGCGGCCGTTTCCGTGAAGACCTCTACCACCGCCTCGCGGTAATCGTCGTGCAAGTGCCTTCGCTCAACGAACGCCGCGACGATATTCCCCTGCTCATCGAACACTTCAACCGCCGCATCAGCGACGACTACGGGCATGCGCCCAAGGCGTTTACCCCGGAGGCCATCAAAGCCCTCCAGGAATACAACTGGACAGGCAACATCCGCGAACTGGCCAACGTGGTGGAACGCCTGCTCATCCTGTGCGATCAAAGCGTGAAAGAGGAAGATGTGCGGCTGTATGTTTTCCCGAAGTAAAACAGGGTGGATGATGTGCCAAGAAATCAATTTGATCTAATGGACTATCTTGCTCTGGAATAGCGTATTTACCATGATCTTCCAAACCACCTGCCTCCAAATCCGCCCGCTCCGCCCCGACGACATCGCTCCCTTCCACGAAATGCAGGGCAACCCCAACGTCATGCGCTACACCACCAAACGCGCGCACAGCCTGACCGAAGACAGCGCCGAACTTCTGCAACTGATCGACCGGTACGCCGAACCCGGAAATACATTTTGGGTCTGGGCGATCGAACGAAAGGAGGACGCGGCTTTCGTCGGTACCTGCGCCCTGATCGTGAACGAAGACGGGGAGCACGAAATCGGCTTCCGCTTTCTGGAAAAATACTGGGGCCAGGGCTACGGCACCGAAGTGGTGAACGGCCTGGTCGACTATGCGATGGCGCAGCCGGAAGTACGGGGTTTGGTGGCCTACGTGTACAGCGCGAACATCGGTTCGGTGAAGGTGCTGGAGCGCTCGCGGCTCATTTTTGAACGGGAATTTTTCAATGCCCAGGAACTATGCATGGACCGGGTGTATCGCTTGAAAAAATGAATTTGATTTAATTTTTTGTTTTGCCTGCGGGCGTTTATAAAACGTTTTGTTTTTAGATTTGAGGCGTACATCTAGGAAACCGTTTTATGAAGGAGCAGAATTTTGCTGAATACCATGCCCTTTCAGCCCAGTATTATTTCAAATCGGAGCGTGCCGCTCAGAAAAGATTCAGGGTTCTGGATACCTACCAAGGAATTCTGGGCTATGACCAAGTATCCGGTGGTTTTCTGGTAGTACATAAAGGTCATTCTCCAACAGGTTTGGAGCAGGAATTACCTGTGTGCGGGTTGCTGAAACAATTAGGATTTGGTGTGATTTTACTTGAAGAGCCGGCCTACAATGTAGCTGCCGATGCTCGTATTTTGGACCGAGAATTTGAAATCAAGCGAATTGCAAATTCCAGGAATATTCATACCGCAGTTTTTTACCAGTTTCGAACAGCATATCGCAAATCTCCGAATTTGTTGTTGCACATTGATCAAACGGTGAATTTGGAATCTCTTCGAAATGCTCTATTTATATCTGTAAAACGTTATGCTAAAATCAGGCTGATTTGGGTTGTATACGAGGCGAATTTGTGGCAGTTTGATCGAAATATAATATTGAGGGGCAAACACCAATTTTACCAAAAATAAAAAAGGAAACTGTTGCTAAAACAGTTCCCTTCTCGTTTGGAGTGGACCGCAGCCCACAATTCGTCCACAAAAATAAGGCAATTTTGAAACGAATACAACGGCCGATGGGAAAGTGCTTGTTTTTTGAACATTAATTTTACTGCGGTACGTTCCTATCTGCTTTGGTAGCCCCAATTTTTCAACGAAAAAGAAAATTACCTCGACCGGGTGTACCGCCTGCACAGATAAATCTGCCAAATTCCCTATTTTTGCGGCGCAAAATTTGTCAACCAAACAGAACGATGTTTTGTTAAGGCTGCAAATGCACTGGAATACTCGTCCTACGACTTGAAGTCGTAGGACGAGTACGCCGCACCTACTCATCACTCCTAACTCATCACTCACCACTATAAAATGTCCACAGCAGCAACCACCCGTCCCGAATACAAAGTAAAAGATATCGCCCTGGCCGACTGGGGCCGCAAAGAAATCCAACTGGCCGAAGCCGAAATGCCCGGGCTCATGTCCCTGCGCGAAGAGTTTGGCGCCAGTAAGCCCCTGAAAGGCGCCCGCATTGCCGGTTGCCTGCACATGACCATTCAGACGGCCGTGCTCATCGAAACACTGATTGAACTGGGCGCAGAAGTGTCCTGGTCGAGCTGCAACATTTTTTCCACGCAAGACCACGCCGCCGCCGCTATTGCCGCCGCCGGTATCCCGGTGTACGCCTGGAAGGGCATGAACAACGAAGAGTTCGACTGGTGCATCGAGCAAACGCTGTTTGCATTCAAAGACGGCCAGCCGCTCAACATGATCCTCGACGACGGCGGTGACCTCACCAACATGGTGCTCGACCAGTACCCCGAACTGGTGGCCGGCATCCGCGGCATTTCCGAAGAAACGACAACCGGCGTGCACCGCCTGTACGAGCGTATGACCAAAGGCAAATTGCCGCTGCCCTGCATCAACATCAACGACTCGGTGACCAAGTCCAAGTTCGACAACAAATACGGTTGCAAGGAAAGTCTGGTCGATGCCATCCGCCGCGCGACGGACATCATGATCGCCGGTAAAGTGGCCGTTGTGGCCGGCTACGGCGACGTGGGCAAAGGCTCCGCAGCCAGCCTGCGCGGCGCCGGCGCCCGGGTGATCGTTACGGAGATCGATCCGATCTGTGCCCTCCAGGCCGCAATGGACGGTTTTGAGGTGAAGCGCATGGAAAATGCCATCCCGCGCGCCAACATCGTGGTGACGGCTACCGGCAACCGCGACATCGTGCTGGAAAAACATTTCCGCCTGATGAACGACAAAACGATTGTGTGCAACATCGGCCACTTCGACAACGAGATCGACATGGCCTGGCTAAATAAAAACTGCGCAAAAACGAACATCAAACCACAGGTGGACATCTACGATGTGGATGGCAACGACATCATCGTGCTGGCTGAAGGCCGCCTGGTGAATCTGGGCTGCGCCACGGGCCACCCCTCGTTCGTCATGTCCAACTCGTTCACCAACCAGGTGCTTGCCCAGATCGAGCTGTGGCAGAATCACAAAAATTACGAAAACAAGGTGTACATGCTGCCCAAGCATCTCGACGAGAAAGTGGCCCGCCTGCACCTGGCCAAGATCGGTGTGGAACTGGAAGAACTGCGCCCGGATCAGGCCGAGTATATCGGTGTTACGGTTGAAGGGCCGTTCAAGCCGGAATACTACCGGTACTAACCTGTCAGGTCAATTTTAAACAAAAAAAGCCCGCATTGATATGCGGGCTTTTTTTGTTTAAAATTGACCTGACAGGTTTTAGTTGGCCTATTGTCGGCGTGACTTCGAAGTCACGCCGACAATGCGCGTGGTAAAATTCATTGCAACGGCCGGCGCATTTCGTTCCAAACCAGCACGCCAACAATTGCCATGATGCCTACCCAGATCACTTCCGCGCCAAGGCAAAGCATCGGAATAATGTCCGGGGCAACCGATTCCGCCGACTGCGTCCCGGACGCCGAAACATGGAATGTAAGGGGTTGCGCACTGCTCAGGGCGTGCAGCGACGTTGCACCGAGCAAGCCCAACAGTGGCAGTGCAGCGCGGAAAAATGAACGAAGGTTAAGGCAGGCAGGCATAGCGCGGTGATTTTATTTGCATAAAAGTATACCGTACTAATGCGCCGTTGCAAGCATTATTGCCCGGGTAAGGGGCCCCGGTTTGGCACCGGCGGGTTTGGGTTTGTCAGTGGTGCGCGCTATTGCAGCGCATCTGCCCGACGCTTGCATTCTTCCGCCCGGGCAATATTGCCGACGGCCCGGTAGGCGATAGACAGGTTGTTCCAGGCGGTGCGGTTTTTCGGGTTGAGTTCCACGGCCTTTTCAAAATTCGGAATGGCTTTTTCATTCTGCCGCATCATGCCGTAGGCAGTGCCCAGGTCGAGGTAGGCCTCCGGGGCCTGAATGCCATACGACAGGGCTTTTTCAATCAGTTCAACCGAGCGCGGAAAGTTGCTGTTCCGGCGGCCTTCCGCGCGCCCCCAGGCCAGGTAACTGCGGCCGATATTGATGCGGGCCAGGTCGTAGTTGGGCGTTTGCTCCAGCGCTTTTCCGTACTGGCGGATCGCTTCTTCGTATTGGTTGCGGGAGATGGCGGCGTTGCCCAGGTTCAGGTACGAAACCGGGTTGGGCCGGATGGCCACGGCGGCATTGGCGTGTTCCACGATCTGATTGAGCCGGCTTTCGCGCTCCGCTTCAAGCATATTCGGGTCGGCGACCACGCTGTTGTACAGTTCGCTGCCCATGCCGTTGCGCAGGCGGATGCTGTTGGGCGCTTTGGCCACATCGGCGGTGAAAAGTGCCAGGTTGTTTTTCCAGTCCGGATTGCGGCTGATGGTTTTTATCCCGAATACGAGGGTGATCAACGCCAGCAGAACAAGCCCCGGCGTCATTTTTTTTGCCGAAGGCAAAATTGGCGCAGCCGCTTCGGATTTCAGATCGAGCCCTGTGACCCGCCAGATCAGCCAGGCAGCCCCGGCACAAAACCACAACGAGGGCATGTACATCAGGCGTTCGCCAAACAAGGTGCCGATTACCAGCGGGAGTTGGCTGTACAACACCACGGCGCATAAAAATGCTGCAATACAAAACGCCAGGGGTTGCCGGCGCAGCAGGCCGCGTACGGCCAATACAACCAGGGCGGTGTACCCTGCCAGGCCGGCCAGTGCCTGCCAGTTGCTCCAGCCGACAACCGATAAATGCTGGTAGGAGTAATCACTCAACAGCGGCTGCGGGAATACCAGCAACTGTAAATATTTCCAAAGGACCATAAAACTCGTGGCTGTCCGTTCGCCGAAACCCTGTGCCGCCACAATCGGGTTGTCCATCTCGCTGATGACAAAATTATCGGCGGTTTTGCTCAGCACCATCGCCCGCAATACCAGAAACACCAGCACCGGAATGGCGGCTAAAAATGCGTGTCCGAGACTTTCCCGGGCAGTTTTGTTGAAAAACACCCAACCGGCGAGTGGAAAAACCGGCAGCAGGGTGACCGCGCTTTCTTTGGAAAGCAAGGCTAAAAAGTAGGCGCCAAGCGCCCCCGCAAGCCAGGCGCCCGCCGGTTTGCGCAGCCATTTTGCCCAGCAAAACAGCGCTGCCAGGCTAAAAAACAGGTTCAGGAGTTCATCCCGGCTTTTGATATTGGCCACCACCTCCGTATGCAGGGGATGCACCGCAAAAAGCAGGGCAGCGCCGGCTGCCCACAGCCAGTGGTGGCCTTGGAAAACCAGCCGAAGGGCGGCAAATGCAAGCGCCACGGTGAGCGCATACCACAGGGCGTTCATAAAATGGCCGAGGCCGGGACTCTCGGGCGCAAGGCTCCATTCGATGGCAAAAGTGATCAGCGACAGGGGGCGGTACAGCAAGGCCGAAGCACCGGCGCCCTCCGTGCCGGCGCGGTAGTGGTGCGTGAGCAGGTCGGGGATGCCGGCAACGCCTTTCCGAACCAATTCGTTTTTCCCGATGGCCAAGGGATCGTCGAGCACGTAGCCATGCCCCAGCGTATTAAAATAGAGCAAAAATGCAAGCACGCCGAGTCCCGCAGCGATCCAGGCAACATGACGGCCGGGGGGCGGCGCCGATGGCCTTGTTTGGTCTGAAGTTGTTTGATGCCGTTTGGCCGGTTTAGCGGCCCGAGCCGGTTTTTTCCCTTTTTTTGACATAAGTAAGGAAACACAATTTATGGATAAAACACATAGGCACATAGGACATAAAGGTTCTGATTTTCAAAAGGCTATGTGTCCTGAGTGCCTATGTTTTTAATTTGTTTTTATCCTTAAGCGGAACAGATTGCCAAAAATAGGGCTTTGCCGTCGACTTGAATCCGGCAGTGCGTTTTTCGCAATAAATTCCGGGATTTGCCGACCTTTGGTCAACAAGCATCTGACATTCTCCAACATAATCTACACAGTACCCATGCTCTATCAGTTGTTTCGATCCGTAGGCTCTGAAGCCGACTTTAACGAGCTGCTCAACCTCACATTCACCGAAAACGAGCGCGAAATGATGCTCGAGCGCTGGCGAATATTCGATGCCCTCGACCGCGGGCTCTCCCAGCGCGAAGTATCCAAACAGGTTCCGTGCAGTATTGTGACCGCCACCCGTGGCGCCAAGGTGTTTCGGGAAAATAAAATGGCTATCCGGAAATTGCTGCCGCTGTGGCGCGCGGGTTGAGGCCGGGAGGTACTGCCCGGATTGGCAGCCAGATCAAGTGGTTTGCAAAAGCGCATAATGCTCATTCCACCAAAACCACCTTGGAAAACACCTTTCCACCCTGCTCGATATGCACCACGACCGGCCCCGGCGCTTCCCCGTGAAAATCGAACTGGTGGCGGCAGTTGAAATGTCTTCGCACCAAAAAACGCCCTGCCGGATAATTTTGCTCCCGGCCTTTATCCCGGCGGCCTGTTTGGACATTTCCCCGGACAAAGTCTTTTCGAAATGCCTTCAGCCCTCATTTTCTCCCGTATTTTGCAGACCACCGTTTTTTACCGGAAAAATTAGATGAACAGCAGCATCCGCCTTTTCCTTGCAGCCGCAATCGCGCTTGCCTTCGCCCGTTCGGGAGCCAGCCAGTGCAACCCCAATTTCCCGCAGCCCTTGAGCCTCCGGCCGGCCAATTACAACATCGATGTCCGGTTCGACCATACCGGCAAGACCATCGATGCGGTGCAAACCATCCGGTTTATCAACCAATCGCCGGCGCCCATTCCGGCGTTGCGGATGTACATGTACCTCAACGCCTTTAAAAACACCGAATCCACTTTTTTGAAGGGAACTTCCACCATATTCGGACAGGGTTTTGCCCACAGGAAAGCCGATGAATGGGGGTGGATATCTGTTGAAAAGATTCGCCGGATCAATGGCGCCGATTTGAGCGCAAACATGCGCTACATCCATCCCGACGACAACAATACCGCCGACCAGTCGGTCCTGGAAATTCCGCTCGACAAGCCCATTCAACCCGGCGATACGGCGGTTTTTCTGTTAAACTGGAAAGCCAAACTGCCGAAAACCATCGCCCGGGCCGGGTACAGCAAAGACTTTTTTTTCTTTTGCCACTGGTTTCCGCAGTTGGGTGTTTTTGAAAAAAATGTGGCCGGAGCGTGGGACTGGAACTGCCACCAGTTTTTTCGGGGCACCGAATTTTACGCCAATTTCGGGGTGTACGACGTCCGGATCACAGCCGACAAAAAGTTCGTCATGGGGGCTTCGGGCTGCCTCGTGCAGGAAACCGACAACGTCGACGGCACCGTCACCCGGCACTACCATGTGGAAGATGTGATCGATTTTGCCTGGACGGCCTACCCACATTTCGAGGTGCAGGAAGCCCGCTGGCGCGATGTGCAGCTCCGGCTGTTGATCCCGCCGGCACATGCCGATCTTGGACCGCGCTACCTGTACGCCCTCAAATTTGCCTTTGAATACCTGGACAAGCATGTGGGTAAATATCCCTATCCGAGCCTCACCGTGGTCGACCCGCCTTTTCACGGGCTGCGTTCCGGGCTGATGGAATACCCGACACTGATCACGGCGGGCACCTTTTACGCCATGCCGGAAAATTTTCGCAATATGGAGTCGCTCGTCGTGCATGAGTTTGTGCATCAGTATTTTATGGGCATGGTGGCCTCCAATGAAAAAGAAGAAGCCTGGCTCGACGAAGGTTTTGTGACCTATTTTGAAGACCGCATTATTGATGCCTGTTTTGGCCGGAAACATGCGCTGGTAGATGTTTTGGGCTACCAGTTCGACAACCGCGAGCTGACCCGTGTGGAGTACACCACCATGCGCAATCCACGCGAAGGCACCGTGGGCCGTCCGGGCTGGCTCTTCTCCGAATCGAATCACAAGGCACTGATTTACAGCAAAACAGCCACTGCACTGCATACGGTGGAGGCCTTGATCGGGGAGGCCGAAATGGACCGGATCATCCGGGCGTATTTTGAGCAGTGGAAATTCCGCCATCCGCGGGGCAGCGATTTTCTGGCGGTGCTGAAAACGGGATTGATGGCCGGACCCGACACGGCCTTTGCCAAACAGGTGTACACCTTGTTTGAAAAAAGTATTTACGATGCGGTGGTGCTGGATTATGCGGTAACGCGTATCACCAATGAATACCTCTCGCCGCCGCGCGGCATTTTTGGTGAAAATGCCGATAATCTAACGTACCGCGACGGCAAAGGCCAAAAAACGCTTCTGTCGAAAGTGGAAATACAGCGCAAAGGTGACTGGGTTTTTCCGGTGGAAGTGCTGGTCACGTTTGCCGACGGCAGCACGGAATTGCTGCACTGGTCGGGTACCGAAGGCCGGCATACGTTCGAGTTCAGCGGGCGTGCGGAAGTGGTTTCTGCCCAGGTGGACCCCGGACAAAAACTCGGCCTTGATGTGGATATCAACAACAACAGCATGACCCTGCAGCCGGCAAAAGCGCCCCTGTGGCGCTATGCGGCGCGGGCGGCTTTCTGGATTCAGAATTTGATGCAAACGATCAGTTTTTTAGTTTGATGCCATGCGAGACGCTTTTTTCCAAGGACTTAAAACCGGATTGCTCCAATGGCGCATCGCTGCAACCGTATACCTCATCCAACTGGGGTTGGCGCTCACGCTGGGTATCCAGGTTTACGAGGTATTGCAGGCATCCATCGGCCATTCCCTGGAGGTCGATAAACTAATGCACGGATACGACCATACCGTGCTGACCGATTTTCTGAAAGTACACGGCGCCTCCATTACCCCGCTCATTGGCCAGTTGCGCTGGTTGATGCTTCTGTGGTTGCTTTTTTCGGTATTTATCAACGGCGGCCTGCTGTATTGCGCCGCCGAACCCCGGCAGGCCTCCGCGCGCCTGTTTTGGCAGGGTGGGGCGGTTTACTTTTGGCCGTTTTTGAAAATTGGCCTGTTTTTCCTGGTGCTTGTCCTGCTCTGGACGGGCCTGATCTGGTTGCCGGTCGCACTTGTTTTTCAACCTTCCCTGGAATATTTTTCGTCGGAAAAATACACCGTCTGGCTGGCGCTGCTGGCACTGGCGGTGTGGTTGTGTGGTTTGGGTGTATTGTTGTTGTGGTCGATCCTCAGTCGCCTGCAACGACTGGAAAAAGGGACGTCCATCACCGGGAGCCTTGCCGGGGGCTGGCGGGTTTTCCGGCAAAACAGGTTGGGTTACCTGGTCTTGCTGGCGGCGTTTACGGGTATGCAGGTTTTTTTGGTGGCCGTCTATTTTTTAACCCAGTCATTCAGCGGCATGACCTCGCCGTTTTTGATCGTGCTGTTTTTCCTGATCCAGCAGGTGTTTGTTTTTTTCCGGATTCAGCTTCGGCAAATGCTGTATGCGGCTGTTAGCCTTGCACCGTCCAATAAAAACACATAAAGTTTCAAAACTGGCAAAATGTGTTTTTTATTCAAAAAAATAACACAAATTTTCGAAAAAACTTAAAACATTTTTTTTACAATTGCACGCATTTCCTATTGTTAACAAACTAAAAAAGCAAAATTATGGAAAGGAAAACCAACTGGTTAGCAATTGTAGTTGCCGTAGTCGGCACAATGCTACTCGGCTTTCTCTGGTACGGCGTCCTGTTTCAGGAACAATGGATGGCCGGCAACGGCTTTGCCATGGAAGGCGACAAAATGTTCAAAAACGGGGTGGAAGTACCCATGTCGGCCACCCCGATGATCGTCAACACCATTGCGATGGTGGTGTATGCACTGGCGATGAACTGGTTTCTGGGGCGCATGGGCATCAACACCTGGATGGATGGCGCCAAAGCCGGTGGCGTTTTTGGCCTGGTGTTTTTCGTCGGCATTGCCACCGGGAACCTGTTTGCCAACAATCCGTTTAGCCTGACTTTGGTGGACGGGCTGTACTCCCTGGTACTTTTCACCTTGATCGGTGCGATTTTGGGAGGCTGGACGAAATAGTAACATTTCATAAGTCCGGCGTAAACAGGAGTCATCTCGAATTTTTATACTGACTTCGGAGAAGTCAAATATTTGTTAGGTCAATAGTTTAATGAAACAAAGCGACCTCGGTACCTGCGCGCATTGGTAGGTTATATAGGGGTTATGAGAATCAGGGGGGAACTAATCGGAATCTACCTAAAACGCTTGTCATGTCGAAGCCCCGAAGAAAATCGGGATAAACTCCGCGGAGACATCTCCAAAAGTTCCATGCTCCCAAAAGTACCGAGAAACGCTACGAACGCCCTTTTTTAGGTGCATTCCGCAAATTATACTTGTGTAGGTGCCTCCGCTGCGCTACGGCATGACAAGCCAAATGGTTGATAAGGGCAGATTCACCCCCATTGATCTGCTTGAACATTTATAACAAGTCAATGCACCCGGTACCGAGGTCAGATTTGCCCAAAAATTCGGGATAACTCAAGTTTTACGTCGGGTCAAACCCTGGCATATTCCATGCGCTTCAACTGCAGGCCCTGATGGTAGGTATCAATCCCGCTTATCGCCACCGTTTCGGCCAGGTTCAAATCCACATTCCCGCGGGCATCCACGCAGGTGTCGGGCAGGTACAGTTCGAGCACTTTTCCGACGATAAGGATCGTGTTGTTGGCGGCTATGCAGTATTCCTCCACATATTCGAGACCCAAACGAATACGCGCTTCGGCGACATAGGGCGCATTGGGCAGGCGCTTCGACCAAAACGGCGTCAGCCCGACCTGTTCAAACTCCGACACTTCATCGGGATAAGCCGCCGACGTTTGGTGGGCGGCTTCGATAATCCCGGTATGGATATGGTTTAGGGTGAAAAAACCGCTCTCGCGAATATTCTGGTAGGTATGCCGGGTAGTTTTGATCTCACCGTCGACCGGGCGGGTCACAATTCCGATCAGGGGCGGGTCGGAGCCGAGGTGTACGGCGGAGGAGAAAATAGCGAGGTTGGGTACCTTGCTGGCGCTGCTGGTTCCAACCAGGTTTGCGCTTTTGAAGCCCGAAATAGCGTTGATGAGGGTAAGACGCGGGATGCGGGCCAGTTGTTCGATGTCGGAGAGGGTGAAGATCATGCGCGGTTGGTTGTTCCGGGAAAAGCGTTGACGGTAAATCGTTGTTGTTCGATGTAATTCCTGGATGGTATTGGTTATCCCGGGCGTATGGTTTGGGCGACCACCATGCCTTCCTCAATGGCCCGCTTGGCATCCAGTTCGGCGGCCAGTTTGGCGCCACCGATCAGGTGTACGCGGATGCCGGCAGCCTCCAGGGGCGCCTGGAGGCTGCGCAGGGGTTCCTGCCCTGCACAAACAACCACATGGTCGACGTCCAGAATGTGTGGGGTACCATTGGCAGTCAGGTGCAGCCCGGCATCGTCGATGCGGTGGTACTGCACCGTGTTCCACATCTGCACACCCCGGTTTTTCAGCGTTAGCCGGTGCGCCCAGCCGGTAGTTTTGCCCAGGCCGGCGCCCACTTTGCCTTTGGAGCGTTGCAGCAGCCACACCTGGCGCACCGGCGTTTCGGGATGCGGGTCGGTCAGGCCGCCGCGGTGTTGATAGGTCGGGTCGATGCCCCATTCCTGCTGGTAGGCGACAATGCGCACAGCGTCGCTTGTTGCTGCCTGGTGGTCCGCAGTTAGGTACATGGCCACATCGAAACCGATACCGCCCGCCCCGATGATGGCGACTTTTTTGCCCACCGGTTGTTGGTCGGACAGCACATCGGTGTACGTAAGCACTTTCGGATGGTCGATGCCTTCCAGCGCCGGAATCCGCGGGGCAACACCGGTAGCCAGTACCACTTCCTGAAATCCTTTTTTCAACAAAAAATCTGCGCTGGCGCTGGTGTTCAGGTGCACGGTTACCCCGGTTTTTTTGAGCATGGTATCGAAATACCGGATCGTTTCGGCGTATTCTTCCTTGCCGGGTATACGTTTGGCCATGTTGAACTGCCCACCGATGGCGCCGGAGGCTTCAAAAAGGTGGACAGAAAAGCCGCGAGCGGCCAGTTCAACGGCTGCGGATAGCCCGGCAGGACCGGCGCCAATGACGGCCAGGCCCCCCGCTCCAAGGGGGGGGCGGGGGGAGCTACTCGTCGCGCGCGGATTCACCAGGCAGGATGCTGTTTTTTGTTCAAAAACGTGGTCGAGGCAGGCCTGGTTGCAGGCAATGCAGGTATTGATCGCGTCGGCCTGGCCTGCAAGGGCTTTTCGTGGAAAGTCGGGGTCGGCAAGCAGGGGGCGGGCCATGCTCACCATGTCGGCCTGCCCGGAGGCCAGTATTTCTTCGGCTTTTTCGGGGGTGTTGATGCGGTTGGTGGTGATGAGCGGTACGCCGACTTCCTTTTTCAGGCGTTCGGTTACCCAGGTGTACGCGCCGCGCGGCACCATCGTGGCGATGGTGGGAATGCGGGCTTCGTGCCAGCCGATACCGGTGTTGATGATCGTGGCGCCGGCTGTTTCGATCGCTTTGGCGAAGGCGACCACTTCGTCCCAAGTGCTGCCCTCTTCCACGAGATCGAGCATGGAAATGCGAAAAATGACAATGAAATCGGGCCCGGTTTTTTCCCGCACGGCGCGCATAATTTCCAGGGGAAAACGGATGCGGTTTTCAAACGAGCCGCCCCAGGCATCGGTGCGTTTGTTGGTGCGGGGCACGGTGAACTGGTTGATCAGGTAGCCCTCGCTGCCCATGATCTCTACCCCGTCGTAGCCGGCTTCGCGGGCAAGTGCCGCGCTGCGCGCAAAATCGCGGATGGTGGCGCGAATAAGCCGCGGGCTCATTTCCCAGGGGCGGAACGGGGAAATGCGGGCCCGGATCGGGCTGGGCGCCACCAGCATGGGGTGTACCCCATAACGGCCGGCGTGGAGGATTTGCAGGCAAATTTTTCCACCGGCATCGTGAACCGCTGTAGTTACGGGAACGTGCTTCTTCGCTTCGGCGGCCGTTGTCAGTTTGGCGCCGAAAGGCGCGAGCCAACCCTGCCGGTTGGGGGCAATGCCGCCGGTGACCATCAGTGCGGCGCCACCGCGTGCCCGGGCGGCAAAATAGTCGGCCAGCCGGTGTAAACCGCCTTTGTCCTCTTCCAGCCCGGTGTGCATGGAGCCCATCAGGATGCGGTTGGGCAGCGTAGTGAAGCCCAGGTCGAGTGGTGCGAACAGGTGTGGAAACGGCGAATGCTGTGGCATGGAACGGCGGAGCGTTTTGGCGAAAATACCGCTTTGAGGCGAGCCCCGGTTAGGCTTCGCAAAAGTTTATTTGGAATAAAAACGGAGGCGCGGGAATTTGTCCACTGCGCCTCCGTTTTGAATCGTTAGAACGACTGGGGGGGTTAAAACCCAAAATCGGTGCGGGCCAGAATCGTATTGGCGACACAGCGTCCCGATTGCAGCCCTTCCTCACAAGCCCGGCGGAAGTGTACGCCGCCGATCACCCGGCTGAACATGGCATCTTCACCGGCCTGGGTCAGGCTGGTAAAGCTGCGTTCGGGCAACACAAAGGGGCCGCCGTCGGGTGTGTAGAGCGGGCTGCCCAGATGGGTGCGATCGGTAAAAGCAATATCGCCAAACAGGCTGATCAGCACCTGCGGGCAGGCGCCACCCATGACGGAGGAGCCGGAGGAATAGTCGGGGTAGGGTGGCGTATTCAGCAAGGGGACCCAGGTGGGGTCGATATTTTCCCGGATGTAGGTTACCGGGCGGAGCAGAAAATATTTGTATTTGGAAAACCAGCAGGCGGTAAACCCGTCAGCTGCGGCAAAGCCAACCAGGCAGTACGCCTTGGCGCATTCGGCCAGGTTGCGGTCTTCCTGCTGGAGCAGTTGGCGGGCGATGCTTATCCAGTGGCCGGCGGGGCTGCTGGTTCGGCCTACGCCGTTTTCCCAATGGTACGCGATGGCTTTGTTGGTGGGTGTGCGTTCGATATTGTACACCTCCAGCGCATCCTTGTAAAAATCGCTGGTTGGGTTTTCCGAGTACGGGTAGGGCGGGTTGGGCTCACAGCCCTGCGCATTGTCGATAACAAACGTGCGCAATGTGCCCCAAAGCGGTTCTACAGGTGTCTGGCCGAGCGTGGAGGGGTCCCAGTACCATTTGTGCGCATCATCGCGGTTGGGGATAACCGGCACGATGTTTCGGATCAGTTCGCGACCGTCTTTCCGGATCCGTTCGTTGATTTGCAGGGCGATCCGGGTTCCCAGGTCCCTGGAGTCTTGCCGTACCACTTCCGAAATGCCTTTTTTCATCATTTCGTCTTCCTGGAGTGCGGCCAGAACATCCACCTGGCTGCGCTGGGCATTATTGATGTTTTCGATGAGTTGGGGAAATACGGTTTTCATCGCGGTGCACATCACGATGCCCCAGTCGTATTCCCGGTTCAGGTCGATCTGCACGGGGGTTGGGTAATCGTTGACCTGACCGGCCAGGCTTTTGCCCTCATCCAGGCCGAAGCAAACAGATTCCCATGCGGTAAGGCCCAGGTATCCGTAGATACGGGCTGCCTGCGGGCCGTAGAGGTAATTTTCTTTGATCATGTCGCTGGCCATGACCATCCACTCGTGGGCGAGCCGCCCCTCGTATTTGGTGGCTTTGTGTGTGCGGGCACGCACAAAAAGCGGGTCCGAGTTTTTGTCACAACCAAAGGGGATCGCTAAAAGCGCAACAAAAAGCAGAGTAATTAACTTTTTCATCGTCCGTGTACAATTGCTGTTCTGTAAAAGCTATGATTATCAAGTGTGCCTGATTGCATCAAAAAGCACACCGGTCGTTTAAAAACGAATCCAGTTCGAACATCTAAAAAATCGGACGAACACAACCAGCACAGGAAAGGGGAAGGAGCGTGGGAAACCGCCAAACCTAAATGGTTCTGTTCATGGGAAATGGTGTCTGTTTTCAGACAAAGGATTAAACGGCCACAAAATTAGTAAAAGATTCCATAATGTGTTGATTTGGTTGTACTCTGCTGCACGGAATTTGGTACGGAAATTGCCATTGTCTGTTCCGAGCAATACTCCGCGTAATATGATTAATCCATCTGTTAAATCTCTGAATGTACTCATTGCCGACGGTCACCCGATTTTTGTTGAAGGATTGCGAAACATCCTGAACATACCATCGGGGAAGTTTCATTTTTTGCTCAAGGGGGTTTTGCAAAACCCGGCTGCAATTGCAGAAACGTTGAACAGATCGCAGGTCGATTTACTTTTGATGGATATGAATCTTTCCGACAGCGAGGGGTTGAAACTGTTGCCTATGTTAAAAAAGGCCCATCCGCATTTGCGTATTTTGTTGTTTACGCAAAGCGACGATACCCGCCTGATCAAAGCCGCCTTCCGGGCTGGTGGCGACGGGTTGTTGTTGCGGTCTACCACACGCGACGAGTTGCTGCGTGCCGTGGAGGAGGTAATGACCGGAAAAACATTCCTGGGCAAAGGCGTGACCCTGAGCGAAGGCATGCAAGGTTTCGGCATGGATGCAGCCATGCCGGAAAGCCGTTTTGCCCGAAAGTTTGGGCTCACGCGTCGCGAAATTGAAATTATGGGCTATATCGGTCAGGTGCTGAGCAATAAGGACATTGCTAAAAAACTCTACATCAGCGACCAGACCGTGAGCGTACACCGCAAAAATATCATGCGCAAGCTGGGGGTCAACAATACGGCCAGCCTGATTAAGATCGCCTTTGAACACAATCTGGTCTAATCCGGACTTCCTTTCCAAAACGAAATCTTCCAACATTGAAAAAAAATACCTGTACGCAGGTATCTTTTTTTTAATTTGAGGCACTGTTTTTGCTGCTTGATGCCCTGCGTCGATGCAGCGTTAATGTTTGTCCGGCGCCTTTGAATTTTCCGTTTATTTGCACCCGTATTTTCTTTGAAAAATTACTCACTTGATTTAATCCATTTTGTTTTTTAACCATATCTATTCACTTAATTCACTTTATCTTAATCTCATGGCAAAAGCGAACTTTACATTTGCCGCTAATACCTGGAGCATCCTGCTGGCTTTCATTTTCGCCCTTTCGGCCAACACTTCGGCAGCCGGCCAATGCACGCTTGTCTGCAACAACCTGGTGCAGATATCCCTGGACGATGATTGCTACGTTGAACTGGAAGCCGATATGATCCTGGAAGGAGGCGGTTGCCCGAACGGCAATCTGGTTGTAGAAATCAAAGTAAACGGCGTATGGGTACCCGGTATCCTTACCAGCGCACACATCAACCAAACTCTGCAAACGCGGGTGCGCGACCTGATTACCGGCAACACCTGCCAGGGCTACGTGCACGTAGAGGACAAACTGGCGCCTCAACTCGTTTGCACCAATATCTTTCTGAGTTGCGCCATCACCACCTACACCCCGGCCTACCTGTTTGACGTGCTCGGTATCAACGAGGCATACCCTGAAATCAATGAAAACTGTGGTAACTATACCACTTCCCACCTCGACACCTGGTATGACCTGGGCTGTGGCGAAACGATTCATGGTTTCAACAACATCAGCGCCTATGTAAAACGCGTGTGGACGGCTATCGACCAAAGCGGTAACCAATCGAACTGCACCCAGTATATTTATTTTGAACGCCGCAATATTGGCGATATCACCTTCCCCGCCGATGTAACGGTATCATGCACCAATCCGAACACAACCCCGGATTTTACCGGCGCGCCATACATTACGGAATTCGGGATTGACTTCCCGCTGTTTCCGCAAAATTCGTACTGCGAGTTGAATGTGGTTTACGCCGACCAAATCCTGCCGGTTTGCGACGGTACCTATAAAATTTTACGCACCTGGACGCTGTACGACTGGTGTTTGCCGACCACCCAACTGCCGCCAAACCCAAACCCGACGTACTTCATTCAATTGATCAAAGTGCAGGATGGAACCGGACCAACCATCGCTTGTCCGGACGATATGACCGTCGGAACCAACCCCTGGGATTGTGAGAGCGACTTTGACCTTCCCGATGTGATCATCGAGGACGACTGCTCGCGCATCAAGTCCATCAAGGCCGTTTACACCGTAAATGGCGTCGGGCAAACCCTGAACGGCACCCTGACCACCTTCCCGGGCAACAACCTGTGGGCCCCGGATACGCTGGGTGTGTTGGGCTTCGCTCAGAACCTGCCGATCGGCGTCACGGCCATGACCTATATCGTGGAAGATGACTGCGGCAACTCCACCACCTGCGTTTTCAACATTACGGTGGAGGACAGCTCGCCTCCCGGCGCCATCTGCGACGAGTACACCCAGGTTTCCCTCGGTGTTACCGGCATGGCCCTGGTCAATGCTTCGACCTTCGACGATGGTTCGTATGACAACTGCGCGACACAAGTGTATTTTAAGGCACGCCGGATGGACACCAATGGCTGTCAGCCGAGCAACCGGTTTTATGACCAGGTCAAGTTCTGTTGTGAAGACATCAACGATACCATCACGGTGATTTTCCGGGTATACGATGTGCCTGTTCCGGCAGGGGAGGTTTCCCTGGAATATGAAGAATGGCATTCCAACGACTGCATGGTGCAGGTTTTTGTCGACGACAAACTCAAACCAACCTGTGTGCCGCCCCCGAACGTAACGGTTTCCTGCGAAAATTTCGATCCCAGCCTCTGGGCCTATGGCATGGCTACCGCTACCGATAACTGCTGCATCGATACCATTACCGCGACGGCCAACTATACGTTTTTTGACACCCTGTGCAACAAAGGCACGATCACCCGCACGTTCCGCTCGTTCGACTGCGGCGGGTTGAGCAGCCAATGCACGCAGCGTGTTTTTGTGAATTACGAGCAGGATTACTACATCAAATTTCCGGACGATGCCATCGTCACTTCCTGCAACGGTACCGGAGTGTACGGCGTGCCGTCCTTCTTTGGCGAAGATTGCGAACTGCTCGGCGTATCCCACGAAGACGTAATTTTCACGGTAGTGCCGGATGCCTGCTACAAGATCGAGCGGACCTGGACGATTATCAACTGGTGCACCTACAACCCCAACCTGGGCTGTATCGAAGTGCCCAACCCCAACCCGAATGCAACGGCCAACCACTCGTCAAACCTGCCCGGCCCCACTGTTTCGCCGGCCGGCACCCCGGCTCCCTGGGCGCCAACGATTGTGCGCGTGAACCCAACGGATCCTTCGCCGACCAACTTCTCCATTTTCTGGAGCGCCAATGCAAACTGCTACAAGTACAAGCAAATCATCAAAGTCATTGACACGCAAGCGCCTTTTGTGGAGGATTGCCCGACCAGCCCGGTGGAAATTTGCGACCTGACGGCCAACAATGCCCAACTCTGGAATGAATCCTACTGGTTTGACAACCAAACCAACAGCCACGATTTGTGCGAAGCGCCGACCGACCTGACGGTCACCGCAACCGATCTTTGCTCGGGCTCAAATGTGACGGTGCGTTACCTGCTGTTCCTCGATCTGGATAACACGGGCACTATGGAAACGGTGATCAGCAGCACCAACCTGCCGGGTTTCAACACCGTATTTTACGACAATGCGCAAAACCCGAATTTCCAGGGCGGCACGGCCCGTCAGTTTGACGAACGGCCGGTTCCGCTCAATCAGAAGTACGGTTTTGCCTTGCAAACAACAGTCAGCGGCAACAAAAAAGTAGCCAGCGTACGGTGGAACACCCAACAGCAACCGACCAATTTCGTGGTTCCCGAACTGCCCTACGGCACCCACAAGATCAAGTGGATCGTGTCGGACGGCTGCGGCAATGAAGGCACCTGCGAATACACGTTCGTGGTGAAAGATTGCAAAGCGCCGACGGTGGTTTGCACCAACGGCCTGAGCGTGAATATCATGCCGACCGGTATGATCCAGCTGTGGGCAACGGATTTTCTGGAATACACGGAGGATAATTGCACACCAAGCGACCTGCTCAAAATTGGCATTCGCAAATCGGGTACCGGCACGGGTTTCCCGACCAATCCCGACGGCTCGCCGCAAACCAACGTGAGCTTTACCTGTGATGAACTGGGTACCCAGTTTGTCGAACTCTGGTCGGTTGACCTTGCCGGCAATGCCGATTACTGCGAAACCTACGTAATCGTACAGGATAATATGGGCGTTTGCGGCCCTGCGGGTTCCAATGCAACTGTTGCCGGTACCTTGAAAACAGATGGCGACAACGGCCTGCTCGACGGGCACGTTGAACTGGCCGGCACACCGCCTAACGGCCTGCCGCCCTTTTCCATGTTTAACATGTCGGATGCTACCGGTCTCTTTGCGTTCACCAATGCCATTCCGATGGCGTCCAACTACACCCTGACACCGACAAAAGACAACGACCACCTGAACGGCGTTTCTACCTTCGACCTGGTGTTGATCAACAAGCACATCCTGGGCCTGGAGCCGCTCGGCAATTCGTACAAAATGATCGCCGCCGATGCCAACAGCAGCCGCTCGATCACAACGTTTGACATTGTCGAATTGCGGAAACTGATCCTTGGCCTGTATTCGGAATTGCCAAGTAACAGCAGCTGGCGTTTTGTGGATAAAGCCTATACGTTCCCCAACCCGGACAACCCGTTCCAGGAAGTATTCCCGGAAACAAAATCGGTGGTTGATGTACAGGCGAACCAGTTTGCCAGCGATTTCGTAGCCGTAAAAATCGGCGACGTGAACGGCAACGCACAGGCCAACCTGACCTCCAGCGACGACCGCTCCGCCGGCACCTTGTTTATCGACATTGCCGACCGCAGCGTGAAAGCCGGTGAGCTGTTCACGGTTGATTTTGCTACCGGTGCAGATTTCGCCGGATACCAGTTTACCCTGAACACCGGCGGGCTTGAACTGCTCGAACTGTTGCCGGGCGACAACCAGTCGGCCAACAACTTTGGTGTGTTTGCCAAGGATGCGGCCGTTACCGTATCGGTGGATGGCGCAGCCGGTTTTGCTGCGCGTTTCCGCGCCACGAAATCCGGAATACTCAGCCAATTGCTTGGCATGAGCAGCCGCATCACCCGGGCCGAAGCGTACAAAGCCGATGGCGAACCGTACGACATTGCCTTCCGTTTCAACGGCGCGAACGGCACCGTAGTAGCCGGCGCCGGTTTCGAACTCCTGCAAAACACGCCGAACCCGGTGCGTGAACAAACGATGATTTCCTTCAACCTGCCGGAAGCCACAACGGCCACACTGACCATCAGCAATGCCGAAGGCCGCCTGGTGAAAGTGCTGAACGGCTCGTACGGCAAGGGGCTGAACACCGTAACAATCAATCGCAGCGACCTGACTTCCGGCGTGCTTTTCTATCAATTGGAAACGCCTGCGCACAGTGCAACGAAGAAGATGATTGTTGTGGACTAAGCTCCACCGCTTTATTTTGAACGACTTTTTTTGAGCGCCATTCCTTTATTGGGGTGGCGCTTTTTTTGTGTAAACCGGATTTGCCATGCATAAGGGGAATTTTAAAAACAGCCGTGTGGTTGCACTATTGTCGGTGTGGCATTACGCCTGATATTGTCAACTTAGAAACGCCTGAAAAACAACTTCCCGATTAGAATAAATTCAGATTCCTCCCCCGCAGGGCGGGGTCGGAATGACATGTGCTGCGAACACAAAAGGGAGGGGTGACAGATATTGCAAAAGAAACACTTCGTTACCCCTCCCATAGAAGCCAAAATGATCGTAAAAAAACCAAGGGTTCATACTACTGGACATTTCCGTTAGACCTTCCAGGTTTCGCAAACCTGGAAGGTCTGAGCGCGTCCGAAAAACAAAATGTCCAGTAGTATGCCAAGGGTTACGCTTGGGGGCGCCGCAATACAGCCACTTCCGAAATCTACCGCCCCCACGTTCTTTCCCAAGACCTTGGCATTCCGACCCCGCCCTGCGGGGGAGGAATCCGGTATTATAAATCGTGAAGTGGGCGTTACTTCGGTCCATTATCCACAAAGCACTTCGATACATAAAAACAGCAGCGTATATTGAAGTATAGAAAAGAATGGTGCGTCCGCAGCGCTTTGTTTCCATTTTTCTCGCAACTGACAAAAAATGTCCAGTAGTGTGCTTCATTTCTCCATTTCCTTAAAACCGGCGCATCCCAAATGCCATCGAGAAAACAGCCTGACAAAAAAAATCCCGGGTGATTCGCAATGGAAAAACCCGGGATTTTTAATGATAACATCCAAATTTACTGCGGCAGCGGCGGTACGCCCGGTGCAGCCGGCAGGTAAGGATTGAACTGGTTTTCCAGTTCGCCCCTCAATTGGGTATCCTGCATAAATTGCGCAATGCCGATCAGCGTTTGCGCTGCGTTGGCAGCAAAGCGGAAATCCTGCTCGTAACCGCGCTGAAATTCCGGTGTCTGCGACTTGTGGAAGCGCATGATCGCCTCCTGCGTTTTCGCAATAGCCCGAATCTTCTCCCTGGCCTTTTCATTCGCACCCGCGCGGGCGTAGATATCGGCCATGTAGGCGGAAAACTGATCGTAGGGGAAGTTGAAGTCCGGGAAAACAGCAAAATATTTATCGGCCAAAGCCTCGGCTTTATCCAGTTTGCCTTCCGTGACCAATTGGCGGCCGATGCGGATCATCCCGACACGCATGGTTTGCAAACTCGGCATATACGAGCGGTTGACATACAAGCGCTCCTTGTCAAAATTGCCCCACTGCCATTTGTTCATAATGTTGTCGTAGGCAATGTCCGACGCGACGCGGCCACTACCAATGATGCCGTAACTCCGGCCGTCGCCGGGCGAATAAAATGGCACCAGGCGCAGGCTGAGGCCCTCCAATTGGGTGTAATCCGCCAGGCCCAGCAGTTTTTCCTCCCGGGTGGTGACGGCCCAGTAAATGGGGCGTTTGTCGAAGTTCGACGCCACGATGTCGAGAATGGCAATGTCGTCTTTGATCAGGAAACTCCGGTCGCCCAGATTGAACCGGATGGTATCCACCACATTGCTGTCGGCTGCCGAAAGCAAGCCGTTGGCGATCATCGTCTGCTTGTTGACCGGGATATGCACATTGTGCGTCGGCACGTACGAGTCAAAATCGCGCCCGCCCTGCGCCGGCAACGGATGGTCTTCGGCGATAAACTTCAGGATTTGTTGCAGCGCCATTTCCGGTTCGGCGCCCGACGGTGCGTAAAACGGCACCTGGATGCGCTTGTACCCACGCAGTTTTTCCTGCGGAATACTCATTTCGATGGCCGGCGAATCGTTCACCTTGCGGCGCAACTGGTCGATATACCAGTCCACCGCAATCAGGGAAAGGTTGACCACCCGGACATCCGTCCGTATCCCTTCCACCTCCTGGCAGTACCAGAGCGGGTATGTATCGTTGTCGCCGTAGGTGAAAATAATGGCGTTGGGCGCGCAGGAGTTTAGGAAGTTGCTCGCATAGTCGCGGCTGGCGTAGTGGTCGGCCCGGCTGTGATCATCCCAGTTCTCGGTGACCATCAACAGAGGCGCCGACAAGGCCAGCAAACTAACCGCACCGGCAGCAGCCACGCCCGGCAGTTTTACCCGCTCGCTCAACAGGGTAAACAGCGCGGGAATACTCAGCCCGATCCAAATGGCATAGGTGAAAATAGAGCCGACGAGCACGTAATCCCGTTCGCGGGGCTCGTTGGGTGGCTGGTTGGAATACACCGTGATGCCGATACCCGTAATGATAAACAAGGCAAACAACGCGGCAAAATCGCGCGGGCGGCTTCGATAGTGAAAAAACATACCGACCAGGCCCAGGAGAAACGGAATGAGGTAGTAGTGGTTGCGCGCCTGATCGTTGGCCATAAACTCGGGCAGTTCGTCCTGGTTCCCGATCCGGCCTTCATCGAGAAAATCGATGCCGCTGACCCAGTTTCCGGAGCTGGGATCCCAGGAATAAAAGCCCTGTTCGCCGTTTTGCCGGCCGGCAAAATTCCACATGAAATAGCGCCAGTACATCCAGCCCAGTTGGTATTTCAGGAAAAATTCGATGTTGTCGCCAAACGTGGGTGTGCCGGTGGGCTTGTCGATCCAGCGGCGGTACAGGTCCGGCCGCCCCTGCGAATAGTCGCCCATGCGGGGAAACAGGGTTTTGCTGGAGGAGGCGTATTCGTAGTCAATTTTTTCGTCAACAATTTCATAGTGGTCGTCGACACGGCCCCAGCGCTCTTCCGTTTTCAGGCCGACAGGTTTGGCGTCGAAACTTGGGCCGCGCAACAGCGGGCGTTCGCCGTACTGCTCGCGGTTGAGGTAAGGCAGCAGGCGGGTGGCGTCGGAGGGATCGTTCATGTTGATCGGCGGGTTGGCATTGGCCCGGATGACCACCATGCCAAAGGCCGTATAGGCAATCACCACCACACCGACAGCAACAACCAGGCGTTGCAGCAGGCCATTGCCGGTGCGCTCGGCCCGGCGCAAACCATACCAGAGCACACCGCCAAAAAGCAGGAACACCAGGATAATGCCCGTGTGAAACGGCATTCCCAGGCCATTGACCATAAAGCGGTCGAAGGTGGCCCAAAGCCGTGGAATCCCCGCGATGATAAAATATTGGAGTCCAACAATGAACGCCACCCCCACCCCGGCAGCCAGCAGGGTGTTGAGCACCGTCGGTTTTTTTGCTTTTTTAAAATAATAAAACATCGCCAGCGCTGGAAAGGTCAGCAGGCTCAGCAGGTGCACCCCGATCGAGAGCGCTACCGAATAAAACGCAAAAACCAGCCAGCGGTCAGCGTCGGCGGTATCGGGCAACTGGTACCATTTGAGTACCGCCCACAAGGTTAGACAGGTAAAAAAGGTCGACATGGCGTACACCTCACCTTCCACAGCGGAAAACCAAACCGAAGAAGCAAAGGCCATGGTGAGCCCGGCAACCAGTCCGGCGCCCAGGCTGGCAATGGCCTGCCCTTGCGTTAATTCACCATCGCGACCAGCCAGGGTCAGGCGGGCCAGGATGGTGGCGCTCCAGCAAATAAACATTGCCCCGAAAGCGGTACACAAGGCAGAGAGCAGGTTTACAGCGTAGGCAATGGTGGCGGGGTCGTCCGATACCATTTGCCCAACCCAGGCAAACAGGCGGCCGACCAGGAGGAAAATAGGCGCCCCGGGGGGGTGCACCACCTGTAGTTTATAAGCCCCGGCGATAAACTCGCCACAGTCCCACAAACTGCCTGTAGGTTCGGCGGCAGCGCCTAAAACAAGCGCAGCCACGGCAAAAACAAGCCAACCGGTTAGATTATTCAGCGTTTTGAAAGCAGTCATCGTAGAATGATATGTTTCTGGTATAAAACAATCCCGGGCTTCAGGGTGCTGCCCGGGAGGAAGGTGTAAAAGTATTGCTTTTTGGCTTTTTGGGAGAACCGTGGCGTTTTACCACAAAAGAAAAACCAGGAATCCGCACCGGATGCCCCGGCTAGTGCATCTGCACCAAAATTTACCCGTCCTGCGGCTGAAGTCGTGTATGTGTTTAGTGCCTCAGATGTCTCCCTACGGTCGACATGACAAGGTGCAAGATTAAAAATTTAATTTCATCAGGTTTCTCGCTACGCTCGAAACGACACCAGGCGTTGTGGAAGTTTCGAGCGTAGCGAGAAACCTGATAACCAGTAAAAAAATGCTGGTTGTCATGTCGACCGTAGGGAGACATCTGGTTTACGTACGAAGCCGCAGGGCGGGTGTTCGCAAAAAATCGCATATTCAAATCCCCAGTTTGGTTTTGACCAACGGAGTAACGTCAATCGTCTCGGCCGCGAACAACATCGAACCGCTGCTGACATCAAAAATCATAAGGAAGCCGTTTTCTTTGGCTACGGCTTTTATCGCCTCGTTTACCCGGGTGAGGATGGGATCCAGAAGTTCACCGCGTCGGGATTCGAGCATGGCTTGAGCCTCCTCTTCATATTTCTGGATTTCCTGGCGCTGCTTTTCAAGTGCTGCCTGCCGTTCCTGGACTTGTATCGGTGTGAGCCCGCCCTCGTCGTATTCTTTTTTCAGAAGCAGGTACGCTTCCTGGAATGCCATGGTCATCACACTGTCCTTTTGGTTGAGGCTGTCGGCAAAAACGCGCAGCGTAGCCTCGGCCTTTGCCGTTTCCGGCAATCCGTCGAGCAGATTACCCAGATTCATATGGCCGTATTTGGATGGTTCTGTTTGACCGGACAAGCTAAAAGTGCTGATCAGAAGTACAAACAGAAAAAGAGATGTCTTGCGAATCATTAGATCGTGTGTTTAGTTGAAGGATTGATGCCGGCAGTTCCGGCAGTGTTTATTAAGCCTGCCAAGGTTGCTGCATTTGCGTTTTATGTACGAAAAACGGCGTTAAAGGTAACAAATTGCGGAGGCAGGGATGCACACCGGCGGGCAGGCCGTTGCTTTTGCAAAACGGCATCTGCCCGCCGGAGACAGGCGTGAAATGGATCAAGCAAGCCCAAATGCCTTCCGGATGTCCGCAACGGCATCAAGTTTTTCCCAGGTAAATGTTTCCACTTCCCGTTTTTCAGATTTGCCGTTCAGGCCAATCGAAATGGTCTTTTTTTCCGGTTCGCGTCCAAAATGGCCGTAGGCTGCCGTTTCACCGAAAATCGGATTTTTCAAGCCGAAACGCTTAACAATGGCTGCCGGGCGGAGGTCGAAAATTTCCAGCAGTTTGGTTGCAATTTCACCATCGCTCAGGCCTTTCACGGTGCAGGTTCCGAAGGTATTGACAAACAGTCCAACGGGTTTGGAAACCCCGATCGCATAGGCGACCTGCACCAATGCCTGCTTGCACAAGCCGGCAGCCACCAGGTTTTTGGCAATGTGGCGGGTGGCGTAGGCTGCCGAACGGTCTACTTTGGAGGCGTCTTTTCCGCTGAATGCGCCACCGCCGTGGGCGCCTTTGCCGCCGTAGGTATCCACGATGATCTTCCGGCCGGTGAGACCGGTGTCGCCGTGGGGGCCGCCGATCACGAATTTGCCTGTCGGGTTGATGTAATAGCGGATGGAGTTCGTGAACAATTTTTGCAGGCGCGGCGGCAGATTTTTTTTGACGCGGGGAATTACAATTTTCTGAATATCGGCTGCAATGCGTTCCTGGGTGGCCTCTTCGTCGTGCTGGGTGCTCACCACGATCGTGTCGATGCGCTTGGGCACATCCTTGTCGGTATATTCGATCGTTACCTGGCTTTTGGCATCGGGCCGCAGGTACTTCATTTTTTTGCCTTCGTGCCGGATGGCGGCGAGTTCGCGCAGAATGCGGTGGGCCAGGTCGAGGCCAAGCGGCATGTAATTGTCGGTTTCGTTGGTGGCATAGCCGAACATCATGCCCTGGTCGCCGGCGCCCTGGTCTTGTTCGTTTTTGCCGACATCGACGCCCTGGGCGATATCCGGGCTTTGTTCGTGGATGGCGCTGATCACGCCGCAACTTTTGGCCTCAAACTGGTATTCGGCGCGGGTGTACCCGATGCGTTCGATGGCCTTGCGGGCAGTTTCCTGCACATCGACATAGGCGTTGGAGCGCACTTCACCGGCTACAACCACCAGGCCGGTGGTCACCAGGGTTTCGCAGGCCACTTTGGCGTTGGGATCCTGCCGGAGAAACTCGTCGAGGATAGCATCGCTGATCTGATCGGCAATTTTATCGGGATGGCCTTCAGAAACAGACTCGGAAGTGAATAAATATGGCATGACGTAGTCTTGTGTTTTGTTTTCCGCCGGGTGCCTTTATGCGGGCGGAATGTTTCAGGTATTGTGTTGGGCTTCGCAGGCCCCGGGCAGCCCTGTTTTGGGCACTTTTATTACCCAAGGCGCAAAAAAGCCGCGCAAAGGTAGAGCTTCCTTTACTAAAATCCATCTGAAGAATAAGGGGGGATGAACGGGGGCTTCCCGTTCTATTCCAGGGGGGCTTGCAGCAACTTATTTTGTAACAACCGGCCCCAGACGATTCCAAATTTTAACCACGGAGACACGGAGGGCACGGAGTTTAATTCTTCGTGCCCTCCGTGTCTCTGTGGTGAATAAAATATTCTACGGCGGGCATTTTAGGTTTTCGACTTATGAAACAGCCTCTTTTTTGTACAAAAACAGGGCATGTTAAGCGGGTGCTTACAGCTCTTCCAAAATGCTGTCGATTTCCTGAAAAGACTTCAGGTCTTTGATCACGTAGTACACCGCACCGCTGGCGATAGTTTGCAACGCGATGCCGTAGTGCTCCTGGGAGGAGAGCATGATCACCTTCAGATCCGGGCTTTTCTTATGGATGATTTGCAGGATCTCGAGGCCGTTTTTGGCGCCGGGCACATTAGAGTCCAGGTAATAATCCAGGATAATGGCATCGGGGGCGGCATCGAGCTGTTCCAGGCATTCTTCACCGGTGCCGAAGCTGGTTACCGCGTACGAGCCCTGATCCTCAAGATGGTCTGCCAGCATGGTGCAGAACATTTTATCATCGTCTACGACAAATATTTTCTTTTTTTGATCAGCCATAGTTTCCAAGATTTTGAGCGAAGGTAGAAACTTCTTTTCAATGTCAAACACCAGCCGGATGGGCAGTTTTAGTCTGCCGATTCCAGGTATGCCTCAAATAGTTGAATGGAATCGCGGATTTCAGCCAGCAACCGTTCCACATTTTCCGGCAGGGTATCCAGATCAATACCTTCCACCGCTTGTGTTTCAATAGTTTGCGCCAGTTCGGCCATTTTTTCCATGCCCAACATGCGAAACTGCGGTTTAACGGTATGCACCACCCGCCG
Organism: uncultured Saprospiraceae bacterium; assembly: GCA_964484205.1. Taxonomy (GTDB): domain Bacteria; phylum Bacteroidota; class Bacteroidia; order Chitinophagales; family Saprospiraceae; genus M3007. Next base: position 79,560 of record CAZAEZ010000009.1, on the reverse strand, counting down.
CAATTCCTCCCGGTCGCCGACTGCCAGGGCAGCCTCGATGCGGGGCAACCCGGCGCTCACGGATTCAAGGTACAGCCCCAGGTATTTTTGAATGCGGGCCGGGTTGTTTCCGGTGAGGTTTTTTAAAAAAGCCAGGCGGTCCGAACCGTCGTCAACTACCTGTTTTTCGGGCTCTTTCGGAATGGCCGCTGCCCGCCCGGGCGCCATCGCAGTGAGCAAGGCCTGGAGCAGTTCGGATTCTTTGAAGGGCTTGGGCACACAGGCGTTCATGCCGTTGTTCAGGCAGCGCCGGACTTCCTTTTTGGTGACCGAAGCCGTAAATGCGATCACCGGAATATCCCTGGCCGGGCTGTCGGCTGCCCGGATGGCTTGCGTGGCCTCGAGGCCGTCCATCACCGGCATGGTCACATCCATGAGCACCACATCGAACGTGTGTGCCAGGAAAGCGTCTACCGCCTCCCGCCCGTTTTCGGCGGTATGCACCCGTACTTCCGGGATGAGCATTTCGAGGGTTTCCACCGCCACGATCCGGTTGAAGGCATTGTCTTCGGCCAATAAAATGCGCAACCCCCGCAGGGCTTCCTTGGCGTCCAGAACCGGTTCCTCGGGCTTTGCCGTTGTTTCCTTCCCGATTTCCAGCTCAATTTCAAACCAGAAAACAGAACCTTCGCCGGGGCTGCTGCTGACGTCCAGGCTGCCGCCAAATTGTTCAACCAGCTGTTTTGAAATCGTAAGTCCCAGACCGGTGCCCCCGTATTTGCGGGTGGTGTCGCCGGAAGCCTGGCGAAAACTCTCAAATACCACGTCGAGTTGCCGGGGCGACATGCCGATTCCGGTATCGCGCACTTCGAAATAAATCCGGGCGCGTTTGGCCTGTTTTTTTACCAAACGCGCCAGCATGCTTACCCGGCCTTTTTCTGTAAATTTCACCGCATTGCCCGCCAGGTTCAGCAACACCTGTTGCAAACGCACGGGGTCGCCAATAAGCACCGGCGGTATTTCCGGGTCGTAAATAACCTCCAGGCTGAGGCCCTTCTCCTCGGCGCGAAATTGCAGGGTGGTGCGCACCTGCTCCAGAATAGCGTCGACGCGGAGGTCGGTGAACTCCAGTTCCAACTTGCCGGCCTGTATTTTGGAAATGTCCAGAATGTCGTTGAGAATGACCAGTAGCGCTTCAGACGACTGGCGGATGCTGTGCAGGTAGCGGAGTTGATCTTCGCGCGGATTTTTTTGCAACAGCAAATTCGTCATTCCCATCACGGCGTTCATGGGCGTGCGGATTTCATGGCTCATGTTGGCCAGAAATTGTTGCTCGGCGCGCTCGCTTTGCTCGGCGCGCAGGCGTTGTTTTTCGGCTTCTTTTTTTTCGGCTTCGGCTTTGGCGCGCAGTTGCTCGGCTTCTTCTTTTTGCTGCATCAACTCGGCCGTGCGCGCGGCCACCTGGTTGGACAATTCCTCCTCGCGGCGGCGGAGTTGCTCCAGGGTTTTGTCGGTTTGAAACCGCAGGCGGCGGGTCAGCATACCCACAATTTTTTGCATGACGCCGGGATAATCGCCGAGTACGTCAAAAAACACATCGCGGTCGATGCGCGCCAGGCGGCTCAGCTCGTTGACGCTTACCGACATTGAGCGCGGCCCTTCGTCCAGCAGGGCCATCTCGCCGAAACAAGTGCCGGCCTTCATGTTGGCCACGGTGAAATCGCCGTCGTGCACCCGCGCGGAACCTTCCAAAATCAGGTATAGCGCCTGGCCGGGCTCGTCTTTGTGGAACACCACCGCATGCGGCTCAAACACTTCGATCCGGCACTGCGCCGCCAGGTGCAGCAGGATATCCCCCGGAATGGAGTGGAAGATGTCCATTTGGCTGAGTTTGTCGGCGAGCGCGGTGGGTTGGATGGTGGACATGGTGGAATTGCTGAATTCAGATTGCCAAGGCAAATACCCGGCAATAATACCCCAAATTACTGTTTCCCCAATATCCGCGCTTCCTTCAACAGTTTATCCAGTGTTTTTCGATCGTAAAATTTCCCCTGGTGAAAAACCCCGTCGATCTTCCGGGTATTGGCAATGTCGTCGAGCGGATTGGCGGTCAGCAACAATAAATCGGCCGTTTTGCCCACCGCGATCGTTCCTTTTTGCTCGGCTATGCCCAGGTAGCGCGCCGGGTTGACGGTAGCTGTTTCGAGCGCCGCAAAAGGCGGAAGCCCGGCATCTACCATCGCCTGCAGTTCGTTGTGCACCGCAAAACCCGAAACCAGGAACCACTCCGGCGAATCGGAGCCGCAAAGCAGCGGCACGCCGGCGGTGTACAGGGCCCGGGTCAGGTGCTGGCGCAGGCTGACGTAGCGCTCGCGGAGCGCCTCGGGTGGCGGATCGGTCCAGAAATATTCCCGCGCCTTGAAGCGATCGGGTTTCAGCGAAGCGGGGATGTAGTCAAAATCGGGCAGGGCGCGTATGCTGTCCTCACTTTGCCCGTACCCGAATGAACTGTGCAAAAAATAGTGGGTGGGCGTTACCGAAATGCCGGCTTTTTTGACCCGTTGGACCAGTGCCGGAATTTTGCTCACATCCAGCAAATCGACCGTCGGCCAGGCCCTTTTTTTATCCCAGACACTGGTGCCGGAAACACTGATGCGCCGCTGGACCGTATCCGGCAGCAGTTGCTCCAGAAATTCATCGAGGTGTTCAATTTGCTGGCCGGCAACCAGGGCGCGGTCCAGGCCTACATCGGGGCCAACGTGACCCGTGACGGGCAGACCCACGGACCGGGCTGTTTCAACGGCCGCCTCGTACACATCGGGCTGCACGAAAAACGTGATTTTCAGGGCGGCATATCCCTGCGCTTTAAACTCCCGCACTGCCGCGCGGGCTTTTTCCGGCGTGTCGGCGATCATCCCGAAAAACGGTCCCTGGAAGGGCCATTTGCCCACCAGTTGGGGGCTCACTACCACGAGTTCCGGCCCCGGGATGCGCCCCCGGTCGAGTTGTTTTTTCAGCGCCAGGTATTGCGAATCGCCGCACATGATCCGCGCGGTGGTGACGCCGTTGGCCAGCATGATTTTTGTTTCCTGGGACATAAATTTTGGTGCAATGCCCTGTTCGGTGAAAAAATGCACGTGCATGTCCATCAGGCCGGGCATCAGGTATTTTCCGGTGCCGTCGATGATTTTGGCCTGCCTGGGAATTTTTATGTCGCCAACTTCGCCCATTTGCGTGATCACACCGTTTTCAACCAGCACCGTTTGCAAGGAGCGCATATAGTCGCCATCCATGGGAATGACATTGACATTTTTGAACGCCACCGTTTGGGCGTTCAGGCCAACGCAACAGGTGAGGCAGAGTATAAACAGGGCGTTTTTCATAGTTTTCGTGTTTTACCGGACGATTAAAACGGATTTTTGCCAGTCCCATTTTATTCAAACTTAGCGCACCCCGCCACGGGTAATTTTTTAAATGGACAAAAACCGGGCAAAAACGGCGTCAATAGCTACTTTTATCTGGCGTTAAACCGCCTGCCTGTTATGTCCGAAAATTTTATTCTGGAAACAACCCGCCTGCGCCTACGGCCGCTCACGATGGCCGATTTTGATTTTTTTTATTCCATGCAAAGCGATCCCGAAATGATGCGCTTCATCCGCCCGGCCGAAACGGATACGGGCATAATAAAATCCCGCATCGAAATGATGGAAAACTACGCCGCCGAAAACCCCGGGCTGGGCACTTTTTTGGGCGCACTCAAACCCGATGGCCCGATTGTGGCGCTGTGCGTGCTGCGACACCTGGAATATCAGCCCGGCAACGACCTGGAGGTAGGCTACCTGATCGCGCGGGACTATTGGGGGCAGGGATTGGCCACCGAACTGACGCTGGCGCTGGGGCAATACGGATTTGCGCGTTTTGGCGTCGACCTGCTCAAGGCGGTGGTAGCCCCTGAAAACCTGGCTTCGCAAAAAGTGCTGTTGAAATGCGGGTTTGTGCCGGTCGGGAAACGGGTGATCTATGATTCGGAAAACCTCGAATTTGTTTGTAACCGCTCGTAGCCTCAGGCACTTTTTACCAATTTCCACCGGTAATAGATCAAATCCCGGCTGTTCAGATCCCGGTGGATGGCGGAATTTTTCACGCCGGCAAATTCTTCAAAAGCCGGCACCAGCCATTTCGGCACCAGCCGCCGGATGCGTTCTTTTTTCACGGGTTCTTCGGTTTCGATGGCCAGCACCACATTCCGGGTAATGTCGGTTTCTTCCTGGAGTTTCAGGCCCGAGTTGTTGAGCTGTTCGCAGAGCAGTTGCAGGCCCGGCTCGCCGCGCATGTCGGTGATCAGAAAAACCCCGCCGGGCCGCAGTACGCGCCGGACTTCGCGCAGGAAGTTGGGCACCGAACCGTACGCATGGCTGGATTCGACGTTGATCACCACATCAAAACTGGCATCGGGGAAAGGCAGGGCTTCGGCGTTGCCCTGCTGGTATTCCAGGTTGGGGCGTTTGAAGTTTTTCTGCGCAAATTGCACGGCATTTTTTGCCAGGTCCATGCCGACCATCCGCTTGGGATGCAGGTACTTGGCGATGTAATGGGCGCCGCCGCCGCGTCCGCTGCCGACCTCAAGCACTTCCTTGCCGGCCACGGCAGCTCTTGACGCCAGGTAATGGTACAATTGCAGGGGGTAGCGCTGCAATTCGTCGGCAGTTTCCAATTCGAGCGGCGCTTCTTCCGGCATGGGGGTGTAGCCGTAGTTCATAAATTGCCATTCGGACAAGGGCAGTACCCGGGCCAACAGTTCATAAATGGGTTTCCATACCAAACGGCGGAAAAAGGCGTATTCGGTCAGCTCTAAAAACAGTTTTGCAAGCATGTGTGGATATCAGGTGTTGGATGGTGGAAATTGCGCGGTTCAGAGCGTGTCCGGCTCGGCAGGCGGCGTTGTTTTTTTTCGTTTAAACGGGTTTCGGCGTTTCGGTTTGGCTTTTGAAGGGGCCGCTTCGCTTTCCGGGGCCGGGGTTTCTGCCCGGCGTTCTTTCCGGCGTTTGATCTGTCCGGCCACAAAATCGATGACCATGGGCACAAAGGCCGACAGCAAACCGCTCCACCACGAGCCCAGCCCGGCCACTTTGCCGATTGCGCCGATCACGGAACTTTGCACCGACTCTTGCGGACTGCCCTGGAAGAGTTGTCCCAGTTGTTTGGGAATGTTCAGTTTGTCTTCCAGGACTTTTTGGAAAACTTCCCGCGTCCGGCGCGAGCTCAGGGTCATCTCGCCCTGCACCAGGTCTATTTGAGCCTGCAGGCGCGCTTTTTCGGCCAACAGATCGTCCAGATTTTTTATCGTATTCAACATAAGTCAATGGTTCATTTGAAAAAAGAACGGATCACGCTCGTCAGGATGATGTTGGTGAGCCAGCGTTCTTTCAGGATCAGTACGATCACGGCCAGCAAGGCGTAAAAACCGGCAATGGCCACAAAGGCCAGCACGTACGAATCCCAAAGCCGGCCAAGGTAAAAACCGGCGGCCAAACTCAGCATAACCAGGGCCAGTAAGGCAAACATGACCACTACGGCAGAGGCGATCAGCGTGGCGCTGACCTTGGCTACCTGTTCCGCCGTTTCGAGGCGAAAGTAATCCAGCTGTAATTTCAGGTATTGTTTGGCGTATTCGGCGGTTTCACCGGCCGACTCGAAAAGTTGTTCTGTATCTTTCATAAACGTGGTATTAGCGGTTGGTTCGTGTGGGGCGTCAGTCGCTTGCCAGCCCGGCTTTGGCAAGTTTTTGTTGGAGGCTGGTCCTGGCTTTGGCCATGCCGGCCTCGAAAGCGCTTTCGGCAAGGTCAACTTGCTCCAAAACTTCATCGGCAAAATCGTGGTCGTCGTCTGGCTCTTCCGCATCGGGTTCTTCCGGCATGTCGGAAAACAACGCGCTGTCTTCAAGTACCTGGTTCAGGTTTTGAAGCAAAACATTTAGCTGCTCCTGGGCTTGTTCGCCGATGGTTTCCAGCCAATTTTCCCAGTTTTCGTTGAGATGTTCGCGCAAGGCACGACCTTTTTCAGTATGCAGGTAATATCCCAGCGCAAGGCCCGACGCGGCGCCGGCCAGGAAAAAAAGACTGCGGGGAATGGCATCGTTCTTCATACCGTGAAATTACGGCAATCTGTCGAATTCCGAACAGCCTTGCGGGATTCTCTTGTTTGCCGACAGGCTTTGCACGCGGCAACGCGCACTTGGAATAGTGGCCGTTTTTGACTAATTTTGAACACCTTTTTTTATAACCAAAATCGATACATCCAGATGAAACCGATTTATGCTTTACTGTGGCTGGCCTTGGTACTCCTGTTGGGCTGCCGGGGCTGTAATCCGCCGGAAATTACCGGAATAACGCCTGGCTCGGGTTTTGCCCGCCAGATTGTCAACGTCCAGGGGAGTTCGCTCACCTTTGCCTCCGTCGTGTGGGATGCCGGCCTGGGCTCGGAGCAGCTGGCCGATCACGCACTGCTCACTGCCCGGTACTTCCAAATTCCGGCAAGCGCCGGCACCGGCAGCCATCCCGTGAAACTTCGCAATGCAGGCGGGACGTCCGCTTCGAGCTTCAATTTTACGGTAAACGCACTTTCCGGCGCCTGGCCGGCGCCCCGGATCGAAGAGACGACGATCAATTATTTCAATGAAAAAGGCGGCGGCCTGGCCGACTTGTTCCTGTTGCTCTCGGTGGCTAATGTGGATGCAAAGGCGGTGGTGACGGTAAACGGCACGGACCAAACTTCGGTGTTGTACAGCGCCATTGCCAGCGATTACTTCAACACCCGCGCGGCATCCACGTTTAACTACCCGGTGTACCACTACGGCGGACTGCTGGTGTTTTTAACGGATCAAACGCTGGGCAGTACGCTCAATATCTCGGTCCGGAACACCGACGGCCTGACGAACAACACCACCTACACCCTGCCGGCGAGCGCCGCCACATTGGATAGCGACAACGACGGCCTGCTCGACACCTGGGAAACCACGGGCTACCCGGCGCCCGGCGGCGCTACCATCGACCTGGCTGCTATGGGCTGCAATCCGAAGCGCAAAGACATCCTCGTTGAAGTCGACTGGACCGCCGCAGGGCAACCGCTGAACACTATTTGGGGCGATATTGAAGCGGTTTTTGCCAATGCCCCGGTGCTCAATCCGGATGGTTCAGCCGGCGTCAGCATACACATCGACCGGGGGCAGGGCGGCGCTTTTGCCAACGGCGGTCAAACGTTGGCAGCGCACACGACGATGGATTTCGGGGCTAATCCGGCTACCGGCTATACCGACTTTTTTACCTACAAAAACAACAACTTTGATGCCGACAGGCTGAATATTTTCCACTACGGCATTTTCGGCCGGGCCCGGCCAAACGGCAGCTCGGGGCGCGGCGAAATTTGGGGCAACGACTTCATGGTAACGTTTGCTACTTTCAGCAACTGGAACAACCGCGCCGCGCAGGTGGGGACCTTCATCCATGAGCTGGGACACAACCTGGCCCTGCGCCACGGCGGTATCGACAACGGGGCCGTCGACGCGAACGAAACTTTCAAGCCCAACCAGGAATCCACGATGAACTACCGGTACCAGTTCCCCGGAATTTCCATCGACTGCGACCTCACGGCGGATGCCCCGGCGGTGCATTCCTTTTCGCGGGGCATGTTGCGCAGCATCAATGAAAATGCCGTCAACGAAAATGCCGGTATCTGCAACAATACCGGGATCGACTTTAACAGCAACGGCACCTTGCAAAACCCCGTGACCGTCAATACCAACCCAAGTACAAACGACAGCGACAATACCGACATCCACATCAACTACAACGAATGGGGGAATATGCGGTTGAATTTCACCGCTGCCGGTTCGCGCTGGAACAACAACTGATCTGAAAAACCATAAAAACACACCGATATGAAACCGATTATCGCAATGTATATCCTTCTTCTGACAGGCGCTATTCTTATGCCGGCCTGCCAGCAACAAAAACAACCGGGGGCCGACGTCGATCCGGCCTTCAAAAACGTAGCCGCCGTGGAGCACGACAATTTTCTGCACTACGACAGCATCCCGCCGGAAACCGTTCCGGGTACGAAGCCGGCCGATGCCGAAGTGCCCGATGTGCGCATCGTGCGCCTGCCGCAGGGTTTTAGCGCCGGCGATTTTAAAGCCCGCGGCCGGGTTTCCGCCGCCGGCGAAAATCAGCTGGTTTTTACCTCCGAAAAACAGGAAACCGTTGCGTTGCAACTGGATGCCGTGGAGCGTATGTCGCCCAATATGAAAAACCTGAAAGATCAAACCGGCAGCCTGGCCATGCAGTACCGCAGTTCGCCGGTTTCGGCCGACGAACAACTGCAACTGAACCTCGACGGTCGAATGGCCCTCGCGTACATCTGGCAAACCGCCGGGAAGCCCCTGGCTTTGCAAGACGACGGCCGGCCGCTCCTGCGGCAGCAAGCCCTGAAGGAAATACCGGAGGGAAATGCGCTGGTGGATGTGCCGGTTCTGTTGGTCACCGATTCCGGGTCGGTGGAAGTGCTACCCGGCGAGCCCGTTTCTTTTAAAAAAGGCGGCAAAAACTACCGGGTTTTCGTACAAACAAGCATCTACCTGGCGCAAGCCGATCCGGGCGATGACGGCCCCAGCGGGTATGTGTTGCATGCGACGGTGGTGCAGGAGTAAGTGCGCTATTTAGCGACTTTCTGCTTCCGGGCTGTAGTCATCCGGGCATACACCATGTCGAGCGCCATTTCCAGTTGTTCTTCTTCGGAGAGCAGGGTGTTGTCGATCACCACGGCATCGTCGGCTTTTCGGAGCGGACTATCTGCCCGTGTGGAGTCGATCTCGTCGCGTTCGAGCAGGTTTTTCCGGATGGAATCCCAGTCGGCGTCGATACCGCGGGCGGCCAGTTCCAGGTGACGGCGGCTGGTGCGCACATCCACATCGGCGGTCAGGAAAATTTTCACTTCGGCATCGGGGAACACTACGGTGCCGATATCGCGGCCGTCGGCCACAATGCCGCGCCGGCGCCCCATGGCTTTTTGCTGGGCTACCATCGCGCGGCGCACGGCAGAAATGGTGGATACCGGGCTGACCAGGGCGCTCACGCGCATTTCCCGAATGTCCCGTTCGACGTCCGTGCCATTTAAAAAGGTGTGGTTTTTGCCCTGAATGCGCTCAAAATGGATCTCAATATGCCGCAGGGCCTCGTCTACGGCGTCGGGGTTGTTGTGGTCTATTCCTTTATCCAGAAAATACAAGGTCACCGCCCGGTACATGGCGCCGGTGTCCAGGTAGGCATAGTGCAGGGCTTTTGCCAGGCCTTTTGCCAGGGTGCTTTTTCCGCAGGAGGAGTGGCCGTCTATGGCGATGATTAGTTGCATGCTGGGGAATTGAGATATTGGGATATTGAGATATTGAGATATTGAGATATTGCGGCAAAGTTGCGGAATTCTAATTTATTGGTGAAAAATGGCGATCGGGTTCTGGGTAGTTTTATTCGGTGTGTTTGCCACGGCCACTGCGGTGCAGTTGGTGGTGTGGTGGGGGCTGTTTGCCCGCCTGGCTTTCCGCCAGCCGGCATTTTCGGGTGCGGAACAGGTTGACACAACCCGACTTCCGCCGGTTTCCGTACTGATTTGTGCGCGCAATGAAGCCGTCAACCTGGCGGCCAACCTGCCGGCCGTGTTGGAACAACAATACCCGGACTTTGAGGTGCTCGTCATCGACGACGATTCTGCCGACGATACGCCGCTTGTTTTGCAGGCACTGCAAAAAAAATATCCGCACCTGCACGTGCTCCACACCGGACCCAAAACCGCTCCCGGGAAAAAACAGGCCCTCGCCCGGGGGATCGCCGTGGCGCGGCATGAGCATTTGGTGTTTTCGGATGCCGATTGCCGGCCCGCGAGCCCGCAGTGGCTGCGCCGTATGGCCGAATGTTTTTTGAAAAAACAAGATGCGGAAATTGTGCTGGGCTACGGCCCGTACCGGCCGGAACCCGGCTTGCTGAACAAATGGATCCGGTTTGAAACGGTGCACACCGCCACGCAATACTTTTCGTTTGCCCTGGCCGGGCAACCCTACATGGGCGTCGGCCGCAACCTGGCCTGGCGCCGGCACCTTTTCGGGCAGGTGGGCGGTTTTTCAGCGCATGCCGCCTTGCCATCCGGCGACGACGATTTGTTCGTCAATGCCGCCGCCAACAATAAAAACACGGCGATCTGCCTGGCCCCCGAAGCATTTGTTTTTTCCGAAGGGGAAAAAAACTGGCGCAACTGGTGGCGTCAAAAAAAACGGCATCTCCGCGCCGGGCCACATTACCGCCTGCGCCACCGCTTGCTGCTCGGGCTACTGGCATTAACACATTTCCTGCACTATTTTTTACTGATTGTACTCTTGCCGACCAATTTTGGCATAATTTCTGTTGCTTTTTATGCCGTTCGGATGGCCTCCGCCTTACCGATTCATCGGAAAATTCTTTGCCGGCTACGCGAAGCGCATCTTTTAATTTGGTTTCCGCTGCTCGACGCATTTCTGGCTATCTACTACGCGGTTTTAGTGCCGCGCGTTTTAATCTACTCGGATGATCTAATCTCATGGAAGTAATTACGGGCCCCGGTCAGACCCTCTGTCTGCGCCGGGGCCCGCCTTTTTATGCATTTACGAATTACGAATTACGATTGGTTCACCTTTCCGGGATGTGTAGGTTTTCAATTTATTCAAACACTACATCAGGCAATGATCTGCCCAAACCCGGAAAGGTGAACCAATCGTAATTCGTAATTCCAAAATCGTAAATCAACATCATCGTACAAAATTCCGCTCGTACACCGATTCATTTCCCCGGTCGTCGGTTACCACCAGGCGCAGTTTGTGTTCGCCGGGTTGAATACGCCCGTCGAAAACATGCGTGAGCCGCGCCCGTTTCCGGTCAAATTCGAAGAGTACCCATTTGCCATCCACCGTGCCCCGGTAGCGGAGGCTTTCGGCGCGCGCATCGGTGATGAAGTCGTCGTAGATGCGAAAAGCCATGGTTTTTTTTCGGCGCATATCCACGCTGAACACCACGGGCTTGATGGTCGGCGGCGTGGTGTCGACCATGATGCAATAGTCGTCAAAATCGCGGACCCGGGTAACCAGCCAGTCGCCATCCCAACTGCCGCCGCAATTGACCGGGCGGCTGCGTGTGCGGTACCGGGCAACGACGGCTTTTTCGCGCAGGTTGTCCGGCAGTTCCTCGGGGCGCAAACGCAGGGTGCAGTATTTGTGCAAGGGCGTGGTGCCTTGGTGCGCCCGGTGCAAGGCCGAGTAGGTTCCGGGTGGTCGGGGGCTGCTGCTGTACTGAAAATAGAGGGTTTCGTACAGGCCGCCTTTCGGGATGGTCATCGAAAAACCTTCCATGTCGATGTGGTTTTCCACATCGAAGGGCAGTTCGATACAGTCGGGGTGTTGCGGTTGGGGCTCGGGTTCGCCGCGGTAGGCCCAGAACACCACGGTGGACTGGTTGCCGGAGGCGTCGGCTGCTTTCACGGTAATTTTGGTTGGAATTTCTTTGTACAGCGGTACGGCGCCCAGGCTTTCGGTGCGGGTAAAATTGGCGTGTCGGTCGCCGGGCAAGGCAAAACAGCGCTGGTACATGGCGCCATTCGTTTCATAGGCGGCGTAGTCGGTATGCGCGTTGAGGTAGCGGGTTTCGTCGAAGTCCAGTTCATCGGCTTTCCAGGCATAGGCCAGTTCGTCGTTAGCCAGTAAGGTGAGCGCAAACAGACCGTTTTTGTTGTGGGTATTCCCGGTCGACTGGTCGTAGGAGCGCAGCCCGAATCCGACCCGCCAGGCGGGAAGCCGCACGGTATCGCCCGGCACACCATAGGTGCCGTCGGGCCGTTGTTGGATGGGGAACGGCAGGCTGGATTGCACCTCCCGGTTCGGGTTTAGAAAATACACCCGCATGTCGCGCAACAGCGGCGGCACGGCGTCGGGGATGTTTAGCCCGAACAGCAGCGGATTCAACGGTTTTTGATTGGCCGATCGGCGGATCTCAAAATGCAGGTGCGGGCCGCCCGAACTGCCGGTGTTTCCCATGCGCCCGATCTCCTGGCCTTTTTTTACCGGATACAATCCGTCTTTGGGAAACAGGTCAACCTCGAAACGTTCGCGTTTGTACTGGGTTTCCTGCACATATTTTTCAACGGCCGGCGTGAACTTGTCGAGGTGCCCGTACACCGTGGTGTAGCCGTTGGGATGTTTGATGTAAAGCGCCTTGCCGTAGCCGCTCCCACCCACTTTGACCCGGTCGATAAAGCCGTCGGCGGCGGCAAAAATAGCCTGCCCGGCCTGGCCCGAAATATTGCTGATATCGATGCCGGTATGAAAATGGTTGGCCCGCAGTTCGCCGAAAGTGCCGGATAACCGGATGGCGGCGGTGCTCACGGGCATGAGGAAATAATCTTTGGGAAAAGGCTCATCGGGAACGACTACCGCCGCCTTATCCGGATGACCAAAAGAAAAGGCCGGTAGAAGTCCGATCAAACCCAGAAGTGTACGCAATGGCATGTTCCACATAGCAATCAAGTTTTTGAGCAGGCGAAGGGGTTGTTCAAAAGAGCGGGAGTGGGGTATAGCCGAATTATTAGGCTATAAAACTTTTAACTTTTGACTTTTCAAATTTAACTTTTGACTTTCAAGACAGTTTTCCCGCTAGTAAGGGCTCAATAAAGTCAAAAGTTTAAAGTCTAATTTGAAAAGTTAAAAGTGTACATCCCCTCAGGTTGTTTAAGTTGATGGCCCCGCTACAAGTGCGGGAGTGGGGGCGCGGCCATACTACTGGACATTTCTTAGACCTTCCAGGTTTCGCAAACCTGGAAGGTCTGAGCGCGTCCGAAAAACAAAATGTCCAGTAGTATGGGGCGCGGCACATCGAAAACCCGGGGGAACTACCGCAAATTAAGTACCAAATCCAAATCAGTGTTCGGTGCGCAGGGCCAGTTGCCCGGACTGCAAGTCCCAAAAACCGACCAGGGAACGTTCGTATGCATTTTTAACGAGGTAGTCCAAAAATAGTTCCCGCTGGATGCTGCGGGCGCCCAGGCTTTGCAGGTGCTGCGTCTGCTGCTGGCAGTCAACCATCCAGAAACCCGCCGCCTGCAGCGCCCGCACCAGGGTAATGAAACCGGCCTTGGATGCATTGGCCTGGCGGGAAAACATGCTTTCCCCGAAAAAAATCCGACCCAGCGCAAGGCCGTACAGCCCGCCGACCAGTTTCCCACCGCTCCACACTTCCATGGAATGCGCGACGCCCTGGCGGTGCAGTTCGGTGTAGCCCTCAATGAACGCCTCCGAAATCCAGGAGCCATCCTGGGCATTGCGCGGCGACTCGGCGCAGGTTCGGATAACCTGTTCAAAACAGGTATCCAGGCTGTATTCGAATTTGCCCTGGTTGAACACCGAACGCATGCTTTTGTGCACGTTCAATTCTTTGGGAAACAACACAAACCGGGGGTCGGGGGAATACCAGTAGAAATTACCTTCAGCCTCAAACCAGGGGAAAATGCCGTTCCGGTACGCCAGCACCAGCCTGTCGGGGCTCAGGTCGCCGCCAACAGCCAGCAGGCCGCTGGGCTCGGCCATGGCAGGGTGCGGAAAGGATAACTCGTGTTCATTGAGCCAGTAAACGGGCATGATTGGCTGTTGGCAATTAGCTGTTGGATGTTGGCGGGGAATTTTAGTCTTCGAGCACGGCAGAAAGGCCGCGGTCGAGCAGGGCTTCGCACAGGGGGACCAGTTCTTTTTTGGAGCCGGTTTTTACCGTGGCCTTGCCCTTAAAGTGGATGATAATGGATAATTGTTCGGCCTGTTCGTGGGTATGTTTGAGGATTTCCATGAAGCAATGGATGACCCAGTCGAACGAATTGACATCATCGTTAAACACAATTATATGGGCCGGAAGGTCTGAACCAATGTCGTCTTCCACCAATATGTCTTCCTGTTCTTCCCAGAGTGGATTGGGCATTTTTATTTGGGTTTAAGGTTAGAGGGTTTCTGGTTTCTGGTTTCTGGTTGCAAACCTTCCCGGAATGATAAATAACCAGAAACCTTTTAACCAGTAACCTTCCAACTTATCCTTTCAAAGTTTTCAAAACGTTGCGCACAGCCTCGAAGTTCGGTAATTCTCCGGCATTTTCCAGTACTTCTGCATAGCGGATCACGCCGTCTTTGTCGATGACAAAGGCTGAACGTTTGGAAACGCCTTTCATTTCATACACAAAGGTTTTGTAGAGCGCATCGTATTTTTTACTCACGGTTTTGTTGAAATCGGAGAGCATGGGAAAGTTAAAGCCCAGCTCGTGCTTCCATTTGTCCAGGGCATAAATGCTGTCGACAGAAATAGCCAGCAGTTGGGCGTCGAGCGCCTCGTATTCTGCCAGGCTGTCGCGCATCAGGCTGAGTTCTTTGGTGCAAACCCCGGTAAATGCAAGGGGGTAAAAGAGTAAGACCACATTTTTGCCGCGAAAGTCGCTCAGTTTGATCTGGGATTTATCACTGGCGCGCAGGGTAAAATCTGGGGCGGTATCACCGGGTTTGAGCATAGCGTGAAAGCGGAATGGTTATAAATGTGCGCAAAAATAGAAAACTCCGTACGCATATCATCGCTGGAGTTGTTTGAGAAACCACTCCCGTTCGGTGAGCACCGGCGCATTTTCGATTTGCCGGCGAATGGCTTCTGTTGCCGGGCTGCTTCCGGGTTTCAGACTCAGCATTTTGCGCAGCATACGCACGATGGCCAGGTAATTTTCCTTGTGGTAACCCAACACTTTTTTGCGGCGCAGGTAAATTTCGATGCTGTCCAACTGGTTTTCGAGCGCGCTGAATTCTTCTTTTTCATAGTAAATTTTGCAGAGCAGGGTTTTGGCCACCAGGTTTTGCAACACGTCGTCGTATTCCATCCGCAGGAGGTGCTGCATGGCTTCGCTGTAGTTGCCGGTATCGTAATAGTACCGGGCGAGGTTGAAATTCAGTGCGCCTTCGCGGTGGTTGGCCGGAAGCAGCGGCGCGTAATCGTGCAGAAAGCGGAACGTCCAGTCGTATTCCTGCAGGTTCAGCGCCGCCAGCACAATATTGGTGTAGGTCCAGCGCGACAGGGAGCCGTTTTCCAGCAAAGCGCCGTGCTGAAGCCCCGACTGGTACAGGTCGAATACGTCGCGGAAGTAATGCACTTCCGCCTTGTTTATCCGCCGGATGCAAAAATTGATTGCGATGAGGTACAGGTCGTGCACCTCGGCCACCGGGAATGCCTCGGCGTGGGTGTGCAGAATTTCCTTGAGGCGGCGAAAATGCCGGTCGCCGGCGGCATCGCCCGCCAGGGCGTAATAGCCGTGGTAAAACGCTGCCACCGAAGGAATTTCCAGGTAAGGGTGCCCGTCGAGAAAGGTCAGCACCTGGTTGAGCAGGCCCTTTTCGTACGCGCGTTTGGATACTGCCTGGTGGCTGAGCAGCAGGCAACCCGTGCGCAGTTTTTCGGTGATAAACGCCACATCCTGCGCATCGGAAAGTTCCTGGAGGTTGAGGCTTTTGGCGCGGCCCTGTTGTTGGGAAAGGTGAAAGGCTTCCAGTTGGAGCCGGTAGCCGGCCCGGTGATATTCGGCGCTCCGGTGCGGATCGGCGTCGAGGCGTTTGCGGGCATAGCGCAGCATGCCGGCACTCAGGTCGTCGAGCCGCAGCCTGCGCAGGGCTTCCACCGTCAGTACATGGCTGTCGTGCAAGCTTGTTTTCCAGGATTCCAGCGCCAAAAATTGTTCCACCGCTTCCAGCAAATAACTCGTCAGGTGGTACAGCCGGCGGGGCGTTTCGCCCAGCGCGCGCGCCACTGTTGCTTTGTCGAGTTCCCCTTCCGGCCCATCGTGCAGCCGCGGGCGCAGGTAGTCGTACAGCTGCGCCGTGCCGGCATGGGTCACCAGGTAGGGCGAGGCCATGTATTTGTCGAAAGATTTCAGCGTGGTTGGCGGCAAACTGCGGAGAATTTGAAGTACAGGTGCGTTTTGCATGGGAGATGGGAATTTTTTAAAGATTTCTGCAGATGTCTCCCTCCGGTCGACATGACAATACATTGATAACAAAACAGTCAAACAGGTTTCTCGCTACGCTCAAAACTTCCCCAAGCACAGTTGAAGTTTCGAGCGTAGCGAGAAACCTGATAAAAAAATTGCCAGCCTATACGTTGTCATGTCGACCGGAGGGAGACATCTCTACGGGCAGACACGCGAAACACGCCCGGCACAATTATCAAAAGCTATACAAAATAAATAAAATCTGAAAATTCGGATAATTATTTCTTATAAAAAACTGATTTTCAATTTTAAAATAAAAAAAACTTAAAAAAATAAATCTGAAAATCCTGAAAAACTGTCTTTGCCCAAGCCAGGGCATTGCGGCACTTTTGTACCGTCAAGAATCAGACGAATCAATAAACCTGTATGATCATGAATGTATTTCCACAACACCTGCGCCCTGCTTTAATCCTCCTGCTCTTTTCACTAGGCGCACAACTGGCCGGGCAATCCTTTCGCAAGACCTACTCCCCCGACGCCAGTTCCTGTTCCGATTTTACCGAAACTGCCGACGGCGGCTTTTTGATGGTCGGCGGCATTGCCACAGATAGTTCGCTGTTTTTGCAACGCACCGATGCCACGGGTACTGTCATCTGGGCCGCCCACCAAAACCTCAACGGCGCCCGGGGTATTGCGGTTTGTGCAGCACCCGACGGTGGTTTTGCCGTGCTTTGCGAAAATTATTTCGACGGCACGGCACTGCGCAACCTGGTGCTGAAAATCGACGGCGCCGGGGTTGCGCAGTGGCAAAAAGTGCTCGAAAACCCAACCCTGCCCAACGGCTTTCGCGACATCGTGGCCACTACCGGCGGCGGCTACGCCCTGGCAGGCGATGCACGCACTTTCGTGCCGGTATCGGATTCCCATATCCAATTGCTCCGCCTCGATGCTGCCGGAACCATTCTTTGGACGCAAACCCTGGGCGACCCCAACGCCGGCCGGGAACTGGCGCTCGGCCTGGTGGAAATGCCCAACGGCGACCTGGCGGTGGCCGGCGAACGCCGCGACGCCCCTTCCATTATGGACGGCTCCGATCTGTTCATGGCGCGTACCGATGCACAGGGTAACGTACTTTGGCAACAGGAATACAACGAGCCAGGCTACCAGAGTGCGCTCGATTTTAAAGTTGACCCAAACGGCAATCTGTTGCTTTTCGGTGAAACCAAACAATCCAATCCGACGAAAGCGGCGGTGTTAAAAACAACGGGCGCCGGTACAAAGATTTGGTTCCGCGAACCGCTGGAGATACTGGACAATTTGCCGGCCGGTAATTCAAGGTATATCCGGAGTTTTATCCTGGACGGGGGCGGAAATGTATATATCCCGTTTCTGCAAATTGATGACAACCTCTTACCCAATAATCAGCTAAACCTGCTCAAACTCAATGCAGACGGCGACTCGGCCTGGACCCGCGAGTCAAACCTGCCCGACCTGCCCCTGGCAGCCTTGTATACCTCCGATAACCAATTTGCCCTGGTCGGGCGCACCGGAACAGATGTAAGTGTTGAAAACGCGGTGCTCATCAAAACAGACTGGACCGGCGGTTTTTTTACGGTTTTCAGCAGTTTGCATGGTTCGGTTTTTTGGGATAAAAATTTGAATTGCGCCCCCGACAGCCTTGAACCGGCGCCACCGAATTTTATCGTTGTGGCGGCCGGGCAGTCGGGCGACACCTTGTACATGTTTGTTTCCCCGGCGGGCAACTACTCTTTTATTCTGGACCCCGACACATACACCATCACGGCCAGGCCGTTTCCCGGCCTTGAAAATCTTTGGGCGGCTTGCGATACGCCCGTCGTTGTGGTGGTGCCCGGTACGGGCCAGGTGATCCAGGCGCCGCCGATCGGCATCCAAAGCACTGCGGATTGCCCCTACCTGGAGGTCGAAGTGGTGGCCGGGCCGATCCGGCGCTGTGTTAATTTTAACTACTACATCAATTACTGCAACAACGGCACCCAAACAGCCACCGATGCCAGCGTACAACTCGTGCTAGACCCGCTGTGCAGCTACGTGGGTAGTACTCTGCCCCTGGCAAGCCAAAACGGCGACACCCTGACCTTCGACCTGGGCGATTTGCCGTCCGGCGGCTGCGACTATTTTCAGGTGCAGGTGCTGCTGGACTGCGCCGCCGTGAACGGGCAAACCATTTGCGCCGAGGCGTATATTTCCCCCGACAGCAGCTGCCTGCCCCCCGA
The DNA here is from genome assembly GCA_964484205.1 of uncultured Saprospiraceae bacterium. Taxonomy (GTDB): domain Bacteria; phylum Bacteroidota; class Bacteroidia; order Chitinophagales; family Saprospiraceae; genus M3007. The sequence goes on along the minus strand of CAZAEZ010000009.1, from coordinate 61,258 downwards.
TCCGCTGTGGGACGGCTCGCATGTGGAGGTGCAGGCTAGTTGCAACGGTACCGCTGAATTTACCATCACCAATACCGGCGCCGGCGACATGAACGGCACGGTCAACTACGTGATCATCGAAGATCAGATCATGTACATGCAAGGCGCCCTCCAACTCGATGCCGGCGCCGACAGCACGATCACGATCACTAATCCCACCGGCAATTCCTACTACATCCGCTCCAGTCAGCGGCCCGGTCACCCGGGGAACAGCATGCCTGCCGCTGCGGTGGACTTGTGCAACGGCCCGTCGAACGGCCCCGGCCTTGCCCAGCAACTGGCCCTCAACACCGGCGATCCTTTTGTCGATATTTATTGCGGGCAGGTGGTCGGTTCCTTCGACCCCAACGATAAGCGCGGCTTCCCGCTGGGCTGGCGCGACGAACATTTCCTGGAAATTGGCCAGGAAGTCGAGTACATGATCCGCTTTCAAAATACCGGCAACGACACGGCTTTCCTCGTGGTGATCCGCGATGCCCTGCCCGCCGAACTTGATCCGGCAACGGTGCGCCCCGGTCCGGCCAGCCATCCCTACCAATTCCAGTTGAGCGGCTCCGGCGCGCTGCGCTTTACGTTTGAAAATATTTTGCTGCCCGACAGTACGACCAATGAACCGGAATCGCACGGTTTTGTAACCTTCCGGATGGCACAGCGCCCGGGCCTGCCGTTGGGAACGATCCTCGAAAATACCGCCGCCATCGACTTCGACTTCAACGAACCGGTTATCACCAACACGTATTTCCATACCATCGGCTACCCCCTGCTGACGTTCACGCTGGATCCGCCCGTTCCCGATGCCCTGGACCTGCGCATTGCTCCGAATCCGGCGACCAGTTTTGCGGAATTTCAGCTGACGGAAGCCGATAGTTACCGCTTCAGCCTGTACGATGCAACCGGCCAACTCATGCATCAACATCACTTTTCCGGTGCGCGCTACCGTTTTGAACGCGGCAGGCTCCCGGCGGGCTTGTATTTTTTTAGAATGGAAAATGCGCAGGGGCGGGCTGTTGGTGGAAAATTGATGTTGAAATAACCTTTAACCTTAACCTTCAACCTCGGCAGGGTTCGAAACCCTGCCGAGGTTCGCGAACCGAAACCCTGCCATTAAAAAAAAGAAAAAACATGCGTAATATCCTGAACATCCTCTTGCTCCTGGCTTTTGCAAAAAACCTTGCCGGTCAATGCCTGCAACTGCAAAACTGCCCGGCAACGCCGGTGGTATTTTGCGATTCCACGGCCAACGATTCCCTGCAGTGGAACCACGCACTTTTTGCCGCCCCGACCTACCTGACCAATAATTTGCCGGAAGGCGAAACCGAGCTCTGCTTTTCGGCCGCTGATACCTGTGCCGGCGCCAACCTCGATATCCAATACCTCCTTTTTCTCGACCTCGACGGCGACGGCGACCGCGAAACGGTGGTCAACAGCGCCGACCTGCCGCCTGCCGGAATGGTCTTTTTCGGCAACGCCGGAAATCCCAACTACAGCGGCGGTACGGCGGCGGCATTCGACACCCGGCAGGTACCTGCAGGAGCGCTTTTCCGGTTTGCCCTTGAAACCGGCGGCAGTCCCGCCAACCGCACCGCCTGCATCCGCTGGAATACGGCTGATGCACCCTCAAACTACGAAACACCCCAGTTACCTTATGGCAACCACCTGGTGAAATGGGTGGTGTCGAACGGCTTGGGTGATGTGGATACCTGCACCTACGAAATTCAGGTGGCGGACTGCCAGGCGCCGCAGGTTGTTTGCCTCAACGGCCTTTCCGTCAATATTATGCCGACGGGAATGATCACCTTGTGGGCTACCGATTTCCTGCAATATGCCGAGGATAATACTACGCCCGGAATCATGCTGGAAATTGCAATTCGGATTGACGGTACCGGTACCGGGTTTCCGTTGGACAGCCTGGGGAACCCACAGCAAAGCGCAACGTTCAATTGCAACCATCTAGGCAGCCAACCCGTGGAACTCTGGGTGCGCGACCTGGCCGGCAATGTCGATTCCTGCACAACCTGGCTCATTGTGGAAGACGCCGCCGGATTTTGCGACGGCAACATTCAGGTGTACATCAACGCGCGGGTGTGCGCCCGCCAGTGGTGCACGGGAGCCGTTGTGTCGGGCGTTACCCTGAGTAACCCGGCGCCGTGGATTCCGGACTTCTGGCAATTGTACTCGGATGGATGTTACGTTGCCGAACGCGATACCGTTATTTCAAACCTGGGGCTGACGGTCAGTAAAAATGACGACCCTTTGAACGGCATAGACATCCTCGACCTGGTTGCCGTTTCCAAACACATCCTGGGCCTGGAGCCCTTGTCAAACCCGTACGCCATGGTTGCTGCCGATGTGAACAACAGCCGAAGCATTACCACTTTTGACATTATCGAGTCGCGCAAGATGCTGACCGGGGTGTATGATGTGTTTCCAAGCAACAGCTCCTGGCGATTTTTAGACGCGGATTTTGTTTTCCCAAATCCCAACAATCCCTTCCAGGGGATTTTCCCGGAAATCAAACAACTCCTCACCGTGAACGACACTATCGTGGGCGACTTCGAATTTCAGGCGATCAAAACAGGCGATGTAAACTGTTCGGCCATCCCGAATTTCGCCCCGGAACCCGACGATCGCGCCGTGGCTTATCTGAACCTCCCGACCCGGCTGCTTGCCGCCGGCGAAACGATCGAATTGCCCATCCGCTTCGCGGAAACGGGCGCCTGGCTGGGTTTCCAGTTCGGGTTTCAGTTCGATCCTGAAAAATTGGTTTTGGAAGCGGTGTTGCCCGGCAACTTGCCCGGTTGGGATGCGCAAACCACCTTTCAACCGCACCCGGGGCTGCTCAATGTGCTGTGGTTCGACACCGACCCGCACTTGTTTTCTCAAGAAAAAACGCTGTGCACGCTGCGCCTGCGCGCCCTGGCGCCAGTGGATTTGAAAACTGCGTTCCAGCTTGCTGCCGGACGCCTGCGCGCCGAAGCATTCACCGGGACGGCGGAAGCCCGGAACTTGCAACTGCAATTCAGTCCGGCGCCGGCCGCGGCAATCCGGATCGGTCAACCCCAGCCCAACCCCACAACTGAAGGCGCCCGTCTGGCACTGGAACTCCCCGAGCCCATGCCGGTCCAATTGGAGATTTGGGATGCGCAGGGGCGCCAGGTTTGGAGCCGAAGTTTTGCGGGGACACCGGGTTTGCAAACCCTGGACTTGCCGGAATCGGTGTTCCCGGTTGCCGGCGTGTACATATGGCGACTGGCAGCCGGTACGGAGGTGCGCAGCGGGCGTTTGGTGACCCGGCCCTGAGTTTTGATTTTTCACCACGGAGGCACGGAGGGCACGGAGTTTTCCGCCTTCGGCGGATTTTTTAATTTGACGAGGATTTACATGAACAACAGGATTAAGCACCGCAATCTTGAAAATCCTGTAAATCCTGTCTTGATAATTTTCGCCGAAGGCGAAACTCCGTGTCCTCCGTGCCTCCGTGGTGAATTAACTAGCCCCCAAACCGAAAGCCTCCATTTTCCGCTCGATCTGCTCCAGCAGCCAGTCGCGGTGATAAATTTCTGCGGTGGCGGGCAGTATCTTTTTCAGTTTGGGCAATTGCCCGGCCTCCGGCTTATCAATTTTAGTCAGTTTTCTGGTGAAATCCACAAAGTGCCGGGCCTGCTGCTTCATTTGCGGGCTGAGCAGTTCCTGGCGCAGGAGGTACACCCGGTAGGCTTCGAGGTGGGAAAGCAGCAATTCTGTTTCGCCGGTTTCGTAATAGATGCGGGCGAGCAGGTTGCGAATGGTGACGGCCAGCAGCACATTGGGCGGATTGACCTGGTTGAGCAGTACCTGGGCCTGGCCGTATTCGCCGAGGTGGTAGTGGTATTGGCCGCGCACAATCCGGGTAACGTCGTCGGCGTACACTTCCGGTAAATACTTCCGGTATTGGCGGATGAAATCGCCGACCCAGGTGGTCTGTCCGGTGCGCAGGCCGGTGTTCACGAGGTTGATAAACCGCCAGGGCGAGAGTTCGCCGTTTTCAAACAGCAGGCCGTTGGCCAATAGTTTTTTATTGATTTCGAGGTATTCCGTAGAAAATTGCGGGTCGTTTTCCCGGTTGATCCGGCGGGTGCAGTAGTTCAGCAGCCCGGTGTACAGTTGTTTTTGCTCCGGCTCGCTGAAGCGGTTTTCATGCTGTTCCAGCAGGTTTTTTAAATGAAAAAAATGGGCTGTGTTTTCCGGCTCCTTCACCAGCCGGATACCGGCCAAATAGATTTGAGCGGTAGGGTTGAGCGGCGGATCGTTTTGCAACAGGTAGTCCAGTACCCGGTCGCCCAGGTTCCATTGGTAGCGCACGTTGAGCACGTATTCGCCGGCGGCCATGGCCCAGCCGTAGCGCAGTTTTTCCACCAGGTAAAAATCGTCGAGCGCGTCGGAGGCTTCCTGCAGGGGTTTATGGAACTGGTGTTGTTGCAGGTCGGTGTGGTCGTAGCGGATGGCTTTGAGCCGGAACGCGTTGAGGTAGTAGGCGGCATTGCGGAGCGGATTTTTTTCCAGCGCTTGCACCGCTTTGTCCAGGGCGAACTTGTAGTGCCGGGGCAGGGCATCGGGGTCGAGTACCTGCAGCAGGGCCATGGCTTCTTCCAGATCATCGGCCCGAAAGTACTCGATTGCGAGAAATGCCTCGGCGAGTTGTTGCAGTTGGTTCATGAAATAGACCAGCCGTTTGGCCGTCAGCGGCTTTTCGGATTTGAAGGACCGAAGTACGGCTGCTTTTTCCAGGGCCGGGTGTTGAAAGTCGGGGGCATATTTGGCCAGAAAGTCAAAAAACACCGCCAATTCAGTCGAGTGGTTGAAATACGGCGACTCCAGAAAGTCCCGGAACCGGGTCAGTTGGCGGCTGGAAAAATGGCGCAACACATCGATGAGCTTGCTCTGGTGCATACGGTATGGCGCTAAATTGCTAACTTTCGGAACAAATTCAACCCAATGCTTATGAAAACAGGTCTTTGTTTGCTGCTCTTTTTTCCACTTAGCCTCCAGGCCCAACTCCTGCGCCCCGGCGACGCCAACAACGACGGCCGTGTGGACCACCTCGATGTGCTGGCTATCGGCTTGAGTTTCGGCCAGGAAGGTCCGCCCCGCGAACTGCCTTTTCAGGGCATCGACTGGATGCTCAAGCCCTTCGAATTCTGGATCGGCGGCTTGCCCGGCACGATGGTCAATTACGGCTTTTCCGACTGCGACGGCGACGGGCTGGTAACCACCGAAGATGTGGAAGCACTGCAACTGAACTACGACAGCACACACCTGGACAGCCAGCCGCCGCCCATGCCCTGGACGCCACCGGATACCGCTTTTTTGTCGGCCCTGCCCCGCCTGGTGTTCACGTTTGAGCCCGATACGGCTACGGTGCAGGATACGCTCCGGCTCCATATTTCCTACGTTCACCCGCTCGGACTGCCGGTCGATGAATCGCCGCTGGGAGTGGCATTTACCCTTGAGTTTGACGAAATGCTGGTAAAAGACAGCCTGACGGTGGTGTTTTTCCCCGACACTGTAACCGATCTTTTGTTTGCCGCCGGTGCAACCGGGTTTGCCGATGCGCGCGCCGTGCCGCCAGGCAGGGTCGAATACGGCGCTGCCGGGAAAGGCCAGCCGGCGCTGACATATTCCCGTCCGTTGGGTGTGGTGCAGTTTATCATCGAGGATATTATCGTGCGGCCCGACACCTTTTGGACGGATTTCAAAATTGACGTTGCCGGGCCGGTTATGATCGATGCGAAGGAGCAGGTTATCCTCTTCAATATTTTGGTCGACGAGGTGGTGCTGTTCCAGGAATTGTCGGCGGCCCCCACCCCCCCTGCACCGCTGCCGGTGCGGCTGTACCCCTCGCCGGTCCGGGATGTGCTGCACATCGAATCGCTGGAAACGCCGCTGGCGTGCGTGCAGATTTTTGATGTGTTTGGTAAACTGATCGCGGAACAGCACGTACAGCACAAGCGGCAGGTGGATTTACCGGCCGGACGTTGGGCGCCGGGTTTGCACTGGGTGCGCATTTTTGGAAAAAACGGCCAGGTGGCTACGCGAACGTTTTTGAAAATCTGAGGCTTGCCAATTCAAAATCCGCGAAAATCCGTGTTTCGCCGAAGGCGAATCCGCCTCATCGGCGTTCTATTCCTACGCGCTCGGATATACAATTATACATTCCCAACATGCTCTTAGAAAAATTAGAACGCGGATACCACGGATTCGCCTTCGGCGCTTTGCGGATTCACACGGATTTCACTGTTCGGGTTGGGAAATCGGGCATCAGTTTAATCCCGATCCCAATCCAGGCGCGCGAGTACCGGCAAGTGATCGGAAGGGTAATGGCAGTCGCGCGAATCGCTCAGCACGGCGTATTGCAGCACCCGGAGCCCGGGCGACACAAAAATGTAATCGATCCGCCGACTGACCGGCTCATGGAACTTGAAGCCGTTGAAGGTGCCTTCGGGGCCGAAGGGCGGCTCCAGGCTGTGGTCGTGCGCATCGCGCAGCGTTTCGGACAGCAAGGCGATGGGGTCGGCATCGGGTTCACTGTTCAGATCGCCCATGACGACAACCGGCTCGCCACCGGTGTTCATTTCTACGGTTTTTTTCAAAATCAGGGCTGCTGAATTTTGCCGCGCCAGTTGCCCGATGTGGTCGAAATGCGTGTTGAACACCCGCAGTTTTTGGCCGGAGGCCGTGTCTTCGAGCAGTGCCCAGGTGCAAATGCGGGGCAGTGCGGCGTCCCAGGCCTTGGAGGGCTTGTCGGGCGTTTCCGAGAGCCAGAAGGTGCCGGATTCGAGCGCCCGGAAGCGGTCGGTACGGTAAAAAAGCGCGGAGTATTCGCCGCCTTCCCGGCCGTCGTCGCGGCCCACGCCCACGCAGGCGTATTCGGGCAATTGTTCGAGCAGGTAGTCGAGTTGGGGTTTCAGGGCTTCCTGCACGCCGAATACATCGGGTTTGTGGAAGCGCAGTTGGGCGGCCAGGAAGTCGCGGCGTTTTGACCAGGCGTCGGCGCCGTCGTTTTCAGTGGCGTAGCGGATGTTGTAGGTGATGGCGGTGAGGGGTTGGGCGATGAGTTGGCTGGCAACGCAAAGCAGCAGGAAGCAGGCAAATGTCAGGCGTTTTTGCATGCGCAGTCGGTTGTTTTCGGCATGGGCGCCGGCGTGTATTTCAAAATTGACATTATTTCAAAGTATTGGTTTTTAGTGATATCCCCCCCGGGAGAACGTTTAACACAATTGAGTTTGGGGTATAAAGCGGGAATTTGTACATTTGATAACCATCCAATTTATACTATGGCCGGAATCCTCTGTCCGGTAAGTTTAATCCCGCGCAAGAAAACCTTTAGAGCGTGTTTAAATTTCCCTCACCGGGCCAAAAAGGCATCTTTTAGCGCCATGCTTCACCTATTTTTAGGCACAGAACCCCGGCTATGCACCTAAAAATGAGATTCGCCTGCCTCTAAAATCTGCTCTTTTTGCCTCCGGCAGGAAAATTTAAACACGCTCTTAATCCCCGGTTCTCAACCAGTTTTTCAGCCAGATTTTGGTAACCCTTTCTGTACTCGGGCCTTGGGCTTGAGTGGGAGGATGATATCTGCCGGAAGCGAGGTTGCTCTCGTCGGGATGGGAAATTATACAAAAAAAAGGCTGTAGCGCGAACTACTGCCCTAATCCGCCCCTGAAAGCCCCCGGTAGCACCGAAATGGCCGGGTAAAACAACCAGAGTAGGGATCAATTTAAACGTCTAATTTCTCATGAAACACTTCTCACTCCCCTTACTCCTAACCACCCTGTTCCAACTCGCCACATCAGCCCAGGTTCCGGACTCCACGTTTGGTGTTCCAACTTCTTTCGAGGGGATTACAGGAACATACTGGCCGGCAGTCACAGGCTGCGATTTCGAAGGCCGGGAAGACCGTTGCGTTGCGTCCATGTTTTTGGAAAATGGAAAAATTCTGTTGGCCGGCTACTCGCACGGTCTGGAAGGCACCGATTTCGCCCTGGTCCGGCTGCTTAAAGACGGCCAATTCGATACACTTGCCGGGCCCGAAGGACAAATCCGGATTGACCTGGGCTATCAGCAGGACAGTTGCCTGGCAGCAACACTGTACGATACCGACCGGGTTTTGATGGGTGGTTGCGTCACTCCGCCGGGTATATATTGAGTGGCGGTTCGTACAGTCCCTATCCGGGCAATTACTACGTTGACGATCTTTGCTCGCACAATATTCACGTCGCCCGACGGGCAGCCCGATCCCGGTTTCGGGGTTAACGGCATGTTGGAACTGCCGCAAAGCAGAGGGCGCGCAACGGCGCTATTCATCGAAAATGACAATAAAATCCTGTTGGCAGGCACAGTTACACCCACCTGGCTTATCCCGGAACCCCTGTACACTTTTTTAATCCGATTGCTTCCGGATGGCAGCCCGGACATGGCATTTGGCGAAAACGGCCGTTTCCTGGAAACTATCGGTTCCGTTTCGGGCACCGCAGAAGTTGTTGATATCCTCAAGATTCAAAACCAGTACTATTTCGGTATCGTTGATGAGGCTGGAGGCGACCATTCGTACTTTGGGCTGGTGCGTTTTACGGAAAACGGTGTTCCAGACTCTATATTTTGGGATGGCAGGCATTTATACCTCGCAACAATGGCTCCCCAACCCCCTTTATCAAATAAATCAGATCCATACCCTGGACTCGGAAAGCATATATATTTCCGGCTACTATCGTAAGTTGGGTCAGGATAATATGCTGATTGGTAAAATCCGGCTGAGCAAAACAACTTCCCTTGTCGAAAAAAATCAGGCGCAATTGCTGAAAATCTACCCCAACCCGGTTCGGCAAAGCATGGTCTATTTCCAGTTCCCCAACACCGGTTTCCCGGAAACAATGCAACTGACACTTCGCGATATGCAGGGTCGTACCGTGCTGAGCAGCCTGCTTGCAAAACCGGAACTGGAAGCAGGCATACAGCTCCCGCCCAGCCTGGCAAATGGCATGTATGTACTGGAATTGACCTGGAACAAAGAACGCGCCGTGCATAAGCTCCTGATCCAAAATTAGCCGATTAGCCCGATTTCACTTATACCCAAACGCCCCAAACCGCAGCGTAATCGCCAGCGTAGGGCTGTTAAAATCATTCGTGGAAAAACCGGGCAGGCCATGCAGGCCGCCCACTACCCGGTACCCGCCCGAAAAAGCCAGCCGGAACCAGTGCAAGAGGTTCACCTCGGCGCCGATCTCCGGCGCGACCATAAACACGCCGTCGGTTATATCGTCTTCAAAGTTGTCGCCGCCCGGGCGCCGCAGGGCAGCCGTCCCCCAACCTAATTTGAGGGAAGTGTAGATATGAAGCACTTTATGCGACGGATAGGCATAGCCCAGCCAAAAGCCCCCGGAGCCCAGGGTCACGTCGTAGTTGCGGTTGTTGTAGCGCCGTCGGCCAAACGATTCGCCCTGGCCGTAGCCCCCGATGAAAAAGTCGTTGATGATGAACGCGCCACCCCCGCCGGCGCCGCCGCCCGCATTGCCGTCGGCTGTGCTGAATATAAAAAACGGGCCGCCGAAACCGCCTTTGATGCCGGAACTGTTGGCCAGGGTTTCTTCGCGCTGGGAAAAGGTGAGCGTGGATATCCCCACGATTGCTGCAAGAATCAGGAGTGCTTTTTTCATAGCTATGCGTGTTTGTTTGTATGCTTTTCGCGCCGCAAATGTGCTCATATCTGTTTGAAAAAACCAGCAGCAGGCTTTTTTAACGTGATTTTTGGATAGGATTGATAATTCACTTCAACAGAGAATGCTATATCAGATGGTTTTCAGATGTCTCCCCCGCAGGGCGGGGTCGACATGACAAAATGCTATTAAGAAACTGGTTTTATCAGGTTTCTCGCTACGCTCGAAACTTCAACTACGCTTGGGGGAGTTTCGAGCGTAGCGAGAAACCTGTTTAACTTTTTTATTATCAGTGCTTTGTCATGTCGACCGGAGGGAGACATCTGAAAAATCTATCCAAAACTCACGTTTTTTAATGATGAATGGTCCATCATTAAATGCGTTGCTCAATGAAGCAGTTGCTTTACGCATGACTACCCGCCAACCAATCATTTGCACACGGTTTTGACCGGCCCGGGGCCGAAGTTTGTCGAAGACAACCGATTCTGAAAACTTGTTTCCCTCCTGTTTCAGCGCAAAACCAACGTCAAATGGCAAAAATTCTCTACACCGGTATCAACCAACTCGTCGAATCCGATGACCCGGATTCCACCCTGCTCGACATTTCCCTGCAACACAAAATCCCGCACCTCCACGAATGCGGCGGCAACGGCCGCTGCACCACCTGCCGGATACGGATTGTCGAAGGGCACCAGAATCTCTCGCCCCGCACGGGACTGGAGCGTGACACCGCGCACCTGCGCAAATGGGACCCCTCCATCCGCCTGGCCTGCCAGTGCTATCCCAAAGGCGACGTGGCGATCCAGCGCCTGGTTTGGGCCAGCGCCGAAGTCAACAAACTGCAACTGGAAACCATCCCCGAGGGTGAGGCGGAGGTGCGCAGCATCGCCACCCTGTTTTGCGACATGCGCGACTTTACTCGCCTCACGTCGCAAAACCTGCCCTTTGATCTGGCCCACATGATCAACCGGTTTTACACCGTGCTGGGCGACCCCATCCTGATGAACAACGGCATCATTTACCAGTACGTCGGCGACGAGATCATCGGCATTTTCGGCACTTCCGGCGGGTCGCGCGAAAAAAATTGCCACGATGCCGTACGCGCCGCCCTGGGTATGCAATACGCCATTGAGCGGCTCAACGCGTTCGAACTCAAAGATTTTGACACGAAATTCCGGGTCGGCATCGGCATCAATTTCGGCAAAGCCTTCATCGGCCACCTCGGCCATCCCAAGCACCGGCAGTTTACTGTGTTGGGCGACCCCATCAACATGGCCAGCCGCATCCAGGGCTGCACCAAGGAGGCCGACGCTACGATTCTTATTTCCAAATCAATCCTGAAAAGTTTGCCGGAAGACACGGTCGATATCGGCAAAGTGCTCCGCAAACAATTGGCGGGCAAGGATTTTGAATCCGAACTGTACGAAGTAAAAGGTTTTTTGAAAACCGACATGAACCTCGAACTGCAATCGTCACTCGACCTGATCCTGAAGAACGAGGAGCGCTTTGCCGAACGCTTTTACGAAAAAGTATTTACCCGGGCGCCGGGCGTGCGGGCACTGTTCAAAAACGACATGGCTGCACAGGGGCGCCTGCTCACGCACATGCTGGGCGGCATCGTGTACTCGCTCAGCCGTCCCGAGTTTCTGGTTATGGGCCTGAAAGCGCTGGGGAAAAGTCACGAGCGCTACGGGGTCCGGCCCGAGTATTATCCCATCGTCAAAGAAGTGCTGCTCGAAACGATCCGGGAGGAAATGGGTGCGCTGTACACCGACCGGCTGCAAGAAGCCTGGAGCCAGGCGCTCGATTTTATCACCGAGCAAATGACGAACTGGAAACCGCGGGCGGAAATGGTGGCGGCGTAACCCAAGTGCCTGCCCGTGCGCAATTTGACTTTCCCAATTTCACATATGTGCTTGCCAATGCGCGCAGAATCCAATCGTTTTTAAATTTTAACCGAACCGGTACCGGCATACATTGGTAGGTTATAAAGGGATTATGCGAATCAGGGAGCAACTAATCGAAATCCACCCATGACGCTTGTCATGTCGTAGCGCAGCGGAGACATCTACAAAAGTTCCATGATCTTTGAAGTACTGAGAAACGCTACAAACTCCGTTTTTTCGGTACATCCTGCAAATTATACTTGTGTAGGTATCTCCGCTGCGCTCCGACATGACAAGTCAAATGGTTGATTTGGGCAAATTTACCCCCATTGATCCGCATGAACAGGTAAACAAGTTATTGCATGCCGGTAGAAATTCGGCTCACACTCCCTTCCAAAGCATAAACCAGCCAGTATTCCACCATCTTCCCCGGAAAAGCCTGCGGTGCCAGCCGACTCAGCCAACCGCTCATTTGAGCGCCGTAGCGCGCCTGTTCCTTCCATTTTTTCATGCCTTCGGCAAAATGTACGAAGGTAAGCAGGTAAACCGTATCGGCATTTTCCAACATTAAATCAACTTCCATTTTTAGCCAGCGCCGGCCTGCCGGACCTTCAAACGGGAACTTGGGCAACCAACGCTGCGGTGCAAACCGTTTTTCGGCAAATTGCCGGAATGCCGTGGAATGCCGGACCAGCATTTCCGCATCCAAAGCCGCCGTCACGCCGCGCAGCTGCAATTGCAGCCCGGCAAGTGCCCGGCGTTGTTCCGGGGCGAGTTGCGGATCATCGGTAGCCAGGAAGGTTTGCACGGCCTTGTTGATCGCCGGGGTGTACTCGCCGCGAAATTCCAGCCAGTTGGAAAAAGCCTGTGGTTCTTCGAGGTTGTAATCAAACCCGGGCGGCCATTCGTTCAGCAGGTCGATGCGGTACGGCAGGCGGTCGAGGTGGTGTTTGCCGGCATGCGGCGGATGGAAGGGCACGGTGGTTTCCACCGATTGGTCTTCCGGAAAATCCACGGGCATGAACAGCGGCTCGTTTTCGCAGTACACCACCTGGTTTTTCCAGATAAACGGCGTCTCGTCGCTATCGGGTTCGAGGGTGTTGATCTCGCCATTGCCGGCGTTGAACACGCGGTTGAGCCAGGGCGTGCCTTTGACATTGGTTGGGAAAACGAGGTAATCGCGGGCGCGGGTAAGGCCCACGTAGAGCAGGCGGGCTTCCTCTTCCCGGGCCTGTTTGGAGGCTTCCGCCCAAACATCGCTGCTTTCCAGGGTTTCCTGGAGCGGGGTGCCGCGCCACTGGTCGCTGTACGGATTTACCCAAAAGCGCAACCAGCGGTGGCCGAGAATATCCTCCAGATCGGGTTCGTCCCGTTCGGCGACGAGGTTGACGCCCCACACTTTTTCCCGGAGGGTGTTGTTCAGGTTGTGGCAAATGGCGATGGGAAACTCCAGCCCCTTGCTTTTGTGGTAGGTGAGCACCTGCACAGCGTCGGGGCTTTCGCCGCTGCCCTGAAGGTCTTGCCCGCTGCGGGCCAGTTCGTCGAGCCAAAGCAAAAAACCGCCCAGGGAGGCCGCAGCGTGCAAGCGCTGGCAGGCCGATTCGTATTCGAGGGCGTAGTAGCGCAGGCGGTCGAGGTTGTCGAGCCGCTGGGCCACATTGCCGAAGCGGGCAGCCAGGCGGCGGAGGTCCAGTTCGTCGAGTGCCAGGTTGAGAATTTCGGAGGCACTCAGGTCGGCGGTGCGCGGCCGGAGGTCCATGAGGCGGCGGATAAAATCGTGCTCCGTGGCCCAGCGGCCGGGGTCCCAGCCCTCCTGGAGTGTAACCAGGTAGTCGATCCGGCTATCGACGAGTTCCTCCAGGCTAAGGGCGCCGGTGAGGGTAAGAATTTCCGCGGTGCTCAGGGCATCGGAGGGATTAAGCAGGTATTTGAGGCAGGCCAACGCCAGTTTGCCCTCCCGGGTTTCGAGCAGGCCCGCCCGTGCAATGGCGGCTTTCAGGCCCGCGCGGTGGAGCGCCTCGGCCATAGCGTCGCAGCCGTAGTTGGTCCGGCAAAGCACCGCGATGTCGCCGGGTCGGGCCGGACGGCTGGTGTCGCGTTTTTTGTTCCACACGGGGGTCTGCCGGTCGAGCAGCACCCGGATGCGGGCGGCGATACAGTTTTCCATCCAGGGGCTGCCGGGGACTTTTCGGAGGTCGAGTTCGTTTTGGAAGTGCCAGTGGAGGACCCCACCCCCGGCCCCTCCCCCCGGGGGGAGGGGGGCTTGCCCTCTGGCAGAGTTTTGGTCGGTGGATTGGGTTGGATTTTTTTGTGGTTCTTCCGTAAACAAGGAAGCTTGTTGACTACCGGACACAGAAACATCAGCAGAAGATGAGAGCGAGCCCCCCTCCCCCCGGGGGGAGGGGCCGGGGGTGGGGTTTGCCGGTTCCAAAGCCACCTGCTCCACCGGCAAGTCCGGGAATGCCCGGGTAAAAATGGCGTTCACGGTGTACACGATGTCCGGGCGGCTGCGCCACGATTTGCCCAGCACGTTTTCGGGCTGCACGCCGCCGGTAGCCTGGATGATGGCCTGCATGAGTGCGGGTTCGGCGCCGCGAAAACCGTAGATGCTTTGCTTGGGGTCGCCGACCCAGATGGAGTGGCGGGCCAGGCGGCTGAGTTGCAGGAAAATATCGAGTTGGATGGGGGAGGTGTCCTGAAATTCATCGACGAGCAGGAGGTCCAGTTCACCGCGCAGGGCAGCCCGCACGGGTTCCATGCGGAGCAGGCGGCTCACGTAGGTTTCCATGTCGGTGTAGTCGATCAGGCCGCGTTTTTTCTTGTAATGCTCATACTCGGTCAGGGCATCAATGGCGCAGTCGAAGATGTGCTCGATAAAATTGCGGATATCGCTCCGGAACTGCGGGTGCCGGTCGTGGCTGCGGGCAAACTCCTTGAGTTCTTCGAACAGGTCGCGGCTTTTGACGGCCACCGACAACTTGCTGATCTTGACCCATTCGTGCCAGTAGAGTTCGCCACGCCACTTGAGTTGGTTTTGCAGGTTGCGGAGGTCTTCGATGGCGTTGCGGGTCGTTTTGGTTTCGTCGGCTTCGTTGGCTTCGAGGGCGGCGACGGTTTGGTCGATATGGCTCAGCAGGCGGTTGTGCCAGGTTTGGGCCGAGTCGGTACCGGCGGGGCCGAGCATTTGCTCGAAAGTTTCCCAGGACAGTTTTTTGCTTTTTTCCAAAACCGCCCGCTCGAAGTTGTTGGCGCGGGCCACGTCGGTGATGTCGCGGATGTCGCGGCGCCAGTCGTAGGGGTCGCGGTCGGTTTTTTTGGTGAGCCCGAGCCGGTCGGCCAGTTGGTTGATGGTGGCGATGCGGTCTTCGTGGAGGACCTGCGCGAGCGATTCGTTGAACATGCGCTGCTGGTCGCCGTCGGCGATGATCTCCACCAGTGGCGATACGCCGAGTTCGAAGGCGAAGCGCTGGAGCAGCCGCACGCCGATGCTGTGCACCGTGCCGATAAGCGCATTGCCGAGGTCGTTGGCGGCCTCCGTCATGCCGGTTTCGAGCAAGCGGGCGCGCACGCGCTCCTGTAGTTCGGCGGCGGCTTTTTGGGTGAAGGTGGTAGCCATGATCCCCCGCGCGCGGACGCCCGATTGCATCAGCGCCACCATGCGTTGGGTGAGCGTGTAGGTTTTGCCGCTGCCGGCGCCGGCGGAGATGATGGTGATGTTCAGGTCGGTGGACGGTGGCATGTTTGGGTTGTTTGCGGCTAAGTTCGTTATTTCCGGATAAAATAAACGGCCAACACGAGGAAGATAAAGCCGACGAAATGGTTCCATTTCAGGGGCTCATTTTTGAAAAAAACAAGGGTGAACAGCGTGAAAACCAGCAGGGTGATCACTTCCTGGATCACCTTGAGCTGGACGAGTGTGAAGGGGCCGCCGTTGCCGAGGTAGCCCATGCGGTTGGCCGGCACCATGAAACAATACTCCAAAAAAGCGATCAGCCAGGAGGCCAGCACGATGCCGAAGAGGCCGGTTTTTTGAAAAAAAGACAGGTGTTGAAAACGCAGGTGCCCGTACCAGGCAAAGGTCATGAACACGTTGGAAAGCAGGAGCAGGGCAATGGTGGCGAGGCCTTTCATCGGACGCAAGAAATTATAAAAGTCCGCAAATATACCGGCGTGACCGGCGTTTTACAGCGGTCGTTTATTTTTGCCTTTTTCCATGATCGTCAAACAACATTGCATGCTGCGTACGCTATTGATTTTCCTTGCCCTGGCCGGCCTGTTTGCCTGCCGCAACCAAACACCTTCCTCCGCCAATATACCCGATCAGGCGGCCCAAACCACGCAGGCCGCCGAGGTGAAGCTGCCCTCGGATTTTATGGAGTTTTATCAAAAATTTCACCGCGACAGCCTCTACCAAATGGCGCATATCGCCTGGCCGCTGCAAGGCGACGCGTCGTTTGCCGTCGACAGCACGCACCAGATGAAACGCGCCACTTCCTGGGAACCCAAAGACTGGGTCATGCACCGCCCGGTGGATTTCAGCACGAGCGAGTTTAAACGGAGTTGGGAAGTGTTGAGCGATGAGCTGATCATCGAGCGCATTCGGTATGCCGCGGCCAACTATGGCCTGGAACGGCGTTTTATGAAGCAGTTTAATGATGAGTGGGAGTTGATTTATTATTCGGATATGCAGGAGGTGGGGCGGTAGTTTTTTTTCACTACGGAGGCATGGAGGAGGGGCGACTTTGGCGGTTTTTTGAGTTGGACAGGATTGACAGGATTTTTGCTTTTTTCTTAGGAGAAAAATCTCCGTGTGCTCCGTGCCTCCGTGGTGGTTGAATCTATTTTTTGAATAGCTGCCGCACTTTTTCAAAATCGGGGTGGGTGATGTTGGCGGCTTCGAGTTTGGCGATGTCTTCCAAAAAAATCCTGTCGCAGTATTTAAAAGTACCCTGACAAAAGCGCCCTTTCCATTTTAAATAAATTTTTTCGGCTTCAGGCCATTGGTTGTTTAGCAGATAGCCGAGGGCAAGATAGGAGAGCACACCTTCTGCCAAAAAGTTAACCTCGAGGGCTTTTTGAGCATACAGGATTGCTTCTTCATATTTCGCGGCATGCATTGCCCGCCAGCTCCAGGTTTCCCAATCGTACCAGTTATCAGACGCATACTCCTTTTCCTCGAGATCTTTTTTCATATAATCATAGGCTTCCCGAAAGCGCTTCGAACTCCAATACAGACTGGAAATTGCTCCGAACGAATACCCGCCCCGAATCAGGCAGTCAGGCAGTAATTTCCGGATTTTCTCAACTTCACTTTCGTGTACAGGGTTATTCGTTAAATCCAATATTTTTAACTTGGTTAACCGGCCCAGTTCTATAGGAAGGGTTGTCAAATCATTACCTTTTAAATACAGGCGTTCCAGATCGATTAATTCGCCAATTTCAGGTGGCAGGGAGTTTATGTTGTTTTGACTCAGGTATAAAAACCGGAGCTGTTTGAGTGTTCCAATTTGTGGTGGAATTTTTTCGATTTCATTGCCATTGATCTCCAATATTTCAAGCGCGGGATAATTGAATATTTTTTCCGGAAACTCCTTCAACTGATTAAAACTAAAACCCAGCGCAGCAATGCCGGGCTCTTTCTCCGGCTCATCGGTGGAAACCAGGTATTTTTTACCTGTCGTGTCTATTAAAAAATAGTCTAAGGATGAATTCCGTAGGATTTGTACGCGCTCTTCATACGTAGTTGTATCCCGTGTTACAATGGTGTCCACATCATAGGGTGAAACACGGGCAAAGCCTTCATTGGTAAATTGTCCGGCCTGATCCCAATAGCCCAGTTTTTCTATCGGGTTTCCATTTTTGTCTATGAAATAGTAGTGGTAATCGTTGTAAGCCAGCGCAAAGCGCCCGGCATAGAAATAAAAGGCCTCCACCAGTTTGTCGGCCCTGTCCAAAGCCGCCTGCGTTTTCTCCTGCTCTGCCTTCACCTGCTTAAATGCCCGCTCCGCTTCCACCCGCAGCGCCTCAATCTTGTCAAACGCCACTTCCACTTTCCGCTGCACCACATCCTTTTTCGAGGGATCAAAGGCCTCCGCCGCGAAGTATTTTTTTATCGCCGTTTTGTATTCACCCCGGCGCAGGGCGGCATCGCCTTGCTGGATGGCCTGGGTGTAGTTGTTTTGGGCCTGGGCAGCGAGCGGCAGGAAAAATAAAAACAGGAGACAGGATATTAATTTCATAGGAGGTTCGAATTTCCAGGTTGTTTCCATTGGTGTCTGTTTTTCAATTCAGAGCGGTGGAGCTACGCTACTCTGTAAACGGGTAGCTACTAATATCACAGGCCGGTAAGCGGCGCTTGATTTTTGCCAGTTCTGTATCCGGGAAATAGTTTTCATTCAGAAACAATTCCTTTAGATTTTTAAGGTTCCCTATTTGTTCAGGAAGGCTGGTTAATTCATTAAAAATTAAATTTAGACTGACCAGGTTTGTTGCCCCTCCGATCTCCGGTGGAATACGGCTAAGCTTACACCCCCCCAAATCCAGATTCCGCAGGTTTTTTAATGCGCCAATTTGTGGCGGCAATGTTTTCAATGGATTTCCAAACAAATCCAGTTCCGTTAAATTTTTTAGTTTCCCGATATCGGCAGGCAGAGACATCAGCTGGTTCCTATTTAACCCTAAGTATGTCAGGTTTGATAATAACCCAATTTGAGCCGGCAGGCTGCCCAATTGGTTTTCGAATAGGTCCAGAGTGCGTAAATTTTTCAGACCTCCAATTTCAGCCGGTAAGCTGGTTAATGCATTAGAACCTAAATCCAACGATGATAAGTTTTCCAAGTTGTTGATTTGGGTGGGCAGATCACGCAGTTTGGTGACGCTCAAATCCAATAAGAGTAAATTTTTTAACCCTAATATTTCGACTGGAAAACTGGATAGCTGGTTGATACTCAAATCCAGTGCACGCAATTTCCCCAACGCTTTAAATCCTTCGGGGAGACGTTGCAGTTGATTATTTCTTAGATCCAGGGTGCTTAAGTTTTTTAAACCCCCTATTTCGTTGGGCAAAGAAGTCAAGGCGTTATAGTTCAACTGCAACGTGATTAAATTTTCCAATTGTCCGATTGCCGGGGGCAAACTCGTCAATTTATTACCTCCCAAATCTAAACGAATCAAACTTTTCATTACCCCTATTTCCGCCGGCAGTTGCGTCAATTTGCATAATCCCAATCGCAAAATCTTTAGCTGTTTATGCTGAAAAACTTCTTTGGGGAATTCTGTTAATTCCTTGTGTGATAAATCCAATGCCAGTATTCCAGACTTTAAATCTTTTACATCAAATGCTGCCGGAAATTTATTGCCCAGTGTATCGAGCAAATAGGTTGTATTGTTGTCACTAACTTTTGCAAACCCGTCATAGTCAAATTGTTCTGCCTTTCCCCAACGACCAAGCATTTCAATTTCATCGCCATTTTTGTCAATGAAGTAAAACTGACCAGCCTTAAATGCCAATGCGAACCGGTCGGCATAGAAGTAAAATGCATTTATGAGTTTATCTGCCTTTTGCAAGGCAACTTTAGCCTCTGTTTTTGCCCGCTCCGCTTCCACCCGCAGCGCCTCAATCTTGTCAAACGCAACCTCCACCTTCCGCTGCACCACATCCTTTTTCGACGGATCGAACGCCTCTGCCGCGAAGTATTTTTTTATCGCCGTTTTGTATTCCCCACGGCGCAGGGCGGCATCGCCTTGCTGGATGGCTTGGGAGTAGTTGTTTTGGGCCTGGGCAGCGAAAGCCAGGACGGCGAGAAAAAGCATGGCAGTTAGTTTCTTCATGTTGCTAAAAATTATTTCTGACAACGTTGACCATCCGACTTTTAACTGCGGCCCATGTTGTTTTTTTATCGAATACGACGGGCATTTCGGTTTGCTCTGCATCCTCAAAGTAGGTCAGGCTTCGAATAACATGCAAGCTTGTCGAATGCTGAAACATCTGCTCATACCATTCCAGGATTTGAGCAGGCGAAAAGCGCTCAAACAAGTAATACATGTCAATAAAATCTTTCTTGGTTCCGCGTTTAGCGACAGCGTCTAATTTCATTGCCGCAATATCCCGGATGTCAGCAAAACGGATACCGTCGGTATCCAAAATTGGAAAAGCAAATGGATACTTAAACCGAACGCAGTCCACCTTGATGCCTTCGATGACGGCAATAAAAATCGTGTTGGTTACTGTAAGTGGTTGGACCGTAAATTTTTCGCGCAATTTTTCAAGCAGGTCCTCAGCACTAAAAGGCGTATGGGTAAATAAATCCAGATCAACAGAAAGTCGGTGTCCCAATTGAAGTGCCAATGCCGTACCGCCAACTAAAAAATTATCAGCTAAGACGGACTCTTGCATCAATGCCTTTAGAAGTCCCAGTGTACGGGGTTCGATTGCGCGTAGTTGTAGCATCTGAAATTTTCGAGTGGTACGTCAAAATAGGCCGCGCAGAAATGCAGGGCATATTTGTCTAGATGACGTAAATTTAAAACCACCTCCCGAATAATTTCTTTGCCATAGACTATTTTAAGCATATCCCAATCCGTCAACATGCCATGCGATAGCACCCGCTCTATGACGTAGGCTTTGCTTTTGTCAAAGTCGATTTTGCTCTTTTCTACATCCCAGAAAAGATAGTTGCTGAAGTCTTGGGCTGTTGGTGGATTTTTCATGTCCTGTAAAGTTAGGGGTGTTTTGGTAGAATCCGATTCTGAAATTTGGGAGACGTTGCCGGCTTTTCCCCTTCGACCGAAGGATAGGGCTGCTCTACAGGATAACCAGGGTGTAGTTGTTTTGGGCCTGGGCCAACCCGGAAATTCCAATAACGATCAATAGAACAGAAAACAGTTTCATCTGCAATCCGGGTTTTGATTACGAAGTGTCTGAAGTTCCTGCAATCGTATTTTTAATTGAAGGCTATCGGGATGCCGTCCGGTAATTTCCTGCATTTCGATGAGCCATTTTTCGGGGGGGCAAAGTCGTCCATTCAAAATAACACGGACCCGGCCTTCAAGATTTTCAAAATTGAGTTTATCCGACTTGGCTAAAAACCGGTTAGACTGCTTCAAAGCCTCCTCTGTCCGCTTTCGGCTGGCCTCCGCCTCTTCACTTTTTTCTGTAGCCAACTTCGCATTCCGCTGGGCCTCCGAATAACTCCAAAAAGCCACCGCCGCCAGCACCAGCGCCACTGCCGACACCCCGGCCGCCAACCGGGTGCGTTGCCGCGCGCGGCGCTCGCCGGCCTGGGCTTGCTGACGCAACTGCCGCTCCTGCTCGGCCTGCCGCTGCGCTTCTTCAAGCTTGCGCTGGCGCTCCGTTTCGAGGCGCGCAGCTTCGAGGCGGGCTTCCTCTTCGCGGCGCTGGCTGCGGGCTTTGAGCACAGGCGGCACCAGGCGGTCGTGGGAGAGCTCGTAGGTATAGCCCCCGCGCAGGAAGGGTTCGGAGCGCAGCAGGCGGCTGTCGACCAACTGCTCGAGCAAGGTTTTTTCGGCGCCAAACTCCTGGATGATAAAACTCTCGTGCAGGCTGAGGCGCATGGCTTCGCCTTCCGACACCAGGCCGTCTTCGATCAGGCGGCGGGCGGGCAACTGCTGGTCGGCGGGCAAAACCTGTATTTTTTCTTCGTAATACTGCTGCACCACCTGGTCGGGGTTGCCGGTGTGCTGCTGTTCGAGCCGGCGCAGGCCCTTGCCGCCGACCAGCTTGCGTTCGTAATGTTCGCAAAGCATCTGGAGCAGAATACCTTCCACGCGGCCTTCCTTGTCCTGCTCGTCGGCGAGGTAGGTCAGCAGGGCCGTGAGGGCTTCCGGACTGAATTCAAACGTTTCCGTAGCGAAATCACCCGCAGCGCGTGCCGGTTCCACGATGGCATCGGTAGCGTCTTTTTGCGACAGCGCCTTGAGTTCAAAGGTATGGCGCAGCACCATGGGCAGGTGGTCTTTTAGCCGGTCGAGCAGGTGCATGCGGTCGGAGCGGATGGCAAACACAATGCGGGCATCCAGCGGCGCTTCGAGGCGCTCCTCGTCGGCATCGGTCAGTGTGTCGTCGGATTCGGCCATGCGGCGAAAACGCAGGGGAATGCCGGTGTTGAGCAACTCGACCAGGTCGCTGAGAAAGGCGGCGATTTCCGCTTCCGGGTAACTGAACAATTCTTCAAACTGGTCGAACAGCAGGAGCGGACGCGCCTGGACATCCGTGGCGGCCAGTTGGCGGCTTTTGGCGCAGGCCCAGAGTGCGTTGTCATCGGGTAGCAGGCGGTCGAGAAAGGTTTCGGCTTTTTTGCCGCCGGTGAGCGCAATTTTGGTGGCTTCGAGGGGCGTGGTGGATTCGCCCTCCGTCCAGGCTCCGAAGCGCACAATGATCGGACTGTGGGAGCCCTCTTCCCGGCAGCGGGGGATGATGCCGGCATTGATGAGCGAGCTTTTTCCCAGACCGCTTTTACCGTAGAGCACCACCAGCGGCTCGCGGCGGATAAGGCGGTAGAGCTCGTCGGTATCGCGCTGGCGACCGAAGAAGATGCTGCTTTGCTCGGTGGTGAACGGCGTAACGCCGGGGTAGCGGTACGGAGTGGATTGTTTTTTCGTATCGTTTTCCATGGCGTTCAAAGGGTTTTGGCTTGTCCGATCAACGCTAAAAGTTGCTCAACGATCTGGTTGTTTTCCACGGAAGCGTCGCGCGAGTCGATGGTGCCGCGCAGTTCGCGCTGGCGGAGCAGGTTGCGGCGGTTGCGCAGTACCACGAGTGCATTGGCCAGCGTATAACTGCGGGGTTTGCGCCGGTCGAGAAACACTTTCAGGTGGAGCATGGCCTCGTCGGTTTTGGCTTCGGCCAGCATGTTTTCGAGCTGTTCGGCAGTGGCATCGGGGATGCCGGCTTCGGCGGGGTCGGTGGCGGGCAGGGCTTTGAGCATTCCGTCGGCGTCGCAGCGCCGGTAGAGTTCGGCGATAAACTCCTCGGCGCTGGCCGGGAAAAATTCGATCTTGAATTCCTCGGTGTAAATTTTGTGCAGGCGGGGGTCTTCAAATTCCTTCAGGGCCAGCCGTTCGATCTCTTTGAGTTTATCGGAGTGCAACGAGAGCACGCGCAGCAGCAATTGGAAATACCATTTTTCATAGGGCAGGCCGAGAAAAATGTAGCGTTCCATGCTTTCGAGTTCGTCTTTCAGTTCGGGGTTCATGCTGTTGCCGCGGAAGACGGATTCGAGGTAGTCGAAAAAATCGCCGTGGGTGAGCACGAGGCTTTCCGGCTCTTCAATGTTGCCCAGGAGGTTGTAGAGCAGGGGTTTTTGACGGCTGGGTTTTTCAAACTGGTCGCCGGCCTTGCGGTTGCGGAAGTAAAAATCGGGCTGGTAATCGAGCCCCAGCACGTCGAAGGTGCGGGCCAGGATATTGTCGGGCGTAAGCGTAACCACCATCGAAAACGGCAGGCGGGCGATGCGGCTGTACAGCGTTTCGGCCTCGGGAAAGGGCTGGCTGTAAAAATCTTTCATGCCGGCCACCACGTGGCGGCGGTAGCGTTGTTTGCGCAGCAGCAAAAAACCGTCGGGGTTGTACACCTGGATGTGCGGGTGCTCGGGGTTGTTGGCGTCGAGCCATTGGCTGAGGGCGGCTTCAACCGGGCCGCCGCCGGGAGCGGGCAGGGCGCCGCTACCGAGGAAGAGCACGCAGCGTTGGGCGTCGAGGGTGTCGAGGACATCGTCCCATTTTACCTGGGCTAGGGGTGCGGTGGTGGTTTGTGGCATGGCGAAAGTTGTGATTTGTATTGGGCTGGCAGCTATTGCAATGCACGTAAAGGTAACGTTGGTGAACCGCCTCGGGTTAAAGTGTATAGATTTTTCAGAAGTTGATTTCGCAGCGGGGCAAGCTTCGTTTGAAGACATCCCGGTCGGCTTCGGGGATTGGGATGCCCTGAAGGTTGAGATATTTCAGGTTAGGAAGTTGTTTTACAACTTGCAGAGCCTGGCCGGGGTTTAGGTTTTCAATGAAACTAAGATCAAGATTGGTCAGATTCTCCAAGGTCCCAAGTTCGGCAGGAAGCTCTGTTATGTCAATATTGACCAGATCCAAACGTGTAAATTGCGGTAGCGTCCGGAGGATAGTTAATGCAGCTGGTAAGTCAAGATTTTTATTGTAATTCAAATCCAGGCGGTTCAGTTTCTTAAGCTTACTGAGTTCAGCGGGTAGGTGGGTGAGTCTATTGTGCCCGAGATACAATTCTTCCAAGCCCTCCAAGTCGCCGATTTCAGGCGGCAGGCTGGTTAAGTCGTTGAGGATCAGATTTAATTCAGTTATTTGATCGAGGTCTTTAATGGCCAGCAATACTTGTGTGATATCCATTTTGTTGTTGTTACCCAGGTCCAGGCTGGTGAGATTTTTTAGGGTAACGATTTCGGGTGGGAGTGCTGTCAGATCCCTAATATTGAGTCTCAGATTGTGCAAATTGGTGAGTTTTCCGATAATCGATATAGCCTTGGGAAAGTCCAGAAACGAGGTTACAGCCAGGCGAAGCTGGGTTAATTGGTTCAACTCGCCAAGTTGATCGGGTAGATAGCCGATGGGGTTTCCCCACAGGTCGAGCACTGCCAAATTTTGCAAATTCCCGATTTCTACCGGCAGGTCATTGAGACGATTTGCCCCTAATTGCAACTTGACTAATTGGTTTAAACTACAAATTTCTCCCGGAAGGCTGCTGATGTCGTTACTCCAAATATTCAAATCCTCCAGATTTTCCAAATCCTTGATATCCGGCGGGAGGGAAGTCAGTGCATTGTTTCCGATGTCGAGTACGACTAATTTTTTCAACTTGCAAATTGCCGGCGGCAGCACGTTGAATTTATTGTTGCTTATTCTCAAGCGGGTTAAATTAGTCAGATTGCCTATTTCATCCGGCAGATATTCCAGCTTGTTGCTCGTTAAGTCGAGGGTTTTCAGGTTTCTCAAGGTGCCGATCGCCAGTGGCAGCGTGGTCAGGGCATTAAAAGACAGACTTAAAACAGTCAGTTTCTTTAGATTTCCAATTGCCGGTGGAATACTTGCAAGTTGGTTGTTAACCAGATCCAAGTGTTCCAGGTTGTACAGGTTGCCGATTTCAGGTGGCAAGTCTTCCAGATTGTTTGTCCATAAATTGAGCGCCGACAGTTGATTCAATTGCCCGATTTGGGCCGGAAGCGTTTTCAGGGTATTTTTTGATACCCTTAAGGCAGTTAGATTTTTTAGCCTCCCAATTTCATCCGGAAGTTGCGTGAGTTTGTTCTCATTCAAGTCCAGGATGATCAGGGCCTGCAAGTTCCCGATCTGTGGCGGCAAGCGTTCCAACTTGTTGTTCGACAAGAATAGAATTTTCAACTGCGTATGCTGAAAAACAACGGCTGGGATTTCCGGGAGGCGTTTGCCCGACAGGTCCAATGCGGTAACTTCCGGCTCCAGGTCCTGAACATCGTAGGCAATACGGTATGTGTTTCCCAAGGTATCCAGCAGGTAAATTTTATCGCGGTCGCTTACTTTGGCGAAACCCCTGTCATCAAACTGCTCGGCTTTTTCCCAACGGCGGAGTTTGGGTATTTCATCGCCGTTTTTATCAATAAAATAAAAGCGGTTGTTCTTATACGCCAGCGCAAACTTGTCTTCATAAAAGTAAAAAGCATTAATCAGTTTGTCCGCTTTGGCCAGGGCGGCCTGTGTTTTGGCCTGCGCAGCCAGGGCTTCCCCTTTTGCCTGCTCAGCCTGCAGAAGCGCTTCTTTGGTTTTTGCCTGTTCGGCTTTTACCTGACTCAGCGCATTTTCCGCCTGCCGCCGCAACCCCTCAATCGCATCAAACGCCTTGTTCACCTTCCCCTGCACCACCGCCTTCTTCGACGGGTCAAACGCCTCCGCCGCAAAATATTTGTTGATCGCGGTTTTGTACTGCCCGCGGCGCAGGGCGGCATCGCCTTGCTGGATGGCTTCGGCGTAGTTGTTTTGGGCTTGGGTGGAAAAAGTGAGCAGGGCAAAAAACAGCAGTGTAAGTACGTTTTTCATTTGCAGGTTGTTTGTTAGCAGACGGGGGTGGGCAACCGGGATTAAACCGGATAGAAATTGGTTTGAAAGGTGATTGGTTGATTGTCGGCGTGACTCGAAGTCACGCCGACAATGCACGCGGCATCACGTTAAAAAACCGGATCAAAAGTATCAAAATTGAACCACTTGAACCAATCGGGGCCTGTAACCGGACTACGCTGTTTTACCCTGCAAAACCCGATCCATCCAGCCCATAATCCCTAACTTTGAACTATGGTCAAGTCAAACATCAGCCTCCCGTCCGCCTCCGGCAAACCCGTCTTGCTGGACCTGCACTACCCCGAAAACCCCGCGAGCCCGCCGCCCCTTGCCGTCTTTTTCCACGGCTTCAAAGGCTTCAAGGATTGGGGCTGGTGGCATCTGGCCGCAGAAGCCTTTGCTACCGCCGGCATCGCTTTTTTGCGCTGCAATTTTTCGCACAACGGCGTAACACCGGAGCAGCCCGAAGATTTTGTCGATCTCGAAGCCTTCGGCCAAAACAACTACAGCCGGGAATTGGCCGATATCCGTGCCGTCATCGACTGGCTGCACCGGCCGGAAACCCAACGCCAATACCCGACCGACCCGACGCGCCTGACCCTGATCGGGCATAGCCGCGGTGGCGGTATAGCCATCGTTGCAGCCCGGGAAGATGCCCGCATCCACCGGCTTATTACCTGGGCATCCGTCGACGGGCTGGATTTCCTTTGGTACGGCCGCCCCGAATTGATTGAAACCTGGCGCAAAAACGGGGTGTTATTCATCCCCAACGCCCGCACCGGCCAGCAAATGCCGCTGTATTTTCAACTTTATGAGGATTTTGAAAAAAATGCCGCGCGTTTTGATTTACCCGCGGCATTGCGCGAATTGACTATTCCCATGCTAATCCTGCACGGCAGTGCCGACAGCTCGGTACCGCCTTCAGCGGCGCGCAGGCTTCAGGCCTGGAACCCGGCGGCGGAGTTGCGCCTGATCGAAGGCGCCGATCATGTGTTTGGCGGGCGGCACCCGTATCCGGAGGCGGATTTGCCGGCCACAGCGCGGGAATTGGTGGCGGCGAGTGTGGGGTTTTGTCTTGGAGGGCAGAAGTAGTTTTTTAAACACCACGGAGGCACGGAGGCGTTTTACTCGTCCTACGGCTTTGAGCCGTAGGACGAGTGCCCGCCCGGTCTGCCAAACACTACGGAGGCACGGATTACACGGAGATTCACCTGTTGAAAAGGGAAATCTCCGTGTACTCCATGCCTCCGTGGTGCAATGTCCTATTTCTGAACCACCAGTTTCCGCGTATGCGTCTGGTCGCCGTTGCGTACTTGTACGAAGTACACCCCGTTGTGCAGCGTTTGCAAGCTGAGTTCGAAGCGGTTTTCACCTTTCACCATGCTCCGGTTTTGCTGCACGGCAGCTTTGCCTGCGGCGTCGAAAATGGTCAACTGTACGTCGCTGTCGCGCTCCAGCGGCACATCCACGGTGAGTTGTTCCATCGCCGGGTTGGGCCACATGGCAAATCCGTCCACTTCCAGGTCAACCGGTACTTCCAGGGTGGTTACCTGGCCGTCGGTGCTGCCGTCGGTCCGCCATGCACTGCTGCTGACACTGACCTGCAGGGTATAGCACTGCGAACTGCTGAATGCGCCGTTGTAGCCGTACACCCGCGGGTAGTACGTGTATGACGTGCTGGCGTTGTTGTAAATGATCAGTTCGGGCGTAGTGCCTGCATTTTGTGAAATAGCCACCTGGCTGCTGTTGCGGTAGAAGCGCAGGTCATAATCGTAAGGCAGGTTGGTCAGATCGATCCGGATGTTCCGGGCGCTGGATGTGACGTTGAACTTGAAGTAGTCGTTGTCGCTGGACGTACCGATCAGCGCCTGAATGGCCTGGTTGACCGGGATCGTTTTTGCCTGATTACGGCTGTTGTTTGACTCGTACGTGTCACTGCAACCGCCGCCGCCGCTACTAGTGGTAAACGAAGCCGCACCGGAGTAGGAGCCGGTAGTGCCGCTGCAATTCGCCTGCACCTGGTAGTTGTAGGTGGTGCCGGCGCTCAGGCCCGTGAGGTTGTACGAGGTGCCGCCAATGCCCGAAACGGTGGTCCAGGTAGACGAGGTGGACACTTTGTACTGGAGGTTGTAGTTGGATGCTCCGCTAACTGAGCCCCAGCTAACTGTGGCGCTTGTTTGAGTGATGCTGCTTGCTGCCAGGCTGCCCGGCGTGCCGCAACCGCCACCGCCGCCGGGCGGTACACAGCCCAGGGAGGAAAGCAGTGGCGCCCGGAAGCCACCGGCGCCGAAAAGGGCCTGCATGCGGCCTTTTTGCCCGGCGGTGAACATATTCATACAGGCATCGTCGGTGTAGTCCATGTAGTTCATAAACATGTCGCCGTTGGGCCCGTTGCTGCAGCTGACCGTTGGGAAGCTCGGGCAGCCGTAATTTTCATCGGCCTGGTTGGGGGTGTCGGATACCTGGTCGGTGCCGGAGCAGGAGGAGCCGTCGTCGCCCCAGATGTGGTAGCAGTTGAGCCAGTGCCCGACTTCGTGGGTGGCCGTGCGGCCTTTATCGAAGGGCGGTTGGGCGCCGGTAGACGTTGTGCCGAAGTAGAGGTAATCGCATACCACACCGTCGGTGCTGGCGCCGCCGCCCGGGAATTGAGCGTAGCCCAGCAGGCCGCTGCTCAGGTCGCAAACCCAGAGGTTGAGGTACTGGTCGCGGGGCCAGGCATTACTGCCGCCGGAGCTGTTAAATTTAACCGGGTTGCCGCTGGTACCGAAAGAGGTGACCGTGGTTTGCCGGCGCACGATGCCCGTCGTCGCATTGCCGCTGGGGTCGCGTTGGGCCAGGCAAAATTCAACCTCGCAGTCGGCAGCCACACCCTGAAAGCCTGAAGGCGTGTTGCCGGCATCGGCATTCAGGCGGCGGAAGTCGTCGTTGAGCACCTGGAGTTGGGCCAGGATGCGCGCGTCGCTGATGTTTTCAGCCGTGGTGTTCCAAACAACGTGTACCACCACCGGGATGGTAACCACCGTGCGGTCGGTCGCGCCGCCCTTGCTGATGAATTGTTTGGTGTGTTGTTCGATGGCATCGCGTGTTTGCTGGAGTTCCGGGTTTTCTTTCAGTTGCTGGAGTAGCATTTCCTGAGCGGCGCAAGTGCGTTGTTGGGAAAAAAGACTGCCCGACAAAAGCAGGCCTACGGCGGGTACTAGCAATAGAGATCGCAGCATGAAAAGAGTGATTTTGGTTAAAAACAGTAAGTAAATTGGTTGAGAAATTTCGATTAGGCGTATAGCATTTACCCGTATAGCCTGTTGCGCTTTTGGCTATGCGATTGTTTTCAATGCTACCGGTAAACTTGAAAAATGCGGGCCTGTTAAGAGGATGCCAGGCTTACGCGCGGTGACAAATGTATTTGATAATTTTTATCAGATTTTAAAATTTTTTTAATCCGCTTCCGGTAGTTTCCTAAAAAATTATTTTTCGAATAATTAAAGGCTCCGTGGAAAATTCTGTTTCACCCGGCTGAGCATTTTCACTAAATTTTGGAATTATGTTTTGAAAAAAAACACAAAGCGCCGTGACCTGTTTGTCTCCATGCGAAACCGGGAAAATCAACGACACTACCGGCCGCAGGTGTCCCTCTGTCACCGTTAACCTATATTTTCTGCCAAAAAAACACACGCTGCCAACCTAAACCTGTCAAACCGTCAGGTTTTCCCCGCATGGCACATTCATTGTTATTTATGGGCTGAATGCACATTCCCAAACGTGCTAACCATCCAACCAGTAACCAGTAACCCACAACCCACAAACCAACTTTTAAAGATTATGGGAAAAATAATAGGAATAGACTTAGGAACTACAAACTCCTGCGTGGCCGCAATGGTCGGTAACGAACCCGTTGTGATTGCCAACGACGAAGGCGCCCGCACGACGCCATCGGTGATCGGCTTTTTGGACAATGGCGAGCGCAAAATCGGCGCACCCGCCAAACGCCAGGCTATTACCAACCCGAAACGCACCGTTTCGTCCATCAAACGTTTTATGGGCATGCGCTTCAGCGAATCCACAAGCGAAGTGGACCGGGTGCCGTATAAAGTTGTTAAAGGCGAAAACGATACCTGCCGTGTCGAGATTGACGGGCGCAATTACACGCCGCAGGAAATCTCTGCCATGGTGCTGCAAAAAATGAAAAAAGTTGCGGAAGACTACCTGGGCGAACCGGTCACCGAAGCGGTGATCACGGTACCGGCCTACTTCAACGACTCGCAGCGCCAGGCCACCAAAGAAGCAGGCGCCATTGCCGGCCTCGATGTGAAGCGCATCGTGAACGAACCCACCGCGGCTGCCCTTGCCTATGGCCTCGACAAGCGCGACAAGGACATGACCATCGCCGTGTACGACCTTGGTGGCGGTACCTTCGATATCTCCATCCTCGAACTGGGTGGCGGTGTGTTTGAGGTGAAATCCACCAACGGCGATACCCACCTCGGTGGCGACGACTTTGACCACGTGGTGATCGAATGGCTCGCTTCGGAGTTCAAAAAAGAAGAAAACGTAGACCTGCGTAAAGACCCGATGGCCTTGCAACGCCTGAAGGAAGCCGCTGAAAAAGCCAAAATTGAACTGTCCAGCGGCCAGGAAACGGAGATCAACCTGCCGTACATCACCGCCGTCGACGGTGTGCCCAAGCACCTGGTAAAAAAACTCAGCCGGGCCGCTTTTGAAAAAATGGTCGACAGCCTGGTGCAGCGCACACTGGAACCCTGCCGCATGGCGCTCAAAGATGCCGGTCTCAAGGCCAGCGATATCGACGAGGTAATCCTTGTGGGTGGTTCCACGCGTATCCCGCGCATTCAGGAATCTGTGGAGCAGTTCTTCGGTAAAAAACCGAACAAAACGGTGAACCCCGACGAGGTGGTAGCCGTAGGCGCCGCCATTCAGGGCGGTGTGTTGAGCGGTTCTGTGACCGATGTGCTCCTGCTCGACGTGACGCCGTTGTCGCTGGGTATCGAAACCATGGGCGGCGTGTACGACGTGGTGATTGAAGCCAACACCACCGTGCCGACGAAAAAGATGAAAACCTACTCGACGGCGTCCGACAATCAGCCGCAGGTGGAAATCCACGTGCTGCAGGGTGAGCGCCCGATGGCGCGCGACAACCGCTCGGTAGGCCGCTTCATTCTCGACGGTATTCCCCCGGCGCCGCGTGGCGTACCGCAGGTCGAAGTCACGTTCGACATCGATGCCAACGGTATCCTCTCGGTCACCGCACTCGACAAAGGCACCGGCAAACAGCAAAACATCCGCATTGAAGCCAGCACCGGCCTCTCCAAAGAAGAGATTGCCCGTATGAAGGCCGAAGCGGAAGCCAATGCCGACGCCGACCGGCAGACCCGCGAACGCGTGGAAAAACTCAACCAGGCCGATACGCTGATTTTCCAGACGGAAAAACAACTCAAGGAGTTTGGCGACAAAGTGCCGGCCAACCATAAAGAAACGATTGAGAAAGCCCTCGGCGACCTGCGTGAAGCGCACAAGGCCGAAGACCTCAACCGGATCGACACAGCCACCCAGACGCTCACCGAGGCCTGGAATGCTGCCAGCCAGGAAATTTACCAGGCTACGCAGTCGGCCGGCAACGACAGCGGCAACACATCCGACGGCGCCTCCGCAGGCCCTGACGGTGGCGGCGCCGGCGCCGGTGATGCGCAAGATGTAGAGTTTGAAGAAGTCAAACAGTAACCCGAACCTCCGGTTCGGACCTGAAACATGAATCATCCCGAATTTTTCAATACTGAAAAATTCGGGATTTTTATTTCGTGGAAAGTTGCAAATAACTGATAAGGCCGGCCTACAGCTTGTGTTTAGCAATGCGTTAAATTAAAACAAGAGTCACCCCAAAAAATTAGGGATGACTCTTGTTAATTTAAACAACCCCCAGTTAAAAAAATCAGGGATAATGCACCCGTCTCCCAATAGCCAGTTTAATACCGAAATTATACATGCAACTGGCGCGAACCGCACTGCGGTTTTGAGCGGCACTTGAATTTGAAGATAAAACAGCCCGGGCGCCGCCCACAAGGTGCAGACAATCGGTAATTGGAATCATAAGGCCAAAACCGCCCTGGGCAAAAAACTGGTTGCCCACCCGGGATTCGCCGTCGCGCGGGATGTACCGGTCGTTTACCCGCAAATAACCGCCTCCAAGCATCAGGCTCGGCGTCAGGCCTTTCCCAATATTCGGGCGCAGGCGAAACTCACCGCCGTAGAGGTATAATTTATCAAAATCCAGTTTGATCTTGCCGTCGTTCATGGCTTTGAAAATAAAGCCGCGAAAACCCAGGTACGGGTTGAAGTCGACACCGGCATAGGCGCCGGCCATCCAGGTATTCCGGTAAGGTAGTTCGTGGTGAAAATTCAGGCGGGCAATGGCAGGCTCGAGCAAGAGGCGCAGGCCGTGAAAACCAGCGGACGTTTTTTTGAAACAAAGCACCGGATCCAGACCGGGCAACTGCGTGGCTTGGGGATACTTCCCACATATTTCAAGGTATTCGCAAAAGCCAACCCCGAATTTTCCGTTGAGCAAAAAGCCATGCTCCAGGCCGGTTTGATCCTGCATCCAACCGTAATCGGCCGTAAAGATGCTGTTGCAAACGGCATCGCCACCCTGGGCGCAAAGCCGGCCGGCAAGGCAAAAAAGCAACAGAAAAACCAGTTGAACGGAATGTTTCATAACCCGGCAGACAAGCAGGCACGCGTTAGGTCCTGCATTTGAAAAAAAGCGACTACCGGAAAACGTGTGTAGGGTAACAATCATTTATGCGAAGCGTGAAATAACGGTTTTTGATTAGCGGATATGATTGTTTCACCTGGAGGGGGGCAGGATTATGAAATTTAATTTCAACCCAAAACTATGCCACAAAACAAGTAAGTAGAATGCCCGCCATATGCAAAATGCCCAGTTTTAACACTTGGACACGGGTTTTATACGCAAAACAAGGTGCCGGGTTACAATTTTGTGCCGCAACGATGGCAAAAAGCGGCTCCGGTGTGGTGTTCCGGCTGCCGGCACTTGGGGCATTCCTTAAACACCACATCCTTCAGATTCATCACCCGGCCGCTGATTTCGGCGGTCACGATGCCCGTCGGAACGGCGATGACACCATAGCCCAGGATCATCACCAGGGTCGCCAAAAATTTCCCCAAAGTAGTAAGTGGCGTAATGTCCCCGTATCCGACGGTTGTCAGGGTGACGATCGCCCAGTATATCCCGGCCGGTATGTTGGAAAACGCCGGATTGTGCGGCGCCTCCACCATGTACATGATCGACCCAATGATGATCGCCATCAGAACCACAAAGGAAACAAAAACATAAATTTTGGTCCGGCTGGCCTGCAAGGCACTCAGCACTACGGCGCCTTCGCTGACGAAGTGCCCCATTTTGAATATCCGGAAAATACGCAGCAGCCGCAGGGCCCGCACAATAAGCAGGTGCTGGGTCCCCATGAAAAATACACTGATATACGTCGGCAGGATCGCCAGCAAATCCACCATACCGAAAAAGGAAGTCGCATAACGCACCGGATGGCGGGCACTGTACAGCCGCAAAATATACTCGACGGTAAAAATCAGGGTGAACAGCCATTCCAGGATAAAGAAAATCCACCAGTTAGATTGGTGGAAATCGGAGATCGTTTCCAGAATAACGGCAACTACACTGGTAGTAATCAGGAAGATCAGGATAGTGTCAAACTTTTTACCCTCCGGAGTATCACTTTTAAAAATAACCCGACGCAGGTACGATCGCTGCTTCAGGCTGATCAGCTTATCCAACTGGCGCTTCCCCCAACCGGCAACGCTAAAAAGTACTTTAGCCAAAAAAGTGGGGAGGCTGAAAAAAAGGCGCAGCAAACTATTCAGAAACTGCCCCAGGAGGCTGGGCGCTTTTCTGCGTTTTTTCTCCATGCTGTTGTTTTTCAAGTGCTTACAACTTATTTGATTTCCTTCTGACTGGCAGTATTCACAAACAACATATTGCCGATCGACTCATAGCCCTCAAAAACGACCTTGCCGTTCCGGTCTACGGCTTCCGTCCGGAAACCAACCAGGGTCAAATCGGCATCCCGGCTCTTTTGCACAATGATGGAATCCGTGTTCGTATCGTGCGTGCGCACAATAAACTCGACATTATTCGGGGATATCGGCAACTGCCCGGCCTGGATGAGTAAAAACAGCCGGTTGCGTTCCGCTTCGATGGTGTCTTCCGGATAAACGGCGAAAATCTTGATTTGCGCATGGCGCCACTCCTTGTGCCCCATGATGATGTAAGCCAGCAGGATCATCAACGTCGCATTCTGGTAATTGGAAGCGGTGATCCAGATATGGATTTCCTGCTTCAGGCCATACCCGCGCTCTGACGTGCCCAGCACGATGATGTCAAAATCAACCGACTTGATCAGTTTGAAATTGTCGAGAATGTTATCCAGCTCGGCAGGGTTGTTTTTTGAAAATTCAAAAATCAACAGGTTGTTTTCCGTGCCGGCTATGCCGGGGAGTTGGATCACCTGCGAAATCCCGGCCGTGTACGACGGCGTGATCATCGTGTCAATGTAAATATTGCTGTGGCTCGACTCCGCCATTTCAATCAGGCGCTCCTTGCATTCGCGAGCCCGCTGATTGGTTTCGCGCGACAAATAATCGTGAATCTGGTGGATGTAGGTCCCAAAACCATACTTGTGCGCAATCCAGCGCAACAAATGAAATGCGCCCAGTCGCTGAAACGAATGTTCCGAAACGGCCACCGCCGAAGGGCGCCAACTCCGGGTTTGCTCTTTTTCGGCTTTTTGTAAAAAAACCTGCAACTGCCGGCTGAACTGGAAAATAACGCCCTGAAAGATCAGTGCAACGCTGCGTTTGTCCTTGTTCCATTGCGTAATGGCAAAATAAAGTCCGAGCATGGCAATAATGGACAACAGCGCATAGCTGCTTTCCATAAAAAACATCAGGCCGAAACAAGCCAGGGCGCCAAACAGCGAGATCACCCAGTGCGATTTGAACCGCGGACGGTACGAAGGGTCGGCAGCAAAATGGTTGAGAAAAGAGATCAAACACAGCGAGCCGTAGGTCACCATAAAAAACATGGAAATGACTTGCGCAACCATGTCCAGCGCGCCCATCAAAATAAATGCCCCGGCGATGGCCACCGTCACCAACGTGGAGTTGAACGGCTCGTCGCTGGCCCCTTTGCCCTCCGACAACCACTCATTTATTTTAGGCGTGGGAAAAATCTGGTCGCGCGCAATGGCTTGCAGCGTTCGCGGCGCCACCATGATGGAGCCCAGGGCCGACGAGATCGTGGCTGCGGCCAACCCGATCGGGATCAGCCACCAGCCCTGCCAGGCAATATCGGCCATCACCAGTTTTGAGGTGTCGGCAAGGTCTGCGGGGCTGGCGGATACGGCCAGTTGGTATGCAATAAACACGTAGATGACCATCCCGGTGAGGGTGGCGGCCATGGTGCCCAGCGGGAGGGACCGACCGGGATCTTTGAGGTCGCCCGAGAGCCCCACACCGGCCGTCATGCCCGTAAACGCGGGAAAAATAATGGCAAACACGGTGAAAAATCCGATCGGGATGAGCGGGTTGACCGGCGGCTCAGCCGGTGGTGTGGCCGCAGCCGGGCCGATGGTGGGACCGTCGTAAGCATCCGGGCGGATTGTATCCGTCGGGAGTATGGTCGTGGCGGTGGTGTCGACCAATCCGGCGAGTTGGGGCTCGTCCATTTTAACGGCGTCCGTTACGGTGGCCATGGGGTCAAAATCGGTGGTTTGGGCATAATCGGTTTGCCCCAGGAAAAAAGCGGCCAGTGCAATTCCGAGCGTGGCCACAACCACGTACAGCGTTTTCACCCCAAGGTCGGCGCCTTTGGTGAGCATGATGTAGGTAAGGCCGAGCAGGGCCGGAATTCCGATCGTTTGTTTTTGCTCGAGCAGCCAGATCAGCCAGGACGGAAGCGTGTACGTTTGAATGACCCAGGCAAACAAGGCACTGAATGCCTCCGTAAAGGCAATAATGTAAAATGCCACGCTGATCGCCTGCGAGAGGTACAGCGCAATCCCGATCGTGGAGCCGATGACCAAACCGAAAGAACGCGAAACGATGTAGTATTCCCCGCCGCCTTCCACTTTTTGATTGGTGGCAATCTCGGCAATTGCCATGGCGGTCGGTATGGTCACCATATGCCCGATAAGAATTATAGCCAGTGTACCCAAAAAGCCGACATTGCCCACTGCAAAGCCAAAACGCAAAAACATAACCGCCCCCAGAATGGTGGAAATTGCCGTGAAAAACACTGGCGCAGTGCCAAATTTTTTTACCTCCGAAAAACTCTGCATAAACTCCTAAACTTGTACGCCGGGAAAAAACCGGTCTTGATGAAAAGGCGCGTTTGAGGTCGCCCAAACCACTCCAAAGGTAACCGAGAATTGGAATTTTGATATGGCTACATTTTCATGGCTCCCACTCACCCCGGACACCTGGACGGCGTTCAGCACCCTGTTTGGTCCCAATGGCGCCTGCGGCGGATGCTGGTGTATGCTTTGGCGATTGCCGCGCCAACAATACGAAGCCGGCAAGGGCGCCGGCAACCGCGACGCCATGCGGTCGCTGGTCGAAAACGGCGCTCAACCGGGCATTATCGGTTTCGTGGACGGCGCTCCGGCAGCCTGGTGTTCGGTGGGGCCCCGGCCCGATTTTCCGGGCCTCGAACGTTCCCGCATCCTTAAACCCGTCGACGATCAGCCGGTTTGGAGTATCAGCTGCCTGTTTATCGAAAAAAAATACCGCCGGCAAGGCATGAGCGGCAGGATGATTGCCGCAGCGGCCGACTTTGCGCGGCGCCACGGCGCCCGCATCCTGGAGGCCTACCCGGTCGAACCCAAACAGGAAAATATGCCCGCTGTGTTTGCCTGGACGGGCATTGCAGCGGCATTCCTGCAGGCGGGCTTTCACGAAGTGGCCCGGCGTTCGGAAACACGGCCGGTGTTGCGGCTGGAGCTGTAGGGCTATTTATACAAATTTACCTGCTCCTCCCGGTCGATGTTCATCGTGGGCGTGCCGTTGAAATTTTCGACTTTGCCGGTAAAACACAGCTGCCGGTTTTCGTATGCGGCTTTCGGGTCTTCGCTGAAATTTGCCAGGTCGGCTTTCCGGATAAAAACCGAGAACAATTGGTTGGGGTACTGCTTGTCGAGGTTGAGCCACAGGTTGCCCGACCGGCTGTAGCGGCTGCCGACGACGGTGCCGCAAACGGTTATTTCTTCACCCGAACCCACGTAGCGCCCGGCCACCACGGTGTTGAAGTGGTTGCGCGGCAAACCGGGCTGCACTATCGGCTCCACGTCGCCCAGGGCCAGCTCGGGCAGCCAGCCGGCTTTGTCGAGGCCTGCTTCCAGCGCCGCTTCCAGACTGTCGGGCAGGCGGTGGAAAAAGTCGAGGCCGGTAAGCTGTTCCACCGCGTCGACGGATACGGCAAAGTTTTCCAACGGATAGGTCAGCCGCGCGTTGGGCATGATGAAGCCGATGGTGCGTTTGTTTTTCAGGTCCAGCGCAACCTTGAAAAACTGCTGCGGGATAGCCACCTTGTTGACGCCGCGCTCGATCACCGGCAGGTCGGGCGCCAGCACCGGGCCCGTCACCACGAGCAGCTGCACACCGGGGTGCGTCTCCACATAACTGCGCAGTACCGCCTCCAGTTCGGACCAGCGCCCGCGGTTGAATTCGGCCACCTGCGGCGACATGTTGGAGTAGAAGTACGATTCGGACAATGCCGTGGCCGACCACCGGAAGTCGGCGGAAGGCGCCAGGTGGCCGCGGTCGTAGCCAAAGCCGTCGTACTCCCAGGTGCCGTTGGCGTTCATGGTTTTCAGGAAATAATCTTCCTCAACCGCAGTGCCTGTGGGCACCAGCGGATCGGGGCGGAAGTCGTTGGTGCGGCCCACGGTACCTTCGGCTACTTCCGGCAGGATAATATGCGCCACCCAGCGCGCCTGTTCGTGCGGCTCGGAGTATTCGAGGGCCATCGCGCTGTGCAGGATATACTGTTCGGACGGCAGGCCGACTTCCTTCAGGTCGCGTTGGATCGTTTGGAGTTGGACCTGTTCCAGTTGTTCCAGCAAGGCAAGTTTTTGGCGTTCGACGGCAGCGATTTCGGCCTCAATACGGGACTTTTCGGCGTCGAGGTTTTGGCTGTAGCCGGCGGTTGTCAGCAGTAGCAGGCAAAGTGTGCATGGTATTTTCATGGTTGCAATATTCAATCAGGATTTTGCGGGGCCATGTCCGCGTTTTCCGCCGCCCCGCTTATGGCGATGACCGCTTCCGCCGCCACCTTTTGGCTTCCCGCCACCCGATGATGATCTGCCGCGCCCACGGCCGCCACCGCCGCCAAAAGAACGCTGTTTGCCCGGTGCATACGCAGGTACTTCGCCCAGGGCTTCCGGCACCGGTAATTTTTCGACCGTGCTGCCGATCAGTTCCTCGATCCGTTGAAACCGCCGTTGGTCGCTGGGGCCGATCAGCGTCAGCGCCGTGCCTTCGCGGGCGGCGCGGGCGGTACGGCCCACGCGGTGCACATAATCTTCGGCATCCTGCGGCACGTCGTAGTTCACGATCAGGTCGATGCCGTCGATATCGATACCCCGGCTCACCACGTCGGTAGCCACCAGAAATTCTATCTGGCTGTTGCGGAACGCCAGCATCACTCTTTCGCGCTCGGTTTGTTCCAGGTCGCTGCTGATGTGGCCGACGTTGAGATTTTTGGATTTTAATTTTTGGTACAGTTTGCTCACCGTTTGTTTGGTTGAGCTGAACACCAGCACGCGTTGGCCGGTGCGCCCTTTCAGGATGTCGAGCAACAGCGGCACCTTCTGTTCGTCATGCACCACATAGGCGCCTTGCCGGACCCCTTCGGCGGGTTTGGACAAGGAGATTTTCACCGTCACCGGATCGTGCAGCAGGGTGCGGGCGAGTTTCATGACGCCCTGGGGCATGGTTGCTGAAAACAGCAGGCTTTGCCGCTTGGGGTTCAGTTTGTCGATGATGCGCATCAGGTCGGGCTGAAAACCCATGTCGAGCATGCGGTCGGCCTCGTCGAGCACCAGAAAATGCAGGCGCGAAAAGTCGACGTAGTTCATGTTCATGTGCGCGATCAGGCGCCCCGGCGTGGCCACGATCAGATCGACGCCCCGGCTGATGGCCGTGCGTTCGCGGGTGAACTCGCTGCCGCCGCTGCCGCCGTACACGGCGATGCTGGAAATGCCGGTAAAGTAGGAGTACGCCTCTACCGCCTGGTCGATCTGCATGGCCAGTTCGCGCGTGGGCACGATGACCAGGGCTTTGGTGTATTCCCCTTCGGGCGTATCCATGATTTTATCCAGAATGGGCAGAATGAACGCGGCCGTTTTTCCGGTGCCGGTTTGGGCAATGCCGATCAGGTCTTTGCCGTCGAGTATTTGTGGAATTGCTTGTTCCTGTATGGGGGTGGCGTTTTTGAAATTCATCGAGTCGATGCCATCCAACAAGTCGGGGTGAAAGCCAAATTCAGTAAAATCCAAGGGTGTAAAATTTATGGTCAGCGCCGGCGCCGAAATCATTTTTTTCAGGAAACCGGTTGTGTGTGTGTTTGCGGCAAAAGCAAGGGAAAACCAACTGCACAGGTTCAATTTTCACCGAGACAACATGGTAATCATGCCGCAATTATGCAGCAAAGGTGGTGAAAATTCGCGCTATTTTTTTAACGATTTAGTGCTGCTCCTCCAGGTCATTTGAAAACCCGGT
This sequence comes from uncultured Saprospiraceae bacterium, assembly GCA_964484205.1. Lineage (GTDB taxonomy): Bacteria > Bacteroidota > Bacteroidia > Chitinophagales > Saprospiraceae > M3007. Next base: position 21,744 of record CAZAEZ010000009.1, on the reverse strand, counting down.
ACACCCAGCGCCAGCCGTTGGACGCTGAAATTTCCAAAATATACGCGCCGGCAGGGAAGGTTCCAGTGTTCAAAACGGCCTTGCCGGTCAGCAGCTGTTGCAGCACGATTTTTCCGGCAACATCCGTCAACTGCAAGCGGGCATCCTGCACCTGTCCGGGCAGTTCAATGGTCAGCAGGTCGTTGAAGCGGGTCGGGTACACCCGGCAAGCGGGTTGGACGGGGGCTCCGGTTGCCGACATGCCGCCCACAGTGGTGTACAGCGTATCGGCGCAGCAGTAGTTGGTGGCCACGAGTCGCACGGTATACAGCTGGTCCAGGTTGGCATAGGTATGTTCCGGGAAACGCTCGGTAGAGGTGGCGCCGTCGCCGAAATCCCAGTGCCAGGCTGTGGCGTATTTGGTGGTGTTGTCAAATTTTACCGTGTTGCCATTGGTTACCGCCTGAAACGCCGAAACCGGGCTGAGCAGGCTGTCGCCGCACAGGCTTTCAATGCTGAGGAAAATACCGGAGTCCCAAATCCCGTCGCCTATGTCCGAAATACCGATCCAAACCTCGTAGGTCGAATCCGGGATGACGGTGGCGCTGGCAGTCAGGACAGTGGTTGTGCCGTCGTATTGCACCCATTGCGTCATTGGATCCGTGGAGGGGGATTGGCCGCAGAAGTTAAAAGTCGTATCAGCAGGCATGTTGTTTCGATAAAAACCCGAGTTTGTCAAATGGTTTAAATTGTTTATCGAAACTGGTGAAGCGCTGTTGGGAATCATTGCAATATTCTGCACACCTGAAATGCCGGGTCCGGAAATCAAAAAGCCGAATACGTCATTGAATTGGGTGCCGACGTACTCGCAATATTCCTCCGAAGCGAAAACATATTTAAAACCAATAGAGTCGGTATGCGGTACCAGCGTGATGTGCAACACCGACCAGTCAAAACTGGCGGCATTATTCGTTGCGGTCTGAATAAATTGTCCAAACGGCGTGTTTCCAGGCGGGAAAAATGTACCATAACCAGCGGAGAGTCCCATTTTGTCGTTCGGGCCAACCGCGACGAACGCTTCACCGGTCGTTAAAATAATCCCGGCATTTACCCCCAAGCCACTTTGCGAACCTTCAAAAAACGTTTTTTGCCCGGGCTGGCCGGTGTAATCTACAGCGAGTACATCCACGCAAGTACCATCAAAAAAGTCCATGACCAGCCCTTCGGCGGTATAGGTGAGCGAATCGACAAAAAGTTGGGCGGAAGCGGGAGTGGAAAGGGCGAGAAAGGCGAGTAGCAGGAGCTGTTTCATGGTGTTACAACATTTGGAGTGAACAATTTTTTAACTCCTGCAAAATACAAATACTTCGGATATGAAGGCTACTCGTCCTACGACTTGAAGTCGTAGGACGAGTGCGGATTACCTTCACCCAACCTCCCATTTCCCCTTGCGCACCGCACGCACCAGCAAATACACCAGCAAACCCGCGGGCCCGGCCAGCATGGTCAGGATCAGGCCGGGCACTACGGCCAGGTGCGAAATTTTTTCCTGCCGGGCATCGTGCACCTGCCAGATGCCGACCAGCAGGCAAAACGACAAATAGTTGAACCAGCCCGTGAGTACCATCGCCTGATTTCGGAACAGGTTTTTCAAGCCCTCCAGCGACAACAAGCTGCCGCCGGCTTCGCCGTTTGTCAAATAATGAAAGGTAAACCAGGCCGCCACCAGGGAAAGCACCAGCGCCGACCCGAAAGCCACCGGCTCGGTGTAACGCCAGTTCGGGGCTGCAATCAACAGCAGCCAGGGGACAAAGATCAGTACGGAAGCATAGCCGTAAAATGCGTCGACGGTCATATTGTTTTGATGTTTTGTGTAGGGGCGACCCTCGCGGTCGCCCGATGCCCCAACGGTCGCCCGATGCCCAACGGTTACCCGGTGTTTGGGATGGTCGCCAAAAATACGGTCGCCCATCATAAAATT